>NZ_AJLS01000061.1 GCF_000307875.1 Neobacillus bataviensis LMG 21833
AGTGTTTTGGTCTTCATAGGTATGATGAAGACCATTTTGTCGACGTTCGCTGAGTGTCTTGGTCTTCATCGGTATGATTGAACGTTACTTCGCACTTTCCTCCAATTGTGTCGTAAAGAAATAGTAATCATCATCAAACTTTGCATTAAATTGGCCTTGAGTGGGGGTCTGACCCCAAAGACATTTCATCTTTTCGTTCATTTAAAATATCTTGAATAATTTCCATATGAAAGGCTGCCCATGCTTTTTCACGAAAGTGAAGAATCACGCTTATAATGAGGATAAATAGATAGATAAAGCCAAAGGTTACCCAAAGCACACTCCCTAGTAAGTCAGTGATTTGCTTCGAAAACATGAGCAGCAGCCATGGAACGGAGGTTAAAAAGATCGGGATAAAGCCGGATCCGTTTTTCTCTTTGACCATTCGATAATAAATGAGTCTTAATATATCGCTACCCAAAGATTGATAAAGAGCCATGATTTCTTCTATTTCTACCAACTCTTTCAAATCATTGACAGATTCTTTTTTATGTACAGTTTTTTGTAGTTGAAGATATACTTTATGTGCATCCCCTCGGTATGAAAACATAGTGCAAAGAGCCCCTTTAGAAAAATTTTCCTCGTGTATTAACAATGATAGAATGCATCAGATTAACATCCCTTATACATCATATACAACAAAACACCGTAGGGACGGTTCAACTAATCCATAGGGCATGGTACGAAATTTATCTGAAATTATAAAGGGGTAAGCCCTGCTGCGAAGGCAGCGGGGCTTACCCCTTTATTGTTCCGAAAAGAACCGTCCCCTGCTTCCCCATGGTTCTACATCGTTGTTTTAATTCTATCCGCGTGCGGGTCTGCACCTAACCCCATCGGTAAAAAGTAACCGTCTTGATCAAACATCATTTCGTGAAGGTCCTCTAATACTTCGATATTTTCTTTGTCCTTTAACTCATTAAAAATGACTTCTGAGACAAATAACTCACCGATATGAAGGGTATTTGGAATCCGGACAATTCGTGCCTCTTCCGGTGCGACGCCCCAGGTAGCGCGTAGGGCTGCTTTTAGGGCTTCTTGGTCATTATCAAGCACAATCGGAATATTGGCTCGAGCTAAAAAGGTACTGGTGACAACATTTTCATTCATAGCTGGATGATCAATTTTTTCAAATAGACGCTTCGTTGTTAGATCAGATAGGCCAATCCCAAGCGCATTCCCATGGCTCACTTCACTTAAATTCGATGCAATAATATATTTGATGGCAGGCTTGGACGGTTCTGTTACGCCCAATACACGAATACGGCCAATAATATTCGTATCCATACCGGTGCCGCTATAGTTTTTACCAATTTCATCTACGACCAAAATATCGATTTCATCGACTGGAAGACTTGGCATCAAGGCAAAGGCTTTTTTCAATAATTCTCTTTCACGTTCTTCAATTTGCTCTGGTTCAATGGCTTCAATAATGGCCGTTTCTTCATGAGCATTTTCCACAATGGCGACACCAAATAGTGTTTTGGAATTGGCAATTGCTACTTTTCCAACTTCAGGCATCATTTCACTGATTCCCTTAATGCCATAGGTATGTAAAGCCAATGCTTGTTTATGTTTCCCCATGCCGATGGAGGCCATTTTTAAGACGCCGCTTTCAATTTTATTTTTAAAATCTGTATGCGGCTTCACACGGCCCATCACGATGATTCCATCTGCATTGTACGCAATCTTATCCACATAAACAGGGATGCCTTCTGACGTGACTCCCACTTCCACGACATCCATGGATGAACGAATTTCGCAGCCAGTGTATTCCTCCGTTATACCTAATCCTTCCAGCATCTCTTTTTGCCCTTCAGCCGTAGCGCCTCCGTGGCTTCCCATGGCAGGAATGACAAACGGGGTTGCTCCTCTTTTTTTAATTTCATCCGCCACGCTTTTAACGATCAAAGGAATATTGGCAATTCCTCTGCTTCCGGCGGTAATGGCAATTTCCATGCCGGGTTTTATTTTTTCATCGGCGTTTACACGAAGAAATTGCTCTGTAACCGTTCCTGGGATATCCTTTAGACTCTCTACATGAAATGTTTGTCTTATTTTTGCGAATCTCGGTAATGCCATCATACATTTCTCCTTTCAAACTACACACGGAATAAAGGAACTTTCACATCAATCGAAATAGACAAAGGCAGCAAGAGACCTTTCATAGGGCCTCTTGCTAAATGGATTTAATTACAATGTTTCAGGGGCTAATTCAATCGCCATGCGAAGCGCTTCTTTTAACGAAAGCTCATCCGCAATATTTTTTCCCGCGATATCAAAAGCCGTTCCATGGTCAACGCTTGTACGAATGATTGGAAGACCGACCGTAATATTGACTCCGGCTTCAAGGCCTAATACCTTAATTGGTCCGTGCCCTTGATCATGATATTGTGCCACAACGATGTCAAAATCACCGCGTTTTGCTCTAAAGAATAACGTATCTGCCGGAAGCGGACCTTGTACATTAATTCCTTCTGCCTGTGCTTTCTCAACGGCTGGGATAATTTTTTCTTCTTCTTCACCATTTCCGAAAAGTCCATTTTCCCCAGCATGTGGGTTAATCCCGCAAACGGCGATTCTTGGTGATTTAATCCCCGCTTTTTCTAATGTTTCATGAGCAAGTTTAATCACGGTATATTGACGTTCTGCATTATTTTTTTTAATGGCATCCATCAAACCAATATGGGTTGTCACATGGATCACGCGTAAACCAGGGGCAGATAACATCATCGCAAAATCTTTTGTGTTGGTTAATTCCGCTAAAATTTCTGTGTGTCCTGGATAAATATGACCCGCTTTATGGAGCGCTTCTTTATTTAATGGAGCCGTACAAATTCCTTGAATTTTCTTTTCATTAGCATAGGAAATGGCCCGTTCTAAATAGCGGAATGCTGCATTTCCGGCTTCAGGAGAAACTTGTCCCCATGGTAAATCTTCTGATACTAAATCTAAATCGATAATATCGATGGTTCCATTTTCGAATTTTGCCTCTTCAGGATTTGCAATGCTGTTTAATTGAAGCTCGATATTCGTTACTGCTAAAGCTCTTTTCAGAATTTTCAGGTCGCCAACCACAAATGGACGGCAATTTTCATAGATGTGTTGATCATTCAAAGATTTAACGATAATTTCAGGACCAACTCCTGATGGATCCCCCATTGTAATCGCGATAACTGGTTTATTTGCAGCCATAATTATTTCCTCCCGTTAGTACATCTTATTTTTGCCAAGCATATGTCGAATGGCAAATAACTTGTAGTCCGACATATACTTGGCGTTTTTCCTACTCTATTTAAAAATTGATTCGGTAAAAGCTTCTTTTTCATCACACAATGCTTTCCATTAATAGTTACTTATTCTTTGGAGCGCTTTAGCAAGTGATTCCACTGTTCCAAAGGCACCCGCTTTTGTCACAATCGGTAACCCGTCAAATGTACCGCCGAACAATTTCCCATAAGGAATACCTGCTTCGACTTCACCAATGACGCGAATTCCTTCGCCCTTTAATACTTTACAAGTTGCCCCTGCAATATCTCCACCTGTTAAAATCGCACCAGAAATGCGCTTACTTTCTATTAGCTGACCAGCGATTTCTCCCATCGCTACGGCAATGGTCGTGCCTACATCGAAGTTCGATAAACCGCCGGAAAGTTGGAGACCCTTTACCTTATTGATCGCCTCTTGCCCAGGATTAGTTGATATCACTAAATCACTTTTTTCGAGGATTGCTTGTCCTGCTTTCACAATCCGCTCAATTTCAAGTTTTCTCCTATCTTCGAAAAAGAATTCTTCTGGAGAAATAACGATTTCTTCAACATCATGTTTCTCTTTCAGTTCTTGAATTTGTCGGTGTGTAATCGACTTCACACTTCCCGCAACCACTAGTACCGGAAGCCTTTCACCATCCTGATTCTTTTGCAAAGGCTCTTCACGAAAACCTGTGTCGAAAAGATGAGAGGCAATTCCAGCTGAACCAACCCAAAGGAAATTCTCATGTAACATGTTTGCCGCTTCGACAATCGTCTGTAATTCTTCATCCGTTGTGGCATCAACGATGATAATTTTTGGCGTTGTACTTGAAGACAACGTATTCATTTTTTCAGATAAATGACGTTTTCCTTTGCGCACATCCGAAATGGAAATCAATTCGACTTTCCGCTTACTTTGTTCCTGCAATAATGTTGGCAGGTAACTGATCTTTACTGGACTGACGGGGTCATGGGCAATTTCAGTTTCCCCTAATAGCACACCATTGACATAATGATTTCCATTCATGGTCATTCGATTGCTTTTCGGAAAAGCTGGTACCACGAACGACGTCTTAAACTTAAACACATCCATAACCGCATCAATTTCTGCCCCAATATGTCCCCTCATAGTGGAATCTACCTTCTTAAACACATTTGAAACGTTCAATTTGTTCAATTGTGTGGATAGATTAAAAACAACATCGTAAGCCTTTCCAAAAGGGTATGCACGACTATCTGAATTTAAAACGATCACATCTTCACTCATATGGGCCCGCTGTAATTGTGTATCTGAAAATAGCACTGTCGTTTTTAGACCTTGTTTGGCAAACTGGACACCGGTATCATTGGCGCCAGTTAAATCATCTGCGATAACTGCTAGTTTCACCTATCTCCAGGCCTCCTTTTATACATAAATAGTTTGCATTCTTTGCGTTTCTTTCATTCCCTCATAGCGCTCGATACAACTTCATTTTTAGTATTTACAGCCATAATCATAAACCAAAATGGTGCATAATGCAATATTCAAGAAAAGGATATTTTCCTAATCTAAAATACGTTGCTTTTTGCAACAAAACAGTTATATTATCTGCACAAAAAAAAAAAACGCAAGCTAGTCTTTTAGCTTGCGCCACAAGGTAGAACGGTTAATCCCTAAACGTTTGGCCGCTTTTGATTGGTTCAGCCCTTCCTCTTCAAGAACCTTCGAAATCACTTGTTTTTCGATTTCTTCTAATGTGCCGCTTATATCGACCGGGGTGAAAGCCTCATTCACTTCTTGCTGCTCTAATCGTTTAAAAACAGTTTCAACTACTTCCTTCTCAATATAATAGGAATGGGATTCTAAAAATAATTGCTCGATGACCTTTTTAAGCTGTTCTACATTGCCAGGCCAATCATAGTTGGTCAGTTCCTCTAGTGCATCTTGTCTGATCCCCACAACACCGTTTCCATATTTCGGATGTAATTCTGAAATAAATACATGAACCAAATCCTCAATATCATGTCTGCGTTCCCGGAGTGGCGGGATATGGATTTTTAATGGTGCTAATAGTTGATACAATTCCCGATGAAATTGTCCACTTTTGACCTTTTCCTCAATGGTATCTCCTGATGACGCCAGAAATTGTAGCTTTTTATCCTTTTCAGACTGAAGGATCTGATATAATTCCTTTTGCATATAGGCGTTCAATTTATCGATATTTTTAAAATAGAGAACACCATTCGCATATTTCTCAAAAAAGGCATCGTTCATCAGTTCTTTCAGTTGTTCTTCCCTTACTACCTCACAATAAACCGTGATAAATGGTTCATTCATGGTTTCCCTTTTTACATAAATGGAGTGAGCTGCTACATCTTTGCCATTTCCTTCTTCCCCGGAAATCCATACCGGTTCGGAACTTTTACTGTATTGATTGATTTGCTTTAACACCTTCTGAATCGATTCACTTTTTCCAGTCATGGGGGTGTAGGAAGCGAATGGCTGGAACTCTATTGCATCGGAGTTCATGTCCCGTCCCTGTTCCACCCCTTGGTGAAGATGATTTTTTTCAAAAAATAAAATCATTCCCTCTTCTTGAGGACATGTGGTGATGTGCCAAAAGGACTGGTTGATGTGAAGCGTTTTGGTTTGCTTTTCACCCGTTAAGGCAGTTTCTTGAATCACCTTTTTTACCTCTGGTGAATTCTTTAGTTCCATCCAATGAAGATCTTTCGCGAACCGTTCATTCTCATAGACAATGTTCTCTTCCCGATTGATCACAATGATGGCCTGTTCATTGCAATCGAGGATCGATCGAAATAAAGACACATCCTGCTGCAGCCGCGAGAATAAGCGATAGGACCTTCGCACTTCTTCCAATGCCTCAAGAATGGCTTCCTTTCCAGATGTGATGAGAACGCCTGTCAGGCCTAATTGTTTGGCCGCTTGAACCGTGACCACGTCTCCAATGACCACTTCATAGCCCTGTTTTTTTAATTTTGTTAAGGTTTCTTTCACCTCAACTTCTTTTGTAATCGTATAGGTTTGGATGTCAAAATCAAGAAGTTTACAGATTGTTGCAGCACCATGTGTAATGTTCGAGAATCCCACGATTGCAGCTTTACTTGAAAATCCTTTTACAAGTGTTAAAATGCGCAAAACATCATAGCCAGACACTTGAATGTCAATCACTGGGATCGATACTGCTTCCTGAATCATAGAAGCGGTACCGCCGCGGCTGATGATCACATGATAGCCGTCCATTTCAGCATTCTTCGCAATGGCCACACCTTCATATAAATTCCCTAATCGGATCTCTAGCTGAATATCGTCAACCTCTTGATTCATTTCTTTCATCATTTCATACAGTCCCTCATATGGGACAATTACCAATGCTTTTATCATGTTCTACTCACCTTCTACTGCAAAAAGTCATCTATCTTCTATTGTAGACGTTAAGAATGGCTGAGCACTTTATTCATGCTGCCGCTCGTATAGCCCTGCAGATCTAGGGTGACATATTTATATCCGAATCGCTGCAGGTTCTCCATGATCTCTGTATGCTTTGTTAAAACGATCCCCATATCTTCTGGCTCCACTTCAATCCTGGCAATATCCTGATGGGTACGAACACGCACTTGTCTAATACCCAGCCCTTTTAAATATTCCTCAGATTTTTCAACCTTTGTTAATTTCTCTTGGGTAATGGTTTCACCGTAAGCGATTCGTGAGGATAAACAAGCGAGCGATGGTTTTTCCCATGTAGGAAGGTGTAACTGTTTCGAAAGCTCACGAATTTCTTCTTTATAAAGATTCGCTTCTTGAAGCGGGCCGCGAACACCATGTTCTTTGGCGGCACGTACACCGGGACGATGTTCACTCATATCATCCGCAATCAAACCATAGACCACGTTTGTAAAACCCTTCTCGCGCATAATCGGAACGATTTCCTCGAACAATCCATTTTTACAGAAGTAACAGCGGTTCCGGTCATTTTCAGCGTATCCTGGAATATTCAATTCAGAGGTTTCAATCACTTGATGTGTGGCACCAATTAGGATGGCCAGTTTCTTCGCTTCTTCTAATTCACTTGAAGGATACGTTTCAGAATCAGCCGTAACAGCCAAGACCTGTTCAACCCCTAACACATCAACGGCAACTTTTAGTAGCAACGTACTATCGACACCGCCCGAAAAAGCAACAACCACATTCCCCATCTCTTTTAAGATCTCTTTCAGCCGTTCATATTTTTCATTCATATTAATCCCACCGATCAGGTATATTTCCAAATTATAGTCATATCTCGCACAATTAACCCGTAACGAGAGAGTATTTTTCTATCCGAATAGAACATATGCATTTTGCAACACTACTCAATTATAAGCTAATTTCTGCCAAAGTGAAAGCGTGACGAAAGGGTAAAAAGGCGAAAAAAAAGAAACCATTTTATACAATTGATAAAATGGTCACTTTGGTTATTTTTAAACAAATACACTTAAAATTAACGTAAATACTAAGCCAGATACAGCCACAATAGTGGAGAGAATCGTATAGGTTCCAAATGCTTCTTTCAAGGTCATTCCTAAAGATTCTTTTACCATCCAGAATCCAGCATCATTCACGTGTGAAGCGATCGCACTTCCAGCTCCAGTTGCAAGCGTGACGAGTGCCAAGTTCACATCAGGCATGGTTGAAATTAACGGAAGCACAAGCGCCGGAGTTGCTAATGTTGCAACCGTTCCAGAGCCTAAACAGATCCGTAATAATGCTGCGACAATCCAGGCAAACAGAATCGGTGACATTGAAGTACCTTCAAATAATTTAGCGATATAATCACCAACACCGCCATCCACAAGCACTTGTTTTAAGGCACCGCCGCCGCCAATAATTAAAAGCAGCATCCCCAATGCATTAACGGCTGATGAACAAGATTCCATCAGATCCTTGACCGGAATTCTTCTGCGAAGTCCCATTGTGTAAACGGCCAGCAATACAGAAAGCAACATAGCAGTCGAAGAGGTCCCGATAAAACGAATAAATACGATGAACGAATTATCTTTAAATCCTAAAGCTGGCTGTGTCATATCAACGATGGCACCTAAAGCCATTAAGATGACAGGGAATAATGCTGTAAAAACACTGATTCCAAAACCAGGTGTTTCTTCTAATTTGAATGTTTTTTGAACACCAAAGGATGCGCTTCCTTCTCTAGTGAAAGCAGTTGGCACAATTTTTATGGCAAGCTTCGGATAAAAAATACCAGCGATAATAACAGTTGGAATCGCCACAATAATTCCATAAATCAATACCATACCAACATTTGCTTGATATTCTGCAGCGACAGCGATTGGACCCGGATGCGGCGGCAAGAAAGCATGTGCCGCTAAGGCCGCTGTCACCATTGGAAGGCCTAATTTTACAATCGAAACTTTTAATTCTTTCGCGATAGAGAAAATAATTGGAACTAATAATACAATGGTTACTTCAAGGAATAAGGCAATCCCGACAATAAAGGAAGCAAATAGAATCGCCCATTGAATTCTTTTTTCCCCGAACTTCTCAATTAAGGTATTGGCAATCCGATTGGCACCACCTGCATCAGCAATTAACCGGCCGAGCATGGCACCTAGTCCAAAGATTAAACCGATATGACCAAGCGTCCCGCCTAAACCGCTTTCAATCGAATGAACAACATCCTTCATTGGTATTCCTAATGATAAAGCAACAACAAATGAAACAATGATTAAGGAAACAAAGGTATTTAATTTGAAACCCATAATTAAAATAATTAATAGCAATACCCCTATTGCAACAATTAATAATGGCATGATAGTCCTCCCAAAGTATTCGTAATAGTTTTTATATCGTAATGAGGCAGCTTATTTCTTTTACACAAACCGTTTATAGACTATTTTTTCCCACAACCTTTCGATACGTTCACCAATTAATGAAATCTGTTAACAATTTGTTCACAATTGGAAGTGTTTACAATTAGATGTAAAAAAAAGTATATTCCTTTTGTGATAAAAATCGTTTGATGAAAGTTTTTAATTTTAGCAGCAATATGTCCTTGATCAATCGGAAAATAGATAATATTGCAACACATATTCGCCATTTGCCGCCTGAATGAATACGAAATCTACTAATCTGTTGATTATCGCATCACATTGTGAATAAAAAAATTTTATACCGTAAGAATAAACTTGTCAAGGGGACAAATCAGAATAAAGGTGTTTGTTTTTTCAACGAGTCCATAGGCGAGTCCATAGGGACGGTTCTCATCGTTTTTTTTAGAGCCGCAGGAACTGTCCTCATTGCACCATCTATTCGAGGGTAATTAGGAGAATTCCTGATTATGTGTTACACTTTGACTACCATTTGATTTACTTGTTTGTGTGTGCCCTGCTCATTCGTGAGTGGGGCTCCTGTTTTTTAAAAGAAAAAATAAGGGCTAGGCGCCTTCTATAAATTTTCTATAAAATAAAAAAAGCAGACTCTATAAAGAGCCTGCTTAGTTTGTTCCTATTATTAAGCTTTACGCACGT
>NZ_AJLS01000062.1 GCF_000307875.1 Neobacillus bataviensis LMG 21833
TTGATGCTAAAGAATTGGTTGCCTTACTTCTCCAAGGACGTGTTAAAGACCCGGATAACCAAGAAGAAGTTAAAATTACAGCCGAACGTCCATTACCATACAATGGTGAAGGAAAAGGATTCAAGAAAAAAGGTAAAGGTGGCGGCGGACGCTACAAAGGCCGTGGAAATGGCGACCGTGATGGTAATCGTGACGGAAACCGTGGAGGCTACCGTGGTAATCGTGATTCTAAAGATGGCGAACGCGGTGGAGATCGTAAACGTAACTGGAAAGACCGTGATGATAATCGTGGAGGTTACCGTGGAAAACGTGATGACCGTCGCTTTGACGACCGTAAACAAGGTGAAAAAACTCCTCGTAAACGTACCACAGGAACTGAAAAATCAGCTGGCTTCGTAATGCGTAGCCGTGGCGATAAATAAAATAAGTTATAAAAATTACTGAAATGAGCGGCTTAATGAGCTTTAAATCGGTAAATAAAGGAATCATCAGTTATCTGATGATTTTTTCTTTTGTCAGCGGTCA
>NZ_AJLS01000063.1 GCF_000307875.1 Neobacillus bataviensis LMG 21833
ATTCGATGTTGACTTATCGTAGGGCGGAGAGCGAAGGACACTAGCCGCTAGGGCGCTGGAGCTGGATAAGGAAAAACAGGAGTGAGCAGACATGAAACAGTCACAGAATAAACAGACCTCAAAAAAATTAACGATAGACGAAACAATGCCACATCAAATAAATGCGCCAAGCTTTGAAGGAACCGGCATCAAAATGGAGGCACCTTTTGTCAATAAACATGGTGTGACAATTGGGGATAGTATATATGCCTCTGAAAATTCCCCCTTAGAGAACTGGACACAGGATACAGACCCGTCAATTATGGCTGGTGACGAATGGGTTCATCCAACAAATGATATTGGCTGGAATACAACAGAAAATCGTGAGCTGCTTGAAAGTAAAAGAAAACCCCTAGCCTCCCCCTTTATGCACCCTACAAAAGATGTAGGGAAAGGAACTGACTAAATACGAATAGCGGAAGTGCTTTAAAGTTTCAACTTCCAGTTTGGCAAAACATTACCACTCATGAAATGGGTACAGAAATTAAATACTACATTTACAGAGGTTAGAAAATCCTCTGGAAGAAAAAAGGAGTTGAAAAACATGGCAAATAGCAGCAACAAATTATTAGTACCTGGGATTGAGCAGTATTTAGATCAAGTAAAATACGAAATAGCACATGAATTCGGCGTTAATCTAGGTTCAGATACAGTTTCAAGAGCAAACGGCTCCGTAGGCGGCGAAATTACGAAAAGACTTGTACAACAAGCACAAGCCCAAATGTCTGGTCAGTTTACAAAACAATAATTAAATAAATATGGAAAAAAGTCCGGCTGATTGCCGGACTTTTACTTGTTTTTATGATCTTTCTTCCATTGATTAGGGTTAGAAACCTCTTGTTTCTGATTTCCTCTATTTTGTTGGTTTGGCCTCTCCCACTGTTGTTCTTGCTTTTTGGATTGCCCTTGATTTTGTTGGTTTGGCCTTTCCCACTGTTGTTCATGCTTTTTTGATTGCTCTTGATTTTGTTTCCATCGTTCGTCATCATCTTTTTTCAATTGACCTGGAGGAATCGATTTTCCTTCGGAACGAATCGTTTCATTTTTAGGGGTATCCTCTGGAACGTCTAAGTTTTGAACAGCATTAGTTTTAACCTGTTTCTTCAATTGTCCAGGTGGAAGAACTTTTTCCTGCTCTGACGTCAGGGCTTTTTGTTCCTGTATTTTCTCAATTGATTTAGCTTTCTTCTTTTGTTCTGACTGATTTATTTTTTCTCGGTATTTTCCTGTCGATATCCCAAGTTCGTGTGCATTTTCTCGTTCCTTTTGGGAAGCGGTTAGCACTTTTACCTCTAATTGCTGGTCGTTCAATGTTGATTTAATCTTATTAATTTTCTTTTGCAGTGCTTTCTCTGCTTTTTCCATAGGTTGTTCGGTTCTCACGGTAGAAATGATAACAGGGTCATTATTTTTAATGAAACCTGCATTTTTCATTTTAACTAAAATGGAGTTGGTTAATTGCGAAACATCTTTTTTCTTCCAATTAGGGAGTTCTGAGATAAGCCTCTTTCCATCTTTATTGAAACCGGTCAACTCTATCACCTGCATTTTTTTATTTACACCAATCTCGATACTAGGATTCGCATCAATAGACATATAAGCATAGGCAGTATTATTTTGATAATTTGGGATTAATGAGCCAATTAAAATCAATAAAGCAGCCATCATAATCCACACCGTTTTGAATTTAAGAGGATTCTTTAGTGAAAAGGATGGTTTAGTAGATTTAACACTTTCAATCGGAAAAAAGTGAATTTCTTCACCGATTGTATACGGATGGTCCTGTCTCCTTGTGCGGAAAAACTCACCCTCGGGGGTTAAAAGCGTCAAAAAAGCTTCATCTACTTCCATTACAATTCCTTTTTTCATGTTTCTAACACCCCCTTTATATAATCCTTCATATACAAATAATCATTAGATAATATAAGTGCAATCGCAATAATGTATTTCCGGTTCCGTTCAATTGTTTTTCTGCTGACATTCACCATTTTTTCCAATTGTTTAATGGGAAGGCGCTTTTTTTCAAATAATGATTCTTTCAACTCAGGATCCTCGACTAATATTTTCGCTGTCAAAATCGCACTTTTCCGCGCATCGGCATGTTTAGGAGAATTTTCGACTAAGTCGCTAAAACTCAAATCAAAAGTTGTTAATAATCTCTGAAAATGGAGAATCTCCTCTTTTCTTAATTGTTCATCATTCTTTTTTTGATAATCATCAAGGGAAAGTTCATTAACAATGATCGAACCCGCTGACTCTTCCTCTTGACTGGTATTAGTTATATCAATACTAATATGTTGATTTTTAGTCTGTTTACGAATATAGTCAATAATCCTTCTTTTGATAATTACCTCTGAAAAACTTAGTAGTGAGCTTCCCCGCTCAGTTGAGTATTTTTCAATGGCTTCATTAAATGCGATAAGACCAATGCTAAATTCATCATCGGATTCATATATATAACGCCTGCAAACAGAAGAAACTGTTTTGGCAATAAAAGGCTTATAAGCATCAATTAGTTCATCAAGCAAGTCACGGTCACCTTGTTGAATCAAAAGAACCATTTCTTCTAAAGTTCTCTTTTTCTTCTTAGTCATAAACAATAAACTTAGCATTTTGCTCACCTCTATTCGACCAATTATAACATATTTCGCTATTTTGGACTTTAAGAGGAGAAAGCTTTTTCTTTACATAATTACGTTTCTTCTTAAATGGTTTATGGGGGTTCCCAATAAAAAAACCTCAAACCAGTTTTTCCTGATTTGAGGTTTTAAGAAGAATTATTTATTCTAAAGTTTTTTGCCAACATTAATTTAATCATAAACCCAATTAATAGACCTGGAATCAAAAACAGCATTGGTAAAAAAATAGGACCTGGGTGTAAATCAAAAATCGTTACCTTTGGCGAGACCATTAAACCAACAGTAACAAAATATGCACAAAAGACAAACGGCAAAAAGGTATATTTTTCATCAGGCGGCATTGCCTGCCGATAACCATCCCACAGCGAAAACATATAGACACATGGATAAAACATTAGCCATTGATAGTTTACGACCGCCTCAGCCATTTCAATTTCACCCAAGAAACTATACATGATTGCCTGGTTAAAGCGGCTTTTACCATTCATAACAAATTCCAAACCAACAAACAAAACACCTTTAATATAATGACCTGTTAATAATTGACTGAAACCAGGAAAGGCAATATTCCATAAAACGGCTTCCAATTTGCTCAATTTTTTCATAGTACAATCCCGCTTCTACTTGGCAATTTTAGAATAAAAACTTCTCAGTATAGCTTTCCCATTCCTTGTGCCAAAATAACTAGCGAGAAAAAATTTTTCCTAGCCTTTGTCATTCTACTCATTTTGATCCATTGGATTGTATAGTTTTACGTTTGGATTTTTTTCTTGGAACCAGCGTAGGGCAAAGTCGTTTTCAAATAAAAATACATAATTGTCAAAACGATCCCTCACCAAAAGACTACGTGGACTTGAAAGGTTTTCATCTACTGTTTCCCCGTCCACCCAGCGCGCAATTTTCGAACCCATTCGTTCCATTAAAACTTCTGCATTGTACTCATTTCTCATCCGATGCTCAAATACCTCGAATTGTAGCTGACCCACAGCACCTAATAGATACTCATCGATACTTACCCTTTTAAATAGCTGAATCGCTCCCTCTTGGACAAGCTGCTCAATCCCCTTATAAAAGGATTTTTGCTTCATTACGTTTTTAGCGGTAACTTTCACATATAATTCCGGAGTAAACTGCGGCAATCTTTCATATTGGAAATGATCCTTGCCAGTGGTCAAGGTATCACCAATTTGGTATGTGCCAGTGTCATATAAGCCGATAATATCGCCGCTAACCGCTTCGTCAACTGTATTTCGTTCTTCAGCCATAAAGGAAGTTGATTGGGAAAGCTTTAATTGCTTTCCTAACCGCGGAATATTAACAGTCATACCGCGTTCAAATTTCCCCGAACAAACGCGTATAAAGGCAATCCGATCCCGGTGGGCAGGATTCATATTAGCTTGAATTTTAAAGACAAAGCCCGAAAATTGTTCGCCTAATGGATCTATTTCTCCGATAGACGAATTACGTGCCTTCGGTGCTGGAGCAAATTTCAGGTACGACTCTAGAAAGGTTTGAACACCAAAGTTGGTTAACGCACTTCCAAAGAAAACAGGTGTTAAAGCGCCTGAAGCCACTTTTTCAGCTGAAAACTCATTACCCGCTTCATTCAGCAGCATAATTTCATCAAGTGTTTGATCATACAGTCCTGACAATTTTAATGGATGATCACCGGCAATTTCTCCCTTGTCATTTAACGAGATAAATCGCTCATTTTCATTAACCCGGAATTGTTCCACTCGATTATTAAAACGGTCATAAATACCAAGGAATTCTTTTCCCATTCCAATCGGCCAGTTCATCGGATAGGATTCAATTCCAAGAACTTCTTCCAGTTCGGCCAGAAGCTCAAGTGGTGCCTTCCCTTGGCGGTCAAGTTTATTCATAAACGTAAAAATAGGAATTCCGCGCATCCGGCATACTTTAAATAATTTTAATGTTTGTTCCTCTATCCCTTTTGCCGAATCAACAATCATAACCGCGCTATCCACAGCCATCAACGTTCTATACGTATCTTCACTGAAATCCTGGTGTCCAGGCGTATCTAAAATATTGACGCGAAACCCGTCATAGTCAAATTGCATCACACTTGAAGTGACAGAAATTCCACGTTGCTTTTCAATTTCCATCCAATCGCTTGTGGCAAATTTCCCCGTCTTTTTCGCTTTTACAGTACCAGCATCGCGAATGGCTCCGCCGAATAATAATAATTTCTCTGTTAGTGTCGTTTTACCGGCATCCGGGTGGGAAATAATCGCAAATGTCCGGCGCGATAATACGTCTTCTATAAAATTTTTACCCATCATGTCTTCCTCTCTTTTGCCAATGAAAAAATTTTTAATCATAACTTCAATCTTATCAGAGCAAATGATATCTTTGCAATATTTCAATTGACTGACACTGATTTTTTCTTTTAACACTTATGGTAAAATAATATAATAGGTGTTATGTGGATATAAAATAAGATTCCCTTAGGAGGAAATATGGAAGTTACTAAATTTGATCAGCAGACCTTAGCATTGTTGCATAAAGCATTTGAAATTGTTCTTGAGCAAAATAAGGTATCTTTTCATAAAATTGGCATTGCTGAAGAAGGTGAGCAGCTATTATTTTTGTATGAAGGAAAAGATGAAAAAGTTCATGTTTTTAAATGGAGTAAAGCATCGAGCATTGGCGTAAGTATTGGTGTACTTGCCCAAAGTGTCTTAATGCCAATTATTCCCCATCTTCGTTTATTATCATAGAATCAAAAACACACTTTTCGTGTGTTTTTTTCTTCCACTGATTCCCACATCCATTTTTTTGGAAGTTCCTTTATAATAGGGGATGACCCTTTTAAAGGAGATGTTGTTGGATGAATAAAAGTAAAAAAGTAGTTTCAAAGTTTATCCCGTTATTCACAGCGTTTATTCTTGTAGTGGTAGGTATCGTTTGGTATGTCCAAACTTCAAATAATGAGGTCACCATCCCCTTCTCATCTGTTGAAAAAACAATTCAGGCTCAAAATGGGAAACCAGTTTCTCTTACTGAACGTGCAGATGGCAGCCTAAACATGAAAGCAGGAAAAGAAGAATATATTTCCCATGTTCCACCAAACAGTCAAATGATTGATAAACTTGTTGAAAAATATAATATCGAATATTCATATACCACTAGCAGCAAGTATGGAAAGTGGTTTATGGGCGGGATCGTTTTATTACTTGCCGGTGCGGCAATTGCCCTGCAAAAGAAAAAGGGGGGCTTCGGCCTTCATAACTCAATGAAAAATAGTGTTTCTAAGTCACGTCCTCTTCCTACTATCAGCTTACAAGATGTAGGTGGACTTGGAGAGGAAATGAAAGAAGAAATAATGCAGACACTCTCTACCATAAAGGAGCCGGAACGGGCTATTAAATTAGGTATAAAACCACCAAAAGGAATTTTGTTATACGGACCTCCTGGTACAGGGAAAACGTTATTGGCTCAAGCCATCGCACGCGAATTAAATGCAGCTTTTTTCACTGCCAGCGGATCTGCTTTTAATGAATTGTTTGTTGGTATTGGTGCCAGCCGTGTCCGCTCCTTGTTCCAAACAGCAAGGAAACAAGGGCCAGCAGTAATTTTTATCGATGAAGTGGATGCTTTAGCAGGCAAACGAAAAGCCCATGGAGGTGAAGAAGCAGAAAAAACCTTAACGGAACTTCTCGTTCAGCTTGATGGCGGTCATTCTAATGATGGCATATTGTTTATTGCCGCTACTAATAGAAAAGACATGCTTGATGAAGCCTTCCTAAGGCCGGGAAGGATCGACTTTTCCTTCCAAGTACCATTGCCAGATACAAGGGGAAGAAGAGAAATTATTAACATTCATACAAAGGGCAAGTCTCTTGCGGAAGATGTTTTCGCATCGTTAGATGACTTAGCTGAGAGTACTTCAGGTTTTTCTGGTGCAGAACTTCAGTCCCTTTTTGAAACAGCCAGCCGACGGGCAGTTAGAAATGGGCAGGATATGATCCACAAGCATGATCTGGATTATGCCCTTGACAGAACCATTCTAGGCAACACCTCTCGTTCCTTACAGGAATATGAAACAAAACATAGGGTTGCCATCCATGAAGCTGGTCATGCAATTGTCGCCTCATTAACCAAGCCTGGTTCGGTTAGAAAAGCTACCATCATTCCCCGCGGAGAGGCGCTTGGATATGTAGCACCAATTCCTAAAGAATTGCATTTATCCACAAGCTCTGACCTCCTTGACCGTGTTGCCATGGTATTAGCAGGCGGTGTCGCTGAAAGAATGTTTCTGGGTGAACACAGCATTGGTGTAAGCGGCGATGTACAGCAGGCTAAACAAATCATTGAACAGATGGTGGATATAGGAATGCTTCAAGACGGTTTCACCTTGACATTTAACAAACAAGATAAAGAAGTAAAAATGCAAGAACTCTTTGCTAAAGGCTTAGAAAAAGCAGAGGCTTTAATTAAGAGCCATCAACATCAGTATCAGCAATTGGTTGATATTTTATTAAAGAAAGAAACAATCGAAGGTTCAGAGGTAGAAGAAATTGTTTGGAAGAAATCGAACAACATAGAGGATCTAGTGATGGCATAAACCAAAATTTAAAGCTCCAGTACCCTTGGCACTGGAGCTATTATGATTACCATCTAAAGCAAGCCGCACCGACAATAATCAGAAGGATAAATAATACGACGATTAACGCGAAACCGCCGCCAAATCCAACTCCACCATAGCCGCAACCACCATAGCCGCAGCCTCCAAAACCACCATATCCGTACATTTATTATTCCTCCTTATTTATATTAATAGAATCCGCAACCCCAAGAAGCTCCGATAATGATTAACAAAATAAACAAAACGATTAGTAGGGCAAATCCGCCTCCAAAGCCACCTGCTACACCAGACATTTACATTACCTCCCTTTGTGAATTCCATATATCCTATTCACCCAGATAAAAATGTGCGATAGACACATATCCATAATAATTAATTTTGAAAAAAAGAATAAGCCCATTCTTTTGCGAATGAGCTTTTAACATATTTCCACTTTTATTAACATTTTGGTTCGATAATAGGAAGTTCCCGATTAACTAATTTGGGGGATAACGGCTGAATTGTACAAAAACATCTCAAATCGATTATCATACAGTTATCTGTTTTAAACAGCGAATATACATCATCACATAAATCCACCGGGCAGCCATCCATATCAACTGGCATTAAGAGTGATAGTGTTGCGCAACAATGTCTTGGATCAAGTTTTTCTAACCGAAAAACCTGTGTAGTGAAAAATTCCCCATACCTTGTTACCCCAAATGTTTCAAATGGACATTTCCCATTTGAAAGGATAAATGGGATTGTATCAAATCCAATATCTTCACAAATGAAACGGAAGCCTTCAAAAGATAGTTTTTGCTGTTCCTCAAGAAGTTGTTCCATCTCATGACATATACACTGTTCAACTCCACTTATTCCCATACCCATCCTCCTTCCTTTTGTTTCACATACATACCTTATTTTAAATTATTCTATTCTTAGCAGATGGTATAGGCTCCTCTCATACTAAAAACAGGTATTTATCCGAATAGGATAGATACCTAAAAAAACTGTCAGCATTTGCTGACAGTTTTTTAGGCATAAGGAGGTTATGAATAGCCTCAGGCGGCTTCAATCAATAATTCCCATTCGTATCGCTTTGACAACTACTTCCGTTCTATTTTGCGCATTAAGCCTTTTCATTATATTTGATATGTAATCCCTGACCGTAAATTCACTTAAATAAAGCTTTAATGCCGCTTCTGCAGTTGAAGCACCATCCGCTAAAAGCTTAATAATTTCCATTTCTCTTGGTGACAAAGTGATGGAATCTCTTTCTGGCAGTTCTTGCTTTTTAATATCTGCTTCGATAAACTTTGACAACAATTCTCCGGAACTTTGTCCAAATTTCATCAGCGCAGGAAACAAACTTGTATCCGCAGTAAAGAGGTTTCCGGGACCTTGATCTAAAACGACCCCTCCAATTATTTTTCCTTCCTCCGGAACATAAATGGGAACAATAATTAACGAAGTAAGTTCAAATTTCCTCACATACTTTTCCGGAAGATCATGTTCTGCACAGGGTATAAAAATTGGCTGGAAATTTTTCATTTCATGGCCCTGTGATTTTAATTTTACAAGGCTGTCATTCAGCACTGGGATATTGGTGATCTTTTCTGCGATTGCTTGAATCTCCTCCGTATTTAAATGATGGCCAAATAAACCAACCCCTACACTTTCCTCATTGGTAAACTTAAAAAGAGCGCACCGTTCAAAAGGAAGAAAATAACCAAATCCAAAGCAAATATTTTCTACTGACTCCTTAAAGTTTTGCGAGCGGATGATCCACTCATTAAATAAGATAACAGCATCCTTCCAAATACTATTATTCTCATTTTTCGATTGAAACAGCATTACTTCGCTGATTTTTGAAAACAAGTAATGGACAGAAGGATGTAATTTTGATGAGTAAGCGATTGTCGATTTTAAAACCTTGTGGGCTGCGTTCTCCAACAAATTCAGATGAAAGATTAATGCTTCCGGTTCAGGCTGTCTGTGAAATTGATCGTTCCATTCATCCTGAATCTCATTTAACATCCGATATATATCAACGGTTCCTTCATTTACTGAACGTAGAAATTTGACTAAAAATTCACTAATAAATTCGAAAACTGAGATTGACTTTTTATTCGTATTTTTAAGCGATTGGAGCATAAGACTCCATTCTTGTAAAAGATCCTCTTGATAATGACTTAGCATGAAAACAGCATCGTTTAAAAGGTTATCCAAATGATGATTTAATGATTTTGACATCCTCCGCATACACCCTTTCTTGTAAATCTAGGCTGTTCATCTTCTTGTATTATAACAGTTTATATTTACTAACATAATTCCCCGAAACCTTCCAAAATTCCTGCATATCCTGCATCTTTTTTAATATTTTGTCACCTCAAGCTCTCCATCATTTTTTACTAGGATAAACCTCCTACAAATGTAGGGATTTCCAGGATGATGGGTTTGTCATAAAATTATGACGAATGGTGAAAGCATTTACATATTTATTGGAATGATTTCACATTTTCAAATCCAAAAGGAGGAATGTGTATGAATTTAGCAACAGAAACAGCAATTATTGGAGGTCAGACGGTTAAGAAGAAACTCATCATTGCGTTGGTAGGGGGCTTTTTATTTTTAGGAGCACTATTAGGTACTTTTGGATTGACAGGTATGGCTGCTGCAATGCCATTAGTGGGTGGGTTTACCGTAAGCTTTGACGAAATGCAAGGTACAGGATTCAAGCTTTATGGCAGTCTTGCCGATAGTGCCATGCAACAAAACAATCCAGTTGCTGTTAATGAAATTGACAAAGCAACGATTACAAATTTGAAAATCTCAAAATCTATACCGTTTTTAAAGATCAACGCGGTCATTACTGCAGAAAAACCAGTTGAGATTACTGGTCTTCAACAAAAAGCAACGATGGTAAGGGGCGATGCTTCATTTAATAACCTAACCATGGCCGAAAAATATGTCGGAGATCGTGACCTTAGTAAGCCTGAAGTACTTGCAGGGGCAGCTGCAGAACATTTTACACAAACTGCTAATTCTATTACCATCAAGAATGGTGTACTTGATACAGTATATCTTTTCCAAAAAACAGTAACTCTTGGGGGTATGAAGGTTTTGTTTGAACCAATTCAACAACCGTCTAAATAATATTGACATCGGGGAATTAACAGGTAAGGGATGATATGAATGAGCTCTAGATATTCAAAACGTAATAAGTTTAAGAATTGGAGAGCAAGGCGCCCTTTTTGGGGGGCGACCTTGTCAATATTATCTGGAATAATCATTTTAATTGTGCCTGCGCAGCTTTACGAAATTGCGGCTGCACCAGGGAGTATGATTGTTATTGGCCTTTTATTAGGAGGGTTAACCCTTCTAATGGGTGTCCTAGGATATTTCATGCCGAAACTTTCTACCCTGCTTGGAATAGTGGGAATTTTCGCTTCTGTTTTATCGATTATGGGAGCATTAGGCGGTTTCTTAATCGGAACAATTCTAGGAATTGTTGGCGGGGCAATGATGATTGCTTGGAAACCCATAATGGCTCCTGCAGATACTCAAGATGATTCAAATAAAACCCGTATAGCAGAAATAGAGGTTGCATCAAGCAAAGAAACAATATCCGAATAATAATGGCAGTTTATTTGTTACAGAAAACGGTGATAGATTTGAAGCAGAGAAGAAAACTTTTCAGAATTGGACTCATATTTATTATTGCAATGAGCGGGTTTTTAATCCCAACGAATCATAGTTCTGCAGTTGAATCTATATTAATAGGCTTTGTTATTGAAGCTGATCAATTAGAGGGCACTATTAAAGGCACTAATCTAATAAATGGGGAAACAGCTGATCAACCAAGTCGCCCCATGCTTGAACTAAAATTTGAACATACAACGGTTAAAGGATTAAAGATTAAAAAGTTAGTAAAGACTCCAAATGGGATTGTCACGAATATTATTAGTTCTGGTGATACAGTCCTATTTAATAACTTGTCCTTATCTGTTACAAATCCGGGTGAATTTGAGACTTACACCCCAGCTAGTGGTAATATTGGTCTAAAAAATGTTAAACTCCTTGCACACCTTGTGACAAGTGACCACTCGATTCTTCCAAAATTTAATTTAAGTTTTGAAGAGGGCGGTAAAGTTGAATTAGAACCAATGAATGAAACAGTGCTAAAAATGGTTAAATCCAATATTGAAACTATACTAATATCACAGGCTAATCAAGCAAGTATTGATCCCCAAGGGGGGCAAGACCAAAATCTTGCAAAAGACAATACCTCTGAACCAAGTGTTTCTGAAGAAAGTGATGCAAATCCGATTTCAGAAGATCCTCAACCCATAAAAACAATCGATGCTGACTGAATAGCATCGATTGTTTTCTATTAGTCTTTCAAAAGGTTCAATATATAAAAAACCACAATCTTTTATTTTGTAAAAAGATTGTGGTTTTAGCTTTTGTTAAGGATTCTGTTGTCAGTCAATGCTGTTAATTCCCCTTAATTATTTAGTAAACTTACGGAGTTTTGACAAGTTCTTTAAAACTGTTCTTGCCGCGTTCTACAAGATTTAAATGAGTATTTCTTGCTTTCTTCACATATTCCTTCCGAACAGCAAGCCATGCATTTCTACGGTCACGCGCATAGGATACGTTTGATTCCGCATTTTTTTCGAAATTATCTTCCAACTGTTCAACGATATGGAAAATAGATCGAACTGGGGTTAGCGCTAATTTCTCTAATTGACCTGTAACCTCTTTCAGTTGGTTCTTTAATTCTTCTCGGTCATTTACAGGGGCATCTTCTTCTTTACCTGTATTAATTTGATGCATCAGTTCTGATACCATATCCTTGTTTGTTTTTTTCGTCTGCTCATATAAATTGGCAAAGGATTTACGGTATTGTTTATTGAACTTGATGACCTCCCTAACCGCATTAATATAGGTATCTTCACGGTTTTCCCGTAGCTGCTCAGCACGTTCGCGTGATTGCTCATACTGATCCCATAATGTGGTAACAAATGATCCTACAACGATCGGTTCCTCTGCTGTTGGAATGACTTTTTCATCCGCAGTAAAAACCGTTTCACTTTTCTTCTGTGCCATCGTCCTTCCTCCTCCTACTATTATTTACTTTCTCTATTGGATCCCTCTTTTGAAAAGATGGAATATAGAGCTCAAGAAAACTGGAATACATCTTGAAGAATTGGTCTAGGATGGATTGATAGGTTTCTAGTTGATTGGCATAGCCCTTTAAATATGTAACACCCGCTTTTGTAATGGAATACCTTCTTTTGGCTGGCCCGCTTCCTGTTGTATCCCATTCCGATGAAACAAGTTCATCCTTTTCCAACTGTCTTAACATTCTATATAAGTTCCCTTGATCAAGGGTCTTAAATCCGAATGTCTCCAACCTTTGGCTTAGTTCATACCCGTGAAGAGAAACTTTGCTCAGAAGCAATAAAATAAATGGCAGTACAAAATTTTTTGATGGATTGACTGATTGATTATCTTTGTTTACCATATCTTTATCACCTCACCTACATGTATTTTACATCTATGAGTTATATTATGTCAATGCGTAAAATAAATATATGTATCATTAGAATTTATATGTTTACAATTCGGTGAACATGGTTATAAACTGTATAAAATGAAAAGGTGGTGTAAAATGGAAAAAGCGAGAATCAGCAAATTAGGTGTACCTTATTTGCATTTAGGAAAAGGGGAACCACTGGTACTCATCCACGGGTTAGGTGAAGTGAAAGAAGGATGGCGTAACCAATTTGAATTAGCCGACCAATTTGAGCTAATTATTCCTGATTTACGCGGTCATGGGGAATGTACAAAAACGGAGGGTATTTCCATTCCAAACTTTGCCGCAGACTTAATTGAATTATTGAAGGAGTTAAATATTGAAAACGCCCACATTCTAGGTCTGTCAATGGGCGGTGCCGTTGCACAGGAAATCTACCGTCAAGCTCCACACCTCTGCCGTTCACTCATGTTTGTTAGTACATTCCATTTTTTCCCGAAGAAGCTAAGAAGTTGGTTATTTAAGAATCGCAAAGAAAAGTTTGAGGCCGTTACGGCAGCAGGAAAACAAGAGGAATTTCTTGGTCGGATGGCATTGTATTCCTGGAGTAAGGAAACAAGGGAATTATTTCGTCATTTCTTTCGGCCAAAGCAGCAAATTTTTCTTGAATCCTTGAAAAATTGCCTTGAAGTCAATAACCGAACCTTATTACCAAAGATCAATGTCCCTACGCTAATCATTGGGGGACAATATGACTCTGTTTTACCAGTTTGGATTCAGGCATCCATGCACAAGTTGATTCCACATTCTGAATTTATTATTATGAGGAATACCGGTCATCTTGCCAAATTGGAAGCAAAAGACCGGTTTAACCGCCTCTTAAGAAGGTTCCTCAATCAACAAAAAACAGCTGTATAATCTATGATAAACGGGAAGAATCAGACCCCTACCCATCTTCCCGTTAATCATTTATTCTGGTTCCTCTTAATTATACAGGTTCTTTTTCGGCATCAAGTGAACGTGATGAAAGCCATTTGTCCCAAATTTCAGCGAACACTCCCGTCAATGCCAGTGATACATGTCCCCCTTCATAAACCTCATAAGTCTTATCTTCACTTGAGACTAGATCCATAACTGGCAGGCTTTGCTTATCTAACACAAGTGTATCGCGTGAACAAGAGAAAACAAAAAGTGGGCATGTAATATTCTTTAAATCTACTTTCCTGCCACCAATCATCAAATCACCTTTTAAGAGTTTATTATCCTTATAGAGATCATTAAACATCTGCTTAAATGCAGCACCTGTAAATGAAGCTGTGTCTTTTGTCCATTTGTCCATGCGGCGCCATTTTTCTACATATTCCTCGTCATGCGCACGGGTGATAAGATTGATTTTAGGGCTTCCATAAACGGGTGATAACACCCTAAACATTAAATAGAGAAATTCGGATGGAATGGTTTCATGCGCATCCGTAAATTGATCAAAACTCAGAGAACCCTTTTGAAGACCTTCGAGCCACTTATCAGGGACAATTCCTATACTAAAATCAATTGGAACAGCAGCAAGAGTTAAATTCCTTATTGGTAATTTCGTAATAGATGCCAGGATGGCTGCAATCGTTCCGCCTAAACAATATCCTGCAAGAGAAATTTCCTTTGCACCTGAATGTCTTAGTGCTCGTTTAAGGGCATTCTCCATATAATCAATAATATAATTATCGAGAGTAATATCACTATCTTCAAGACCTGGTGAACCCCAATCCAACAAGTAGACATCATAGCCGCGCTCTGTCAGCCCCCCGACAACACTGCTTCCTTCTCCTACATCAAGAATGTATACCTTGTTTAAAAGAGAATAAACTAGAAAAATTGGCACATCATGTTTTTTATCTTTCGCAGGATGATACCATAAAGTTGTCTTATTTTTCTTCCAGATACGTTGCCGTGGTGTGGGGACAATCTCCGGTTTGTGCTCAGTCATTATTTTATAAAGATTGTTCCACCGTTTTGTTTCTTTTTCTATGTTTAATAATGGAAAAAAGTTTGTTCCTAAAACTTTAGTGCTCATTTTCATTGCTCCCTCCCTTGTTATTTAGATGTGTTAGTACCGGTGAGCACTAATTCCTTATCTTGTAATTTTTTTGATTCTTTCTTCTGCTGTTCCTTCTCTTTTTTTTCAATAAGATTTTTCAATGAAGAAAGTTCAGCTTTAACATTTTGCATTTCCGCCATCTCTTGAGATACCTTTTGAAATTCATTCTTCATTTGCATAACAATAGTAACGACCTCTTCGAACATTCTTACGTTTTCTTTCGAAATTGAGCTAACACTATCTTGTAAATTCCAAATTTGTTCCTCTAATAGATCCATTTTTTCTTCCGCCTGAACTGATAGCTTTGCGGCATTAGCAACATCTTTTTTAGTGGGGATATTCATTAAAGCTGCAACAAATTCTTGATTTTTCCTCAGCTGCTTCATGTATCGTGAATAGGTATTTAATCCAGCACTTGCTGTCCGAACAAATTCTTTATTGTCGGTCAGATTGTATAATACACCGTTTAATTGTTTTTCCCACATTCCACTTAATTGCTTGAACCCCAACAATGGATCAAAATTTTGTTCATTAGACATGATGCAGCGCCCCTTAATTATCATTTGGTAAGTTCTTCGGTTTTTTCTAAGTATTTATTTAATGGGAACATTAACGTTTTAATTTGTCGGGCGAAGAGATTTACAAAGCCCTTCTGATTTTCATATATTAAGCTCCCGGCTTGCTTAACAGTTTTAATATATTGCTCTCTGCCTTTTTTTCGTAATGTAATGTATTGGTCTATCAATTCAAGATACTTATCCATTGACAGATTACTTGCAACCTTTTGACATGGAGTTACTAGCATTGCTAATGTCTTTTCTTGAACTTGGTCAATTTTCCCATTTATATCTTCGTAAGACTTAAGCGGGAAAAAATGCTGCAGACTGGTAGTAGACATTAAGAATTCCTCTCTAGCGGTCTTTTCCCAAGCAGAGAATTCTTGGTAAAATTGTGCAGCGATTTCGATTGCATTTCCTTGGTTACGCTGTACACTTTCAGCAAAAAGGTTTGCCTTATTCAAGAAAACCTCATCACGATAATCAGCTCGGCTCGCCCATTCATCTAACTCTCCAAACGCCGTGCACCATAGGATGTCTAGACTAGAGAGCTGCTCTTCGCTATCGTCTTTTTCTACAGTTTTCTCAACTGCTGAATTGGCCTCTAGTACTGGCACTTCTTCCTTATTTTCGATTGCTTCATTTACTATATTTGCTTCAGCTGCCGGCGATGCTACATGGGAATCCTTTTCTGCAGCTTTTTCTAATTCTTTTTCATTTTCTTTTTTTCCGGCCATCTTTCTCGCTTCCTTTTAAAGAAATTTTATGAATAATTGTTGTGAAGGTTTGTCAATGATGTAGTTTAGTAGAGAAGAATCACTTGTGTTTAATGCTGCTTTTTCTGGGGTGTGTTTTATACCTGTGCTTTTTCTTGCTCTTGGCGTAACATTCTTCTTAAAAGCTTGCCGACAGATGACTTAGGAAGCTCATCAAGTATTTCTATTTCTTTCGGCACCTTATATGGCGCTAAATTTACCTTTGCAAATTCGATCAGTGTTTCCGGTGTTACAGCTGAACCTGGTTTTAGCTTAACAAAGGCCTTTACTGTTTCACCCCTGTATGTGTCTGGAACACCAATCACAATCGCTTCTTCTACCGCTTCATCCTGGTACAGCACCTCTTCAATCTCACGCGGGTAAACATTGTAGCCACTGGCAATAATAATATCCTTCTTACGATCCAAGATATAAAAGTAGCCGTCTTCATCCATTTTTGCGATGTCACCGGTAAATAGCCAACCGCCTTTTAACACCATTTCTGTATCGCTAGGACGCTTCCAATATCCTTTCATTACTTGTGGCCCGCGAAGGATCAATTCTCCAGCCTCACCTACGGGTACATCTATAAGACCTTCTGAAGTTTCTTCAACGATTCTTGCCTCGGTTCCTGGCAGCGGAATACCAACACTTCCTAATTTTCGCGGCAGGAATGGCGGTGTCGAAATGGCAGACGGAGCAGTTTCTGATAGACCGTAGCCGTCTGATAATCTTGTACCTACTCTTTTTTCAAATGATTTAACTTGTTCAATAGGCAGTGGAGCACCGCCGCTGCTTAAATAATAAATATCACCGATATTACTATCTTCTAAATGCGGGTGACTATTCAAAGCAAAAATCATGGTCGGCACGGCCGTCATTTGAAACGGTTTCTCCCGCTTAACTAGTTCTAACACTTCATTAACATCAAATCGAGGTAAAATGAGCTGATTACAGCCAATTCTTATGGCTGATAAAGCATTACAAGAGAGCCCATACACGTGAAACATTGGCAGGACACTAACAATTTTAAAGTTTTCCGGTTTCTCATCTACAGCATTATAGGTAAAATCACATACCTGAATAATATTGGCCAGTAAATTATGATGTGTCAGCATCACCCCTTTTGATACCCCAGTTGTTCCACCAGTATATTGGAGAAGAGCCACATCTTCATGGATGTCAATTGGAATATCAGGAATCACATTATCATGTGTCAGAAAGTCCTCAAAATAAATATCTCCATCTGCAAGCGGAATTCTGTTTCCTCCAAATCCAACGACAATAATCTTTTTCAAAGATGTTTTTGGCTGAACCTGCTTTACTCTAGGGTAAAAGGCTTCAAATACAACCATGTATTCCGCATCGGAATCATTAAGGATATATTCAATTTCTCTTTCGACATACATTGGATTTACTTGAACGGCAATGCCGCCTAAACGGAATGTAGCAAAAAGGCTAAAAATATAATGTGGGCAGTTTGGCAGCATAATTGCCAGCCGCTCACCCTTTTTAAGCCCGACTCGATATAATGAGGCTGCAAACCATTCAGAAATCATTCTAGTTTCTTTATAGCTCCAGGATTTCCCGAAAAATGACAGTGCCGAATTATCATTATGAATATTTGCTGCCTGCTTTAATAGGTCAAATAATGAATCATATTCAATTGATACTTCCTTGCTAATTCTAGGATCGTAAAATTTTAACCATGGCTTTTTCTGATAAACCACATTATTCCCCTCCTTATTTTCTCCCCCAAATTTAAACATTTAGGTAAAATCGAAACCTTTTAAACTTGGAAGAAGTTGTATCCATTTAAATTATTGTTGTAAAAAAGTTTTTTGTAAATGCACTGATTTCGACACCCTTCATCAATTTTCATAACAATAAAATTTAAGAAGGGAACATTTATGACGAATTTCTACAAAACACAACAAAATCCCATGGAAATCCTGATAGATTTTGACAATATACCATTATTTGTTCACATAATATTCGATTTTTCCCCAACTCAAAATGTGAGCAAATTGTTATAGCAATAAAGGAATCTACCATAAAGAAGGAGTTTACTGTGTTAACATTATGAGTCAGTCCCAGAAACCTGGCACTGATTCTCACACTTATACGCCCATGTACGCTTTACGATATATTTCTGCAAGTTCGCTAATAAACGGTTGTTTTGGATTTGCTATGGTATCCTGATCGTCAAATGCATGTTCGGCAAGTAAAGCTACTTTGTTTTCAAACACTTCTTTATCGACACCATTTGCTTGAATGCTCATCTGAATATCTAATTTTTCTGCTAGGCTGACAATCGCCTTGATTAAACTGTCAACCCCTTCTTCTGTTGTGCTAGCAGGGAGTCCAAGCATTTTGGCAATCTCCGCATATCGCACATCCGCAATAAAATGTTCATATTTAGGATAGGTCATAAATTTATTTGGTTTTGCGGCATTATAGCGAATTACATGCGGCAAGAGGATAGCATTTGCACGTCCATGCGGGATACTAAACTCGGCGCCTAGCACGTGGGCAAGGCTATGATTGATACCTAAAAAGGAGTTACCAAATGCCATTCCGGCGATTGTCGATGCATTATGCATCTTTTCCCGTGCTAGTTCATCACTTCCATCACTGAATGCCCGAGGTAAATATTCAAAAACAAGTTGAATGGCTTTAAGTGCCAATCCGTCTGTATAATCATTTGCCAAAACCGATACATAAGACTCAATTGCATGGGTCAGAACATCCATCCCTGTGTCTGCGGTAACATGTTTCGGAACTGTCATGACAAACTGCGGGTCGATAATGGCAATATCAGGCGTCAGTTGGAAATCTACCAGCGGATATTTCTTATTGGTCTTTTTATCAGTAATAACGGTAACGGAAGTAACCTCTGAACCTGTCCCGGATGTGGTTGGAATTGCCACCAAATTTGCTTTCCTGCGAAGAGCGGGAAATTTCACCACTCTCTTAGACGGATCAAAGAATTTTTGCGTTAGACTATGGAAATCCGTATCTGGATGTTCGTAAAATAACCACATTGCTTTTGCAGCATCCATAACGGAACCGCCGCCAAGAGCGATGATGCAATCCGGCTGGAACTTTTTCATTCTTTCTGCACCATTCATGACCGTCTCAATACAAGGATCTGGTTCTACTTCTGAGAATGATTCAAACTGGATATGAGCGCCATTCTTTTTCAAATAATAGAGAACTTTATCAACATAACCATTTTTTATAGAGCTTCCACTTGTAACGATAAATGCTTTTGAGATGCCTGGAATCTGAGCCAGCATTTGAATTGAATTTTGCTCAAAGAAAACCTGTGAGGGCACTTTAAACCATTGCGTCATTTTTCTCCTTTTTGCTACCTTTTTAATATTGATTAAATTTGCTGCTCCAACATTTTGCGACACAGAGTTACCCCCATAGGTTCCACATCCAATTGTTAAGGATGGCAATGATGTATTGTAGATATCCCCGATTGCCCCATGTGTTGAAGGTGTATTGACAATAATTCGTCCTGCTTTCATCCGCAGTGCAAATTGATTGATAAGATTTTGGTCAGCTGTATGAATTGCCGCAGAGTGCCCGAGGCCGCCATATTCTAATGTTTCCTCAGCAATTTGCAAACCATCTGCCGTACTATTTACCTTATAACAGGCCAAAAGCGGACTTAATTTTTCACATGAAATCGGATATTTCGGACCTACTCCTTCTAACTCGGCAATTAGGATTTTCGTATGAACGGGAACATTTACACCTGCCATTTTTGCAATCAAATAAGCAGACAATCCAACAATCATTGGGTTCAGGGCGGAGTGTTTTGGATCAATAGCAATTTGCTCAACCAATTGCCGCTCCTCTTCATTTAGGAAATAACAATGGTTTGCAATTAATTCTTGCCTTACTTCGTCATATATTTCTTTGTCAATAATAAGCGCCTGTTCTGAAGCGCAAATCATCCCATTGTCAAACGTTTTCGACAGTATAAGATCATTGATGGCCCGCTTGATATTGGCTGTTTTTTCGATATAACATGGAACATTCCCAGCGCCGACACCAAGTGCAGGTTTTCCCGAACTGTAAGCAGCTGTCACAAGGTTAGGTCCGCCTGTTGCAAGAATGAGCGAAACTTTTGGATGTTTCATCAAGGTTTGGAACGCTTCATGGGAAGGAATTTCAATCCACTGGATGCAATGTTCTGGTGCCCCTGCTTTTATTGCTGCCTCCCTTAGCAATTCAGCTGTAACCGTGCAGCATTTTTGAGCATAACGAGGAAAGGCGAAAATAATCGGATTTCTCGTTTTAAGTGAAATTAACGATTTAAAGATCACAGTCGAAGTTGGATTTGTTATTGGGATAATTCCAGCAATGACACCTACTGGCTCAGCCATTTCAACCATACCTTCATTCTCATTTTCACTTATTACTCCCACTGTTTTCATATCTCTAATGTTGTTATAGATGCACTCAGTAGCAAACATATTTTTGAAAACCTTATCCTCATAAACACCTCTTTTTGTTTCTTCAACAGCTAGTTTCGCTAGATATCTATGGTTTTCGAGTGCTGTAAGAGCCATCTGTTTGACAACTTCATCCACCATTTCTTGATTGAAGCTGCGAAATTCTCCTAGTGCCTTTGCAGCGTTATTGGCTAATGTATCAATCATTTCTGGAACTAAATGTTTTTCTTGTACAACTTTTTCTTTTACAGCCATTCATAATCCCCTCCAGAATTCATAAACTTTTGTATTTTAACAAGAACAGTACTTGAACTTTTCAGATTCACTCCTTTATCTCTCTGTTGGCTAAAATATACCATGTTGCATTAATCAAAAAGTGTCGAATTTTGCGCAAAAATGAATGAATAGCCATTCATTTTTAAAAGGTTCACAAAATGTTCAAAAATATAACGCACTTAAAGTGTTTGTTTTTTCTCAAATTTCGCGATAAAAAAAAGCGATAAACCTTTTGAAAAAGTTTATCGCCTTTTAAAGCTATATCAACCTGTATTCCGTAAACCGGCAGAGATTCCGCTTATGGTGAGGAGGACTTCCGTTAATAATTCTTCATTCGGCTCGTCCTGTTTTCGTAATTCTTTAATTAGATCCACCTGCAAAAAGTTTAACGGATCCACGTATGGATTTCGTCTGAATACAGATTCTTTAATATTTGGTGTGTGATCAAGTAATTCTTTATCACCGGTAATTTTAAGAAGAATTGCTTTTGTTTTTTCATACTCATCTAGAATATCGGTAAAAATTCTATCTGCAATTGATTGATCTTCAACAAGTGTTAAATACTCTTTTGCAGTAGTAATATCTGCCTTCATCAATGCCATATTGAGATTATCAATCGTTGATTGAAAGAATGGCCACTTTTCATACATTTCCTGTAGAAGCTTAAGGTTTTGCTCGTTATTTGCAGCAAAGCTTTCTAATCCCGTACCAGCAGCATACCATGCCGGAAGGAGCTGACGGCTTTGTGTCCAAGCAAACACCCATGGAATCGCCCTTAAGTCCTCAAATCGGCCTTTATTTTTACGGCTCATTGGTCTCGAGCCGATATTTAAGTCACCGATTTCTTTTAATGGTGTTCCTTGCGTAAAGTAGGTTAGGAAATCAGGGTCTCCAAAGACAAGTGATTGATATTTTGCTAAAGCATCGCTGGAAATTTCCTCAATCGCAACTTCCCATTCCTGTTTCCGAAAATACCCGTGCTCTTCTTTCAAAACATGCGTTGCAGTTAGAATTAAGGTAGATGTCGCTTGTTCCAAACTACGAAAGGCAATATCCTCAAGGAGATATCTTGAAGACAACACTTCACCTTGTTCGGTAATTTTAACGCCATCGCCAACTGTTTCCGCCGGCTGAGAAAGGATACTTTTATTTAATGGACCGCCGCCACGTCCCAATGATCCCCCGCGGCCATGGAAAAATTTTAGTCCAATATGATACCTTTTGGCCATTTCATGAATTTCAATCTGTGCCTTATACAGCTTCCAGTTAGCCGTTAATGTTCCGCCGTCTTTGCTGCCATCAGAGTACCCAAGCATAATTTCCTGCTGATTTCCTAAGATCTGCAAATGATTGCGATATACAGGCATGTTGAAAAGTTTTTCCATTATCACTGGACCGGCTGTTAAATCATCAATGGTCTCCAATAATGGGGCAACGTGTAAATGACTTTCTAGGGTTCCGTCCGCATGAAGCCGGTAAAGTCCCGCTTCTTTTGCTAACACAAGAACCTCCAATAAGTCACTAGATGATTTTGTCATACTAACAAGATATACAGTGATTGCTCGTTTTCCAAATTCCTCCTGAGCAGATTTAATCATCTGGAACACTTTAATCATTTCCTGTGTTTCCGCTGAATAATCTTCATTTAGTAAAAGAAGCGGCCGCGGATCCATAAGAATATCTTGCAATATTTTTATCTTTTCTTCCTCAGACAGTGCTGCATAATTTTCAGCAATCTGGACTTTGTGCAGAATTTCCGTCATAGCAGCCTCATGCTCACCGCTATGGTTACGGATATCAAGTGTGGCTAAATGGAAGCCAAACATCTGGACTTGACGAATCAGCTTTTGAATAATTTTTAATTCATGTGCCGTTGGATGATGTTGTTTTAGGCTATTATCTATCATGAACAAATCGGCTAATAATTCATCAGCTGATTGATAACCTAAGCCGGATTTACCGACTTGCCGTATTCTTTCAATTATCATAGCAAAGACCCGGCGGTAAACTTCGGTTTTTATCGGCCATTTTTTCTCTTCTGTTAAAAATAAGTCTTCCTTTTCCTCAAGGAAGGTAAGAAGCTCGTCACTAACCTCAACCCTTGTCGTGGAATGACTGTATCGTTTCATTAAATCTATTAATACATTTTTATACTTTTTTAAGACAAGTCTTCGCTGTCTAGCTAAGGTTTCCCAAGTCACATCATGGGTAACATTTGGGTTTCCATCACGGTCGCCGCCAATCCATGATCCAAAACGAAGAAAATTGGGAACATCCCAAGATGTGTTCGGATAATTTTTCTCAAGGCACTCTGCGACCTCCTGATGAATTTCAGGCAGCACCTCAAATAGAGTCTGATCAAAATAATACAACCCATTTCGTACTTCATCCAAAACAGTCGGTTTATGTTCGCGTAACTCATCGGTTTGCCAAAGAATAGCTACTTCATTAAACAAGCTTTCCTCTATCTTTTTTTGTTCTCTTGTCGATAGTAATGGATGATCGAGCTGTTTTAATAACACGGCAATCCTCTGCTGAATCTCTAAGATGGAACGTTTGGTTGCCTCTGTTGGATGTGCAGTTATGACTAATTCAAGCGATAAGGTTTGCAATACATTTTGAATGACCTCATCATGAATGTCATTTTCTTTAAGTTTTAATATAGCACTTTCAATCGAGGCAGGCTGAACAATTGTTTCGTCTTGAAGCTGATACTGTCTACGTCTCCTTATACGGTGGTTCTGCTCCGCAGCATTGATTAAATGAAAGTACATTGAAAATGCCCTAATGACTTGTTTTCGCATGGGCGAACTTAAGCCGGCAATCTCTTCCTTTAAGGCTTTATAAATCTCTTGATCAAAATGAGTCCTAAGTGTTTTACACATAAGTCTTATTTTTTCTACTTTTTCAAAAAGCTCTTGACCACCATGGTTAACCAGAATTTCTCCTAGCATATTCCCTAGTAATTTTACATCGCGGCGCAATGGAAGACTGCTGTCATTCACTTTCAATTCTTCTGTTGCCATATTGATCACCTTCCCTTTATTCAAAAGATTCGCTAAATTTTTTATATAAATATAACATTCTTTATTGAACAAGTTCAATAATTAATTAATATTTACTTTATCACTTTAGGCAGAAAAAGGACAAATTAAAAAGCCGAAACCCATTGTTTATCAGGATTTACGACTTTACTTTTTATTTTTTAGTAAAATCTTCGAGTTTTGAAGAGATGGCAACGGCCACTTCTTCGTCTGTTATTTGGATGGCCTTTTTGAAGAGCGTATTTGCTAAAGTTCCCATTGGCCCTGTTGCGTTGATTTCGAGAAACCCGGTAATCCGTGTTTTATTTCTATTTATTGCTTTTGCTTCAAAATAGCCTTCACCAATATACTTTTCGTTCTTCCGTTTTAGTTCAAAGCTTACCTTACTTGGTTCATTCCACTCTTTAATATCAATGACAAGCGTGACCTTTTTTTTCATGACAACAAGGTCACTTTTAAACTCCCAGCTGATCTGCCGGTCATTAATTTTTTCATGTTGTATATACCCTGGGACAAGGGGTGCCCAATTATTTTCGTCCCTGATAAAGTCCCAAATCACTTCAATCGGGATATCTAATTCTACTTGTTGTAATTCACTTGGCATTGTTGTATCCCTCTTTCATTGTCAATGTAAAAACCCTTCAAATCACTGAAGGTCTATTTTTAAAATATATGTTGAATTTTTTGTTTATAGAAGAAACATATCCCCATTTACCGTAAATGTTATGGTTGTATTATTCTAATCATAATTCAAATTAGCTATTGAAATAATGGACAGTACATTTTAAGATATGTAGATAGGTTTTAATATTCAGAAAAGTCATCAAAACCATTGGGGGAACATAAGATTGAAACTCTTTCAGTATTTTTTATTCTTTTTGGGGTTAACCTTTTTTGGGCTGGGTAATGCCATCGCCGTTAAGGTCAAATATGTGGGATTGCACCCTTGGGAAGTTCTAAATGTGGCACTTTATCAGCATTTTGGATTAACCATCGGCACATGGGGCGTAATATGCGGGCTGGTCTTAATCATCATTTCCTTGTTTGTCGCCCGCAATTATATAAGCCTGGGAACCATTTTAAATGCACTGTGTATTGGACCTATCATGGATTTTTTCCTCTGGCTAGATATTCTTCCAAAGGCAACAAATACTTGGCTAGATTATCTGATTCTCCTTTCTGGGATAGTGATTACAGGTATCGGCGGCGGCATGTATGTCGCAGCAGGGATTGGTGCCGGTCCACGGGATGGCTTTATGCTTTCGATTTCTGATAAAACTAGATTGTCAGTAAGCCAAGCTCGTATGATCGTGGAAAGTTTCGTCCTCGTGATTGGGTTCTTATTAGGCGGCCCGGTGTTTATCGCCACATTCCTTTATACCTTCATACAAAGCCCTGTTTTTCAACGCTCTTTAATGCTATTTAAAGTGTTGGTGGAAACTGTCAAGAAGAAAAAAGACCAGGCAAATGAAAAAATTGCTATATAATGAAAACAGGAGAGCAAAAAGGCTTCTCCTGTTTTCAAATTAAATATTTAGTTATTTCTTTCGAATAGCAAGAACAAGCGCTATAAGTGAAAGTAATGCTGCTACACCAGATAAGATACGTGGCAGAGAATCGGAAGTTTCGTCCTCTTTCTCTGTATCAGTTGTTTGCGCCTTATCCGTTTTTTCAGCATGTTCCGTCGTCGCTGTATCATGGTGATCGGTTGAAGTTGCTGTCACAATATCCGTAATGGAATGGGGAGAATCAGAACCTTCATCGCCAGTCCATTCAACGACACTGCCATCTTTGTAATATTGAAAAGCATCCCATGCTGCCTTTGTTGCCTTATCAGGATTTTTCGCCACGAAAACAAATTGTTGGAATTGACCAGGTAAAATCCCTTCACCAGTTGCTTCGAATGTAAAGGTTTTTACTTTCCCACTAGCATCTTTTTCAGAAGAGTAGGTCCATCCAGGAACTGCTTGATAGGACATTACCTCTACTCCTTCAGGGGCTTTAACGGTAACTTTCGTTGTTGCTAACTCTTTTTCAACCGGAACCTTTAAGGTATAGGTTTCCCATGCACCTGTTGCGGAGGTTTTCGGAATTACTGTTACATGCGCACTTGCAATACTTGAAAAGAAAAACAAACTGATTACGGCTGGAATAAATACTTTTGAAATCTTACTCATCATTTTTTTCATATGAATTCTCCTCGAATGTTTTATTATTGGCTTCCCACCAAAACGCTAAAATCGGTATCGATGCTTTCTAACGATTTAGTCAAAACGTGAACATGGACGTTCCAGTCGCCAGCCATTATGAAATGTAAACCTTGCACCCTGTACTTGCCTTCAGCAACTTTTTCCATATTAACTGTTTCCTTTCCCATATCCATGTCAAGCATGGTAAAGGTTAGGTGTAGTTGTTCAATATCATTGATTGGCTTCCCTTTACGGTCTTTTAACGTAACTTCATATAAATTTTCCCCTATACTATTGGGCGTCACACTTAATATAACCTGTTCCCCCTGGTTCACATTTTTTGTTTCCTTAAATGGCCCAGGTGATTGCATTGCAGTTGGTAAATTGGTTAAAACAACGGAAAGAATAAGGATCACCACTCCAACGGAAAGTTCGCCCCATAGTGAAGCTGCAAGTCCCTTTTCTTTTTTCCTTTTTCCAATTATAAAATTTACAGTTGCAGGGATGAGCATGAACAAAAACAATATAACCTTAATACCTAATACCTTTCCATAGCTCGTTTGAACAAGAGAGGAAGGGTTTGGGATATATAATAGACTGCCAAACACCCCAGTAAAGGTTAAAAGAAGTACAAGGATAATCCCCCACTTAGAGAAGCTTTTTATCATTTGGATAAATTCTTGCTTCGTTTCTTCGGTCTTACGCCAAGGTAACAAAGCTACAAATCCAATTAAACTTCCTATCCAAATTGATGCAGCCAGTAAATGAAGAAAATCCAATGATACCGTTAATAATTGGTTGGTTTGGGCTGCTGCATGGCTTGTTAGTGCCTTTGTCAGAAGCAATGCTGTGCCTAAAGCTAAACAGACCCATAAAATGATCTTTTTCGTGCTTTTTGCCATTCCGATAAATGACGTTATTAGGGCAAGTGTCAACAGGATGGCAACCTGGTAAATCCATGTTTGGCCGAAGGATGTGTTCATTAACATATTTTCGAATGTTTGAAAGCTGAACACTTCACTCCATGGGAAACCAGATTCAATTGTGGCCTGTAATGGCAAACTGAGCAGAATACTAAGGAATAAAAGCACAAAACTCGAACTTAACAACCTAATGAACAGTTTATCTTTGGAACCATTTTGCCGATATTCTTTTGGCAAAATAATCATGTAAAAAAACAGAAGCCCGACATAGCAAGAATTGCTGAAATATTGCAGCCAGCGGATGATAATAAGATCTGCTTTCGGTGTGTAGCCGTTTGTTTCTTTATGTATAACTGCTGAGCCTTGATCTTCAGTACCTATTTGAAAAGGAATAACTCCTTCAACAGGGTGGCCGTCGCTTGATACAACCTTCCATTTTATTCGATACATCCCATCCGGAAGATTTTTCTTTAATCCACTTTTTAGAATAGACGGCTGTTTTGGATCAATCCGTCCATTTTTTTTATCGACCCTATTCCCTTCCGAATCAAAGACTTTAAGCGAATTAAAGGCAGGCTGAATGGTTTCATCAAATTGAATGGTTACTTCATTTGGTGATTTTTCAATCATCTCATTTTCTAGCGGTGTCGACTTTTTAATATAAGCATGGGCAGAAAAAATAGATGGAAATAAAAATAGAAACAGGGAAACGATCACCATAAACATGCTGAATTTCATTTTTATTTTCAATCCACCACTCCCCTAAAGAAAATAATTGTTTATTTTTTACATAAACATCCCATTGCGCCGTTCATTCTTTTTTGAATTTCATCTATTGCCTCTTCAAAGCGCATCACAACTCCGCCAAAACCTTTTTGGAATTGTTCTGCGTGCTTTAAAGACTCAAATGTTAATACTTGTGGCTGACAACAATTCAAGTTGAAATCTGTGTCCATTAGATAATAAGCCATTTTGGCACTAATGGTAGAATTCTGCAGAAAATCACGGCAGATAATTTGCGATACATCCTTTTCGATATCCTTGTACCTTAATAAACCACAATGCGGACAGCATAATTGCTCCACTTTTAAATCATTGGTAATGATTTGAAAAGGATGACGATTATGTAATTCTTTTAGACAATAATTACAGGTATTTGAAGACATTTGAGAAACTGGTGCTAACGAAATGCCCCCAGAAGTTTTAATAATTTGTCCTTCATCTAATAATGGTCTAATATCCCGATACACCGTCATCTCAGAAACATGTAAACGGCCGCTAATTTCAGCAATGGATAATGAGCCCACTTCTTTTAACCATTTTAACAACTGTTGCCTCCGTTCAATCGGTAACATTTTCATCCCCTCTTTATTCTAAATGACCGCTCCCATGGCTCTAGTTTAACCGAGGTAAACGATGTAAACAATATAACAATATGAATAATTTGTGAATTATTGTTGAACTTTCACATTTTTAAACAAAAACTAACATAACCATTATTATGCCCCTTTTGAGAAAAGAAAAATAAAAAAACCGAATGGAGGATCCCAAACGGTTCTAAATGTTTAATTACGGCCAAGAATCCCCAGTCCAATGGATTGGGGATTCTTTTTAATAGAAGTAGGTTCGTTAGTAATTGAATTACGAAATTTTCTTTAATTCCTCTGTTAGTTTGAGGAACAATTCTTTGTTGCCATCTTGTAATGTTTGGTCGATTTCCTTACGGATCTTTTCCTTTTTAAATTCAAGCAGGACATTGTTTAAGAACATCTCAGCGACTGCAGCATCTGTATACTCTTCCGAATGTTGTGGTGAATTTAGTAATTTCTTTTCCATGGAAATCAACTCCTTGAGCTTTTTTTTATTATACCTTTAGTTTTCTAAAAATTCAAACACTTTATTTTACTTTTCAAAAATATTTTTTATTTGTTTTATTAATTAATGAATTTGGCTTTCGAATAAGGTGTTTCTTTGGTTGAATTTTGTGATAACATTTAATAATAATCCATTGGCAATGAGCAGGGCTGCACCAATTATAAGAAGTATGAAGGGACTTAGGAAAAACAGACCGCTCACTTGGCTAATTAAAAGGCCAACAACCGGTAATACCAAAAGCCCACCAAATTGCTGTGCTTCCTGAAAAGATTTCACCCTTGCAGAAACGAGCACATTTAAAATGATATTAAAGATTACCAGCGCGGGAATCACCCACAACATTAAAATGAGCCATGTGGAATTTAAAAATAAAATTTCTTTGAAATATGGATAGGTAATGAAATTAACAATAATTGCGCTAACTATAAAGGCAGCAAATGATATCAGTAAGGATGGAATTAAGGAAGCAATAACCTTTCCTAAGAATAATTCACTTACGGAAATGGGCGCAAACAACAATGTTTCTAGTGTGTTTCTTTCCTTTTCTCCGGCAAAACTATTCGAGGCCGTTACCATCGAATTGATGATTGCGACTAGTAAGAAAAAAGGAATCATCATAAAGTTTAAAAAGAAATAAACTGATTGATATCCCAAATTCGGTAAGGCTGCAAGCGTGTTTCGTATGTGCTCATTTGGAAAGCTCCTTATAAGGTCATTAATTGGTTTTTCCAAATCCTTGGAGGAATCGCCAATTAAACCCGTATGGATGCCAATGTAAGCAAAGATTGTCGGAAAAATAATACAAAGGAGTAATGGAAGAATAATCATCGGAACCCAAATCTTTTTGGAAGAAAAGGTCGCCTTAAGATCTTTCCGGGCAATGGCCGATATGATTTGTTTATTCATAGTCTTCACCTCTTATTTTAAAGTAAAGGGCTTCAAGACTCCTGTTGGTAATTTCACTTGAGTGCACCCATGTTTCTTTAAGAATTCCCTGAAGCAGCTGGGTAATTTCATATTTTGAAGGTAACGTGAATTCAAGCTGTGTTGGACTTTTTCTTGTGTATTGGAATCCCATGTAAGTTCCGGTGGTATTGGCTAGTTTTAGACCCGTTTCGACCAATAGCTTAATCTCTGTTAAATACTTCTCTTCCAGATCTCTTCTAGTTCCCTTTTCAATAATCCGACCTTCTTGTAAAAACAAGAAAGAATCACAAATTGTTTCAAGCTGGTGGAGGACATGAGAGCAAATAACAATGGTTACCCCTTCCTCTTTATTTACCTTCTTTAATAAATGCATCACATCATTAATTCCCTCCGGATCTAATCCGTTGGTTGGTTCATCTAGAAATAAAACTTTAGGTTTATGAAGAAGGGCCTTTGCTAAGGTTATTCTTTTTTTCATCCCTGTCGAATACGTTCCAACCAATTGGTCTTTTTTATCCCATTTCAAATTGTTCAAGTAAATGGGTGATGCGCTTTGGATCGTAGGCATTATAAATCTTAGAAAAAAAGACTAGATTGTCCCATGCACTCATGTCATGGTATAAGGCTGCGCTCTCTGTCACGATACCTGACTTCCTTCTAATTTCATCCCCCTGCGTTTTGGGATCATAATTCATCACCTTCATATTTCCATTTGTAGCCTCAATGACCCCATTAAGCAAACGGATCATCGTCGTCTTTCCCGCACCATTTGGCCCTAAAAGACCATTGATACTTCCCTCCTCAATCGAAAAAGAAACATCCTTCAGAATGGGACGGCCATTAAACAGTTTATCCACTTGAAAAACCTCAATAATATTCAAACCATCACTCCCTTAATATTGGTGTCAGGCACCAAAAAAACATTCTCACCATTTTAAATAGCAATTTGACTTAATATTATCAGATTTGCATAGGAGATTTGTACTAATATTTTGAAGAGTCACAAATCAATTCCCGTATTTCCATTTGTCTTTTCTCATTTTTTTTGATGGAAGGATTGATAATTGGGGTATATTAATTTTAATTATTTACAACTAGGAACAGGAGGAAGGATAAATGGAACAAGCCGTATTCACTGGCTGTCAACCGGTCAATAACATTAATGTCTATTATGAATTTTATCCACACCAAACATCAAAAAAAACGTTTGTTTTATTGCATGGTTTTCTTTCTTCCACCTTTACATTCCGCCATTTAATTTCTCTTTTAAAGAAAGAATATCAAGTGTTGTCGATTGATCTTCCCCCTTTTGGTAAAAGTGCGAAATGCAATCAATATGTGTATTCTTATAAGAATCTTGCTCAAACTGTCATCACACTTACAGAATCATTAGGGTTAAAAAAAATGACCTTTATTGGTCATTCCATGGGTGGGCAAATAGTTCTAAATATCCTGCATATGATGCCAGAGCTTGCCGACAAAGCTATTCTTCTTTGCAGCTCAGCCTATCTAAAGCGTTTTAAATTGCCATTAATCATCTCCAGTTACATTCCCTATTTCCATTTATTTGTGAAGTATAAGTTTGCCCGAATGGGAGTGAAGAAAAACTTAGAGGATACACTTTATAACCACGCTATCATCAATGATGAAATGATTAATGGCTACCTTGAGCCATTTTTACAAGATGAAATTTTCGTGGCACTTACCAGAATGATTCGTGACCGCGAGGGGGATCTTCCTGCCTGCATTCTTAGACAAATTAAAACCCCCTGCCTATTGCTTTGGGGGGATCATGATAAATCGATGCCACTTAAAGTCGGAGAACAGCTTAACAAAGATTTAGCCAACTCGGAACTGATCATTTTAAAAGAAACTGGCCATGCACTCCCAGAAGAACGTCCCATTGAGGTATTCGAATATATCAAAAGTTTTATAGGATCATTTAAAACGGCAGCCGATTAGAAGTGGGTTCGGCTGCCATTTTGAATTTATTTATTTCTTGGGACAAGAAAAATGTAGGAAAGGACTGCACTCCCACCAGCACATAAAATCACAATTCCCATTGGAATAGCCGTTTGCCCTCCCCCTATCCCAACAAGCGGTGCTACGAGCGCACCCATTGCAAGTGACAAAACCCCTAACAGAGCGGAAGCGCTGCCCGCATTTTTCCCTTGGCTTTGCATAGCAAGTGAAAATCCTGATGTATTCACCATTCCAACACTTGAAACGACAAAAAATAACGGCAGCAAAATAAGAAATAAACTTGCATGTAAATACAAAAGAGTAAGTAACACAATTCCTCCGATTAAGGATGCTCCCAATCCGAAAACAAAAAGCTTGGACTCGTGAACCCTTCCAGCCAGTCTGCCGGTTGTTTGACTGGCGATTACAATCCCTACACCATTGATGGCAAAAATCAGACTAAACAATTGTGGGGAACCGCCATATATATTTTGCACAACAAAAGGGGAGCCAGATATATAGGCAAACATGGCAGCAAAAACAAGTCCTTGAGCAAGAGCGTAGCCGAAGAAGCTGCGATCCGTAATTAAATTCCAAAAGGTACTGAATGTATTTTTTATTCCACCTGCTGATCTTCTTTCATTCTGAAGTGTCTCCGGTAAACCGAAATATACGACAAAAAACATAACTAATCCCACTATGCTTAAGACCACAAACACGCCTTGCCAAGGAACCATTTTAAGAAGTTGTGCACCCAATACAGGCGCCAAAATCGGGGCAACACCATTAACTAATGCAAGCAATGCGAAGAATTTTGTTAATTCTGGGCCGGAATATAAATCGCGGACGATTGCCCTTGAGATGACAATCCCGGCGGAACCTGCTAACCCCTGTACGAACCGTAATCCAATTAGTGTCCAGATTGAAGGACTGAATACGCACAATAGTGAAACGACAAAATAGGTTATCAATCCAATAAGAAGCGGCAAGCGGCGACCGCGAACATCACTGATTGGTCCTGCCAATAACTGCCCAAAAGATAACCCGAGTAAGAAAAAGGTTAAACTTAATTGAACAAGTGACTGACTTGCATGAAAATCTTTTGCCAGTTCAGGAAGCGCTGGCAAATACATATCAATGGATAACGGGCCAAACCCTGCTAATGTTCCCAATACAGCTGCCATCCATAGCCTTTTTGAGCGAGAGATTCCCTCACTATTTATTACGTTATTTAAAGGTTCTCCCATTTAGTGAATCAATTCCTTTCAAATTTTTATAAAAAGCCGAACAGGATTGGCGTCCATTCCCTTCAACCCAATAAAAAAATAATAGTACATTATTCAGAAAAATAAAACTAATTTGTGCTATTGAAATAAAATAAGGTATTTTTACGGTGTACCACACCGTAAAAATACCTTATTTAAACCATCCCTTTTCTTTTGATTGGGTGATGGCTTCAATGCGATTTTTTACCTCAAGTTTATCTAAAATAATGGAAATGTAGTTCCGTACAGTTCCAGTTTTAATGCTCAATTCTTCGGCGATTTCTTTCGTATTCTTCCCATCTGCAACAAGCTCCAACACTTCTTTTTCCCGATCAGTTAGCGGATTTTCTTCGCCATACACATCGTCCATTAATTCCGGTGCAAAAATCCGTCTGCCCGCCATCACGTTTCGAATGGAGCTTGCCAGCTCTTCACTTGGACTATCCTTCAACAAATAGCCGCTAACACCAGCCTTTAACGCACGTTGAAAATAACCTGTGCGGGCGAAGGTAGTTAAAATAATTACCTTGCAACCAAGGCCTTTAATCTCCTCTGCGGCCTCAAGACCACTCTTACCCGGCATTTCAATATCCATAATGCAGACATCAGGCAGAAATTTCTTTACTAACGTAACGGCCTCTTCGCCGTTTGAGGCTTTTCCGATTACTTCCATATCCTCTTCTAAATTAAGCAATGAGCCAAAAGCACCTAAAAGCATTTGCTGGTCTTCGGCAATGACGATTCTAATCATTTTCGCCCCTCCTTTTCAAATGGCTTGACATCATTCGGTACGCTAATAATTAATGTAGTTCCATTCTTAGTCAATAGCTTTAAATTGCCATTAATAAATTCCAGCCGTTCTTTCATCCCAATCAGTCCATGACCCTCCGCTAAAATCCCCGTTTTATCCTTAAAAACACCGTCATCACGAATCGTCATCACTGTTTCCTTCCCCGATTGTTCGATTGAAATGAAACAGGTGTTGGCTTCACTATGTTTCACCACATTGTTTACGGCCTCTTTCAAACACATACTTAATATATTCTCAGTTAGCAGCGACACATTTACCAAGGTGAATTCACCTTCACTTACGAAATTGATTTGAGCCGCTTTGATTATTTGTTTAACCCGAAGAATCTCATCCTTCAAGCGAATACCCCGCATCGAAGAAACCATTTTCCTAACTTCGCTTAACGCTGTTCGGGCTGTCTGTTGAACATCCTTTAATTCCTGGCGCGCCTGCTCTGGATCCTTCACAATCAATCTCCGGGCTAAATCAGACTTCAAACCAATCAATGAGAGTTTTTGCCCAAGCGTATCATGAAGGTCACGAGCAATTCGATTCCGCTCCTCTATTTTGATGAGCTCAGAAATTCTTTTGTTTGCATCCTCGAGCTTTTCTTCCAGTTGCCCCCGCTCCTTCCGATTATAAATACTAAACGGTAGAAGGATAACACTAATCCAAATGATAATAACAAAAGGCAGCTGTGTTAAAAATAACTTCTCATGTATGACGATATTATAGTTAATCGAAGCAGAGGTACTAATCAAATGAATAAAATACAAGGTAAAAAAGGGAATCCGATCTTTAATATTCCCGATAAAATAGGCTAAGAAAAAAGCAAAATAAACATAGCTGAAAAGGCTTGACGCTGTGATGGAGATTCCAATGAGAATCAATGTCCATAGGTATACCGGCCAGCCTTTAGAAATAAACGCAATCCGGTAGAGGATAAAGAACACAAGGGTAAGTAAAATCCCCACAACTATTTTAATAGCGGAGGAGGATTGGAAAATAAAGTAAAATGGTAATATTGCAAGAATAGTCCAAGTATATGGCGCAATGCCATTATTTTTTTGGAAAGTGAAATACCTTTTAATCATAACGAGACCTCATTTGCAAAATGAATTGTCTTACTTACTCTATATTACCGTACAGTGCCTTCATTTTCCTCTATTATATTTTCTATTTTAGCTGAAATCCCTACATCTTTAAACCTTACAAGCTTTTTACCTTCCTCATCCGAAATATGGATCTTTGGCCTGTTTCATATATGTAATTTACATATATAAGGTAATAAAATGTTTATCGTCATGATATACTTAACTAATCTGAATATTATAAATGTTTACACCTCGCAAATCTAGGCAACATATGTTATTAAAAACATTAGGAGGAATCCAAGTTGGGAGAATTATTTAAGCTATGCTCCGATATTCCTTATTTGCGGTTTGGCGCTGGTGAACCTTTAGTTTTTATTCATGGTCTTGGAGAGGTAAAAGAGGGCTGGTCAAACCAGTTTGACTTTGCTGAACAATACGACTTAATTATACCGGATTTACGCGGACACGGTGAGTATCAATCACCTGGTGAAATCTCAATTAAACACTTTGCCGATGACATCATTACTCTTTTAAAAGGTCTTGGAATTGAAAGCGCGCACATTTGCGGATTATCGATGGGTGGCATGGTTGCGCAAGAAATTTATCGCCAGGCCCCTAAAATGTGCCGTTCATTAATGCTTGTCAGCACCTTCCATTATGCCCCGAAAAATCTTGGAAAGCTATTTTTAAAATACCGCCAGGCCCGTGCTGAAAATAAATCCCCAGAAGTCCTGAGAGAAACAGCTGCAAAGATATGTCTTTATTCCTGGACAAGAGAGAATTTCGAAGACTTTTATCAATTTTACAGGCCAAATAGCGAATTCTATTTCAAATCAATGGAGGCCTGCCTAAAAGTAAATAATTTAGGATTACTGCCTAAAATTAATGTCCCTACATTAATCATAGGTGGACAATATGATTCTGTCATTCCTGTTTGGGTTCAATTGTTGATGCACAAACAAATTCCCCATTCAGAATTTGTCATTTTTAGGAATACCGGCCATATTGCAAAACTCGAAGCCAAGGATGATTTTAACAAAGTACTGCGCAATTTTTTAAATAAGCACAAAATGGCAAGCTAAGGGGGAAGGACTAATCCTTCCCCTCTTTATTTGCCTATTAATAATATATTTACTTGTACCCAAATTTATTACAAAATTCTGTTAAAGTTGATTTGAACGGCTTGATGCCCACTGATCAACAATTTTAGCGAACAGTCCGGAAAGGGCTAAACTAACATGGCCAGCTTCAACCGAAACATAGGTTTTATCCTCGCTTGAGGCTAAGTCCATTAGTGGTTTACTTTGCTCTTCCAAAATCAAATTGTCTCTAGACCCGGAAACTACATATAGATTTGCCGTGATATTTTTTAAGTCTACCTTTTTATTGCCAATCATCAATTCGCCTTTAACAAGCTTATTTTCTTTAAAAAGATCATTGGCTAATTGTTTATAGGCTTCACCGGCAAAAGGAACTTGATCACGTGTCCATCTATTCATCCTGCGCCACTTATCTACATAGCGCTGATCATGTGCTCGACTTAACAGCATGGTATAGTTCGTAAAATAAATTGGTGCTCCTATTGCTCTGAACATCCCCTCTACTAATTGTGGCGGGACAACCCCATAAGCGTCAATAAAGCGGTCAATATTTATATCGCCCTGTCTCATGCCTTCTGCCCATTGATCTGGCCCGATAAAAGGTTTGAAATCAATCGGTACTGTTGCCACAACCAAGTTTTTTATCGGCTCATCAGCTATCGAAGCGTAGATGGATGCAATCGTACCCCCTAAGCAATAACCGATAAGGGTAATTTCTTCCGCCCCTGAATGGCGTATTGCCCGCTTGACAGCTGTCCTTAGGTATTTTTCAATATACGTATCGAGACCCATTTTTTTGTCTTCATAGCCAGGGGAACCCCAATCTAATAAATACACCTCATAACCCATGTTGGTAAGTCCTTCAATGACACTTGCCTTTGGGGCGATATCTAAGATATATGGTTTATTAAAAAGGGAATACACGAAAAATAATGGGATTTCATATTTTTTCTGTTTCGCTGGATAATGCCATAAAACCGATTTATTTTTTCGCCATACTTCAGTTCTTGGTGTATGACCAATCTTCGGCTCCGGTTCACTAAAAACCTTAAACAGCTGTTCCCAGCGCTTCTTTTCTTTCTCAACATCCAATTCTTGAATGTATTCTTTAAAAGGTGATTCTATCGCCAAGGTGTTTTCCGCTCCCTTCTATTAATTTCCTGAACCGGTACCAGTTAATACCGGTTCTGCCGCCCTGTCCTGTTTAATAAGACCTTTAATTGTCTCAAATTCCTCTTTAAAATCATTAAGTTTCAATAATTCAAATTTCAATTCCTGAAGTTCAGCATGTAAATCCTTGTTATCGGCCAGTTCCTTTTTTGTTTTCACTAACTCTGTTTTCAACTGCTTTGTTAGTTTAATAATTTCCTTGGATACCTCGACAACACTTTCAATCTCTTTACTTTGGGATTTCACGGAATCCTGCAGCTCCCAAATTTGCTCCTCTAAAGCTTCGACTTTTTCTTCTGCTTGAAGGGTTAGGCTGGCTACATTCGTCACATCGTTTTTAGTAGGCAAATTTAACATACTTGCGATTGCCTCTTGGTTTTTTTTGAATGTTTCAAGTGAACGGGAGTGAAGTTCCGTCCCTAAATGAGACATTTTCACAAATTCTTTATTATTTGTCCAAAGATAGATAAAATCATTGACCTGTTTTTCCCATAATAAGCTAAACTTATGAAGGGATTCATATGGATCGTATGGCTTTTTCCCAGACATCTACATTCACCTCGTTATGCTTTTGTTAACTCAGATACACTTTTCATATACTTTTGAAACGGGAACATCGCTGTTTTTACTTGCTTTGCAAACAAATTTACAAATAATTTTTGATTTTCATATAAGACATTCGTTGTTTTCTTCACACTTTCAATATACTTTTCTCTCGATTTTTTTCTGAAAGAAATATATTGTTCAACGGTTTCTAAGTACTTATCGAGGGCTTGAAATTGGCCAGTTGTTAGCGCTTGTGCTGGTGTTAACAATAATTGAGTAGTTTTGTTTTGAATGTCTTCCACAACTTGATTAATTTCCTCATATGATTTAACCGGGAAGAAATGCTGTAATGGCGTTGTGGTTGCTAGGAATTCCTCGCGAGCCGCCTTCTCCCAGTCCTTAAGCTCCACACTAAATTGAGCTGCAATCGTGATCACATTTTCTTGATTCTGTTTCACTTTTTCGACGAAGTTCCTCACTGCCTCTAGGAAACGTTCATCACGTTTATTAAAACGCTCAGCCCATGCATCTACTTCGTCAAAACCAAGCTTCCATAATAGGTCAAGGCTCGTTAGCTCCTTATCCATGCTGCCCTCAGTTTCTTGACTTTCTAGTATTTTTTCGTTTGTTTCAGTCATTGTCGCTCTCCTCCAAATCAAATTCATTATGAAATAATAGTTTTAATTCTTGCAGTTCTTTTTCAAGTGTATTGACATTATCGTCATGTATTGCCCTTACTTCATCTTTTAGAAAAATAAACCATTCATCCCACGATTCCCGAACCATTCTTAGCTGGATATAATTTTCCTTTAGGATCTTATTAAGGTGATAAATGGAGTCATCCAAAAGATCAATCTTTTCTTCACAATCTATAATTCTGTTAGAAATAGCGGCTAGTTCATCTTTATTCACAAGTCCTTGGCGATTTAACCACCTAGTTGTTAACCTTCTGTGAATCCTTGCCTTTTTCAGATGTGCCTCCATTTCCCTTCCAAATGCCATCGTAAAGGTTCGTGTATTGGTCTCTGCATGGATTCTATTATTCATCTGTGCTTCGATTTTTTTATAGATTGAAACGAGATCACAATGCTTAGAATCCATGACTCCCCCTCTTAACTAACCAGTTGGTATGTTTACCTAAACATAATAAATACAAGTCATTAAGTCAATCATAATATTACATTAATATTGAAAAATTATTGAACACCGGCAGTCGTTCCGCCATCAACAACCAAAACATGGCCAAAAACATAATCTGAAGCATCTGAAGCTAAAAACAACGCCGGCCCTTTCATATCATCATCTGATCCGAAGCGGCCTGCAGGTGTCCGCTCAAGAATCTTTTCTCCTGAATAATCCAAGATAGCTTTTGCCATCTTTGTTGGGAAAAATCCTGGGGCAATCGCATTTACATGGACATTGTATGGAGCCAATTTAACAGCTAAATCCTTTGTAAAGGTAATGACGGCACCCTTACTGGCAGAATAGCCAATCGCATCCATTACTAATGGGTCTTGCCCGCCCATACCGGCAATCGAAGCAATATTAATAATCTTACCGGATTTTTGTTCGACCATAATTTTCCCCACAGCCTGAGAAAATAGGAAAACGGCTTTAAGGTTAATATCCATCACCTTATCCCATTTATCGGCAGGCATCTCGAGCGCAGGCGCCCCCCAGCTAGTCCCGCTATTATTGACTAAAATGTCAATCCGGCCAAATTCTTTCATCGTTTGGTCTACCACATGCTGGATGTCATCCGAATTGGATACATCACATTTTAAGGCAAGTGCACGAACCCCTTTTTCTTGAAGTGCTTCAGTAAATTGCTTGCAGGCATCGACATTCCTTGAGCAAACAACGATATTGGCCCCTGCTTCCGCGTAGGCAATGGCAATTTGCTGCCCTAAGCCTCTTCCGCCGCCAGTAACAATCGCGGTTTTCCCTTTTAAGCTAAATAAATCTTGAATATTCATTTTCTCCACTTCTTTCTATTAAGCTTTTACTTTCATTTTCTCCTGATCTTTCAGTACTCTTCTTAATAGTTTTCCAACCGTTGATTTAGGCAGGTCTTCTCGTATTTCTACATCCTTTGGCGCCTTATACGGTGCAAGGTTTTCCTTACCATATTGTTTGATTTCCTCTTCGGAAATCATTTGTCCCGGTTTTAGCTTGACATAGGCCTTCACTGTTTCCCCGCGATAAGGATCAGGTACACCGACAACAAGTACTTCTTCAATCTCATGAAGCTGATAAAGAACTTCCTCGATTTCGCGCGGATAAACATTGTAGCCGCTTGCAATAATCATGTCCTTTTTCCGATCAAGGATATAAAAATAGCCTTCCTCATCCATTTTGCCAATATCACCAGTAAATAACCAGCCATCCTTCAATACGGCAGCAGTCTCTTCAGGAAGATTCCAGTAGCCTTTCATTACCTGCGGGCCTTGGACAATTAACTCACCCTCTTCTCCAACAGGTGCATCAATGTAACCATCATCTGTTTCTTGAACGATTCGAACAGTTGTGCTTTGAACAGGGATGCCGATACTGCCATATTTTCTAGGCACGAACGGCGGGTTAAAAATAACGGTTGGGGCTGCTTCAGAAAGTCCATATCCATCCAAGAGCATGGCACCTGTACGCTTTTCGAATAATTTCGCTGCTTCCACTGGCAATGGTGCACCGCCACAGCTTATATAGTAAAGATCATCAAAGCCGCTTTCCTCTAGTCCAGGGCTAGAGTTTAAGGCAAAAAACATCGTAGGTACGCCTGACATTTGGAAAGGCTTTTCCCGCTTAACGATCTCCATAATCTCTTTCGGATCAAAGCGGGGTAGCAAGATTTGGTTCGCACCTTCTCTAATTCCGCATAGGGCAGTACTAGAAAGTCCGTAAACATGGAACATCGGAAGGACAGTAATCATTTTAAAATCTTCCGGCTTATCCTCACAGGTTTTATAGGCAAAATCACAGACTTGATTGAAATTTGCTAAAAGGTTTGTGTGTGTAAGCATAACGCCTTTGGAAAGCCCAGTAGTTCCCCCCGTATACTGCAAAAGGGCAACATCCTCATCACGATTAATCTCAACATCAGGTATGTTAAGCTCGCAGTTAAGGAATGCATCAAAATAACAGTCACCCTCGGCAAGGTCAATCTTCTGACCGCCAAAGCTAACCACAATTATTTTTTTTAACGATGTTTTTGGCTGAGCCTTTTTTACTTTTGGATATAATGCATCCAGAACGACTATGTATTCCGAACCAGAATCATTTAAAACGTGTTCGATCTCTCTTTCAACATACATTGGATTCACTTGAACTGCGATACCCCCAAGACGAAAAACGGCAAAAAGGGTAAAAATATAATGCGGGGCATTCGGAAGCATGATCGACAGCCGATCCCCCTTTTTAAAGCCCTCTTTATGTAGAGCAGAGGCTAAACGATCGGTTAATGCTTTTGTTTCATTAAAGCTTACGACCTTACCAAAGAAGGTAAATGCCGGTTTATTTTGATAACGGTTTGCTGCATCTTCTAAGAAATCATAAAGTGAAAAATGTTCAATACTGACATGTTCTTCAATTCTTGAGTCATAAGTGTTCAACCACGGCTTTTGCTGATAAACCATAAACAACGATGCCTCCTAAAATTTTTGATCATATCAATACTCCTTTTAAAGCTGTTACATTTCTTGGATGTCATCGAATACCGTATTAATTAGAATATTAATATAATTATGATTATTGTCGTAAAATGTTGTTTTGTAAACCAATCATTATCGACATTTTTCCGCAATTGAACAGGCTGACCTAAAATATTTAATTTACCACTCTTGAAATTCCTTATTTAGATACATTCTCTTTATTAATCACTCTACCAATCACGAAGGATAGTGACGAAATTTGTCGGAAAATATTCCCTTAACGAGAAACCGCTTTCATAAAAAATATCAATTTTAACTTATGCTTAACATGATTTTCAAAACATATATAATATATCCCTATAAGACTTTTATTTGTTTTAAGACAGAATAAATATCATTTTGTTTTACTCCGAAATACTTGTTTGGTTTTCTAAGCAATCTTCCTTGTTTTAGTTCTTCTGATGTTCCTATCCTCATATAATCTACTATTATCTGGAAGAAGAGGAGTGTTGTTTGACATGCCAATAACGAAGGCGAATGGAATTGACCTTTATTATGAAATCCATGGTGAAGGCGAACCATTATTACTAATTATGGGATTGTCACTTGATTCAAAATCATGGTTTAGAACAGTACCTGCCTTAAGTGAGAAATACAAGGTCATTATCTTTGATAATCGTGGTGTAGGACAAAGCGGTAAACCAAATAGCCCATATTCCATCGAGCTTATGGCGGAAGATGCACGGGCTGTTTTAGATGCTGCAGGTGTTGAAGCTGCACACGTATATGGAATTTCGATGGGGGGAATGATTGCCCAAAGGCTCGCCATTAAATATCCCGAACGAATTCGTTCCCTTATTTTAGGCTGCACAACCCCTGGCGGTGCTAGTAGTGTACAAGCAAGCGCCGATGTCTCCATGCTTATGCTTTCAAGGGCTTCTTCCATTGCTACACCTGAAGAAATGGCCTGGGCCACAGCCCCTATTCTATACAGCCAATCCTTTATTGAAAATCATCGCAATTTTGTCGCAGAAGATATCCAAAAGCGAATCGAATTACCGGTTCAGCCCTATGCATATATACTCCAGCTTCAAGCCTGCATGGCACATGATTCCTCTGGTGAGCTTGACCAAATTACGGCCCCGACCTTAGTCATACATGGTAATGAAGATAAATTAGTTCCCTATCAAAATGGAGTTACCTTAGCGGAGAATATAAAAGGAGCTGAATTTCTAACCATTCAAGGTGCCGGACATATCTATGTTACCGAAGCAAATGATTTAGTGAACAAAAAGGTACTAGAGTTTCTGGAAAAACAATGAGAACATGAAAATGCCCAATCTTAATGGCGATCGGGCATTTTTCTAATTTAGTTACTTAAAAAACCTGGAAAACAGTGTTAACATAGTTTCAGTAAATAATTAGTGTTCCTGAATAGATAAATCAATCGTTTTAAAAGCGACGCAAAAAGTGGCTAATGAGTAGATCGCTTCGTACAAGCCAAATATGAAAATGGAACTTCCGAAGATGAATAAATTAAATAAAAGAACATATTGCCCAATCGAAAAAGGGGAACGTTTACTAAACAAGATTGCTAATACTTCCGTCCCATCCAAACAGCCACCATACCGAATTGTGATTCCGACACCCAATCCTAAACTGAATCCACCCAGGAAAATCACTAAAATGGGGTTATGAGTTAAAACAGGTATCGGTTCTAGTAGATACGTTCCCGCCGACAGAACAAGGATTGCGAATAGGCTGAGCATGAGAAACCTTCTACCTAGGTAGGTATAAGCAATGATGAAAAAAGGGGTATTCAACAGTAAGAGAAATAAACCTACTTCCTGGCGGGTGATATAGGAGAGAATAATGCTTATGCCAATGATACCCCCATCAATTACGAAATTTTTCACCAAAAATAATTGCAAGGATAGGGCAACAAGAGACGAACCGAAAAAAATAAAACAACCACGCTTATAAAAAGACATATTTTCTGCCCTACTATAGTTTATGTAAAACCTAACCCTTGTCCAATACATATGACTCCCCTTTTATTCAAATTACCCACTAAGTACGGTTAAATATATTCTGCTATCAAAAAAAGATTCTTCTCAGCACAAATAAAAAAATAAAACCCGCTAGAAAGAAACAAAAATAAGTTTGCCACTAGCGGTAGATTAGGAATGGTGTCAGGCACCATTTACTTTATGCTTGTGATGTAAATGGATGTTTAAATTCGGCCGGTAAGGGGATGTTGGTTTGGTTTTTGATAAAGAGGGGATTGCTTGTTTGGTGTTGCTGCTTGTCCAGCTTGGCAACTTCTATTACATCGGGATGAAAGTGGAATACCACTTTATTTATATTTCCTGTGGCTATCTTGGTCAAAATGCCATGAACATTTATTTTCTCCCTACAAACCATATCATAAAGGTGTAAGGTATCGCCTTCAGTTTGATAGATCACAAGCGCCTTTTCCTCCTCAAGGTAATAGAGATCTTGTCCGAATACCATGATACTATAAAACATTAAAAGTTCTTCACCGGTTGATGTTCCAAAGGTTCTCGTACCTGAAATCCTATCAGCCGCCAACGAATAGATGAATGCTAAATCTTTGGAATTCCCGCCGTCTAATTTTTTTATTGTTGGTGGATTAGGTGAGGGCTTATGGCTGTATCCCATAGAAAACTGCACTTCCTCCACTCTTTGAAAACCAAATTTCGGATAAAAGTCTAAAACCGTTTGATTCGCAAATAAATAGATTATGTCAACGTGTTTAAAATCTTCTAAAACCTTCTCCATCAGCCTTCTTGCGAGCCCTTTATCCCGATAATCGGGGTGCGTCATGACCGTACCGATTTGAATCGCCGGTTTAGTTTCATCATTGATTACCAGGTTTAAGAGATTTACAGAAACATTCGCTACGACCATCCCGTTATCTATGTAAGAGTACGGTTGATACTTTTCTGTCCAAAATCCGTGCTGGTACCAAGTTTCAAACTCTATCCCAAACGTGTTTAACGCCAATTGATTAAAGCTGTTCCTTAATTGTTCGTTATCTTGATAGCCTTTTATAAAAGTTAATTTTCTCACGTGGAGCCTCCCTCTTGAAACCTTACTTTTTGGATTTTAAGAAGGACGGGTCAATAATCGACCCGTCCCACCTATTATTTTTTTAACATATGAAATACTTGTTCAACATCTTTATCACCACGGCCGGAGAGGTTCACAATCAACACATCATCGGCTGTTAATTCTTTTGCCAGTTTAATAGCATAGGCAACAGCATGGGAGCTTTCCAATGCCGGAATGATCCCTTCCGTTTTACTTAACAATTGGAAGGCCTCCAATGCCTCTTGACCAGTAACTTTTACGTACTCTGCCCTGCCGCTTGTTTTCAAATAACTATGCTCTGGGCCAACACCAGGATAATCCAAACCTGCAGCGATGGAGTATGTTGGTTTCGGATCACCATTTTCATCAAGTAATGTTAAACATTTAAAGCCATGGATAACCGCAGGAACACCTTCGGATAAGGTCGGTGCTTCCGCTGGTTCGGCTCCAATTAAGCGAACATTTGGCTCTTCGATATAATGAGCAAATGCCCCTATTGCATTACTGCCGCCGCCTGTGCAGGCAATCACAGCTGTTGGCAATTTCCCTTCTTTTTCAAGGATCTGACGCTTTGATTCTTCGCTGATTATCGCCTGGAAGTGTTTGACCATGGTAGGATATGGATGCGGCCCCACCGCCGAACCTAGTAAATAAAAGGTATTTTTATAGTTTTGCACCAGGTCGCCCAATGCTTCATCAACAGCATCCTTTAAACGGCCTTGCCCTTTTTCAACAGGAACAACTTTTGCACCCAATAATTCCATTCGAAAGACATTCAAAGCCTGACGCTCAGTGTCCAGTTTACCCATATAAATAATACATTCCATCCCAAACATCGCGCATGCTGTGGCCGTCGCAACCCCGTGCTGTCCAGCCCCGGTTTCCGCGATAATCCGCTTCACACCCATCCGTTTTGCTAGTAAAATTTGTCCAATCGCATTATTAATTTTATGGGAACCTGTATGGTTTAAATCCTCACGTTTGAGATACATCTTTGCACCGCCAATTTGCTTCGTTAAATTTTCGGCAAATGTCAGCGGATTTTCCCGGCCAATATATTCTTTCAAATAATATTTATATTCTTCAATGAATTCCGGATCATCCTTATATTTTAAAAATTGTTCCTCAAGCTCATTCATTACCTGCTGCAAATCCTCAGGGACAAAACTGCCGCCAAACTCTCCAAAATAACCGTTGCTCACTACACTCACTTTTTCCATCCTCGACTCGTCTCCTTCTAAACTATCATTTTGGATCAGTTAACTATAAAGTGATTAACTGAATATTCCACAAATTATCTTATCATACCGTGCCCTTTCTGCCAACTTTCCGACAACAATCCAAAGCTAAAAAAGGCACTATATAACGTAAAAGTTACCGCTATTCATACCGAAGCGAATCAATCGGGTCAAGCTTGGCGGCTTTGTTGGCCGGAAGTAAGCCAAACAAGACACCAATAACCATTGAAAACAAAACCCCGCCTAACACTACCTGCCAGGATACCAGGGATGGCCAGCCAGCAAAGAAGCTGACAATCGTTGCTGTTCCCCAGCCAAGAAAAATCCCCAAAATACCGCCAATCAATGTTAATGTAATCGATTCAATGAGAAATTGTGTTAAAACCTGTCCCCTGGTTGCTCCAAGTGCCATGCGGATCCCAATTTCTCTTGTTCTTTCTGTTACTGATACAAGCATAATATTCATGACCCCAATTCCGCCAACAAACAAAGAAATGCCAGCAATACTTCCGATAATTAAGGTCATAATTTTCGTAATCTGACCAATCCCTTGGGCAATCTCTTCCATATTGATCACTTGATAGGATTTTTCCGTATTATGCATATTATTGAGCAGCTTAGCTGCCTTTTTGCCAGCAGCCTGCAGTTTTTCAGGAGAAGCAGCCTGAAGCGTTACCTGGGTAAAATCACTGGTTCCATATATATTTTTCCATGTTTGAAATGGAAGGTAAACCTCCATTGAACCAAATGATAGGAGCCCTGTCGGCTTTTCCAAGACACCGATAATCTCGATTGGCTGGTTAGCAACCATCATAACCTTTCCAACTGGGTTTTCTTCTTTAAACAATTCTTCTTTCAATTTATCGCTAATGAGACCTGCACGTCTGCCTCCAAGGAAATCCGCAGAGGATAAACTTCTGCCCTTTGCGACCTTTAACTCATTAAGTTGTAAGTAAGCCTGATTAATCCCAGTTGCCGAGATATCCAATGCATCTTTTTGCAATCTGGCTGAAGATAATTTTGTACTCGAAGCAACAACTCGCTTAATTTCCGGAATTTGTTCGAGGGCTCGGATATCTTCCTGTTTAAATGGTGCCTGCATAAAGACGTTAGGGTTTGCCCGCATTTCTTCATCAGAGGGTTGATAAAACAGTTCAATCGTATTACCGGGTCCAGTGATCTGAGATTTCAGCATCGCTTCTCCCCCCTGACCGATGGCAACAACGATAATGACCGCACCGACTCCAATGATAATCCCAAGCATTGTCAAAATACTGCGCATCTTATGTGCCTTAAGTGAACTTAATGCCATGGAGAGATTTTCCATAAAACTCATTTTAATCGCCCCCTCTCCGTCGTATCAGGGGTCTGGATCATTCCATCCCTAACCATAATCGTCCTGTTGGCATACTCTGCTACTTCGGGTTCGTGGGTAACAACGATTACCGTAACGCCTTCATTATTTAGTTCTCTAAATTGTTCCATAATGTCCATACTAGTTTTCGTATCAAGTGCTCCTGTCGGTTCATCTGCTAAAATAAGCTTTGGCTTATTAACGACTGCCCTGGCAATAGCTACCCGCTGCTTTTGTCCGCCTGATAGTGCATTTGGAAGGTGATCCATCCGATCTGATAAGCCCACTTTGAATAACGCCTCTTCTGCGCGGATCTGACGCTCTTTTTTGGATATCCCGGCATAAATCATCGGAAGTTCAACATTTTTTAATGCAGATAAGCGCGGCAGAAGATGAAATTGTTGGAAGACAAATCCGATAGACCGATTCCTAACCCGCGCCAATTCCTTATCATTATATTGCGAGACATTTTCCCCTCCAAGGTAGTACTCTCCTTCAGAAGGCTTATCCAAACAGCCTATGATATTCATTAAAGTTGATTTCCCTGAACCTGAAGGTCCCATAATGGCAACAAATTCACCTTGCTTAATCCCAAGGCTAATCCCATTTAATACATGCACACTTTCTTTTCCAAGTAAAAATGATTTAGTGATGGAATCGAGCTGGATCATTTGACTGTCACTTCCAACCCATTCTTAAGATTGTCGGGCCCATTAATGATGACTCGATCTCCTTTTATAATACCATCAAGAATTTCAATCTTTTCACCAGATGTAATCCCCGTTTTCACATCCTGCTTCCCGGCCTTTCCATCCTTTACAATAAACACATAAGGCTTATCACCATCATCATGCACCGCATCGATTGGCAGCACCATAGCAGTCCTTTTCTCTGTTTCAATTTCCATTATCACCTGGAAACCCGGTTTTAAGGTCTTTGTGTCACCTAAAATATTTACAGTGACGGGATACTGAACGGCCTGGCTGCCATTTTGCATGCCCGCTTGGCTTTGCTGCGGTAGAACCGCAATCTTAGTGATTTCACCTAGCCATTCCTGATCAGGCACTGCGTCAGACTTTACTGTAACCTTTTGTCCACTGCTAACTTTTAATGTGTCATATTCAGATAAAAGACCGGTTGCCGTCATTTCTTCAAGCTTGCCAATATGTATAACAGGTTCAGCCATGGTTCCCTCCAAGGAAGTAGAGTCAGGCTTCTTCGCGGATAAGACCACACCATCTATTGTACTCTTAATCTCCAATTCAGCTTCACGTTTGCTGATCATATCCTTTTGAAGTGAGGTTTGCTTCAAATCCAAATTAGCTAATTTTTTTTCCATCTCTAGCTGTTCGAGTTCCGGGGCAAGCTGTTTCTTTGCTTCTTCCTTGCCAACTTGGTCTGCTAATGACTTTTCCTTGTCTTTTAACTGTTTTATTTTCTTATCCATTTGATTAATCTTCAAATTTGCCGATTCAATCGCCAATTTGTTTTGCTCAATTTCTAAGTCTAGTTGAGGATTTTGAAGTTTTGCCACAACAGTCCCCTTAGTGACTTCCTGCCCTTCTTCCACAAGCAGTTCCTTCAGCTCCCCCTTATCAGGGGCGGCATATACAATTTGTTCCTCTCGTAGTTTTACCGTACCAGGAACCATCAATAGCGAGGAAATTTCCTCCTGTTTGATTTCAGCCGTTTTGACGGAAGGTCCTTTTGCAAAAACCTGCCGGTAAACGCTGACGGAAATCATGATGATGACCAAGCAGATAACACCAATTACAATCCACGTTTTCTTCTTCATTATAGTTTCGGCGCTCCTTGAAATAGAGTTCCAATCAATCCAAATCCAATTTGAAGTAGGAAGAAGGCAATTGCGATTGTCCAAGCCAGCCCTTTAGAAAATTGAGCTGTTCTATTAAGTCCTAAAGCGGTTAATATAACGCCCCAGATCCCAAATACTTCAAATGAGCCTAGGACCCCCGCTTTTTCTGAATTTAACAAACCTGCTAAACTGGTAATATAGATTTCCGGATTGCCGCCAATTCCAAACCTAATCGCCATATTTAATAAGAGTCCGGCTGCTCCGATGATCATGATATAGGTATTCATAGAAAATAACTGTTTAAAGGTAACAGCGGCATTCGCTATTTTTGCAATAATTAATTGGATCACACTGCTAATAAGAACACCCAAAATAGGTGCGAAAATTCCCGTTACGGCAACTGTTACCTTTGTAACTGCTAAAATTATTTCCGCTTGATCTTCTGGTACACCTGAACCAATTAAGGTTTCCACATCCATTGACAGTGCCATTAGCGTCATCCCAATTGCATAGATGATACTTATTAAGATCAGCGGCCCCCATATTTTCGGATTTCCCTTTATCCTCTCAAACTGCAGCCCCGGGCTTGTAAACATTCCTACTAAACTTGGTCTCTCTTTCTTCACATTCATTTCTTTTTCTAATTCCATTTTTCAACACCCCTATTTCCACTTATGTAAAATATTCCTATTAAGTATACGATAAAATGAAGGGAAAGTTTCGTTTTTTTTGGAAAATAGTACCTCAAACCCAGCCCATAAACATGAACCATAGTTCATGTTATATTGACAAAACAAAAGGATTATGCAATAATTGAACTATAGTTCATGTTAATACCAACCAATAAGTAGATTAATATTTTCAAAAAATATACAACTGGAGGTGTGAGCCTTAACGAAGTTAAGGCCTGCCATTTGGACATAGTAAACTTGTTCATTATTGCTATCTTCATCGCATTAACTGCATTCTTTGTTGCGGTGGAGTTTGCAATTGTAAAAGTAAGAAGCACACGAATCGATCAACTAATGAATGAAGGAAAAAGAGGAGCAAAGTCTGCCAAACAGGTAGTGACACATTTGGATGAATATTTATCCGCTTGTCAGCTCGGTATTACCGTTACCGCTCTAGGTATAGGCTGGCTAGGAGAGCCAACTGTTTCAAAACTACTAGAGCCGCTATTTCATATCATTCATCTTAATAGTTCCGTCAGCCATATTCTATCCATCATCATTGCCTTTGCGTTTGTGACATTTATTAATGTGGTTATCGGCGAATTGGCTCCTAAATCGTTTGCCATCCAAAAAGCTGAAACAGTTACTCTTTTATTTGCTAAGCCGATGATCTGGTTTTACAAATTGTTTTATCCCTTCATTTGGCTGCTTAATACTTCCTCAAGGAAGATTACGGGGTTATTCGGGCTTAAACCATCTTCTGAAAACGAGTTAGCCCATTCAGAAGATGAATTAAGGATTATTCTTTCTGAAAGTTATAAAAGCGGGGAAATTAACGAATCAGAATTAACCTACGTGAATAACGTTTTTGATTTTAATAATCGAATGGCCAAAGAAATTATGGTCCCTCGGACTGAAATGGTAGGAATCTCTGTCGATGATCAGCCTGAAAATATCCTTTCGTTAATTAAAGAACAAAAATATACGCGCTATCCCGTTTTTAACGGTGATAAGGATAATATTGTTGGTATAGTAAATATCAAAGATATCTTAACCAGCAAACTAGCACATGACATAGCTAATAAGAAGTCAATTACATCTTTCATTAAACCGGTCATTAGCGTAATTGACACCATCCCAATTCAACATTTATTGCTAAAAATGCAAAAAGATAGAACCCATATGGCCATCCTTTTGGATGAGTTTGGTGGTACTTCAGGTCTCGTAACAGTTGAAGACATCCTCGAAGAAATTGTTGGGGATATCCGAGATGAATTCGATGCCGATGAAGTTCCTGAAGTACGAAAAATTAAGGATCAGCATTATATTGTCAATGGGAAGGTTCTTATTGAGACAATTAATGACCTTTTAGGCACATCGTATTCAAATAAGGATTTAGATACCATTGGCGGCTGGTTCCTTTCTAATAAATTCGAAGCTAAAATTGGTGATAGCATTGAAATGGACGGTTTTTCATTTAGAATAAAGGAAATGGAAGAACATCATATTTTATTTTTGGAGATACAGAAACTGGCTGAAAAGGAGTTCACTCTACCTGAAAAATCGGTTTCTTAACGAATATCTACCAAAAACGGACTGAATCTAGTATTCAGTCCGTTTTTTGCTTTTAAGGTACGATATTCCCCGCAGCCTTGTAGATTTGATACCATTCTTCCCTCGTCAATTTGATTTCAGCACCTTTACATGCATCTTTCAATCGCGAAGTATTAGTTGTACCAAGTACTACTTGAATGTTAGCAGGATGACGCGTAATCCACGCAGTTGCAATGGCGGTATTCGTTACACCATACTTTTCGGCAATAGAATCTACTACTTTATTTAAATTTGGAAAACGTTCCAAATCACCTAAAAACGAACCTTCAAAGAAACCGTGCTGATATGGAGACCATGCTTGCATCGTAATATCATGTAAACGACAATATTCCAAAATGCTGCTATCGCGGTTAATCGCTTGGTCATCCTTCATATTTAATGCAATCCCGGAGTCAATCATCGGTGTATGCGCAATACTAAACTGAAGTTGATTCACCACTAATTTATAAGGTATATATCTTTGTAAAAGTTCAATCTGTGCCGGATTATGATTTGATACTCCAAAATACTTAACCTTCCCACCAGTATGCAGCTCCTCAAATGCCTCCGCTACCTCAGTTGGTTCCATCAATGTATCTGGACGATGCAGCAGCAGTATATCAAGGTACTCTGTTTTTAATCGCTTTAAAATCCCATTAACAGACTCAATGATATGCTTCTTCGAAAAATCAAAATAGCCTTCTGGAGAGATAATACCACATTTACTTTGGAGGATCATTTTTTCACGAATGCTCGAATTCATTTGAATGGCTTCCGAAAAAATCTCCTCACACTTACCCTTTCCATAGATATCAGCATGGTCAAAAAAGTTAATTCCCTCATCCAATGCTGTTCTGATTAACTTCTCAGCTTCAGGCAAAGAAAGCTGTGTTAAACGCATATTTCCCATAATCATGTTAGAAACATTTAAGTCAGTATTGGCGATGTTTATGTATTTCATTTCGAACCCTCCTTTTATTTTTTTCACTATCATTATACTCTTGTATGGAAGCACATTGAAAATGCAATGCCTACTGGAAAAGCACTGCATTTGCTTAAATGAATTTTTTGTGAACGACTTAATGTCCTTGGATTAACTCCTGCCGGTCATCTGCTTGCGGTGGTTCCTCCAACCATCCTTTTTTAATCATTATTTTGGCACCGTCCTCAGCATAGAGAGATACTTCCGGTATTAAGGAGGCATATTTTAACGCTATATCCCTTCGCGGACTTGCCGCCATTGCCATCGCATAATTCCCAATACCTGATGCATTCATTGCCGCTATATGAAACATCAACAGCTTGTCAGAAAAAATGCTTGATGTACAATCTGAGACATTTGCATCCCAGCTCATCGGAACAGGCAGCCCCTCTTCCTTTAAAAAGTTACTAAAAATGTCTATGTGATCCTGTGCCAATTTCATTCCTTTTACAAAAAACTGTTTGACTTCTTTATCCTTAGCAATTTGCGCAAACCCTGTTATTAATGCTTTTCCAATTGCATTCGTTTTAACATTGAAAAATAAATGGCTGATTTCCACTGAGGTTACAGCCCTTTTCTTACCCCAAAACCCTGATAAATAATGGGTTTGCTTTACAAATTCCACCGCATCAGGCGTCGTTATGTATGGTGGTTTTATATATGTTCCTTGTTTCAATAAAAGGTTCCGTGTTAAATCTTGTAATTCAACTCCTGCGTTTAGGACACTTTTATGAAAAGTGACCACATCAGGGCGAGTGACTAAACCTAAAACACCGCCACTTGCCTGCATCGCAAGAATCGACATATGCCTCAAATATGTTAAGACAAAAGTATCCGAAAACAGCTTTGGTGCTTTCGGATTAACATCTTGGTCAGTAAATCCCATTGGTATTGGGAAATCATCCTTTTTAAAAATGTCTTGCATTATCGTTATATTCCTTTTTGCTGTGTGTATGGTAAATTCAATAATTGGGCGAACTTCCTCGTCATTCACCGTCTCCAAAAAGTACCTATTCACACACACTGCCAATGAGTCATTCATAAATTGAGTCCATAATCCACTCATTTCCGCAGCAGTTAATGGTATTTTTGATTTGTCTTCCATATACATACCACCTCCAATGATCTACTCTTTAATTTTAATGAGCAAAGCTTTGGGAATAGTATCCACAAATAGAGAAAAGTTATGAGGATGGGTTTGTTGATCTTTGAATAATTAAATCTGGCTACCTTTGGAGAAAAAAACGACATGTTCCTTATACTCGTCGTGTTGTTTACTTTTTATTATTTTCGCTCTAAATCAAGCAATTGTGTCTTCATCTCTAGTCCGCCGCGATAGCCAGTTAGTGAGCCATTTTTACCAACTACCCGATGGCATGGCACAGTAATTAACACCGGATTCGCTCCAATAGCCGCTCCTACTGCACGTACTGCCGCTGGCTTATTGATTTGTTTTGCGATGTCGGAATAGGATTTTGTCTCCCCAAACGGAATCTTACAAAGTGCGTTCCATACAGCAACTTGGAAGTCTGTTCCATGATAATCAAACGGGACAGTAAAATTCTTTCGATTTCCATCAAGATATTGGATTAGTTCATTTGCATAAGGCTTTAGCTTCTCCCTGTCCTCTACGAGAGGGCATCCTGGGAAACGTTTTTCTACCCAAGCAGACAATTCCTCAAATTCCTTGTTCAGTGATCCGACGTAACAAAGCCCCTTGTCTGTCGTAGCAATATAAAGATTCCAATTTTTATAATTGAGAAATGACCAATAAATGGGGGTCTTATTATTGTGATCTTTCATTTTGTTTCCTCCCTTTCTTGTAATTGACGGAAATGGGCGGGTGTCGCGTCCGTCATCTTTTTAAATAATGTAAAAAAATAAGGCGTATTAGAGATTCCAACCATCTTTGCTATTTCTGAAACCGTTCGACCCGATTGTAGTAAATATTTTTTAGCTGTATTTATTCTTACCTCCTGGATATATTCGACAGGCGTATTGCCGGTAATCTTTTTAAAAGTCCGCTGCAAATGATACGGGCTTCCATGACTTATTTCAGCCAGCGTTTCAAGTGTCAGCTTTTCGGTATAATTTTTATCAATGTATTCGGTAATAAGCGCAACCCATTCGTTGTCGGGTAATCGCTCATTCGTAGGTTTACATCGTTTACAAGGACGGAAATTGGCAGATAATGCTTCTTCCGCATTTTGAAAAATACGTACATTTTCCTTTTTAGGAGTGCGTGATTTGCATGAAGGTTTACAGAAAATCCCCGTGGTCTTAACTGCATAGAAAAATTGATTATTGTATGAGTCGTCGTTATTGATAATGGCCTGCCATTTTTCATCTGACATGATTTCATTACTTGAACTCTCTCTTTTCATGTAGTCCACCCCTAGTTACTATTATAGCTTCGTCTCAATCGATAGGTAAGCATTTGTGAATAAAAAAGCAAGATAACGAAGTATATTTTTGCGATAATAGTAACTGAAAATGACGTGGAGGCGATAAAATGAAAGAAGTTCTAGAGGACAATGGGAACATCATCATCAACCTGCCAGTGGATTTTAATATCAAAGCCAATCTTGGCTATTTAGAGCGCAACAAAAATGAGTGTATGTTTGAAGTTGAAAATGAAATGATCACGAGGGTAATTGTCATTGGAGAAACGCAAACCCTAGTAAAGATATACGTAAATGAACAAAATCAGATGATAGTAACTTTTTTAAAAAATTCCAGACCTCAAAAACGTTTGGAGCTTGAAGAGGTGGTTAAATACATTCGTGAATGGTTCGACCTTGATCGCGATTTAACCCCATTTTACACAATGGCAAAAGCAGACCCGCTACTTCTCAGACCCGTCAATGAGTTTTTCGGATTACGTCTAATCGGCGTCCCCGATTTATTTGAGGCCCTTTGCTGGGGTGTCTTAGGACAGCAAATTAATCTAGCCTTCGCCTACACCTTAAAAAGCCAATTTGTTGAAAAGTTTGGTGACTCGATTGAATGGAACGGGAAAAACTATTGGATTTTTCCAACCTATGAGAAAATAGCCAAATTAACCCCTGTAGATTTGGCTGATATTAAAATGACCCTGAAAAAGAGTGAATACATCATTGGTATTGCCCAATTAATGGCTAGAGGAGAATTATCAAAGGATAAATTAATGAAAATGGAAAACCTTAAAGAAACCGAAAAAAGTCTAATAAAAATCCGCGGAATCGGTCCCTGGACAGCGAATTATGTTTTGATGCGCTGCTTACGATATCCCTCGGCATATCCGATTGATGATGTCGGACTGCATAACGCCATCAAACATCTAACCAAATCAGAGCAAAAGCCTTCAAAGGAAGTGCTTTTAAAGCTAGCGTTACGATGGGAGGGCTGGCAGGCCTATGCCACGTTTTATTTATGGCGGGTGCTTTACTAAAAATGAGAAACTTAAAAGTTTCTGATGGACAAGGAAAAGGCTTCTATTGGACATTTCTATCCGGGTTCGTGAGGTTTTGTCCATTAGAACCCTTCTATTGGACATTTCTATCCAGATTCGTGAAGTTTTGTCCATTAGGACCCTTCTATTGGACATTTTCATCCGGATTCATGAAGTTTTGTCCATTAGAACCTTCTACATCAACGTTTGGCCCAAAATCCACAAACTCCCAGTAGAATAATTCTAGAATCTTTCCCCTCGCACTTGACCCAGAAAGCGAAATAGGAAGCGAATCGGTGATACTATGAAACACGATTATCAATATATTTATAACAAATTATACGAACACTACGGCCCTCAAGGGTGGTGGCCAGCGGAGACACCGTTTGAAATGATGATGGGCTCAATACTCGTTCAAAATACAAGCTGGCGCAATGTCGACAAGGCATTAATAAATTTACGACCCTTCTTGCATCCTGAAGGGATTGCTCAATTGCCTATTGAAGATCTTGCCCAGCTAATACGGCCAAGCGGCTTTTTCAATATAAAGGCAAAGCGGATCAAGTCATATATGGCATGGTTTAAAACCTTGGAGTATGATATCGATTTGATAAAAAAAATAGACAAACATCTACTGCGAAATGAACTATTAAGCATTAAGGGCATCGGCCGTGAAACGGGGGATGTCATCTTGCTTTACGCATTTGATACCCCCATTTTTATCGTCGACGCCTATGCAAGACGAATCTTTTACCGTTTAGGATATGATATGCCGGAATCGTATGATGCATTTAGAAAACAAATTGAAAAAGAATTACCAAGAGACTTAGTGCTATATAATGAATTCCACGCCCTCGTCGTCGAACATGCGAAGGAGCATTGCAAAGCAAAACCGATATGTGAAGGCTGTCCGTTATTGGGGATATGTGATTGTAGACTGGACTAGGATATATTGTCTTATTAAATAAAGGAAGATAGCAAAAGTAGGGCTCCCCCTTTTGGGATAGCCCGGAACTGTATAATATCTTGACCGTTTGCTTTAATGATGTTTTGATACCAATAAAAGCTGTGGTTTCTATTTAACTACTTCATTTTGAGATGTTTCATTTGATAGCGGTAATTACTTTGAACTTGCAATTATTTTATAAGTGATTGCAGCTGCGATTGCACCAATTAGAGATCCAATAACGTAGACTGGAAATTGAACCCAGTTTATGTTACCCCCTAATAAACTATCTACCACATAAGGCCGGGAGCTCAATAGCATTCTTATGCAAGCATCCTTTTTTGCTGAAGGAAATGTGATAAGGGCTGAGGATTTACATTTTGTAGATGAGTATGAGCGGCATTTAAAACATCTGCTGCCTTACTTATGTTCCATTCTACAGAAAATAATGCCTTTTTGATTGCATCAATTTCTGCGTTAATAAGTGTAAGGGGTGTTTTTTCTTCGAAATCTGTATAAGTCGAAATACACTATATCTTAAAATAAAAAAATATAATTTACATCAATAATGCAAAAAAGCCTGGATAACTGTGACGTTATCCAGGCTTTTTGTTGGATGACCTGTGAGGGGTTCGAACCCCCGACCTCAACCCTGTCAAGGTTGCGCTCTCCCAACTGAGCTAACAGATCTCTTATTAAGCTACAAATCTAATTATAGTGAAAAAGCTAGAAATGTCAATATTATTTTTATGGTTTTTCCTTTTTTTTATTAAAGGAACATACATTCTTGTTCTCTCTTGAATAAAGAACTAATGTTCGGTTATAATAATACTAAATAAAGAAAGGAGTGATTTTAATGGATGGGCTTTTAAACAGATCAATCGAAGAACATATGCCCCTAGAGATGATTTATCTTGCGGAAAACCAAGAATTATCACAGCGGAAACTCATTGTAAAAGAAGTAAATGGTGATTACATCCGCGCCTATTGTTTGGCACGAAAACAAATGCGTACTTTTAAACGCGAAAACATTTTATCGATATTGCCTGAATCTCGGCCTAAGCATCGCTACCTTCATTAAACCGGCCCCCCACCATCCACCAACATTTCACCTTCTGAAAGCATTTCCACTACAATTATGTTAAAATGCACATGTAATATTCGAATCATGGGGGGAATTGTCGTAATGGAATTTCCAAGAGGCACAATCAAAGAACTCACCTTTCAAAGTAATGAACTGAGAGAGGAAATGCAGCTCCTTGTCTATCTGCCTGCAAACTTCTCACCGCTCTATAAGTACTCGCTGCTGATTGCTCAGGATGGCCGGGATTATTTTCAGCTTGGCCGAATTGGTCGATTGGCAGATGAGTTTCTTTTTGAACGGGAAATTGAAAATATTATTATTGTTGGGATACCCTATAAGAATGTGGGAGATCGCCGCCGAAAGTACCACCCTGATGGTGAACAAAATCAGCAATACATACGGTTTCTTGCACATGAATTAGTCCCTTTTCTTGATAAGGAATTTCCCACCTATCATATGGGCTCGACAAGGGCATTAATTGGCGACTCTTTAGGGGCAACCGTCTCGTTAATGACAGCCATTCAATACCCTCATACCTTTGGAAAAGTGCTGATGCAGTCACCTTTGGTTAACGAAAAGGTATTGGAATTAGTCGAAGATTTTCTAGAAGCACAGCTTGTGGAAATTTATCATGTAATTGGCACACAGGAAACAGAAGTAAAAACCACGGATGGAAAAACAAGTGATTTCTTAAATCCAAACCGACAGCTTTCAAAAATAATGAAAGAAATGCCCTTTACATATTTTTACGAGGAATTTAACGGCAATCATACATGGACATACTGGCAGCCTGATTTAAGACGAGCTCTTAAAATGCTGTTTTAATCTAACAACTATTAAATAAGTATTAAAGTCATTTTATATATTTTGAAAATTTGCTATAATAATAAGAAGACCCTTGTTATTTTAAAAAAATAATTGAATTAAATGGAGGTAACCGTATGAAATTTGGTGTAGTTATTTTTCCATCAAAAAAGCTTCAAGACATAGTGAATTCTTATCGCAAACGTTATGACCCGCATTATGCCCTTATTCCTCCACACCTAACGATAATGAATGGCTTCGATGCACCTGAAGAGGAAGCGAAGGATTTTGCCGATAAATTACGGCAAATCGCCGGCAATACAAAGCCTTTCACACTAAAGACTTCCAAAATTAGTTCTTTTCAACCTGTAAATAATGTTATCTATTTTAAAATTGATCCGACTGAAGAACTTTTAAACCTGCATGCTGAGATTAAACAGGGATTTAACGAACAAAGGTCGGAATATGCCTTTGTGCCACATATTACGATTGGTCAAAAGCTTTCTAATGATGAGCACTCAGATGTTTTTGGTTCACTGCGGATGACAAAAGTGAATCACGAAGAAACGGTAGATCGCTTCCATCTGCTTTATCAATTAGAAAATGGCTCTTGGACTGTTTATGAAACATTTCGTCTTGGAAAGGAATAGTTGATCTTGAGAATTAAAGTTGTTGAAAATCAAAGAGAACTTGAAGATGCTTTTACAGTAAGAAAGATTGTTTTTGTAGAGGAGCAAAATGTTCCGCTAGAAGAGGAAATCGATCAGTACGAGGATGATGCCACTCATTTTGTAATGTACCAGGAAGATTCTCCTGTGGCAGCAGGCAGATTCCGGGTTGTGGACGGCTATGGAAAAGTAGAGCGTATTTGTGTGATGAAAGAAGCACGAAAGACGGGAGCCGGCAAGGCGATTATGAACGAAATCCAGAGCTATGCCCTTATGCAAGGATTACACAAATTAAAGCTAAATGCCCAAACACACGCCATCCCCTTCTATGCCGGCCTTGGCTATGAAGTAGTGTCAGAGGAATTTTTAGATGCAGGAATTCCTCATAAAACGATGATTAAGGAAGTATAACACATTTACACTTGCCAATCTTAGGCAAGTGTTTTTTCTATTTCTGGAAAATCTCGCAAACACTTTCCGTTCCCAGTCTGTTTTGTTATGATAGAAACTGTCTTACTTAAAGAAATAGAGGTTTAATTATGAAAACAGCTATCTATCAAAAACAAACTATTGATCTGGCGAAACTAGCGCGTGATCAATTTCAAAAAATATATCTTGCCGGAAAAAATGATGAGCTCAGATGCTCTGTCTGTAATGAGAAGGTGCGCTTGTTTCTTGGGATTCAGAACAACCCACATTTTTTTCATGTTCACTCGCCAGAAAAACAGTGTTCGGAACCAATTACTCCCGCCGTCAACGTGGAAGAAGAACAACACTACATCGAGAGAAACGGATTTAAGATCCCGCAAGGCAGAACCATTACAGCGACCCCAATAGATTTAGAACTCTTCAAACCCGCAAAACACATTGAATACACTGTCCCGTTTAAACAAGCATTTGGAGAAATTCATCAAGAATATCCACCCTATTTACAGCAGCTTGCTGAAAATGGAACTATCCTTGATCAAAGTCAGGCGGCAGCTGTCATGGAAACGGAGGGCTCGTTATTAGTCCTGGCAGGTGCTGGGAGCGGCAAGACACGGGTGCTTACGGCACGGACAGCCTATATGCTTAATGAGAAAGATGTTGATCCTGGTTCTATCATGCTTGTCACCTTTACATCAAAGGCCGCCACTGAAATGAAGAACCGTTTGCTGTCGTATCCGAATATGAAAAGAGAGAAAATCAATCGGATTGTAACCGGCACATTTCACAGTATTTTCTATCGTATCCTTATGTTCCATGATGGAGGAAATTGGTCGTCTGACAAACTGCTGAAAAAGGAATGGCAGCGGGATAAAATTCTAAAGGCAGCCGGTAAAGAGCTTAACTTATCCGAAAAAGAATTTGCCTATGATTTAGTGATGCAACAAATTGGTTTCTGGAAAAACTCACTTCTGTTTCCAAATGAAGTGAAGCCCGCAACCGAATGGGAAGAAAAAGCCAAGTTTCTTTATCGAAAATATGAGGAATATAAACAACTTGAAGGACTGTTTGATTTTGACGATATGCTTGTCGGCTGTTTTCAGCTTTTGAGCACCACACCTGCCTTACTTGAACAATACCAGAATCGCTTTCACTACTTTTTAATCGATGAATTTCAGGATATAAACAAGGTTCAGTATGAACTCATTAAACTGCTTTCAGGAAAACATCGAAATGTTTGTGCTGTCGGTGATGACGATCAGGCAATTTACTCCTTCAGGGGAAGTGATCCAACCTATTTGCTTGAGTTTGAAAGAGACTTTCCATATGCCAAAATGGTTACCTTAGACCAAAATTACCGTTCTTCCCATGAAATTGTCGCAGCCGCCAATCAAATGATTGCTGCGAATAAGGTAAGAAGAATAAAGAAAATGAAGGCACAATTTTCTTCTGAAGTATTGCCGCTGTTATTTTTCCCTCATGATGAAGAGGAAGAGGCGACGATGATTGTAACTGACATACAGGAGCAGATTGCGAAGGGCGCTAACCCAGGTGATTTTGCGATTCTTTATCGAACAAATGCCGCCTCTCGTGCAGTATTTGAACGATTAGCGGGCTCGAACCTGCCATTTAAAATTGACCAAGACGCAGAAGCGTTTTATGATCGCTATATTGTTCGGAGTGCCCTTTCCTTTTTAAGGGCTAGCTTAAACGAGGATGACCCTCAGGCGCTAGCGGATATTTTACCATTATTATTTCTAAAACAAACGGTTCTTAAGGATATTAAAGCGGAAAGCATCCTCAAAGACTGCAGTTTTCTCGAGGCACTTTCACACTTGAAAACAGCGCACGCCTTTCAGGAGAAAAAGTTAAAAAAGGCCGTTGTGATAATCCGTGGTCTAAAACATTTATCCCCCATTTCAGCCATTGAAAAGATTGAAAAGGACATTGGGTTTCTTGATTTTCTGAAGAAACGAGGAAACGAGTCGAGTAAGCTTGAAAAAGGCTCTGATGATCTTAAGGATCTTAAAGTCGCAGCGAAGAGCTTTACTTCTATCGAGGCGTTATTAGTACACGCAGAGCATATGTCTGCTATGAACAAGGAAATTAAGAATTTAAGCAAGCATTTTACAGATGCAATCAGCCTCAGCACCATCCACAGGGCAAAAGGACTTGAATACCACACCGTTTATATGGTTGGCGCTGTAGACGGAAGCCTGCCGCATGATTTTGCTTTGGATGCTTATCGAAATGGCGATTTTACGGCTCTCGAAGAAGAAAGACGCTTATTTTATGTAGCGATGACCCGTGCCAAAGAGCAGCTTTATATCTCCGCACCAAGTAGCAGAAGAGGAAAAAAAGCAACCTGCTCTAGATTTTTAGCACCCATTAACAAAAAGAAGAAGGCCAATTCCTAAAAATTAGGATTGGTCTTCTTCATTTTGTTACTTTTTATTCATCATGTTTGCAATCGTATTAAAATCAAGCTGCTTCCCATCGTTAATGATGGATCTTACAATTTGGTCTTCCATTTCTTTACTGACCGGTTTATTGGCAATTTGAGACACTCTGCGAATCACACCACGAACCGTTTTTTCATCTTTAAAATTAGCATTTTGTAAGGAGTTTGCCAAATCAAAGATATCTTTCATATTAACGCCCGTTTTCTTTTCTATGTTTTTAAAGAAACCATTATCCATGTTCAAAACTCACACTCCTTCATAAACTACTTTATTGTATGAAGGAAGAAGAAAATTGTGAATAAAGGGGAAAGAAAGGGCTGGCCACTTTTTCTGGCCAACCCTTCCCATCCAAGCAAGCTTAGTATTTATTAATAGAAGCTTGCACCAACAATGATTAAAAGGATAAACAATACGACGATTAAAACAAAAGTTGAACCTCCGCCGTAGCCGTACCCACCGCCGTAGCCGTAGCCGCCATATCCACCAAAGCACATAGACTGTCACCTCACTTTACTAATCTCATTAATAAGATATGAAATGATTTAATAAAGTGTATAGGCATGACAACCTATTCCAAATGGATGAAAAAAAATGTACTTTTACCCTTTTGGTTTAAAAATAAGTGCCCCAATAAATCCAAATATGATGGCAGCAGAGATCCCTGAGCTTGTTACTTGGAACATCCCTGTTAATACACCAATAATTCCATGTGCCTGTGCATCCTGCATCGCTCCATGGACTAAAGCATTTCCAAAGCTGGTGATGGGAATACTCGCCCCAGCTCCGGCAAAATCCACTAATGGTTCATATAACCCGAATCCATCCAACACCGCTCCAATGACAACAAGCAAGCTTAAGGTATGACCCGGTGTTAGTTTTGCAACATCAAATAAAAGCTGTCCAATGACACAAATTAATCCGCCAATCACAAATGCCCAAAAGAACATTGCGAGCATTTACCTCACCCCTTTTCTTCATTCATCTCAATCGAAACCGCATGGGCAATACATGGAATGGATTCATTTTGCTGAAAACTGAGGGGCGATAATAATGCCCCCGTCGCTACAACTAATATTCGTTTATATGTACCCTTTTTCAACTGATTAAGAAGATGTCCATATAAAACAGTCGCCGAGCACCCCGCACCGCTTCCACCGGACTGAACCGGCTGATCATCTTTATACATTAATAAGCCACAATCCTGAAATTGTTTTCTTTGCAAATTTAAGCCGCTTTTGTTGAGTAATTCAAATGCCGTATCATGACCGACTCTCCCTAAATCGCCTGTAACGATTAAATCATAATGGGATGGATCCAATTGCATGTCGCGGAAATGAGCCATTATCGTATCGGCTGCTGCCGGCGCCATCGCACCGCCCATATTAAACGGGTCTGATAATCCCATATCAATAACCTTTCCGATGGTTGCCGAGGTTGTCACCGGGTGCTGTTTACCGAGTTCATTTGGCTGGACGAGGGCCACACCAGCCCCTGTAATCGTCCATTGCGCCGTTGGCGGCTTTTGGCCGCCATATTCAGTCGGATAACGGAACTGCTTTTCTACCGCAGCATTATGGCTGGAGGCACCTGTCAGAACGTATTTTGCTCCTTGGTAATTAACAACAAAGGATGAGAGTGCCAAACCCTCCATAGATGTGGAGCAAGCACCGAAAAGGCCAAAATAGGGAATCTGCATCGTTCTTGCCGCGAAGCTCGTTGGCGTTATTTGATTGATTAAGTCCCCGGCAAATAGAAATTGCACCTGCTCTTTTTGAATATTTCCCTTTTGTAATGCTATTTTTATCGCCTCTTCAAGCAATAAACGATGGGCCTTCTCGTAAGACTCTTTTCCCATCCATAAGTCTTCATAAAGTAAATCAAAATCATTTGCTAATTTGCCATTTGCCTCAAACGGCCCGCCAGTGACGCCTGTTGCTGTGATCATTGGCCGGTTTGCGAATACCCATGATTGATGCCCTCTTAGCAATTACAGCACCCCCCAAATGATGAGTAGTGTTTTAATCAAAGCAACTACAAACGCAGAGAATACACCGAAGAGGATCACCGAACCTGCCAGTTTAAACATATTCCCACCCACGCCCAAAACAAACCCTTCTGTCCGGTGTTCAATCGCAGCCGAGATTACAGCATTTCCAAAACCGGTTACAGGCACGGCACTTCCTGCACCTGCAAATTGCCCGATTCGGTCGTAAACGCCCCATCCAGTTAATAGCATCGAGAAAAAGACCATCGTTGCCACCGTCGGATTTCCAACACTCTGCTCTGTAAAATTAAAAAAATATATGTAAAAGTAACTGACTGCTTGGCCAATCGTGCAAATGAGACCGCCAACCAAAAATGCCTTGATGCAATTCTTCAGAACCGGTCTCTTTAACTCATGCTTTTGCTGCAGCTGTTGATAGTTCCGCTGCTGAGGGGTCATGTTTTGTTGCTGCTGCTTGTTCGCCATCTTCATTCTCCCTTCCTTACTTTATGTCTTCAGTCATTTTGACGATTTCCTTAAAGCGTTTTTCGGCTTCATGCCTTGAAAACTTTTTGGAATGCATCTTCTCATCCAGCCTTAAGGTTTCAAGAAAAATTTTATAGTCGCTTGATACTGTAAATTCCTCTTTAGGAAATTTTTCATTCAACCTTTTGGTTACTCTCTTTTCGATCTTTTTCATTTTAAATCGGTGTAAATGCTTCACTTTATAAGCAACAAGAGTATCCTTTTTCCCCTTCACAACAGCGATATCGTAAAGTTCCGGAAAAGTACTTACAACCTCTTTAATCTCCTTCACCTTGTCGCTATTCTTTGTTTTATCCGTCATAAGAGGGGTGGGATTCGTTGTCTTCATTAATGCTAGTTGACTATCCTTTTCTTGTTGCTTACCGTTACAGGCTCCTAATACAAATAAACAAGTGAGCAAAATCAATCCATATCTAGTGACCATTTTATCCCTTTCCTTGTTCGATTTTTTTAAAAGATACATTACTATGTAGTTTTTTCGACATTGGCGGAAATTATGACTGGATAGCAAACTTTTGTGATTCATCGCTAATTCATTAAAAAAACTGCCGGATTACCAGCAGTTCTTCCCTTACTTGGATGTTTTTTTACCGCACCCGCAGCCTTTTTTTCTCTTTGTGTTTGACGATTGGATCGTTTTTGTTTGCTTATTCTGCTTTTTGTTGTTCATCTTTCCACTCTCCCCTCAAATTCATTTCCTACTAGTTAGAATATGAAACGAATAAATGTCTTGTCTCAGCGAAAGAATTAATTTTTAGATAAAATATTGTACGAATACTTCTACGATTGAAGCCAAACCGGCAACCGCTAATATAAGTATGATTGGTGTAGAAACGACTGGGGATATATAATAAAACGTTACTATGAGGGCTGCCGCCCATATTCCTGTACACCAGTAACAGCTGAGGAGTTCACCCATAAATTTCTTAAATCCCGTTTTTTTAGGCAGATAATAAACGTCAATTTCCCCAACCTCATTCTCTTCCTCTACTTCATCGAAAAAAGGTTCGCGAATAAACTCGGTGATTTTATCGAAAACAAGTAATCTTGTTAGCCTAAAGCTCGATAGTGATAAAATAACGAAGGTTAAAAAGGTTATTTTCATCCCAAATTGATCCTTTCTTTATAAAATTAACCAAACATCCGCCTAATTTTGCCAAACAAGGCAATTGTCCGTAACCCAAAAGCGGTCTGTGAAATATGTTAGTAATGTAAGATATATCACGGAATAAGGAGGAAAAATAAATGGGTTGTGGAAATAATAATAACGATTTTCACACTGGTAACTGTGTGTGTGAAGTAGTTCGTGCCATTAAAGATATCCAAGATAATGCAGTAGAAGAAGAATGTGCAGAGTGTTCCAGTTGTTTTACAGAGCCTCTAGGATCAATGGTGTCACCGGCCAGAAGAGAGCCTGTTGATACACGGGTATTTGTTTTAAGTACTGCAGATGGGTCACCTTTTCATGCATTCTTAACTCACGAGGGCAATGCTTGTGTATCCATCTACTTCCGAGTAGAAGAGGTATTTGATAATTGCTGTGCTACACTTCGCGTGTTAGTGCCTGGACACCGCGATAACAGCGGACACTTTGCTCCAGTAAACCTTGTTTCAAGCAGCGACAAATGCTGTGTTGACCTCACAAAGGTTTGCCAGGTTGACAGATTCCGCGCTAGCAGAGATTGCATTACGGTAGACTTACGCTGCTTCTGTGCAGTTCAATGTATTGCTGACGTAAATCTAGGATTATGTGACTAAGAAAGATAACTATTGAAATGAGCCAGTCGGTAATTCGGCTGGCTTCTTTACTTCTCATATTTACACTTTTTTAATCCCAATCATTAAGACATCCTTTACTTCCTCGAGTGGGATGGTTTTCGACGTTTGATCATGAAATTTTATGGTTACCTGGTGCTGATCGTATTCTGATAGGTATCCTTGATAATTTCCTTCAACTGTATAAAAGTTGCACGGGACGGGAGGGAGTACTTTTGGAAAGTTGATTAGATAATCTAAGCGCTCGGTTAATTCCATTTCTTTAAAAGGTTTTACCCTTTTTAACGAAGCCCGTGATGTTCGTTGTTGATGTGCGGGTTTTGGAGTTTCTGATTTTGCTATTTCAATCGGTATTTTCTCTTGAAAAAGCTCTTTTTTTGCTAGAGAAATCTTCTTTTGGCTTTCAATTCCTGTCGGCACTGCTTCCTCTGGTGCTTCCTGCTCCTGCCTGTTTGTATATACTTCCTGCATGTTATGGTTTGTTGGAGTCCTTGAAAATGACTGATGGACATATAAAAGCGGACCCCTGCTCTTCATTTTCGACATGCATGGCACCTCCTATTGACGTAATTCCTACACATTATATGTATGCGAAATGCCTATACCCGTTCATAAGGATTTTCGCTTCGTTAAAAGAATACATAACAAAAGCCCGCTTATTTTAAGCGGACTTGGGTTCTTTTTATTATAGAATATGGTATCCGGAATCAACGTGAATGTTTTCGCCGGTAATACCGCGAGAAAGGTCACTGAAAAGGAATACAGCCGTGTCACCAACTTCTTCTGGTGAAGTAGTTCTCCGTAAAGGAGCTTTTTCTTCAATCTCATTTAAAATAGTGTTAAATTCTCCGATTGCTTTGGCAGACAAGGTGCGAATCGGCCCTGCAGAAATAGAATTCACACGAATTCCATATTTCCCAAGGTCAGCAGCTAAATAGCGGACACTGGCATCTAAAGATGCTTTTGCTACACCCATTACATTATAATTTGGAATAGCACGCTCGCCGCCTAAATAAGTTAAGGTCACAATACTGCCGCCTTCAGTCATTAAGGCTTTTGCTTCTTTTGCAACAGCAGTTAGAGAAAATGCGCTGATATTTTGCGCTAGCAGGAATCCATCCCTAGATGTGTTGACAAATTCGCCTTTTAGCTCCTCTGTTTTGGCAAAGGCAATGCAGTGTGCCAGCCCATGAATTGTTCCAACTGCCTCTTTTATTTCGACAAAACAAGTGGCAATGGCTTCATCACTTGTTACGTCACATGGAAGGACAAGTGTTCCTTCGGCTTCTAATGAATTGGCTAAATCACGAACACTGCTCTCGATTCTTTCACCCGCATACGTAAAAATTAATCTTGCTCCTGCATTATGCAGTGAACGAGCAATTCCCCATGCAATACTTCGTTTATTTGCCACACCCATTACAACATATGTTTTTCCAGCTAAAGAAAGATTCATCTTTAAAAGTCCTCCTACGATAATTACAAGATATTAGTACTTGGTACTAATTTTACACTAACTTCCTACAAATGAAAAGCATGTGATTTTTTAATAAAAACGTGTTAGCAAAATTCTAATTCTCTTTTCAACTCATCTACATATTCCTTCGAGCCAGTTACAATTAAGCGGTCATGCATCTGCAATTCTGTATCCCCATGTGGTACGATTGAATCCTTGCCCCTAAAAATCCGTACAATAATGATATCGCCCGTAAAGGGGAATTTTCGTAATGACATTTCCTCGAAATGAGGATTCTTCATCACAATTTCAAAAAGCCCTTCCTCCATGTTCGTAAGAATGTTAATTAAGGTTGGCGACTCAATTAACGCCCTAAGCAGCGTTTGCGATGACTTAAACGCAGAATACATTTCAATCTGATGCTCGCGCAAGCTTTGCTCCAAATCAGGACTTTCAATCCGGGCAATCACCCTTGGAACATGATTTTCTTTTGCAGCGATGGAAAGAGCCGCGTTTAATTTTTCATCACCCGTTGAAATGACCACAATCTCTGATTGGTAAACATTTGTTTTGGCAATGGAATCGAGTGAATAATCCGGGATTTCCACAATATCAAATAGCGAATTAGCAATCTGTTTTTCCGACTTTTCCATCTTTGGATGATAAAGAATCGGATCATAAAGACTTGTTTTTAACTCCCGCGATACTGGCAAGGTGACTTGATTGGCTCCCAAGAAAGCGATACTGACCTTTTTTCCTACAACTGCTTCTTTAGGGAACAGCTTTTTAAACACAATCGGGGTAAAAATCGATGTGATGACCGCAACCAAGATTAATGTTCCCTTCATATGTTCCGTAATTACCCCAATTCTCTCTCCAATCGTTGCTGCTGCAATAACCAGTGACAGCGTTGAAGTGAGTAAAAAACCTGAAGAAATAACTGTTTTTACATCATACCAAATTTTAAGAAGATAAACTGGCACAAGCTTTGATAATAATAGCCCGATCAGTAAGAGCGGGATTAACAGCAAAAGCTTCTTTTCACTGAATAGCGACCATACATCAAGATTCACCCCAACCATTACGAAAAAAATTGGAATTAAAAACCCATAGCCAAAGGAATCCAGCTTATGTACGAGCTCCTGGTTTGGGGATAATAAGGAGACCAGCACGCCCGCTAGAAAGGCTCCAAGAATATTTTCTGCGCCGACTGATTCAGATAGACCCACTAAGACAATAATTAGTGTGAAAACGGCTCTTGTGCCGATTTGGACAGTCCCGGTTGACAACGTCTCAATAAAGGTGCGATTCTTAAATCTTTTACCTACAAAATAAAGGGCGATCCCGGCAGCAAACAAAATTAACAGTAACCATGTATTTCCGTGCCCTGCTTCATATAACGACACAAAAATAGCAAGCAAAATCATCGTGACTAAATCAGCAATAACGGCAATCAGTAAAATGATTTGACCGATGACAGTCTTCATTAGGTGAGCCTCCTTTAAGGTCGGCACAACCACTCCTAATGAGATCGTGGAAATGATAAGTGTCATTAAAAAGGCATTATCGATAAAACCGGCGATGACAAACAAATAGGAAAGTCCAAGGGAAAAAATAAAGATCCCGGTAAAGATGATGGTGGCAACAACAAAGGTATTAGGTTCTTTTTTTCCATTTGGAAGAATTTCGCGCTTCTTGCTCCCCGTGAATGCCGTAAAGTCAATTTCGAGACCACTCAAAAACATGAGGAAGATAAAGCCAAGCGATGACAGGGTCGAGAGCCACACGTCCTGATGAACGATATCAAAGCCGCTTTTTCCGATAATAAGTCCCATAATGATTTCGGCAACGACCACCGGGATAAAATTTAATTTAAACCGGTGAAGGATAATTGGGGTTATAAATGCCATGGTGACAACAACGAGTAAGGAAATGACGGAAACATGTTGTTCCATTTTTGGTTTCACCTCTCATAAATAGAGATTCTGATTATAAAAACTAGCTTTATAACAAAAAGTAATGAATAGGAGGGTGCATTTCATGAAAATAGATATAATTGGTGATATTCATGGTTGTTTTAGTGAATTAAAAGAACTAACCATAAAGCTTGGCTACAGATGGGAAAACGGAATTCCCAGCCATCAAGAAAATAGGGTGCTTGGTTTTGTTGGTGACTTATCTGACAGGGGGGCCGCATCCTTAAAAGTGATTGAGCTTGTTTGGGAGCTGGTAATCCAGCGTAATCAGGCATACTACGCGCCAGGAAATCATTGCAATAAGCTATACCGCTTCTTTCTCGGGAACAAAGTCCAGATTAGCCACGGTCTCGAAACAACTGTCGCAGAGTATGAATCATTATATAAAAATGAAAGGGAATCCATTCGTAAAAAATTTATCGAGCTTTATGAAAAGGCACCATTATATGTAGTACTAGACAATCATAAGCTCATTATTGCACATGCAGGAATTAAGGAAGACTTGATTGGTAAGAAACATGCAAAGGTCAAAGAATTTGTGCTTTACGGCGATATCACTGGTGAAAAACATCCTGACGGTTCACCCGTCAGACGAGATTGGGCGAAAACCTATCACGGAGATGCCTGTATTGTTTACGGGCATACTCCGGTAAAGGAACCCCGAATACTCAACCATACATACAACATTGATACCGGCGCCGTATTTGGCGGAAAGCTTACCGCATTAAGGTACCCAGAAATGGAACTTTTCTCCGTTCCTTCAACAATGCCATATGTCGAAGAAAAATTTAAAGACTTTGATTGAAATAGCTTTCTTTTCACAAATATTTAAGGATATTCTATCAATTTATCGAGGTATTCTACAAATAATAAGCCTAATTCAACAAAATTCAGAAGCTATTCAACAATTTTAAGGGTATATTCAACATTTAAGGCGCATATTCAACAAAAATAGAGGCGATCTTTATGAAAGCGGATCAGCCTCTAAAATATCACACATATCCTGCGGCATCTGTGCTTCAAAGGTCATTTCCTCACCAAGGAATGGATGTTTAAATTTGATTTTTCGGCAATGAAGAGCCTGCCGATTCATGATCGTTAGGTCTCCTCCATATAAATCATCCCCAAGCAATGGATGACCTAGATAGGACATATGCACCCTAATTTGATGGGTTCGACCCGTTTCAAGCTGCAGCTCCAAATGTGTAAATGTTCGATATCCCCTGATTATCCGATAATGTGTACAGGCGTATTGCCCGTCATCACGGACTTCTCTTTCAATGATACTGTCCTCTTTACGCCCAATCGGTTCTACAATTGTACCACTTTCTTCAGCAAGCGAACCAGCTGCAAAAGCCTCATATGTTCTTTTTACCTGCCCGCTCTGCTGCATTTTGCTAAACAAATGATGCACGTGACGATGCTTAGCTATTAAAACAATCCCCGAAGTATCACGGTCAAGCCGGGTAACGATGTGAGACGTTGCCTCAAGCCCGATGTGCTGATAATAGCCGACAAGTGCATGGGCAAGACTGCTCGAAGGGTGTTCCCTTGAGGGAATCGTATTCATACCGGCGGGTTTGCAAACCACAAGTAGATACTCGTCTTCAAACAGAATCGTTAACGGAATATCCTCACCCTGAACCCCAACGCTAGGAAGTTCCGCAGGAAAAATCACCGTCAGTACATCGCCAGCCCTTAGCTTGTAACGGACATTTACTTCTTCTTTATTTACCTGGATACTTCCGCCCTTAAACTTGATATCCGTTAGGGCTGTACGGGAGATCTCCTCATTTTTTAAAAATTCCTTTATTAACAAGCCGGCTTGTTCGTTTTCAATTACCCAATTCAATGTAAATCGAGAAGTCATCATAAATGTACCTGCGCTTAATCAGAAATAAACGAATCATGAACTCTTTTCCAGAAAGGAAATGGACGGAAGCGGGCAAAGCGGATTTTTTCCTCTGGCACCCTAAATTGAATCGATTTGACATCTTTATGGAGCAATGTCAGATGATCAACTGTCACCTGGAAATCAGAGCGGTTAACAGGTTTCAGCATGCAGTTATGATGTGCCGGCAGAATCAGCGGTGAGCCCACTGTTCTAAACACCTTATTATTAATTGAAGCCATTTCCGCGACTTGGAGGGCCGAAATCGATGGATGGATAATCGCCCCGCCAAGCGCCTTATTATAAGCAGTACTGCCTGAAGGTGTAGAAACGCAGAGACCATCACCACGGAACCGTTCAAAATGCTGTCCGCGAATTTCTACATCCATGACAAGAGTCCCCTCAACACTTTTAACCGTCGACTCGTTAAGAGCCAAATACCTCGATTCCTTGCCGCCATGGGAGTAACGGATAATCACTTCAAGCAATGGGTATTCGACGACCTGGTAAGGAGTTTTCGCAATCGCAATCACTAGCTTTTCAATTTCATCCGGAATCCAGTCAGCATAAAAACCAAGGTGTCCTGTATGGATTCCGACAAATGCCGTTTTACTCAAGCGGCTGCTATAGCGGTGAAAAGCGTAGAGTAATGTGCCGTCACCGCCAATAGAAACAACTATATCGGGTTGATCCTCGTCATATATAAGATCAAAATCAAGTAAATACGTCCTCATTTTGTGCATCAAAATATTTGATTTTTGATCTCCTTTTGATGTAATCGCAAATTTCATAATCTTATACTCCTTATACAGAATGGTCTTCAAACCATGGTCTTGCCACTAGTGTTTTTCCTCTTGCTTCAACTCTTTTTTTCTTGTAAAAAAAGCTTGGGCCTCCTGGATTTCCCCGCGGATTAATGACATTTCTTCATCAAGCCGAAAGGCGGCTTCCGATGCTCGTTGCAGTCTCATCCGAATATCTGATGGAAATGCCCCTTTATACTTATAGTTTAGTGAATGTTCAATGGTTGCCCAAAAATTCATGGCGAGCGTCCTGATTTGAATCTCGGCAAGAATTTTCTTTTCTCCGTGGATGGTTTGAACAGGGTATTGAATCACCACATGGTATGAACGGTACCCGCTCGTCTTTTTATGGGATATATAATCTCGTTCTTCCACGATTTCCAAATCATTGCGGTTTCTTAAGAGATTGACAACCGTATGAATATCATCGACAAACTGACACATAATTCGCATCCCTGCAATATCCTGCATTTCTTCTTCCAAACTCTCGAGCGGAATCCCCTTTTGATTGGCTTTATCGAGAATACTTGCGATTGGTTTCACACGGCCTGTCACAAATTCAATTGGTGAATGAGAGGAGTCTAGTTCAAATTGTCCCCTCATCCCCTTTAATTTTATTTTCAGCTCTGAAACAGCTTGTTTATATGGGGCTAAAAATTGATCCCAATGCTTCATAATTCCACCTCAAGTTTAGAAAATCTCCTCTACTTTAGTAACCATTTCGTTTCCATAGTTACTATTACCTTTAATATTGCTTATTACATATTCTAATTCATCATGAAAATTGGTTAGTTCAATCTGTTCTCCCTCAAATGAAAGGCATACAGGGAACTCCTGCTCATTTGCTGCCTTGAGGCTAGGCCAGAAAACTTCCGGCAGAACTACATATGTATAATCTTCTTGGTTCTCCATTAAGTAAATAAATGAATAATGGTCAGAATCTACGAGAATCTGCTCACCCGGAACTAATCCGTTTATCGGTTCATTACTTTCTAATAAAAGTTTGCTTTCTTTATTGTTTGCTTTTAAGATTGTTATTCTTTTCTGCATCCTTTTTCCCTCCATCTTTCACCATCCCATTTTAGCATATTTCACCCATTTCTCCCAAGGATTGCGGTTGAAATCCTTCAAGTAGACAGGTAACCACATTCATAGGTATGATTAACTAACACCGCCCGCGAAAGGATGACAAAGGGATGTCACAAAATATTGAAATTGAATTTAAAAATATGCTGACACACATTGAATATGAAAGGTTACTGAAGGCCTTCAATATTGATAAAAGTCAGATTTTCTCCCAGGAAAACCACTACTTTGATACAGTAGATTTTGCTTTAAAAAGCACTGGTGCTGCTTTAAGAATCCGAAAAAAAGCTGATGCTTTCGAGATGACTTTAAAGCAGCCTGCTGCAGTAGGCCTACTTGAAACTAATCAAAAAATAAGTGAAAACCAAGCCTGCAACTCCATCAAACTTGGGAAGCTGCCTAGTGGAGAAATTCAACAGTTAATCGAAGATCAGAAAATCTCTTTTTCAAAGATCCAGTATTTTGGGTTGCTGACTACAAATAGAGCAGAAGTTGAATACAAAAATGGATTACTTGTTCTCGACCATAGTTCCTATCTAACGAAAGAAGATTATGAACTAGAATACGAAGTTGAAAACTATTCAGAAGGGCTGAAAGTCTTTAAAGAGCTCCTAGCTCAATTTATGATTCCCGAACGGAAAACGGATAATAAAATTCGCCGCTTTTATCAGCAAAAATATTCTCAGTCTGACTCAAGCCATTGTTAAGCAAAGTATTTTTTACCATCTGATAAATTTCTCCAGTTAATACTAAGAAAACAACCCATTGTAAACATTAATAACGTGTATAGGCTGAAAATTACCCTTTTCAAGGCAATTCATTTGAGATATGAAATAGGCATTGATAAAATATGAGTACAAAAGACTTAAAGGAGTTGTCAACTTGATGGAAAAAAAGCTTACACCTTTTGAGGCCATAGGTGAAGATACATTAAACAGACTTGTCGACGCATTTTATGGCCTTGTTGCACAACATCCTGATCTAGCTCCAATATTCCCAAATCAATTTACTGAAATCGCACGAAAACAAAAGCAATTCATGACACAATATTTAGGCGGGCCGCCGCTTTATACAGAGGAGCATGGTCATCCAATGATGCGTGCACGTCATTTGCCATTTCCGGTTACACCAACTCGGGCTACAGCATGGTTAGCCTGTATGAAACAGGCAATGGATCAGATTAACTTACAAGGCTCCCTTAGGGATGAATTTTACTATCGGCTTACACTGACAGCGCAGCATATGATTAACACGCCAGATGAAGGCGAGATACAAGGTGAAAATTGTGAGTAATGCTAAATTGCCGGGCTCGAAGAACCGTTGCAGCGGCAGTGATAAAAAACCTATTGAAATTTATATGTTTATCGATCCATTATGTCCCGAATGCTGGGCATTAGAGCCAATCCTGAAGAAACTGCATATTGAGTATGGAAGGTATTTTTCAATTAAGCATGTATTAAGCGGGCGTTTGGCCGATTTAAATTTGAGTAAAAAAAAGAACTATGAAAATATCGCTCAATCTTGGGAAAAGACGGCAAGCAGAACGGGTATGTCATGCGATGGGAGCCTATGGTTAGAAAATCCTGTGGACAATCCCTATACTGTCTCCATTGCCTTAAAAGCTGCTGAATTACAGGGGAGACGCGCTGGTCTGCGTTTTCTTCGCAGAATTCAAGAAATGTTATTTTTAGAAAAAAAGAATACTTCTAATCTTGAGGTGTTAAAGGGTTGTGCGGACAGTTCAGGTTTAGATGTTGAGGAATTCATGGCAGATATTCATTCCGACAGCGCTGCGAAAGCCTTTCAATGTGATTTGAAAATCACTTCCGAAATGGATGTGAATGAAATTCCTACCCTTGTCTTTTTTAATGAAAATATCGAGGATGAAGGCATCAAAATTACCGGTTCCTATCCGTATGAAGTGTATGTCCAAATATTAGAAGAAATGTTATCGGAAAAGCCAGTCCAATCTCCTCCTCCACCGTTAGAGTCTTTTATGAAGTTTTTTAAATTTGTTGCTTCAAAGGAAATTGCCGTTGTCTATAATATGTCAGTTTCACAAATTGAACGGGAAATGAAAAAGCTGCTTCTAAAACAAGTAGTGGAGCAAATTCCCGCAAAGTACGGAACATTTTGGAGATATATTGAAGAATCTAATGTCGATCCATCATGATCCGGCATTTTTTCTATGGTTGGAAAATAAAAACGCCTTGCAGTTTTTCCGAACTGCAAGGCATTCTCTATTAATACGAACAAAGGGGATGGGAGAAATTTTTCACGGTCAAACAAAGGGGTATATGTTTGTAGTGATCAACTTCACGCATTAAATATACCATGCGCTTTAAAGGGCTGACAATAAGTATGTGCTTTATTTCACATAATTGTCAAAAAGTCATATAATCATTAGATGGACAATAGACTTAGTAGTGAATATCCTTGTAAAGGTGGAATTCACTGTGGGTAAAATTCCCTTTTTCCTAATCATTCTTTTTATATTGTTTGCTTTTTTCCTCCACATACTTGCTTTACTAAAGATTTTCCCGTTATTGCTCAGTACACCCATTTTGTTTATTTCCATTTTAATCTTCCTGCTATATCTTAATAATCGTAAACGATTTAGAGGGTTTTAAAAGGGATGGCTGCTTATTTCGGCACCATCCCTTTTAAAATCCCTTATGAAAGCAATTGCTCTAATTCGTTTAATTTTTCTTCGAACACCTTACATGCATTCTTAATTGGATCAGCGCTCGTCATGTCGACTCCTGCTTTTTTGAGTACTTCAATCGGGTAATCAGAGCTTCCGGCACTAAGGAACTGTTCAATATAGCGTTTAACCGCTGGCTCTCCTTCATCCAATATCTGCTTGCTTAATGCAGTCGCGGCACTGAAGCCTGTGGCGTACTGGTACACATAATAATTATAATAGAAATGCGGAATTCTTGCCCATTCTAAGCCAATTTCCTCATCAATGATAATATCCTCTTCCCCGAAATATTTCTTGTTCAATGCATAATAGGCTTCGGTTAAAGCGTCAGCTGTTAGTGCTTCATTATTTTGTGCCTTTTGATGAATCAAATGCTCAAATTCCGCAAACATTGTTTGACGGAAGACGGTGCCTCTAAAGCCCTCTAAATAATGATTAAGCAGGTAAATTCGCTTCTGCTCATCATCAATCGTTTTTAACAAATAATCATTTAACAATGCTTCATTACATGTAGAAGCTACCTCAGCAACGAAGATTGAGTAGTTTCCGTACGGATATGGCTGTGATTTCCGCGTATAGTAGCTATGGACGGAATGGCCAAATTCATGTGCCAAGGTGAATAAATTGTTTACGTTATCCTGCCAATTCATCAGGATATACGGATGTGTGCCATATGCTCCGGAAGAGTAAGCACCGCTGCGCTTGCCTTTATTCTCATGGACATCGACCCAGCGATTCTCAAAGCCTTCTTTTAGAATCTTCGAATATTCCTCACCTAACGGGGCCAATCCTTTTATCACTAAATCCTGTGCCTCTTCATACTTAATTTCCATTTTTACATCTTTTACTAACGGTGTATACAGGTCATACATGTGAAGCTCTTCTAAACCTAAGATCTTTTTGCGGAGCTTTACATAGCGATGCAATAAATGAAGATTATCAGTAACAGTATTTACCAGGTTATCATAGACACTTTCAGGAATATTGTTGGCTGAAAGTGCCGCATGTCTTGCAGAATCATATTTTCTTACTCTTGCATTGAAGTTGTCTTTTTTTACATTACCGCTTAACGTACTTGAGAAGGTATTTTTAAAATCACCATACGCTTTATAAACGGCCTTAAACGCATCGTGGCGAACACGCTGGTCACTGCTTTCCAAGAAACGGCTGTAGCGTCCATGGGTAACTTCTACCTCTTCCCCATTCTCATCCTTAATCGTTGGAAACTTGATGTCAGCGTTGTTCAACATACCAAATGTGTTGCTGGATGCATCCATCACTTCGCTTGCTTCCGCTAATAAGGCTTCTTGCTCAGCACTAAGCACATGTGGTCTTTGCTGATTAATTTCTTCAATCGCATGTTCATAAAGCTTTAGCTCTTGTTTCTCATTCAGGAAACTCATCACCTTGCTTTCATCAATTGAAAGAATTTCCGGGACAATAAACGCCAGCTGACTCGCCGCCTGTGAGTAAAGATTTTTCATTCTGTCATCTAACCCCTGGTAAAAGGAGTTTGTGGTGTCTTGGTCATAACGCATGTGTGAGTATGTATAAAGCTTGCCAATCCGCTCTAACAATTGATCTTGGAATTGAAGAGCTTTATAAAGTGTTTCCGCATTCTCTCCCAATTTCCCTTCAAATTCCTTTATCCCAGAAATATGATTCTTTACCTCTTGAAACTCTTTTTCCCATTCCTGATCGTTTGCAAAAATATCTTCTAATTTCCATGTGTCTTCCACAGCGATGTCACTTCTCGCTGGGAGCGATTTAACAGCAGTTTCATTTGCCATGATCTAACCTCCATTCAAATTTTCAATATGTGAAAAGAATTCCCTACATAACTATATTCTCTTTTTACGTGCTATTTCCTTTTAAAAGATGTGAAATACAGTACCACTTCACTATATTATGCCCATTTGTTTATTTTCATTTATTCTTTGAGAGTAGCATGCTATTTTTTTGAAAAAAAAGCTGTTTTGCTTCCTCCCTTTCCCTATTCGACTTCGGGATAATTAGTTTCCGTTGCACTTGAAAAGCCATTTTTCCCTTTCGAGTCAAATTCCCCAGGGACTCCAAGGTTTGTAAATATTCAACTAAAGCAAGGATTGGACTGACATCACTTACCTGCGGCAAATGCCTTAATTTTATATCATTTCTACGAATTCTTTTATTAAAATGGCTGGTAATCTCCTGAATAGTTAGACCATCGTTGGGGTTTTTGTTGGCTAAAACATCAAGATATACATACGTCTGCCAAATAATTGGTGGAGTTTGAATAAGCATTGAGTGTGCTACAGGGAGACCAATTTCGGGAGGTAATAAGAAAAGATTTAGTCCACGGCTATAAATTTCACGGAGGAACTTTTTTTGCTCCGATTGTGGGTGGAGCGCCCAATTTAGAATAAATCTTTCATTTTCTGCGTTCCAGCTAGGAAGAGTAAACTGCATTTTATTTGCAGGTTCTAGCACGACATCTAATTCAATTTTATCAAGTGGAAAATAGGATTGGTTAACGAATGCATTTTTTATCGAGAAGGGTGTAATCGATTCTATTAATTGAAAAAGATGTTTTTCGGGGCAATAAGCTGGGATATAAAGAATTCCCGTTGATGAGCTTCGTAAAAATAAATAATGAAAATTGGATAGTGAGAGTGTGTCTTTCCTTATGGGGTGTATGTGGTTGCTAGCGATAATCCATAATGGGATATAATCATTTTCAATATAGGTTTTCGTCCTTTTCGAAAAAACCTTTTCCGGTAATGATGAGCATTGATACTCTAGCGCATATTTCTTTCCCTTATGCTTGAATAAAATGTCTGGGCGCTGCTGAATTTCTCGATCATAGTACTCTAATGCCGCAGGAACTTTTTGTCTGATAAGCCATTGAAAAAGCTGCCGTTTCCCTTCTAAATGTTCATAAGATTCATTTTTATAAATATCACGGCAACTGCTTCCCTGTTTATGTGCAAAGTGAAAAATCCGCTGGTCACCTAATTTTAGTACCACACTTTCACCACATATCGGGCAAACGAATTCTTCTTTACCTCTTATAGCTAATAGAGTTTCCTTTTTATAATCATACCCAAGACAAAGCTTTTTTCCAGTTTTTGTACTTGCTGTTAGCAATGAAGTTCCCCTCCTTTTTTACTTAACTAATTCGCCAAATTTCACCATATCCCTTCTCGTAAAAAAAGAAAATCCCGTCGAAATTCGACGAGATTTTCTTTCTCCATCTTATAACAATGGTGACAGCAACCGCGCTGTTGATTCTAGTAATCTAAAGCCAATATGCCGTTTTTGAAACGTCTTTAATTCTAACTCTTTCGCATATTCGAGATCATTTATATATTCTTCTACAAGCTTTTGTGTACTCTTTGTCCGAAACAAGAACGCATTTACCTCAAAATTCAAGTGAAAACTACGCATATCCATATTGGATGTCCCAATCGAGGCAAGTTCATCATCAACAATCACAATTTTACTATGCATAAAGCCCCGTTCATATTCATAAACTTTTACCCCTGCTTCAAGAAGCTCGGGGAAATAAGACCTGGACGCATGAAAGACAATTCGTTTATCAGGCCGATTCGGTACAAGCAGCCTCACATCAACCCCACTAAGTGCGGCAACTTTAATGGCTGAAAAAATATCTTCATCCGGAATAAAATAGGGAGAAGCAATCCAAACTGATTTTTTCGCAGAAGCAATCATCGAGAAAAAAATATTTTTTATGACGCTCCATTCATTATCAGGTCCGCCCGCAATCAGTTGAACGCCGCCATGACTTTTATGATCAATTTGTGGTGATAAGTATTCTGCTGTTAAAAAACTGTGGTTTGTCATATAATACCAATCCTGCAAAAAGATGAGCTGGAGGGTACGAACAGCTTCCCCTTTAAGCATTAAATGTGTATCACGCCAATAGCCTATATCCTTATTCCTTCCTAAATATTCATCGCCAATATTTAATCCGCCAACAAAGCCAATCGTTCCATCTATCACAATGATCTTGCGATGATTTCGGAAATTAAACTTATTATTTAAAAACGGCAGCTTTACGGGGCCAAATGAAACCGTTTCTATTCCGGCATTTCTAAGATCATTAATATAGGTCTTCGATAACTTCCATGAACCAACTGCATCAAACAAAAACCGAATCTTCACTCCCTGTTGCGCTTTTTCAATTAGAAGGTCTTTGATTTCCTGCCCAATATGGTCATGACGAACAATATAATATTCAAGGTGAATATGATGCCTAGCCCTTTTTAATTGTTCAATAATACGACGAAAGGTTTCTTCACCATTAGTTAAAACCTCTGTAGCGGTATCAAACGAAATTGGGCTGTTACCCAATTTTTGAGCCAAATTAAATAATCTCCCTTGATGTTCTCCCATTAAACGAAGCTTTTCCTCACTTCTGGGATCATCATCACCTTCAACGGTTAAAAAGGCTTGTTTGTCTAGAAAATATTTCTTTCTATACATTTTTTCTTTCCGATAACTCCGTCCAAATAATAGATAAAAGATAAAACCAATTAGGGGAAAGCTTCCTAACACCACTAACCATGTGATTGTTTGTGTTGGATGTCGATTTTCAAGGAAAATAACAAATCCGATAAAAATAACTGACATTGAAATCATCACGCTTAAGAATCCAAATATACCACTTTCCAATCGATCCCTAAAGAAAAACAGGAGCCCGGTTATTACCGCTAAAAATATGATCACCCTTACCGTGTTTTTCAAAGGACTCACCTGCCAAATTTTTCATAGTAGGAATAATATTAAAATACCGATTTCAAATATGAAATCGGTATTCTTATTAGCTAAAATATTTTCGCAACTCATCAAAAACATCATTAGAAATAATTTCTTTTCCATATTCATGTACGCGGTGAATCGTTAGTTGTGTTTCATACCCATATTCAAGTAGGACACTTAGTAGATCATCAATTTCATCTTCTTCAAATAAATCTTCCGGAAATTCTATATATAAATAATATCTTCCTTCAAAGTGATAAAGTTTTGTCACTAAATCATCTAACCCTGCTCGATTCGATAAACTGATGACATCTTCGAAATCTTTAAAAGCCAGCAGGAATTCCAAGGTTTCTTCCTCAAGCAACAGGTCGTCATCATCATCGGGATGATCTGGATTAAAATGCTGATCTAAGAGCTCTTCAATTTTACCATCTACAGGAATGTCTTTTAATTTATCAGTTGGAATAGGGAGCTCAAACTTTTGACCATCTTTTGAAAGTTGTGCTTTGGTAACAAGAACCTCTAAACCCTTATCTAGGGCTTGAACTTGTATCCAAAGTGGACCTTCGGCAACGAAATCCTCTTCACCATGAACCTCATCCATCATTTCCCAAAAGAGTTCTTCACTGCGTTCCCGATTGTACCAAATTTCCTCGCGATCAAAACCTCTTTCTTCAATATCACCGTAGGAAATGTAGAATTTCACAGTATTCTCATTAATGCGTTCAATCTCCATCATAACCTCTCCCTTCCATTTTCCATATTGAAGGGACTAAATACCCCCAAGCAGATCATTCAATGAAAAATTACCTCTAAAAAAGCAAATAATCTTGTACTTTCATTTTATGACAAAAGTACTAATAAGGGAAATAAAAAACGCAAAAATCTAAAAAACCATTATAATGCCTATTGGCTATTATTAAGATATTCTATATATTGTAGCAAAATGAATCCCAATCTACAAACTTTCTGCAATTAAGAAAAGCGGATGCGCCCTGGTCAGCGGCGTATGGCCTGGAGCGCTCCAACTGAGATAAAGGAACACGAAGAGCCGGAGGCGATTCGATGTTGACTTAT
>NZ_AJLS01000064.1 GCF_000307875.1 Neobacillus bataviensis LMG 21833
TCGCCGAAGTGGGCGCGTAATATCAGGGTTTAAGAGACAAGATAAAAAAAGATTGAAAAAGTGACATTAAATTCTTGACAGGGAGAGATAGGTTTGATAGAATATAATAGTTGTCGCGAGAGACGAGCGTTGAAGCGCGACAAGCTAGACCATTGAAAACTGAATAAAGAAGAATGACTCATGTGATGTAGTAATACATCAAAAATCTGTCAATCAATAATGAAAGACAAGCCAGTCACTTCGGTGACTAATCAACTTTCTTGGAGAGTTTGATCCTGGCTCAGGACGAACGCTGGCGGCGTGCCTAATACATGCAAGTCGAGCGAATCTTTGGGAGCTTGCTCCCATTTGGTTAGCGGCGGACGGGTGAGTAACGCGTGGGGAATCTGCCTTTGAGCGGGGGACAACATTTGGAAACGAATGCTAATACCGCATAACAACTTTAAACATAAGTTTTAAGTTTGAAAGATGCAATTGCATCACTCAAAGATGATCCCGCGTTGTATTAGCTAGTTGGTGAGGTAAAGGCTCACCAAGGCGATGATACATAGCCGACCTGAGAGGGTGATCGGCCACATTGGGACTGAGACACGGCCCAAACTCCTACGGGAGGCAGCAGTAGGGAATCTTCGGCAATGGACGAAAGTCTGACCGAGCAACGCCGCGTGAGTGAAGAAGGTTTTCGGATCGTAAAACTCTGTTGGTAGAGAAGAACGTTGGTGAGAGTGGAAAGCTCATCAAGTGACGGTAACTACCCAGAAAGGGACGGCTAACTACGTGCCAGCAGCCGCGGTAATACGTAGGTCCCGAGCGTTGTCCGGATTTATTGGGCGTAAAGCGAGCGCAGGTGGTTTATTAAGTCTGGTGTAAAAGGCAGTGGCTCAACCATTGTATGCATTGGAAACTGGTAGACTTGAGTGCAGGAGAGGAGAGTGGAATTCCATGTGTAGCGGTGAAATGCGTAGATATATGGAGGAACACCGGTGGCGAAAGCGGCTCTCTGGCCTGTAACTGACACTGAGGCTCGAAAGCGTGGGGAGCAAAC
>NZ_AJLS01000065.1 GCF_000307875.1 Neobacillus bataviensis LMG 21833
AGAAAGCCTTTAGATGACAACTCCGTAAGGACGTTATGCGACTGACCCAACTTATGCTTCTAAATTGAACAGTGTGATTTCAGAACTTGGATTGAGTATTTATGACCAAGGGGGAGAGGTTTCTAGTGCGAGCGCTGTTACAACAAGCTCAGCAGCCACACCAAATTCAGTCGGAACTTATAAAGTACAAGAAGGGGACTCGTTGTCAGCAATCGCTGCACAATATGGAACAACAGTAGAGGCACTTGTATCAGCAAATAGTTTGGAGAGTGCTAACGATATTCATGTTGGGGAAGTCTTACAAGTTGCTGGAGCAAGTAGTACGACAACAAACACAAGTAATACTGCTTCAAGCACATCAGCTAATACATATACTATCAAATCAGGGGATAGCCTTTATTCAATTGCTGAGCAATATGGAATGAAAGTTTCATCATTGATGTCAGCTAATGGAATTTATGATGTTAACACAATGCTCCAAGTAGGACAAGTTTTACAAGTTAGTACAAACAGTTCAACAAATGCAAGCACATCAGCATCTGCAGTAAAAAATGCGGCAGAATGGCTCAAGACTCAAGGATTTGAACTTGAAGATCCGCCTGTTGATGCGGAT
>NZ_AJLS01000066.1 GCF_000307875.1 Neobacillus bataviensis LMG 21833
TAAATGGAAGCCTCTATGTGACTGCTGAAAAAGTGGGCGAAGATACAACTTTTGGAAAAATCATCGAATTAGTTGAAGAAGCACAAGATGCTAAATCACCTGCTGAAAAATTTATTGACCGTTTTGCAAAATATTACACACCAGTCGTGCTTTTGATTGCCATTTTAACTTGGCTCGTGAGTCAAAATTTGGAGCTTGCCATTACGATTTTGGTATTGGGGTGCCCAGGAGCCTTAGTGATTGGTGCGCCGGTATCTAATGTTGCTGCGATTGGTAATGGAGCGAAAAACGGTCTATTGATTAAAGGAGGAGAGGTGATGGACACTTTTAGTCGGATCGATACCTTACTTTTTGATAAAACAGGAACACTGACAAAAGGTGAAACAGAGGTTGTATTAGTTAAAGAGTTTAGCGAAATTTCCTTAGATTTACTGACGAAAATATCTGTCAGTAAATTTAGATTTTGTTATAATGGACTTAACGAAAGTTAGGG
>NZ_AJLS01000067.1 GCF_000307875.1 Neobacillus bataviensis LMG 21833
AAAGGAAACACGGTGAACGAAGTGAACCGATGTTGACTTATCGTAGGGCGGAGAGCGAAGGACACTAGCCGCTAGGGCGCTGGAGCTGGACAATTCTCACAGCCGCAACTTATAAATTCTGATTTGATTAGAATCACCGCGGTTTTGCTTAGGTCCCCCTTCATTTTGTGAGCAATCGAACGATCACTCGCAAAATGAATTGGTTACATAGGCTAAATTAACTCCCTATTTTCTGGAACTTTTTTGCAGCATAATCCAATAAAGTTTTTTCATACTTCGTACCCCATGCAGCATTATCTTCCCAATATCTAGGCTTCATTGGGAAATCCTCATGCCATGGCCTCGGATCAAAATACCCTAATCCTGGGATTAATTGATCCATATCAATAAATAACTCTACTAAGTTGCCATCCGGATCATGATGATAAGCAGCGATATTGTGACCAGCCGTATGCCTTGTCGGACCCCAAACGATTGGGATATTATTTTTCGCTAAAATATCGAAGCTTTTGTATTGGTGGCTGGCATCTCTTAATTCAAAGGCAATGTGATATAGATTAGATTGCCCCACTAGCTTACCAAGATTTGAAACATTCATAACATGATGATCGTTATTACATGTAAGAAAGTTCGCCCGCTCATCAATTCGATCAGTAAAAGTGAAATTCAACACGTCTTGATAAAATGCAGCTGTCTTCAATGGGTCCATGGAACCTAAAGCAATATGACCTAATTTATTTGGAACAATTCCATTTTCTTTAAAGCGCGGAGCCGGTGTGTCCATCTCTGTGTAAAGATGGACAGTAAATCCATCAGGATCTTTCATTTCAAGCATTTCTGGGACACCTGGCTGTGCATCAGATTTTAGTTTGGCGGTGATACCTTTTTGTTGTAAAAGTTTTTTGGCTTCATTAAGTAAAACATCCTTATCCAATTGGAACCCCAAACTTAGTAAGTTACTTTCATTTGTCGGGGTTAAAACGATGTTGTGGTGGTCAAGCCCTGAGCTGAAATACCTCTTTCCTTCTCCATCTACTTCCATTAACGTAAATCCCAACACATCAGAATAATAATGTTCCATTCCCTCGATATCTTTAACAGCAAGTTCCACATAACCTAGTTTACTAGGCTTTAGCATATGAAAAACTCCTTTCAATAGAAATTAAAATTAGTTTTATTCAGCTTTTACCTTATTGGAAAGCGTACCAATCTTGCTAACCTCTACCTCTACTTTGTCGCCATCCTTTAAATAAATTTGTGGATTTCTTTTGTCACCCACTCCTCCTGGTGTTCCTGTTACAATAACGTCACCAGGATTAAGAGTAGTGAAAGTAGAAATGAACGCGATTAATTCAGGGATAGAGAAAATAAGCTTGTCTGTTGATGATCTTTGCATGACTTCCCCGTTCAATCTAGTTTCTAGGGTTAGAACCTCACCGTCTTTTATTTCATCTTTTGTTACCATCCATGGTCCAAAAGCTCCGGTTCCATCAAAGTTTTTCCCTGGACCCCATTGTTGAGTTCGAAGCTGCCAATCTCGAATGGATCCATCATTATAACAAGAATATCCGGCTACATAGCCCAAAGCCTCTTCCTGCTTAATGCGTCTTCCGCTTTTCCCAATAATAACGGCAATTTCTCCTTCATAATCAAATCTAAAAGACTCTTTCGGAAGAATTAAATCATTTTGATGGCCAATTTGTGAATTAGGCACTCTTAAGAAAATAATCGGGAATTCAGCTTTTTGAACACCGACTTCATCAATATGTGCGTGATAATTGAGACCTACACACACAATTTTTTTCGGATTTGGAATGACCGGTAAAAATGAAATTTCCTCTAAAGTATAGTCGATTTGATCAGTGGAAATATTGATTTCCTCTGCATCATTTTTTTCAATAAAGGATTTTAGATCCCCATATTTGTTATTAAGTCTCTTTTTTAGATCAATCACACCTCCATCAGTAACAATTCCAAAACCTTCAGTATTCCCATAACTAAAGCTTGCTAGTTTCATTTTTGAAATCTCCTTTTAGTAAAAAAATGATTATTTTTTTTTTTAGTAGATTTGATTTTTCAGAAGGCTTTACACAGTTTGTTTATAGAATTCACCTGGGATCGGTCCAAAAACTCTACGATGGTAAAGCATAGGATCTTTCTCATTATTGATTTTAAGATCTACCACTTCGCCAATTAATACAGTATGGTCTCCAGCTTCGATTGCTTTAAATGTTTTACATTCAAATACACCAAGAACCCCTTCAATGATTGGAAGACCATTCTCAGAAAGCTCCCACTCACATGTACTAAATCGGTCAGGATGTTTAGTTGCAAAGGTTTTACAAAGCTCTACCTGTTCTTCAGCCAATACATGGACTGCAAATTTTCCGCCTTCAGTATATGCTTTAAGCGAGGATGATCTGTGGTCAACAGACCATAGAAGCATTAAGGGATCAAGCGAAACAGATGCAAATGAATTAGCTGTAAGCCCTATCGGATTGCCTTCCTCATTCATTGTCGTAATAATTGTGACCCCAGTTGGGTAGTTCCCCATAATTCGCTTGAATATTTCTTGTTTTTGTTCTTTTTGCATGTCTTTTCTCTCCTTTAAAAAAGTGTTATGAATTTATTTAATTTGTTGTGCTGCCAAATAACCAGAAGTACCACTAAGACCTGGACCAGGGTGCGTTGATGCACCGATATGAAACAAGTTTTTTACAGGTGTATCATGCTTTTTATATTTGGAGGTTGGCCTCCATAGCAATAATTGATCAATTGAGGCGGCACCAGAATAGGGATCTCCCCCTACTAAATTGATGTTATATGATTCTAACTCAGCTGGTGAAATAATTGTTCTGTTCAAAATAAGATCTTTGAAGTTTGAGGCGTGTTTGCGGATACGTTTTTCAATCCGATCCACATAGGCCTCAATCACCTCTTTTGTATAGCCGTTAGATGTATCAATTTCCCCTAAAGCATCCCCTTTCAGGTCTCTAGGCATCTCTAACAGTTGAACCCAAAGGGTATGCTTTCCCTCTGGGGCCCGGCTGGGATCTAAGGCCGTATGCTGCCCTACGGCAATGGTAGCTTCTTTTGGGAGCAGACCGTTATAGGCTTCGTTAACGGATTGACTTACACCCATAACTCCACTTGTAACGTTTATCATTGCGGCTTTTTTAAATTCGGGATTTTCCCAATTTAACGGTCCATCCAATGCATAATGTATTTGCATGGATGCGTTGCCATATTTATAGTTCTTGACATCCTTCTGAAAAGACTCAGTGATGGAAATTCCAGGTAATAACTTTTCATATAATTGATGCGGAGTAACATTCGCCAGAACATAATTGGCAAAATACGTCTGCGTTTGTGTCTTGACTCCCATTACCTTCCCATTTTCAACTAGAATTTCATCGACATTTTCATTGGTCATAAATGTTCCATTATTATTTTCTACAATTTTCATTAATGCCTTGACCAGCTGGTCTCCGCCGCCAATGGGAATTGGCGAACCGGCGGCTTCAAGGGAATAGACTAAAACCTGCAACATGATATTACCTGCTGCATCATTTGGGCCAAGGCCTGTATGTAAAATCCATGGAGCAAATAGTGCCTTCATTACATCACTTTTAAAATATTGATCTAGTAATTGATCAGCAGATTTAATCATCGTTCCAACTTCTCGTTTAAACTCTTTTACACCCTTTTTTCTTACCGACTTCAGAAGTGTGCGGATGGATAACCATGATAGGGGTTCGTTGGTTAAAAGTTGAAAGACAAATTCAGCATTCCCCTCAAAATTTTTCATGAGTTCATGATATTGATCGCCCTCACCAGCCATAATCTGATTAAACGTGTGAATATTTCTTTCCCGATCCGTATATAAAACGGCACTTTCATTGTTAGGCAGAATAACGCCTGTGGGAACATCCGTATTTATATATTCGAGCCCATACCTTTCCAAATCTTCCTTTAGTTCAGCGAAAGCCGGACTGGTTACAAACAACGGATGCCATCCCGAAAATACGTCTGTCTTAAAACCTGGCGACGTTAATTCTTCTGTTTTTATGCAGCCGCCTATCCAATCGTTCCTTTCTAGGACTAACACTTTATGACCTTTTTTTGATAAGATCGCTGCAGCAGTTAACGAGTTGATGCCGCTTCCAATTATTACAGTATCAAAATTATTCATCTAAACACCTCCTCCCACAGCCTCTTTAACGGAATATAGGGTATATTGAAATTTACTATGCTATAGGATTCTCTTCCTCTTAGCAATTACTTTACACAACAAGGAAATTTACTTCTGTTAACAGATTAACGTTTTTAAAATTATTTCAATCCTCAGCTATTCATCCTTCATTTTGATCACATTCCTTCTATATATAATTTCTGTTCAGTATTTGTGACTTGGTAAAATGAAAAATCAATAGAAATCACAAAGATATGTTAATTCATTAACTTCGAAAGTGTGTTTGATATTTTACTATAAAGTTACACTAGAAAAACATCACGAAAGAGTAAAAGTCAGGAGGAATTTCATTGTATACCACTGGTACAGCATTTTTAGAAGCCTTACAGGAAGCAGGTGTTTCCTATATTTTTGCAAATTTAGGAAGTGACCACCCTTCAATTATCGAAAGTTTAGCAATAGCTAAACAAGAAAATAAGGAATTACCGACTTTGATTACGTGCCCCCATGAATTCGTCGCTTTAAGTGCTGCACACGGATATGCCCAGGCGACGGGTGAGCCGCAGGCGGTCATTGTCCATGTGGAATGCGGCACACAAAACCTAGGCGGCGCCATCCATAATGCTGCCAAAAGCCGGGTACCAGTATTAGTTTTTGCCGGTGCTTCTCCATACACCCAGGAAAATGAACTTATCGGAGGCAGAAATGAGTTCATCCATTGGATTCAAGATGTTTTTGATCAGCGCGGAATCATGCGCGGCTATACGAAATATGACAATGAAATACGGACAGGGGCCAATGTGAAGCAGCTTGTCCATCGGTCATTGCAAATTGCCAAGAGTGACCCTATGGGACCCGTATATCTTATGGGACCTAGGGAAGCCATGGAGGAAAAAACCAAGCCAGTTACGATTCAAAAAGAATTATGGGAACCTATTTCCCCAGGAGCGATTCCTCCACCAAAGATCGAAGAATTAATAAACGATTTAGTAGCGGCCAAAAAGCCTTTAATTGTAACATCATATTTAGGAAGAAATCCTGAAGCAGTTAAGGAGTTAGTGCGTTTAAGTAATCGTTTAGCCATCCCTGTCATTGAATCAATACCACATCACATGAATTTTCCTGCTGATCATTCCATGCACTGCGGCTCTTATTGGAACGAACCTAATCAAGTAGACATTCTTTCAGAAGCCGATTTTGTCCTTGTATTGGACAGCGATGTTCCTTGGATTCCGATGAAAAACAAACCATCAGACAGTGCCACCGTTTATTACATTGATGTAGATCCATTGAAAGAGCAAATGCCACTATGGTATATCCCATCGAAACGTTTCTTTAAAGCTGATTCGTATACAGCTCTAAAGCAATTGAATGATCATCTTGAAGAGCATGGTAAAATTGATCAAAAAATGGTATCACAACGATGGAGTAAATATTCCGAATTCCATGAACATAAAAAGGAAGAACGGCTGCTTTTGGAGCAAGCAGAAAATGACTTTATAACCCCTGAGTACCTCACAGCATGTGTTAGAGAATTGATGGATGAAGATACAATCATATTGAATGAGGGAATAACCAATTACGGAGTGATTTCCAATCACATTGAGGCAAGCATCCCTGGTTCCTACTATGGCAGTGGTGCGGGTTCATTGGGCTGGAATGGCGGTGCAGCAATCGGCATGAAACTTGCCAAACCGGACAAAACGATTATTAGCCTTACTGGGGATGGCTCCTATTTATTCAGTATTCCAGCATCTGTTCATTGGATGGCCAAAAGATATAACACCCCATTTTTAACTATTATTTACAATAACCAAGGCTGGAGAGCTCCCAAAAACTCAACATTAGGCGTTCATCCGCATGGAATAGCCAATGCAACACAGGACTTCTATGTAAATTTTGATCCAACGGCAGATTTATCGACTATTGCGGCTGCCGCAGGCGATGCACATGCTATAACTGTAAAAAAACGCTCAGACTTAAAAAATGCGATAAAAGCAGGTTTAATGCAAGTTAAAAATGGACGGGCAGCGGTGATAGATGTTTACATTCCACATGTGTATTCAGATAAAAATGAGATTACCAATGTAAAGGAGACTGTAAAATGATGGTTAAAACGGGAATTTTAGAGGAATTGTTAAAAAACATTGTGGACGAGAAAATTGAAGTTGTCGATCTTACGCAAATCCTTAATGAAAATACGCCTGTCATTCAATTACCAGAACCGTTTAAAAATACAGGCGGGTTTACATTCAATCAACTGTCAAAATATGATGAGAACGGACCAGCCTTTTACTGGAATGACTTCGTTGCCGGGGAACATTGTGGAACACATTTCGATGCCCCTGTTCATTGGATCAGTGGGAAAGATCACGATAGTGTCGATACAATTCCGATGAAAAACATGGTGGGTGAAGCCTGCGTCATCGATATAAGAGAAAAAGCCAAGCAGAACCCAGATTATTGTTTAACAGTCGAGGATATTCATTCATTTGAAGACCAATTCGGAGAGATAAAGAAACATTCTTGGGTATTAATCCATTCTGGCTGGGGGAAATTCGCAGACAATCACGAGAAATTTTTTAATGTGGGAGACGACGGAAGACCTCACACACCTGGAATTACAAAAGAGGCGGCCATTTTTCTGGTTGAGGAACGTGATATTTTAGGAGTTGGTGTAGAAACTGTCGGCACTGATGCAGGGATTGCAGACACGTTTGATCCTCCTTTTCCAAGTCACTATTATATGCTTGGAGCGAATAAATATGGTCTTGCACAATTAACAAATTTAGAAAGGCTGCCTGCCAGGGGGGCTGTTCTCGTGGTGAATCCGTTAAAAATTGAAAACGGTAGTGGAAGTCCTGTCAGGGTAGTGGCACTTGTAGAAAACGAATAATACAAAAAGGGACATCGCAACTTTTTGCGATGTCTCCTCTTTTTTATCCAAAAATCTATAGACAATTTACACCACTGCGTTTGACAGAGAGTCTTTATTTAATAATTTTTCAATAAGTGCATTTGTGTCAATAATGTATATTTTTCGATTTTTAATTGAAAGTATGCCGTCAGAAGCCCACTTTTTTAATACTTTATAGACTGTTATCCGCGTTAACCCAACATAGTGTGATAATTCTTGCTGGGTAAAGTTGATTTCTTTACTTTTATACGATTCCATTAAATAGAGAAGTGAGTGGGCGATCTGATAGTCTGTGTCGGCACTTTTTGCATTTATGTTATTTAAAAGAAGTCTATGCTTTAAAATAAGTGAGTGGGCTAATAAGGCAATGACATTAGGGTCTTTTTGAGCCAGATCTTCATAATCTTTCTCCGAAAAATAATATAAAACACTGTCTTCATGACTTATGGCAGTAGAATAATAAGGCAAGTTGTCGATGGTCTGTTCACCAATCAAAAGCCCAGGTCCGGCAATATCTAATATTCTCTCATTTTTATCGGATTTTCCTGAAACAATTTTAATTAATCCTTTCTTTACATAATAAAAGCCCGATCCTACATCACCTTGTCTAAAGATGATCGATTTCTCCTTGAAGAATATTCTTTTTCCATACTTTATGTAATTTTCCCATGAAAGTGAAATATCGTTTGCTAATGTATTCAAAGGTAAACACTCTCCTTAAAAATAGTGGTTTATCTTGAATGAGTCAGATTTCAAAAAAGCGCTTTCAATCCATTGAGATTTAAAATTTCAATTTTTTGATTTCCCAGTGATATAAGTTTTTTCTCAGACCACTTTTGCATGATTTTATAAACGGTAATACGGGAAGTTCCAATATATTGGGCTAAGGAAATTTGAGTAATAGGAACGGTTAGATTATTATATTTTGCGTGGAGTTGTACTAGGAAATGGGCCATCTGTTTTTCGTATGGTTCGTTGATCATGGTGACGGTTTCTGCAAGCAATCTTATCTTACTGCTTAGAGAATTCATAAAAATCCGTTTCGCTTCTGGATGTCTTTTACAAATATTTCTAAAGGCATCAATGGAAAAATGGAACAGGCAGCTAGTAGAATCACATACTGCTGTAGTCGAATAAGGTTGACCTAAAATGCCCTGTTCCCCTATAAGAAAACCATCCAATGAATAGTCAATGATTCGAATCTTCCCTTCTTCAGATAGAAGTAGGATATTCATTTTTCCTTCGGCCAAATAATAAAAGCCAGATGCTTTTTCCCCTTGCGAATATAACGTTTCATCTTTGGCTAATACTTTTTTATGACCATATTTAAGATAAGGCTCCCACTCATATCTCACACTCTCTCCCTCCTTCATTTTCTGTGTTTAGTTTAAAATGGTATGCTGCAAATTTAAACTCTAAAGTTTAACATGGTGAAATAGTAAAAAGACTTTTAAGAAATAGTAAGAAATTTCATTATCTAAAATTAGCAGTACCTAGCTCTTCTATTTTATTATTATATCATACTTAATATTTTGACTTTTCTAAATTGTGAACTTAAAGAAAAAAGTATTTTTTGCCGTTTTATCAATCATTTCGATAAGAATAGAAATTTATATAAAAATAAAAGCCCATCCTCCTTACTTAGCAAGAATAAGGAAAATTGGCTTTATTTAGTATAATTCTTTTACTCTGTTAAACCTCTTGTGTCTCTAAACGAGGTGCACGGATGCCCATGCGTTCAAGTCTTGGGAGGACTTCCTGAGCGAAGTATTCTAATTCACCTACATAATCTACAAATGCTAATGTCATTCCGGCGAACCCGGCATCATAGAACCGGCGGATTTCATTGGCTACATCATCTGGCGTACCCACTAACGGGATACTTCCATGTCCTGATGCAAAGCGTGATCGGAAAGTCTGCAGCATTTCTTCGGTAAATGATTTAGCATGCAATTTTTGAAGATTCATTAAGTTATCAACTGCACCCCAATCGGCATTTTCCACTGCATAATAGTTAAGAAAATCGGCTGCTTCTTCTTTAGTAGGCCTGCATACGACATGACTCGTTGTAAAAATGCCCACATTTCGATTAAACTTTTCTTTCGCATTCGCCTTTAACGTTTTTACTATATTAGCTCCGTCTTCCGGACCCATCACACTTGTGAGGACAAAGTTTGAATTCCTTGTGGCAAAATCCCTTCCCTGACCTGATGAACCAGCGTTCAAAATTGGGATCGTACCTCGATATGGTTTAGGGTCTCCTTCGACATGCTCTAAATTGAAATATTTTCCGTTATAGTCAAAACGTTCTTCTGAACTCCAAATCTTTTGGATGACGTCCCACCATTCTTGAGCAAGGGCATATCTTTCATTATGATCAGCAGGCAGATCAATCCCAAAAACCTCATATTCCGGCTGGTTCCATCCTGCAACAATATTAAGTCCTGCACGTCCATGTCCTATTTGATCGGCGGTAGCCATTTGTTTCGCAACAACCACTGGATGAGTATAGGACGTATTCACAGTCGAAAATATTCGAATACGTTTTGTAAGAGCAAGAAGGCCGCTAGCCCATGCAATGGGTTCTAATACACTTCCGTGAAAATTTGTTTCTCCGCCATACCCAATCCAACGAGTGATGGGTAGTAAAAAATCAATTCCCACCTCATCAGCCAATTTAGCTAAGCGAACATTGTCATCCCAAGAAGCGGACCATCTTTCTGGAATTTTGGTAGCAGCAAATCCCCCAGAACAGTTTGCAGAGAAGATTCCTAATTGAAAGTCCCTTTCAGATAAGATTTTATCTACATTCATCTATTAACATCCTCCCTTCCTAAACTATGAAGACAAGTGAAAGCGGTCATCCGATTATTCGAAATAGATAGTGTGATAGGTTATCAATTATTATTTGTAAAGGCCCGGCTGTGGAAGTTGGAATCCAGCTGTAATGGTCTTGGACTGGCTATAGGCATCTAATGCCTCTTTATTATGCTCTCTTCCAACTCCGCTATTTTTGTAGCCGCCAAATGGGGCACCTGTTTGGAAGTTAAAGTATTGATTGATCCAAACACTTCCTGCTTCAAGCTTATTGGCAGTGTCTAAAGCTCTTTCAAGGTCTTTTGTCATGATTCCGGCGGCAAGGCCAAATTCTACATCGTTTGCCATTTTAATCACTTCATCGACTTCTTTCCAGCGTGTTACCGTAACAGCTGGTCCAAAAATCTCTTCCTGTGCGATTCTCATTTTGTGATCTGCTTCAATAATCGTTGGCTCAATGAAATAGCCATGCTCATGACCAGGAACAGTCACACGATTTCCGCCATAAAGAATTTTTGCCCCTTCATTTTTGGCAATTTCAAAGTAGTTTAAGACTCGTTTCCCCTGTTTTTCATTGATGAGGGATGCTAAACGTGTCGAACGATCAGTAGGAGGACCAATTTTAATTTCTTTTGCTCTATCGATTAATTTTTCAATAAATTCATCATAAATGTCATCATGAATGAAAAGCCTTGATCCTAGAACGCAGCTTTCGCCATTAAAGAAGGTATACCCTAGAGTCGCATTTTCTACTGCAGGATCAATATCTACGTCTGGGAAGACGATGTGTGCCGACTTACCCCCGAGTTCAAGTGTAACTGGAACAATTTTATCACCCGCTGCTCTACCAACTAAACGGCCTACACCAACACTACCCGTAAAGGTAAGTTTATCGGTATCTGGATGATCGATCAGAGCTTGACCCGCTTCTCCCCCAATACCAGGAACTACATTCACAACACCTTTCGGAAGGATATCCGCTAAAAGTTTGGCAAATTCCATCACCGACAGACATGCATCTTCCGCAGGCTTTAATACAACCGTGTTACCAGCAGCCAATGCCGGGGCCACCTTTGCCGCTGCCATAATCATCGGTACGTTCCAAGGAATAATTTGTCCACAGACTCCAAGTGGTTCTTTCTTAGTGAGTAAGTAGCCATTTTGAACAGGACGGGAGGCGCCTTCATAGTAAGTGATAATGGCGGATGCGAAATAACGGAATTGAGAAATGACAAGTTGATAATCCAAATCGAATTCATGTAGCGCCCTGCCTGTATCCATACATTCAATCAATTTCAAACGTTCTTGGTTTTCTTCTATTACATCAGCAATTTTGCTAAGTAGCGCTGACCGTTGCTCAATTGGTGTGTTTGCCCATCCTGGAAATGCTTCTCTTGCTGCTTTTACAGCACGATCAATATCCTCTTTGCCGCCGCGGCCAATTTTCGAAAGAACTTCCCCAGTTGCTGCGTTCACCGCATCAATATACCCATTAACTGGTTCTACCATTTCTCCATTAATAAATGGACCATACTTTTCATCAAATTTGATTTCACTAGGTTTAATTTGGATCGTTGTTTCCATACCTACATCTCCTCCATAAAATTGGATTTAACCGCTTACATTCGCCGGATCCTGGTCTGGCTAAATAGGACCTTTAACATGTATGTCTATCATGTTTGAAATTAAGTTCATTATATACAATTGCAAAACCAAGAATATGCTAACAAATTAACATATTCTTGGTTTTGTTTGATATCCAACGAGAGCGAAAGCTAAGGTTAAGAGAATGAGACCAATTGAAGTCACGACCCGATTTGTCACCTCATTAACGCTCAAAACAAAATATTCTTCTTAATTTTTAAGGGAAATGTAAAATAATTAACCTAATAATAAAAATAGAGCCGCTAAAATATGTATCAAAGTTATCTGAATATTCACACCAAAATAGGTATATGAGTATGCAGACAATTTTACTAGAAATTCAAATTAAAGGAGGAATTGGGCTGTGGGGATGATAGATCCAGGTCACAGGTTAAAAGCAAAAATGGACGACCATGCATTGGAACAAGTACCGGAAAATGAGAGGAAATCTTGGATTCAACTTTCCAATAATGCGATGGGAATTTGCTCGACCCTGCTTATTATGCTTTTTGGTGCATTAGCTACTTTTACAGCTGGGTTGGGGTATGGACTGCTGGCTGGTATCATTTGTCTTATTGTTGGAACCATTTTCGGAACGTTACTAGGCAATATTGCCCGAAAAGAAGGTTTATCTAGCACCGTTCTTACTCGTAAGTATGGTTTTGGAGTGAAAGGTTCTGTTGTTTCTTCATTAGTATTTTGTTTTATGATACTGGGGATGCTGGCCTTAGAAAATGCATTGCTTTATCATGGAGTACTATTCTTCTTTGGCCTTAAACCGTCTATCTTAAATGCGATCCTCATATACGGTCTCTTTACGGCCTGCTGGGTATTACTTTCTCTTTTTGGCATAAAACTTGTATACCGTATAGCTTCTATAGCGATTATTGGTTTTTTAGGTGTTTTACTATATATCATTATTGATGCTACAGTCCTTAGCGGAAACTCAGTTATGAGCATCCTTTCATTTGGTTCCCAATTCAGTGATTCCACTGGGATAGTAGAATTTATTGGCGCTGTTAATATTGTGATAGGTGCTACGGGCGCCATGACATTGGTGAACGCTGATACTAGCCGTTATGCCCGTACCAAAAAAGATGTATTAATGATTAATATATTCGGAAATTTAATGCAAAGTATTGTGATGCTGCTTGCTGGAGGAATCGTTGCCTATGTAGGTATAGATTCCGTTGTCCAATTTTATGTGGCGAATAACGGCATGACAGCAGTTCAAGCTCGAGCAATTGCCTTAAATGATTTGGCATCCTTCTTTATTATACTCGGAGGGGTAGTCGGATTTATCTTAATGTTTTTAGCGAACGGAAAAGCTCAGGTGCTTAATACGTACAGTGGTTCCCTAGCACTCACGAATCTTTTTTCTGCTGTTGGGTGGAAAGGTAATCGCGCTATTTTTGTTGTGATCGCTAATATTTTGGCACTGATTATGATTTATGGAAACATTCTTGGTCTAGTAGAGAGCTGGCTGGATGCACTTGGTGTTTTAACCACCTGTATGGCAACCATTATTATTGTTGATTACTATTTCGTAAAAAAGAGAACACTTCCAGGGATAAATAACAGTGAAATTGATTCAGTCAATATGGCCGGTATTCTGACACTCATTTTCTCCAGCGGTATTGCTCTCTATCTCAGTACTGCAAAGATTTTTCCAATACCTTTTGTCGCTTCGACTATTTTAAGTCTGATTATTTATCCTGTATTGAGAATGTACGTATTTAAACAAAAATCAACCATGGCTCAACATACTGATACTAAACTTCAGGGGTAATAAACCAAACGGTGACTGAAATCCTGGATTACAGTCACCGTTTTTAAGATTGGATCTCTAATCACTTTTACATATTTTTAACCAGCTTAATCTCCTCCATATTAGGAATTAATTCGCTTACTTATTATTGATTGGTTTTCCTTTTACAAAGAGGCAAAAATTTAAGCAATAGGTTCTTACTTTTTGAAAATGAAGTTTTGTTAAAAAAAGGGGATTGATTATGAAGCATTCTATCGCAGGAAGTTATCATAGAATTGCATATGGGGAACAAGAAGACCAATTTGGTGACTTGAGAGTACCTGAGGGTATTGGCCCTTTTCCTGTCGCCATTGTTATTCATGGAGGTTTTTGGAGAGAAAAACTCAAGCTGGATCAAATGGATCAATTTTCTGAAGCCTTAACTGCTCAAGGCATAGCAACCTGGAACATCGAATATCGCCGAGTTGGACAAGAGGGTGGCGGATGGCCAGGAACATTTCTAGATACATCGCAGGCGACTGATTTTTTACAAACTATTAAGGAATCCTATCCAATTGATTTAAACCGTGTTGTAACGATTGGACATTCGGCTGGGGGGCATCTTGCCTTATGGCTTGCTGGACGACATCGACTCCCTCAAACTAGTATTTTAAGAAAAAACGATAGGCCTTTGGGCTTAAAAGGAGCGATTAGCTTAGCTGGTGTTTGTGATCTAAAGCTAATGTACGAGGTTCATCAACTAAGGGAATTAGTTTCTGGAAAGAATGAGAATCCAACAAGAGATTTAATTGGCGGCAGCCCAAGTGATTTTCAAAGTCGTTATACAGAAGGCTCCCCCATCGCCCTCTTACCTATCGGCATACCAATGACACTAATACACGGTTCACTCGACATAAATGTACCTGTTGGTATTACGGAAGAATTTGAAAAAGCGGCTAAGGTAGCAGGTGACGACATTACAGTTCATTTAATTTCAAGTTCAGAGCATTTTAAAATTGTGAATCCAGAGACTACTGAATGGCATGCAGTTTTAAATGAAACTTTAAAATTACTAAATTAATTTATCATTTTCCAAATTTGAAATAGCCGTGATTTAAAGCTAGAAGAACCACTTTGATTGCCTTAACGATGACAGGAATGCAAATGGGCGGGATGTTAGCTCCTACTCTGGGAATCTTACTTATACCTTCTTTTGGATGGCGTCTATTGCTTTGGGTTGCACTAGTACCTTTATCGTTTTGGGCGAGAAGACCCCTTCCTCAAGAAGTTTGAAGGGCGAAGCCCAATGAGTAGGGAGGGGATGAATCGCCCCTCCACAGGAGAGTTTTTGTTGGAAATCGAACATATATTCTGTTATAATAGAATATATAAATGATTTTCAAAGGAGCATGACAAATGGGCACAAAAGCATACTTTACAAATCGTGTATATAAAAATACATTGGATAAAAAGTTTGTTGACGCTACCAATCATGCCCTTTTTTTGTTCAATAAAGCTAAACATTTTTCATTTAACACGTTGGTAAAAGAGAAGAGATCAGGAAAAAGCAAACGTAATAAATCCCTTCACCTCGCAATAAAGGAAAAATTTCAACTTGATGATTATTTTGCAAATAGCGCCCTTCAAGAAGCAAATGCAAAACAAAAGTCTTTGACAGAGTTAAACAAACTCTATATTTCAAATAAAGAAGAACAGATTAAATCCGTTAAAAAGAAGCTAAAAAGTAAAAAAACAAAACTCAGTAAGTTGAAAAAAATTAAATCAAGTATTGTTAATGGAAAACCATCCTTCCCCAAAAAATCTAGAGAACAAAAATTAGGGAATTATTTTGTGGTGCAATTTAAAAAGAAAACAGATATCTATTATCATGCTTATCAATTTGAGCATGCTTATTTGGATATTCAAGTTAATCGGACAAAAACAAAAATTGGTTTTTTGACTTTCAAATTAAATAAGTTTGAAGAACAATTAAAACGTTTGAAAACAGTAATTTCAAGTGTTGTTTTTGGTACCAAAAAATTATATAAATCACAATACACCATGGATACCTATAAGGGTTATCACGAAAAATGGATTAAA
>NZ_AJLS01000068.1 GCF_000307875.1 Neobacillus bataviensis LMG 21833
ATGCTCTATATATTGTGAGAACTCTAGTATATTTAATCCTCTAACATCCTGTTTGAATAATTCTTCTAAATTAAAAGTCAATTCCATTTCCCCACCTCAAAAAAGTTACTTTTCTTATCATTTTATCGTAAATCTCCTTTATAATCAATATTCTATTAAAATTATATCTTGTTGATAAGTTAGTATTTTACCCCTATTATTGGGATAATTATATTATGCAAGATAATTCTTGTAAATATAAACAGTCCTATACTGGTGCGCACCTAAATGGACGGATTGAAAACAAAGGAAAGCCTGACTCATTTGTCTTGGCTTACCGTTTGTTGGTCTTCCGTTTATTTGGTGTGCCTTTTGCCAATTCGGTTAATCAATAAATCCTGTTTCCTATCCGTCCTAAGGGCGGAAAAGAGCACAAAATGGATTTTATCAAAACAGGTTCTAAGAATCGTGAAACTTACACTTACACATTTATGAGTGATGGTCAAAAGAAGACGGTAACTTTAGTCGCTGGGCAAGATGACATTACTAAAGAATGGATTGACGAGCTTCATCGTGCTGATGATCGTACAGTTTATTCAAACAACAAAAATGCGAATCCTGATTTCAGAAAAAAAACAAAGACACATTCTGAGAAAAAGTGGAATACTTCATTAGACTCTCCCAAACCTTCAGCTTATGATGTCAAAAAAGGAAAATTTGTAGAACAGTCCGTTGTAATGCCTGCTTCCTATGAAACTCCTGAGCAAGAACTTTTGAATGATTGCCTTGAAAAACTTTCAGCTGATGAAGCGAGATTCTTAAGACGTGTTGTAAAACATGGAGAAGCTACCAAACTCGCTGAAGAATATCACGTTTCTAATAAAACGATCAATGCTTGGAAAAACAAGCTCATCAATAAAATTAAAAAATTTTAATAAAAATTTCAAAAGAGGGTAAAATCCCTCTTTTTTTGTCGCCGTTATTTATAGAAGGAGGAAAAATCAAGCTCACGATAAAAACTGAGCAGCACACATTAAACTACCGATTCATGAAAGGAACCACTATGAAAGCACAATATAATAAACGCAAAGGCGGGTACTCCGCTGAACTCGCAAACAACATTTTAGATCGCTCAAAAGCCATTCACTCATTGAGCGAAACGCTTGAGCCTCAAATGAAGTTTGAAGACGGCAAACGAACTGATGAGGTGATTGCTTACAAAGGTTGGTTTTCTCAAAGCGGTTTACCCCCCTTTGAAGTAAAATTCACAGATCAAGTTAAACTTCCCCCTTATCTATCTATTATAACGTTTGATCATCTTCAAGCCTGTGAAGTCAACTACAACATTTACTTTAAGGCTGATGGCATCAAGGAGGTGAAATAATGACCAATAGTCAACTTGCACTTTATCTCTTACAAAGCCTAAATATGGCGCTAGGATCTCAAATCGAGGGCGAGACCTCGTACACAAATAGTTTTGATGTCAAAGTACAGGAAGATGGCTTCCTCTTTCTTCCTCGAATGCCTTCGGGCTATATTATTGACAATGATCTGTATTTTAAGATTTTCTTGATTGCGAACGCTTGTCTCTATCCCCGATACACCTTACTTAAGCAAAATAGCGCCTATTTTGTTCCACTAAATACTGATGATATTCACACACAACGAGGCTTGTTCTTTCCTTGGAAAATGGGCATTTCAAAACGTTTAGTTATCAATGATTTAGATTTCTTTGTTGCTTCACAACATAAGCCTTATATCCCTATCATGGAGAACCTGAAACTAAACTACGATAATGTAACCTCAATTGCAATCGCAGGAAATTCAGGAAGTGGTAAATCTTATACACTTACTTATTTTCTAAGTATGTTAAAGCCTCTATCAGATTTAATCATCATTGATCCTAAATTTGATACGCCGTCACGCTGGGCGAGAGAAAATAAAATTCCTGTAATCCACCCTGAACGCAATCGTTCAAAATCAGATTTTGTTGCTGAAATCAACGAATCTTTAAGTCAAACTTTGAATATCATTTATAAGCGTCAAGAGATTCTATACGATAATCCTCGCCATCCGTTTTCACATCTGACTATTGTTATTGATGAAGTCTTGGCTCTATCCGAGGGAACAAACAAAAATATTAAGGATAGCTTCTTCTCTTTAATTTCACAGATTGCATTGTTAGGAAGAGCGACTAAAGTCCATCTTTTACTGGTATCACAACGTTTTGATTATCAATCTATTCCAGTTTCTGTGAGGGAGCAGTTAAATGTCCTTATTCAAATCGGAAATATCAATAAGAAAACTGTTCAATTCTTGTTTCCTGATTTAGATCCTGAAGGAATTGTTATTCCATTAGGTAAAGGTACTGGTTTAATC
>NZ_AJLS01000069.1 GCF_000307875.1 Neobacillus bataviensis LMG 21833
AAGACCGGGATTGCGACGATTACTGGTAAGGTCAAGCACCCAACGACAACGTTGCAGGTTGATGGTAAGCAAATTCCAATCAAGGATGATCTGACTTTCAGTTTCACTTTAGATTTAGGTACTCTTGGACAAAAACCGTTTGGGGTTGTTGTGGACACCACTCAAAACAAGACCTTCCAAGAAGCGTTGACCTTCATTTTGGATGCAGTGGCTCCAACATTGTCATTGGACAGCTCGACAGATGCACCGGTTTATACCAACGATCCAAACTTCCAGATTACCGGAACGGCCACTGACAATGCGCAATATCTGAGTCTGTCAATTAACGGCAGTTCTGTCGCCAGCCAATACGTAGACATCAACATCAATAGTGGCAAACCAGGTCATATGGCTATTGATCAGCCCGTTAAATTGCTCGAAGGCAAAAACGTGCTGACTGTTGCTGTTACAGATAGCGAAGACAACACCACGACCAAGAACATCACAGTTTACTACGAACCAAAGAAAACACTGGCAGCACCAACTGTGACGCCAAGTACCACTGAACCAGCCAAAACGGTGACTCTGACGGCAAACTCTGCCGCAACGGGCGAAACGGTTCAGTATAGTGCTGATGGTGGCAAGACATATCAGGATGTTCCGGCAGCCGGTGTCACGGTCACGGCAAATGGCACCTTCAAGTTTAAGTCGACTGATTTATACGGTAATGAATCACCAGCCGTCGACTATGTTGTCACCAATATCAAGGCCGATGATCCTGCACAATTGCAGGCAGCTAAGCAGGAACTGACTAATCTGATTGCTTCCGCCAAAACGCTAAGTGCCAGCGGTAAGTATGATGATGCCACAACGACTGCTTTAGCAGCGGCAACGCAGAAGGCACAAACGGCGCTTGATCAGACGAACGCCTCAGTTGATTCACTTACTGGTGCCAATCGAGACCTGCAAACTGCGATCAATCAATTAGCTGCCAAGTTACCTGCAGATAAGAAGACTTCGCTGCTTAACCAGTTGCAATCTGTGAAGGCTGCGCTGGGAACGGACTTGGGCAATCAAACTGATCCAAGCACTGGCAAAACATTTACGGCAGCGTTAGACGACCTAGTGGCACAAGCTCAAGCAGGCACGCAAACGGCCGACCAGCTTCAAGCGACTCTTGCCAAGGTACTTGATGCAGTATTAGCAAAACTTGCGGAGGGTATTAAAGCGGCAACACCGGCTGAGGTTGGCAATGCTAAAGATGCTGCAACTGGCAAAACTTGGTATGCCGACATTGCTGACACATTGACGTCTGGTCAAGTCAGTGCTGATGCGTCTGACAAGCTTGCACATTTACAAGCTTTGCAAAGTCTGAAAACGAAGGTGGCAGCTGCCGTTGAAGCGGCCAAGATAGTTGGTAAAGGCGACGATACAACCGGTACTAGCGACAAAGGCGGCGGTCAAGGTACCCCGGCGCCCGCT
>NZ_AJLS01000070.1 GCF_000307875.1 Neobacillus bataviensis LMG 21833
TAAAGATACTGAAATCCATGCTCAAGGAGCAACTGGTTCTACTGGGGCAACTGGAGATACTGGGGCTCAAGGCGTTAAAGGTGATACTGGTGCAACTGGTAAAACTGGTCTCAAAGTTGACACGGGTGCAACAGGAGCAACTGGTAAAGATGGTCAATCTCCATTCATCGGTTCAAACAGCGACTGGTGGATTGGCAATGTTGATTTAGGTATCAAAGCCAAAGGCGATACTGGTGCGACCGGGGCTACTGGTGCGACTGGCGCTGCTGGTAAAGACGGAGCAACCCCTTATATTGGTGCTAATGGCGACTGGTATATCAACAACAAAGATAGCGGTATCCATGCTCAAGGCCCAACTGGGGCAACAGGAGCGACTGGAGCAACTGGTAAAAATGGTATTACTCCAGAAATTGGTGATAATGGCAACTGGTGGATTGGTTCTTATGATACTGGCGAATCAGCATTAGGCGCAACTGGGGCTACGGGAGCAACTGAACCTACCAGGTGCAGCTGGTACAGATGGTGATACTCCTTATGTTGGACCTGATGGTAACTGGTGGATTGGTGATACTGATACCGGACACAGCGCTAAAGGAGCAACCGGAGCAACTGGTCCTAAAGGTGATACAGGTGCAACAGGAACGACTGGGGTTCAAGGTCGTCCAGGAAATGATGGTGCGACCGGAGCTACAGGAAATACTGGTGCTACGGGTGCGACCGGACCTCAAGGACCTCAAGGTATCCGAGGACCTACTGGACCTACCGGTCCTAAAGGTGATACGGGTGCGACTGGTCCTAC
>NZ_AJLS01000071.1 GCF_000307875.1 Neobacillus bataviensis LMG 21833
GGAATTGAAAAAGCAACTTATGGTGGTGCTAATACCGCAAAACTTTTCCAAATTGCACGAGGAGTTCAAACTTGGGGAACTGCAGCAGCGATTTTATTAATCTTTGTCGCGGTCTTCTTGATCTCTAACACCATTCGAATCACTATCCTATCAAGACAACGTGAGATTCAAATCATGCGTCTGGTTGGGGCTAAAAATGGTTATATTCGTTGGCCATTCTTCTTAGAGGGAGCTTGGATTGGACTTTTAGGTTCAATTATTCCAAGTCTTATCGTTGCTTGGGCTTATCGTCTTGCTTTTGTTAGTCTGACACCAAGTCTTCAATCACAAAAACTTTCGATGTATGAGACTAGCGAGTTCATTCCAGCCATTATCGAAGGTTCATACCCTAAAAAGGCTGATAACTCTGCTTGAAGCAGATCATTCATAGCAGTTTCAAGAGAAGTACGGAAAAATTCATCAATATCTTGCTTTTGGGCTAGGAAGTTAAGTAGTTCTGTGGTAAACTGAGTCATAGGAATAAATCTCTTTCTAGTAATGTTTCGCAACTCTACTATAACGGATTTATTCCTTTTTGTGTTTACACAACTTATTTTACACTACCGTCAGTTCCTGGTATTAATATCAAGGGGACTTGTTTCTGAGCCACTTTTTGTTCAGATTTATATTTTATGGAGAT
>NZ_AJLS01000072.1 GCF_000307875.1 Neobacillus bataviensis LMG 21833
GAATATTGGAAACAATATTTTAATTGGTCGGGGCGTACGACACGTAAGAGTTTTTGGTGGGTTTTTATTATGAATCTAGCCATTGCGCTCACACTCATCTTGTTATATATAGTTACAACAGGGGCCGCAGTCGTTTTGTCGTTTGACTTTGAGGGTTTCAATGTTGCGACTTATATTTTCGGAAGTTTGCTTATTTTGTGGTCGTTAGCGACGCTCATTCCAACATCAAATCTTGGTATTAGGCGCGTTCGAGACACAGGGTTAAGTCCATGGATTTGGCTCCTTTCTCCAGTTAGTAGTATTTTGGGAGGATTTAATAATTTTCCGGCCGAGATAGTTTCAGATATTTTGTTTTTGGCTTTTCTTGGACTAGCTCTCATGCCCTCAAAGAAGGGGCGTATAAGTTCTCGTTCTCAAAGTCAGGGCTCATTGATTATTGCTATTGGACTGATTGCCCTTGTGGGATTTAGTGTGGTCAACTTACCGGCTAAGGCGGAGCATATCGTGCAAGGGTTGCCACAGACAAATCTAGTTATCAAGACAAATTCGGATGCAAAAATTTCTCTTTCTGGTCTTACTTCAGAAAGCAAACAAGAAGTAATCTCAGCATACAAGGAAAATGGTTGGAAATTATCCGAAAGTGGAGAGAACCTTATAAAACAAATTTATTCGGCTAATCAGCAGTTTGTCATTGATAATCAAACCTATCAAACGGATGTAAACGGTAAAGTGATTGCTAAAGTTACCTCGAATATAGTAACTAATATCACAGCATCTGATTCTGCAAGTGCTCCTACTAGACGACAGC
>NZ_AJLS01000073.1 GCF_000307875.1 Neobacillus bataviensis LMG 21833
ATTAAATAAGTTAATTAAATAGTTAGTTACTGAATGACTTGTAACTAATGTAAGTAGAGAATTCAAAATTGAATAAATTTGAACATATCGAAAGTCATTCATAATCTTACGCTTGAGAGTAAGAATAGTTACTAAAAAACTTACTCAATTGAAAATGTTATTACTTTAAAAATAGCCTAGAGCGTAGTATGAAATAAAGATTATGAGTTCCATGAGTGTCGTGAATAAAAACACTCCGTGACGCGTAGAAGTCTGACAGAGTTATTTATAGAAAAGTATTGAAATTAAGTAGTCTTTTCTTTTAACTTGCTGGGATTATACGACACGATAAGGGCTAAGGGCTATCTAAAAAAGTAGCACGGAATAGATTATATAAGCTCTATAACTGTATTTATCTAGTACAATCATCAGCAAAGAAACAATAGCTATATACGCTAAAAGAATAGTGCTAGAACCAAGTATCTAGTACACTCATCTGACTAGCTATATATGCTCATATTATGGCTTGTATGCTCGTATAGATATCATTGCCATATAATTCAAGCCTAAGGAGCTTAACACTCACAGGAACTAAAATATAGGGCTATAAGCTATATAACTGAACCAAGTTCTCTAGTACAATCATCAGCAAAGAAACAATAGTTCTATGTATGCTAGAAGATTAAAACGATATAAGTGCCAAAAAAACGTAGTAATAAGAATATACAGACAAGAAAAAAATAAATAATTTTATACGATACCGCCCATTAAGTAGAGTAT
>NZ_AJLS01000074.1 GCF_000307875.1 Neobacillus bataviensis LMG 21833
CGATGTTGACTTATCGTAGGGCGGAGAGCGAAGGACACTAGCCGCTAGGGCGCTGGAGCTGGACATTTCTCAAAGTAAAATTTACACTTTTATCCCCCCACTAAAAAACACCCGCAAATCAAGTTTGCGAGTGGCATTTTTATCATTATAGTAATTTATTTAGCGATTCTTTCAACGTCTTAATGATAAATTGTAAGTCTTTCTGTTCGATATTTAACGGTGGTGCCAGGGTTAAGACATTGTTGTAACCGGCTACCGTTGCCCCGTTCTTTCCAATTATAATTCCTTCCTGCTTACAGCTGGCAATGACTTGATTGACTAGACCTGAATCCAATGGTTCCTTCGTCGTCTTATCCTTTACGAGTTCAATCCCGACTAATAAACCCTTCCCGCGGATATTACCGACATAGGGATGATCCTGAAGCAGGTTCGTTAAGTCATTCAGCAGCTGTTCCCCAAGATCTCTAGAACGGTCAAATAACTTTTCCTTTTCCATAATTTCAAGGTTTTTCAAAGCTAATGCACAGGCAGCTGGATTCCCGCCAAACGTATTGACGTGGCGGAAGTAATCATACTCCTCTGTCCCTTTGAATGCTTCATAGATGTCTTTACGTACTGCCGTTGCTGAAAGTGGTAAATAGGCACTGGTAATCCCTTTAGCCATTGTGATGATATCCGGCTTCACACCGTAATTCATAAAGCCAAATGGCTTACCCGTACGGCCGAACCCGCAAATGACCTCATCGACAATTAGGAGGGCACCGTGTTTTTCACACACCTCTTTTGCTGCCTTCATATAACCATCTGGCGGGACAAGAACCCCGCCGCCGGTAATGATTGGTTCCATAATCATCGCAGCGATTGTTTCGCTTAGCTCCCAGGTCATTGTCCGATCAATTTCTTTTACGGAAGACAATTCCCTTGGATCGGCAACATTCGTATCATCACGGTAGGAATCTGGCGGTGAGACGTGAATAAACCCTGGTGCCAGCGGCTCATACTTGTATTTTCTTTGTGCCTGACCCGTTGCGGCCAGAGCACCCATAGAATTACCATGATAAGCCCGGTAGCGCGAGACGATTTTATAGCGGTTAGACTCACCCTTCTGCTGGTGATATTGCCTTACGATTTTAAAGGCGGTTTCGTTAGCCTCGGAACCGCTGTTGGAGAAGAAGATGACATAGTCATCACCGAGCATTTCATTCAATTTTTCTGCTAGTTTTATAGCGGGAACATGGCTTTGCGATAGAGGGAAATAGGCCATCTCCTTTAATTGCTCATAGGCCGCTTCCGCAAGCTCTGTTCTGCCATAGCCAACATTCACACACCAAAGACCAGCCATTGCATCCAAATAGCGCTTCCCGTCAGCATCCGTTACCCACGCACCCTCTGCCTTCGCCGCAACAATAGTTGTCTTCGGATTATAAGGCTTCATCGAATGCCAAACATACTGATCATCCTGCGTCAACAAAGTCTCATGCTGACCACTAGTTTGCACCATACCCATCCCTCCAATATTATAATTGGTGCCTGACACCATTAATCACTTTTCTCCTATGTTTATGCAGCTAATGCTTAGGCATCAAATCTTGATGTGATCATTTTCTTTCTGGTGTAGAAGTTTAGTCCGTCTTTGCCGTTGACGTGGAGGTCACCGTAGAAGGAGTCTTTCCAGCCTGAGAATGGGAAGAAGGCCATGGTTGCCGGTACGCCGACGTTAATCCCAAGCATCCCTGCATCTGCTTCTTCACGGAATTGACGGACGGCCTTAGCATTGTTTGTATAAATGGTTGCTCCATTGCCAAATCTTGATTTACGGATATAGTCCAGCCCTTCATCTAAGTCCTTTGCACGAAGCAAACTTAATACTGGAGCAAAGATCTCTTCCTTGGCAATGGTCATATCAGCGGTCACATGGTCAAAAATCGTTGGACCCAAGAAATTCCCCTCTGTAAGCTCAGCCATCTCACGGCGTCCATCCCGAATTAAATCCGCCCCTTCTGCAATCCCTTTTTCAATATAGCCAAGTGCCTTATCACGGTGTTCCTTGCGAATAACTGGGGTTAATAACACCTCATCATCCATTCCATTTCCGATAATAAGTTCATCTGCTGCTTTCTTTAGCGCTGCAACAAACGGTTCATTATCGCCGACAACCACTACTGCGCTGCAGGCCATACAGCGCTGCCCCGCGCTTCCAAAAGTGGAACTAAGAACATGCTGAACTGCTTTATCCATATCGGCATCAGGCATCACAATATGATGATTTTTTGCACCTGAAAGGGCTTGGACCCGCTTGCCCCCCGCTGCTGCCCGCTCATATACATACTTGGCAACCGGCTGGGAACCGACAAACGAGATTGCCGCGATGTCCTTGTGCTCAAGTAATCCATTCACGACATCGTGGGCACCGTGGACGACATTTAAAACCCCTTTTGGAGCTCCCGCTTCCAAGAATAATTCTGCTAATCTATTAGCCAATATCGGCGTCCTCTCTGAAGGCTTTAACACAAATGTGTTGCCACAAGCAACCGCAAGCGGGAACATCCATAACGGCACCATCATCGGAAAATTGAACGGGGTAATCCCGCCAACAACCCCCAATGGATAGCGGAACATTTCAGAGTCGATGTCTTCGGCAATCCCCGATAACGTTTCACCCATCATTAAAGTTGGTGCACCAGAGGCAAATTCGACACACTCAATTCCGCGCTGCACTTCCCCATATGCTTCCTTATAGGCCTTGCCATTTTCCTGAACAATGAGCTTGGCCAATTCTTCATGGTTTTCCGTTAACAAGTAATGATATTTAAAGAGAATTCGTGCACGCTTCGGAACCGGAACGTTTTTCCACTTTTTAAATGCTTCCTTTGCCGCTGAAACAGCGAGATTGACATCCTCTTTCGATGATACCGGAACCTTTGTGATTACTTCATTAGTGGCCGGATTTGGTACATCAAGTGTCTGCTCACTAACCGAATTCACCCATTCTCCATTAATAAAATTTTTCAACACAGCCGTTTCCTTTTTCGTCACACTCATGCGAAAACCCCCTAGTTTTTAAAAATTGGATTAGCACTATTAAAATATCCTTATAAACTCATTATCTCGCATCTCTAAAACGCTTTCATTAGACGAAATGTAAAATAATTTACAGCAATTCTGCGACATTTTGAACACTCATTTTACATTTAGTCATTTTACTAGAATCAAAAATCTTACTTCGCTTGGTTGACGCTATTCGGCTGGGCAGACGATAAATAATCATGAACTAGTAACATAAATTCAATTGCTACCCGTTTCTCATGCTCCATAAAATCTTCTCCCAAAAGGTTTTCAAGTTTTTGCAGACGGTGGTACAGAGTCTGTCTGACAATAAATAACTTATTGGAAGTCTCTTGTTTGGAACCGTTACATTCCAAATAAGTCTTTAATGTCCCTAGTAGTTTGCCGTTGTATTTTTGATCATATTGAATAACCGGCTGAAGATATTCTGATGCGAGCTCCTGCAGATCAGTATGTTTACTCATTTGTGAAATAAGTCGATACAAATGCAAATCCTCGTAAAAATAATAAATTTGTTTATACGTCATTTTTTGTTGAATTCTTAAGGTCTCTTTCGCTGTCTGATAGCTCTTATGTACGTCACTAATGGAATGAATCAACTTCCCAGCTGCAATCATGAATTTTCCTGCAGATTGTTTTCGGATAAATTCTGAGTCTTGAATCGATTCAATTGCTTTTTTTATCCGTTCCTTCAAGTTCTTTTTCGTGCGATTATTTAACAGAATAAAGGTCATATCATTTCTTTTTTCAACGAAAAAGACAGCAAAGCCATTCTGTTCAAAAACAGATCGTAATAATAATTTCATGTAGGTTCCATCTTGACTTGCTTTATCCTTAATCGGGATTTGTTTAGTGATCAAAACGACAGCGTCATTCGTCTTGGCCTTTATTCCATTCTCTGTCAGGTATTCGTGAATGTCCTCGAGTGAATGTTCACCCTCCAGCCAGCCTTGCAGCCATTCAAATTCCTCCACGCGCTTTTTTTCCTCAACATATAAATCTCTTAATAAATGCTGGGCTAAGGCGGTCGCTGTCCGGTCTAAAATCAATAATTCAAATTCGCTTATCGGAATATCCTTTGAATAGATGAACAATTCAGCATACTCTTGTCCGAATAAAAAGATGGGCGTTGAAGCAATATGATCATAAGCCTGCGTCTTTGCCTCTTCAAGCTGTTGAATAATGGAGTCTTGTTCATGGATGCTAATTTCTGGGACAAATTCATATTCCTTACTTTTTGGACGAAAAATGATTTGCACATCCAATGCTGAGAAAATAAACTGAAGGATATCCTCGTAGGTTTCAATCGTTAACAGCCGTTTATTTAAGCTTTGCGAATAATTCTCTAAATCAGAAATCTTTTGATATTGCTGATTAATGATAACCGAATGAATATCTTGTGTGATTTCTACAAACGGTACTTCTTTTTGAAAAATAATAATCGGAAATTGATGCACATTGGCCATTTCAATTACCTCATCTGGTACGTCTGACAGGTAGGTTCCCAATTCAAGACATAGCCCAGCCGCATTGTTTTCAATGAATTCCTTAACCATTGAAACAAATAACTTCATATTATCCTTCCAAGCAACACCCGTTGATAAAATAAGCTCGTTCCCATTTAATAGATTTCGTATACTCGTAACCTCGACTACATGAACCCATTTGACGTTACGCTGAATGCCCTCATTTCCCGCTATAACCATAGCTTGTTCAAAGTGTTTCCGTTTAATTATATCTGCAACCTTTAGTTGAAAATGTTCCTTCATATGTCCGGTTCTCCTTGAAATGTTAGGGTAGAAAAGGATTGATCCATGAACCAATCCTCATCCTTTTACCGCGATCCCGCTTAACTATTCGCTTGTTTCTGGTTTATTAAAATATGTGAAAAGTACTTCCGGCCATTAGCTGTTCCAATCAGAAGTGTTTCGGTTACATTTCCATTTGGATGTAAAAAATCAACCGAAGCCCCATTTAAATGTTCTCTTACCCCGCTAATACGGCAGCCTTTTTGGAGAAGAAAATCAATTTTGTCTCGTTCATTTAGAAATTGTTGATAATCTGACATTTTATCACCCTTCTATTCTGAATTAATATAAATCTACATTATTGGGGATTTCTTCTGCAACAGGCTCATACGAATGATCTTCAATGACCCAATCGCGTCCAACCGAAATACCTAAATACTTTTCATCACTTGGATCCTCGATTTCAGCCTGGCGATATTTATTGAACCACCAGTACTTTGCAAGCACATAGTAAATAACTGCACCAATTAAGAAACCTACTAAAAACCCATATTCCGGAACAAAATAGGAGGCAACTCCACCGATGATCCAGGCAATAAAGCCAGCAGCGTTTACACCGCCCATGTATTTATACTGTCCATGATCTTCATATAATTCAGGAACATTCACTCGTCGCTTCCGGAGCAAATAATAATCAGCAAACAGTATGCCCACGATTGCCGATAGAATCCCCCCAACAATGAGAAGAATCGGAATGATTACACCAAACAACGTCCATGGCTGAACAACGGTTCCCACAATACCTGCCGTAATGACACCAGCCCAAAACGGAAACTTCGGACCGCCTACGTTAGAGAAAATGGTCGCAGCAGGGACAACATTTGCCGCGGTATTGGTTGACCATTGTGCCAAAACAATCATAAGCAGTAGAATGGCAAGGATAAAACCGCCAGCGGACTCCTGAAGGGCAACAACAGGATCGTAATTTAAGACGGCAATATAGGCCACAGCACCAATAATGATCATAAAGGTTTGCGTTAATGGCATGGCAATCATGTTGCCAATTAAGGAACCCTTATTTCGTTTAAACCAGTTCTTTTCATTGGCAGGTGCTTTAATAAACCGAGAAATAGATGGTATATCAGCACTTATGGTAGCCCAAAAGCCCATATTGCTAAAAATCACCACTAAAAATGCGGTAAATGCTGCCCCGCCGGTAACAGGGGACTCCGCCCAGCTCCAAATATCTCTTCCAGCTACCGCCGCCTTATCCGATAAGGACGAATACATCCATAACGATATAAGTATAATGACAGGTGCAGCCATGTCAGCAAAACGTTCGATAGATTTAATTCCTAGTGCAGTATTAACCAACTGAACCACGGCAAAAATGAGAAAGCAGACAAACCAATTATCAAAGCCAAATAAAATATTTAAGATGCCGTTCATCGCTGTTGCCCCAAAATAGGTATTAATACCGAACCACATCGATGCGGTCACACCGCGGGTGATGGAAGGAATATGGGTACCAATCGTTCCAAAAGGTGCTCTCATATAAACGGGAAAGGACAAACCATGCTCAATCCCAATGTCAGCAATTAAGGAGATGAAAAAACCAATTGCAAGGCTTCCAATGACAGTTGCGAGAATAACCCATGGTAAGGATAAGGACATGACCCCCGAACCCCCAATGGCGAAGGCAGCAAGAACCACACACATCCCCACCCACATAAAGGAAAATCCCAATTTGGTGATTTTTCGATCCTTTTGATGGATGGGCAATAAATCAGGTGATTTTAAATGGCTTTTTTTCATAGAAACACTCCATTTCGGTTAATTTAACGAGAATTTTAGATTCCAAAATTCAAAACCGACATCAACCTTTCAATTTTAAAACGGCAATTGCCCAGGAAGTTCCGAGCAATTGCTGGGGGAGGTTAAAATATGCTGAATGGAGCTGCAATTATAAGTTAAATGGATAAGGTTTCGCCTTGGGTTAACGGGGCATTGCTGCTATATTTTGCCCGCTTCAAATATTGGCCGGATCCTGGTTTCCCGACAAACTGTTTTTCGCGGACAACATATTCTCCGCGCACTAAAACGGAAACAGGCTCGCCCGTCACTTGCATTCCTTCAAAGGCATTGTAATCTACAGCTAAATGATGCGTTTCTGCCGAAATCACTCGTTCAAAATTCGGATCAAAAATCACAAGGTCAGCGTCAGCACCAATGGCAATCGTTCCTTTTTTCGGAAATAAACCAAACAACTTGGCGGAACGAGTAGAAGTGAGGTCAACAAATTGATTAAGACTAATACGTCCTTTTTTCACTCCCTCAGAGAACAAAATCGAGAAACGATCCTCAATGATCGGACCGCCATTCGGGATTTTGGTAAAATCATCCCTGCCTAAATCCTTTTGCCCTTTAAAATCAAACGAGCATTGATCTGATCCGAGTGTTTGCAGCTGCCCACTCTTTAATGCGTTCCAGAGAACTTCCTGGTTCCACTTTTCCCGTAATGGCGGCGACCATACATATTTCGCCCCCTCAAAATTCGCTTTTTCTAAATAGCTTTGATCAAGTACTAAATATTGCGGACATGTTTCGCCCCAAACATCGAAGCCTTTACTGCGGGCCTCGGTAATTTTTTCAACAGCATCTGCGCAGGATACGTGGACAACATAAAGCTGGGAATTTGCCAACCCGGTTAACTTTGCCGCGCGGCCTGTCGCTTCGCCCTCTAATTCAGGCGGTCTTGTTAACGCATGGTAAATCGGTTCGGTCTTCCCTTCTTCAAGAGCCTTTTTCGTTAGATAATCAATGACATCCCCGTTTTCCGCGTGAACCATGACTAATGCACCATGTTCTTTAGCAGAAACAAGGGTACGGAATAACGTTTCATCATCTGCTTGAAAGACATTTTTATAGGCCATAAACACCTTGAACGAAGTAATGCCTTCTTCATTTATTACCCGTGGAAGTTCATTCAGGACGTTCTCATTGATTTCCGAAATCATTAAGTGGAAGCCATAATCAATGACCGCTTTTTCCCGAGATTTATCATGCCAGATTTGAATAGCATTTTTAAGCGGCTCCCCTTTATTAGTTAAACAAAAGTCAATGACCGTGGTCGTACCGCCAAAAGCAGCGGCAATAGTCCCCGATTCAAAATCATCCTTTGTTACCGTTCCGCCGAATGGCATGTCAAGATGTGTATGCGGGTCAATTCCCCCTGGAAAAACAAGACAGCCTTTCGCATCGATGACCTCTGCCCCTAGCGCTGATAGATTCGTACCAATTTGCGTTATTTTGCCGTCTTCGATTAATACTTCTGCTTGATAGGTGTCAGCTGCGGTAACAATTGTGCCGTTTTTAATAATCTTTTTCATCAATGGTTCCTCCTAATCTATTACGTTTACTTGGTAACATCTGCCTTGCATTCAACCGCGAGACTTAAGGCAGCTTGGCGCTCATTCCATGTCATCGGCGCAAGCTCCCTGGTTGCTTCTACCATGTCGATCGCCCCGTCAACTGGGCAGACAATGGAGCATAGATTACAGCCTACACAGTCTTCTTCCCTTACCTTTAGGTAGCTTTTTCCAGATGCATCCGTCAGCATATCGATGCATTGATGGGACGTGTCCTCGCAGGCAATATGACATTTATTGCAGTTGATACAAACATCGGTATTGATTTTTGCGACGATATTGTAATTCAAATCCAAATTACCCCAATCCGAATATCTTGGAACGGATTTTCCGATGATTTCAGAAATAGAGGAGATTCCTTTACTATCCAAATAATTGCTTAGTCCCTCAATCATATCCTCGACAATCCGGAAACCATGGTGCATCGCTGCCGTGCAGACTTGAACACCAGTTGCACCCATCAACATAAATTCGACAGCATCCTGCCAGTTTGAAATCCCGCCAATGCCAGAAATCGGCACGTTAATATGCGGATGTCTTGCACATTCTGCGACCATATTTAAGGCAATCGGCTTAACCGCAGGGCCGCAATAACCGCCGTGTGCCCCTTTTCCAGCTACATGCGGGATCGTGTTCCAGGAATCGAGATCTACCCCCATCAAACTATTGATTGTATTGATCATACTGATAGCATCCGCACCACCATTACAGGCTGCTTCGGCAGTTGCGGTAATGTCTGTAATATTTGGCGTTAATTTGACAATGACCGGTGTCTTTGCCACTTCTTTCACCCAATAGGTCTGTCGTTCTACGAGAGCTGGCACTTGGCCTGAAGCAGCACCCATGCCCCGTTCCGCCATTCCATGTGGACAGCCAAAGTTTAACTCGAGGCCATCAACCCCGACATCCTCCACCTGTTTGACAATTTCATGCCACTTCTCCTGCTTCGGCTCGACCATTAATGAAGCAATAATCGCATGGTTCGGAAATCGCTTTTTCGTTTCATAGATTTCCTTTAAATTCACTTCTAATGGACGATCGGTAATGAGCTCAATGTTATTAAAACCGGCCACTCGTTGTCCGTTAAAACTAATCGCAGCAAATCGGGAAGATACATTCAAGATTGGATCGCCTAATGTCTTCCATACTGCTCCGCCCCAGCCAGCTTCAAAGGCCCTCTGAACTTGGTAGCCTGAGTTGGTAGGCGGTGCTGATGCAAGCCAGAACGGATTAGGAGATTTTATTCCTGCAAGATTAATACGTAAATCAGCCATCATTTTTCCCCCTTTATGATTAATAGATTACTAGATTCAATTTGCTGTTCCGACTGCCGAATAGTGCTTATGAATGGCATACGCCACATTTTTACCTTGCTGGGCAGCGGTTACGACCATTGCGTCTCCTTTTCCTTTTCCAAAAACCACATCACCACAGGCAAATATTTTATGATTGGAGGTTTGAAGCGTGTCTTGTTCGACTTTAACGACACCGCCTTCATGCTGCAGTCCAAATGCCTCAATTAGTTCCATGTGCCTTGTTTGTCCGATTGCTTTTACCACGGCATCCACAGGCAACACGTATTCAGATCCTTCTACCGCAACAGGTCTGCGGCGACCATCTTTTTCTGGCTCACCGAGTTTCATTTTGAAACACTCAATGCCCGTTACTTGTCCGTTTTCATCACCGATAATCCTTTTCAGAGCCGTTAACCAGCGGAATTCAACCCCATCCTGTTTCGCAAATTCATATTCAAAATCATAAGCCGTCATTTCTTCTTCCGTTCTGCGATATAAAATCTTGACGTTCTCTGCTCCCAAGCGCACGGAACAAGTCGCCCCGTCAATCGCGGTATTTCCGGCACCAATGACAACTACTCGTTTGCCAACAAAGTCGTTCGATAATTGACCACTTTTGGTTGCCATTACAAATTCAATCGCATCATAGACACCGTCTAGGTCTTCACCTTCGACACCGAGGTTCGGAACATGCGCCATTCCGACCGCTAAGACAACCTTATCGAAATCTTCCATTATTTGTTCAACTGAGATATCCCTTCCGACTACGGTGTTGGTCCTAATTTTTACATTCAATTTTTCAACCTGTTCCACTTCCCAGAAGGAAATGGACTGCGGAAGCCGGAATGAAACAATCCCATACGTATTTAAGCCCCCAGCTTTCTCAGAGGCTTCAAAAATGGTGACATCATAGCCCAATCTTGCCAGTTCCCTTGCGGCAGATAATCCGGCAGGGCCGCCACCAATCACAGCGATTGTTTTTCCGTTTGATTCTCCTGGTTGAAAAAGGGTCTGTTCATTTTTTATGGCCCAATCAGTGGCATATCGCTGCAGATTGCCGATCATAATCGGTTTAGTAGAATGGTTGAGGACACAAGCTCCTTCACAGAGCTCCTCTGTTGGACAAACCCGCGCACAGCTTGCGCCAACAGGATTTGAGGACATAATCGTTTTAGCAGAGCCTAATAGATTTCCTGAGGCAATCTTTTTAATAAAGGTTGGAATATCAATTCCAGTTGGACAGGCCTTAATACATGGGGCATCATAGCAATAGAGGCATCGGTTCGATTCTTCAATAGCTTCTTGGTTTGTTAGTCCACGCTCTACTTCTAAAAAGTTCTTTTCAAGTTCAGTTATGGAAATACGCTGCATTTTTTCATTCGCCAAAGAGAAGCCCTCCTTCAATCATGAATAATTTATATTACAAACACAGGATGAAAGCGCTTAACAATAAAAAGAACTTAAAAAATCACCTACCTCTGATGATAATTTGATCTTCACGGAAAATTTGTGCATCCTATCCTAATTTTACAGACCCTAAATGGGCAATGCACCTTACAATCTGTAAAATGATGCAAGCATTTCATTATCCACTATGTAAAAATCTTTTTCTTGAAGTTTTACACCTTTCTGAATTCTCCTCCAATTTAACACAATCAAAATGAAAATCTTGTAAAAAAAACTCGATTGAATAATATTTTTACGTGATCCTAAACCATTGAAAAAGTAAAAACCTAATCAGCAACATTAGCTGGTTAGGTTTTTTACTTTCAACTATTTATCCCTTTTACAGCTTCAATCAATTTAAAAAGGAAATGATAAATTAACTGGAAAGCCTCATTCATTGTTATATTCTCGTTAAATCCTTCGACATAATTTAAAGCAAAATTCAAATTCCATAAACCATCCTCATGGCTGAAGATTAAATCGAATTTCGCTTCACCACCATGTAGATTTGCATTTAGCTGTTCTTTTATTACCTTTTCAAATTTCTTCTGCAGCTTTAATCCCAGCATAACATCGTATGTTCCAAATACATCATCCGCTTCTACTGAAATGGAGTCCACATTTACTAAGTCAAACCATTTTGATTCTAGATAAATAAACTCATTTTTATGCTTTTTTAGGTAGTCAAGTGGTTCAGCCAAAAACGCAGATGATTCATTCTTGATCATATTTTCTGTTTCTTTGTCACAACGTTCAATATAAGCATCTAGAAATCGAGTTTTATCATCTTTCTCTACATATTCTTGGTCTTTTAACATATAAAATCCTCCTATGGTCGCTTCCTACATTATAATCTATTTTTTTTATAATAAAAGCAAATGTTGCCATAAGAAAAAGAGAGATGCCTATAAAAGTCACCTCCCTGCCGTCATTAATTTCCCGCTAATTTTGCCGCTACATTTTTTCCAGCCGGCTTTATTTCAGTTTTATCTTCGGCTTGTTTCGCTCGTTTAATAAAGAAGGATAGAATCAACGCAACCGCCGCGATCCCTACTGTCACAAGGAATGCATCGTTGATTCCTTCTAGCATCGCTTTCATCATTACTTGCTGTTTCATTTCTGCAAGTACTGCAGGTGTTGGCTGCTTCGTTAAGTGAGCCATCGCAGCTGCACCAATTTCCTTTGCATGTGTTGTCGTACGATTTGTCATGATTGTCACCAACAACGCCGTACCAATAGCGCCGGAAACCTGTGACATCGTACTGTTCATTGCTGTTCCATGTGGATAAAAACGCGCAGGTAACTGGTTTAAGCCATTTGTCGTAATCGGCATATTCACCATCGACATCCCAAACATTCGCACGGAGTATAAAATAATTAAGTGTGTATAGGTTGTATGAAGTGTTAATTGGCTAAAATAATAACTCGTGACTACGGTAATAATTAAACCAATTATCGCTAATATCCGACCGCCAAACTTATCAAACAATTTTCCTGTGATCGGCATCATGATTGCCATAATAATGGCTCCAGGCAGCATCATTAAACCTGCATCAAGCGGTGAAATTCCGCGAATAGTTTGCACATAAATAGGGGTTAGCAGCATCCCTGAAAACATCGCCATCGTAACCACCATCGAAATAACCGAGGATAAGGCAAACATCGGGTACTTATAAATCTTGAAATTGAGCATCGGTTTGTCTTGTTTTAATTGACGTATAATAAATACGGCTAATGAAATAACACCAATAATAAGTGTTCCATAAACTTCCGGACTATCCCAGCCTTTCTTACCAGCGGAACTAAATCCATAAAGGATTCCGCCAAACCCAATGCTTGATAGTAAAAGTGACAAGGAATCAAGGCGGATATCTATTTTCTCTTTTTTATCCTTAAGTAAGAAAATGCCAAGCAATAGCACGATAACCGCGATTGGTGTAACAAAATGAAATAACATTCTCCAGTCATAATGTTCAATTAACCAGCCAGAAAGTGTCGGGCCAATAGAAGGAGCAAACATAAGTACTAATCCAAATACCCCCATTGCCGCCCCCCTTTTTTCCACTGGGAAACTAACTAACATGACATTCATTAATAGCGGCATTAAGATGGCTGACCCCGCCCCTTGAATCATCCTGCCTGCTAAAAGAATGGGAAACACGTGGGCAAAACCTGCCAGAATGGTACCGATAGTAAATAACCCCATTGCAGTTAAAAAAAGTTGTCGAACTGAATATTTTTGAATTAAAAATGCTGTAGCCGGTATCAGAATTCCGTTTACTAACATAAAACCTGTCGCAAGCCATTGAACAGTCGATGCTTCCACCTTTAAGTCCGTCATAATCGACGGCAAGGCAATATTTAATAATGTGTTGTTTAACATGGCAATAAAGGCACCAACCATTAGAACCGCAAGAATCCCATACGGCGGACGATTGGTTTGTTTTATTGTTTGATCCATTGATTTTCCCCCTCATAAACTGATAGTCCAATTTTTTATACCCCTGTTTCACCTTTCATAATAATATACTGTCAGTTTAGTTTTGGCAACAAAAAAAAACTGCTTATTTATGGGTTTGTCATGCGGGCTTATATAAGGTAGTATATTTTATACAAGGAGTACAAAATAATGGTAAGGTGATTTTATGTACAATCGGAAACAGAACGTCATTAAAATGGCACAGCAATTATTTATCGAAAAAGGCTACCAAGCTACATCTATTCAGGACATTTTAGATTATAGTGGCATTTCTAAAGGGACCTTTTATAACTACTTTGCATCAAAAAATGAGTTATTAATTGGCATTTATAAATCTGTTTATAAGAAGCTTGAACAGGAACGCAATGAATTATTGATTGGTCAAGACCCAGCCGATCTTGAGATTTTCATCAAACAACTTGAAATGCAAATGATTACAAATAGAAAAAACAAGCTTATTACTATTTATGAAGAGGTCATGGCTTCAAATGATTCTGAACTCAAGCAATTTATTCAAAAAAGCCGGTTGAATGCTCTTCGATGGCTGTATCTTAGGTTCATAGATATTTTTGGTGAAGATAAAAAACCATATTTGTTGGATTGTGCGATTATGTTTCAGGGCATCCTGCAGCATAATGTCCAATATAATCGGAGAGCCCATAAAACAGGTGAAAAAATTGGCCCTGTGGTTCGATATTGTGTCGCTCGTTTAGTAAAAATGGTGGAAGAAGTGTCTGAATCCGGTGACCAATTGCTCGAACCGGCACTTTTGGAAAAATGGTTGCCAAATGGTTCAAGAAATAAACAAGGATTAAAGGAGAAACTCTTCCATTTGTCTGGAACCATTCGGAAATCGGTGTCAAAAAATAAATCTTCTGATGATGATGAAGAAAAACATCTGGAATTGTTAGAATTTATCCAAGATGAATTACTGCATTCCAATAACCCTCGTAAATACTTAATTAAAAGCGCTCTTACATCGATGAATGGTTATGCTTGCTGCAATAAGGAACTTCAACAGCTAGAAACACTGATCGACGATTATTTTAGGCAATTAGATGAGCTAGAAAAAACCCCTAATCAATAGATTAAGGGTTTTTGGCGCGTGTCCCATTTATTCTTTTTTCGTAAATGTACTAGGCATAACGACTGCGATAACCTCACCTAGTGCACACACCGCATCATTCGCAAAAACTTCTATTTCCACTTTATATTTTTTCGGATGGATTTCCTGTATCGTTCCAACTGCTTTCAAAGGAACCCCATGTGGAGTTGGCTTCAAAAAGTTTACATTTAATGATGCCGTCACAAAGCGTGGCGGCTCTGCTCCGTCACCTGGTTCATGACCATTTTTTCGATGGAGAAATAGCGATGCAGAGCCTGTTCCATGGCAATCAATGAACGAGGCAACAAGCCCGCCATAGACAAAACCCGGCAATGCTAAATGTTCAGGATCAGGTGAATAAATCGACACCGTTTGTTCACCCTGCCACCCTGTTCGAAAATGATGCCCCGCTACATTTAATCGGCCGCAGCCGTAACACCAGGCAAAATCATCAGGATATTCATCTTGAATCGCTTTTACTACCGTTTCTTCCATACTCACTCCCCCTTTTTCAGAAAAGTATAACATATTTGATAAGATATGATAAAATTTAGGAGGACCAAATTTTAAGGAGGAGAAATTCGGTGAAAAAAACAGTTGAAAAACGACTCACTCGTTTAGAGGTTCCTGAAGAACAAACATGGAATTTGAATGATTTATTCCCTTCTGATGAGGCATGGGAAACGGAATGTGAACTGATTGAAAAACAAATCTTAGGGTTTAACAGATTTAAAGGGACATTACATACTGGTGCAAAGGCATTACTAGATTGCTTGTCTGCACAAGAGCAGCTTTCAATGCGAATCATTAAGGCGTGGACATTTGCAAATTTAAAACAATCCGCCGATGGCGCAGATCCGATAAATCAGGCGACTTCAGCAAAATTCTCCGCCTTGCGGACAAAAAGTTTTGCTGCCTTATCTTTTATCAACTCAGAAATCCTAACACTTGAGGAAGGAAAAGTTGCAAAATATCTAGAAGAAGAGCCTGAGCTTATGGCCTTCAAGAAAAACCTAGAGGAGCTTCTTGAAACGAAAAAGCATAAATTATCGCCCGAAACAGAAGAAGCACTTGCAGCACTTGGTGACTTACAAGGAGCCCCCTATCAAATCTACCAAATGAGTAAGCTGGCTGATATGGATTTTGCACCAATTCAAGATGCTGACGGAAACGAATGGCCTGTTTCGTTTGCTTTATTTGAAAATCGTTATGAGTTTTCCGCAGATACAGAAATCCGCCGAAAGGCCTACAATTCCTTTGTTTCATCGCTACTGCAGTACAAAAATACAATGGCGGCAACTTATGCTGCTGAAGTGAATAAACAGGTTACACTTGCACGCTTGCGTAAGTATGAGTCGGCCACCCACATGCTGCTCGAACCACAACAGGTAAGCATAGACATGTATAACAACCAAATCGACACCATTTTTACAGAATTAGCACCGCATATGCGCCGCTTTGCCCAATTAAAGAAAAAGGTTTTAGGCCTTGATCAAATGCTTTTCTGTGATTTGAAAGCACCTTTGGATCCGGACTTCAATCCGGAAACAACCTATGAGGAAGCAAGCCAGGTCATTTTGGAATCATTAAAAGTAATGGGTCCTGAATACTGTGAAATTATCGAACGCGGATTTAATGAGAGATGGGTTGATCTTGCTGATAATGTGGGCAAATCAACTGGAGCTTTCTGTTCCAGTCCTTATGGTGCCCATCCGTACATCCTTATTACCTGGCAGGATAACATGCGCGGATGCTTCACCTTAGCACATGAATTTGGCCATGCGGGGCATTTCTTTCTAGCGAATAAATACCAACGGATTATGAATGTCCGTCCATCCATGTATTTTGTGGAGGCACCGTCAACGCTGAATGAAATGCTGTTAGGTCAGCATTTGCTTGCTAAAAATGAAGATAAGCAAATGCGCCGCTGGGTTATCCTGCAGCTGCTCGGTACCTATTTTCACAACTTCGTGACCCATTTACTTGAAGCCGAATACCAACGAAGGGTCTATGCCCTTGCTGAGGAAGGCAAAGCCCTTACAGCCAAAACACTATCGGAAGTCACTGGTGCCGTCCTAGCCGAATTCTGGGGAGACACGGTTGAAATCGATGAGGGTGCTGGCTTAACTTGGATGCGTCAGCCGCACTATTACATGGGCCTATACCCATACACCTACTCAGCCGGATTAACAGCATCAACCGCTGTTGCCCAACTGATTCAGGAAGAAGGCCAGCCCGCTGTTGACAGATGGCTGGAAGTCCTTCGAGCTGGCGGCACCATGAAGCCGCTTGAACTTTTAAAACATGCAGGTGTCGATATGTCAAAACCAGATCCAATCAAAAAAGCTGTCGCCTACGTCGGTTCCCTTATTGATGAATTAGAACGTTCATATGAAATTGGTGCCTGACACCATTAATCTTAATACCATAGTGCTAAATATTAAAAACGAGCCTTAGGGAACTCTCTGAGGCTCGTTTTTTTTGAAATGAAACTTTTCATTATGTTTTCCGTATATTTATCATAACGTAGGGAATGCCAAGATAATAAAGGAGATTTTTATGGGGAACATATTATTATTTACACTGATTATTGGAATCGCTTCTGCTCTTATTCTTTTTCCCATTTATAAAAATGAACAGCTAAGTGCGAAGGAGGGTAAACAGCTAAAAACGGGCGTTATCATCGCGGTGGTCGTCATTCTAATGCCTGCTGTCTTTGCTTTCTATTATTTAAGTAATGTTGATAGAAACTTTTCTACCGTTTGGCCGTTAGCCATTTTTATTACCGCCGGTGGAGCAATCCTATCAAAAGGAGTGGAAAGAAAGGTTAAAGGCATTTTATTCATTGTTAGCGTCATAACAGCTGTGTATTTCCTTACCGCCTTTATGTTTAATGCTAATGAAAAATATGAAATGGCAAAAATGGATCAAAAGGTGGAAATCAAGACCTTCGATGAGAAGGAAACACCTGCTAGCGTTCCGCCGCAATTTGCCCGGAACAAAATGAAAAAAGCATTCGGCCAAGTGCCGAACACAAGCTATTATGAACTTGGAAATTTACAAATTCAAAAGGTGAACGGCGATTATGTCTATATCGCACCTGTTGAATTCTCGGGATTTTTTAAATGGTGGAAAGGCGGACAAACACCGGGTTATTTTTCCTTAAGTGCCACCGATTCATCTGCAAATCCTAAATTCATAAAGTCGGAAATGGTGTACACCCCTTCCTCCTTCTTTAATAAAAATGTTGAGCGCCATATTCGGATGAATTTTCCGAAGAACATTTTCTATGGAGATGTGCAGTTGGAAATTGATGACGAAGGAAAACCATTTTATATTCGTTCCTACGGAAAATTTATTACGGCACGGAATGGTTTTGATGTAGAAGGAATAGTAGTGATCGATTCAAAGAATGGCAAAACAAAAAAATATCCATTAACCGAAGTTCCCGATTTTATTGATGGCACCGTATCACCTGAGGTGGTTAGTCTTCAAAACAGCTATTTTGGGAACTTTATCCACGGATTTTGGAATAGCAAATTCGGAAAATCTGATGTAAAGCTGCCTTCAGATGAGGGTACAGAAGCAAATGTCAGTCCAATCTTTGATGAAAAAGGTGTTATGTATTACTTCACCGATTTCACTAGTCCAAAAGAAGGTGTTGACTCGATGCTTGGCTACTCCCTAACCAACTCAAGAACTGGCACAGCGACTTACTATACGGGTAATCCGGATCAATCATACATGGATTCACAAGGGGCATTACAGATTATTGAAAAGAAATTTATTGAAAAGAAATGGCACGGTCAAATGGCTATTCTTTACAATTTCTACGGTGAGGCAAGCTGGCTAACGCCTGTACTTGATTCTAACGGATTCTTGCAAAATTACTTTATCGTTTCGGCAGCAAATCCAGAAATATCCGTTTATGGTGTCACCCCAAATGAAGCCTTAAAACAATATAAGACAGCATTGCAACGCGGAAAAGGAACCGTGAATGGGAGCTCTAAAGCCAAAGAAATGCAAATATCTGGCACAGTCCTAAGGGTTTATAAAGAAAAATCCGGCGATTTCACAGTTGTTTCTTTCCTATTAGACAACCATAAAAACTATCTAATTTCATCAGAAAAAGCGCCACTAGCCATCTACCTAAAAGAAGGAGATCACGTTGCGATTAGCTACCTAGAAACGGGCGAAGATTTCCTTCCTGTCAAAATGCTTACAATAGAAGGATTGCAATAAGGTTTGTACGATTACTAGACTGGTATCAAAAACTAATGAGGAACTGACAGAAATAGTTCAGTTCCTCATTTCGCTGTTTATCTAATTCCCTTTTTCAATAAGACTTTGATAAGCCGCAGAGGTTTTCACTTCAACTGTTAATTTTCCTTTGCGAATGGAGTCCTATACAACTACCAATTACTAAAATTGTAATTGCCCATTTCCGTATAGCCATTGCTTTCAACTTCTCCTCTATTTCAATGATCATTGTTGCTATCCAACATAATCTGAATGATTAGTTGGATCTTCCATTCACCCATTTTATTCCTTATGACCTGTCTATATGTCCGGGTGATGATCAAAATGTTTTACTTAAAAGGAAAGGTTCGAAGCTTTTTGGTTAAGAAAAAAGCAGCGGCAGAACGACTGTTCCACCACTGCTGTAGGTATTTTTCATTATCCTACTTTTTCCATAGTCTCCTTAATGTTAGTCTCGGTGTATGGTGATTTATTTTTATTAAAAGCATACCAATAAGCCATCCCAATAAAGATTGTTCCCCCAATGGCATTTCCCAAGAAGACTGGGATGAAATTATGTAAATACTCAATCCAGGTAAAATGGCCGGCAAAGATTGCTGCCGGGATGACAAACATATTCGCTACAACGTGCTGGAATCCGATTGCCACAAACGTCATGGTTGGAAACCAAATACCGGCAATTTTTCCGAACATATCATCCGCCCCGTAAGAAAGCCAGACAGCTGCGGCAACCAGCCAATTACAGCCAATTCCTGAAATAAAGGCTTGCAAAAAGGATGCTTCAAGCTTGTGCTCTGCGATACTGATTGTTTTCGCGAGGTAGGGTGTCATTTCGGTAAGTCCCAAAAGGTGGCCGAAAAAATAGGCAACAAAGATGGCGCCAAGAAAATTACTGACCGAAACAAGAAACCAGTTAAAAAGTACCTGTCCGGTGTTAATCCTGTTTTCCATTCTTGCAAGCGGCACAGCCATCATATTCCCTGTTAGAAGTTCGCCACCGGCAAGTAAGGTAAGAATTAGGCCAATTGGAAAAACAGCCGCGCCAATTAAACTACTTAACCCTTCTAAATTGGGCGATAATGTTGCGGTTACCCGAATAAATAATAAGTATCCTAATGCAATAAAGGCACCTGCCTCAAAACCTAAAATCATTGTTTGCATCAGAGAATATTTCGTTTTCTTCACTCCATTTTCCACGGTTATTTCCAAAATTTTTGCTGGTATACTGTATCCCATATGATGAGCCCCTTTAACAAAACTTTTTTCGCTAATTTGTGAAGTATTTAACATACTTCTATTTTAAAACAATTTCTCCCACATTCCTGTGAACTTTTTATAACTATTAATAATAATTTCCTATGTTTACATTGAAATAATTTCGACAAATTTCTACATTTTAAAAGAACTTAGCGGGTGTTAGTACAAAGTATGATATAATATAACTAATACACAGAAATATTAAGAGCCGTACTATCAATATTTGCTTAATTTTTCTAAAATCCTTCTAGTTTCCCACTCATACCGACAATGCCCATTGAAGTACTTGCGATAGAAATATATTGAAGAAAAGGTGTTATAAATGGAAAATACAATTGAAACAGTTTACTGCTTAGAGAACCCGGAAAAAAATATTATTAAATTTGCAACAGGAACACAGCTGCGTTATGAGGATATTATAAAAGAGGTTTTCGGCGTGGCATGTATCAATGATTTACACATGATGCTCCAGTATAACAAAAGTTTTCAGACAAGTATTTGTAATTCTTTTGGAATTAGCGAAAAGAAGATTACCCTAGATAAAATCATTCGCATTGCTTCCAAAACAGATATGCTTCGATTAAGAAACCAATTGATCGAAGAGCAAAAAAATAGCCCGGAAGATATGGAACTTGAAGCGGACACTTCCCTCCAACGGCCATTTGATTCCATCATCAAACTCCAAGAAGGACTCTATCAATGGGACGACGCCAATTTCTCCTACAGCGCTGTTACTAATGGTGCCTGACACCCTTTTTATTATTATGATAGTGATAATGAACAATAGCTCTTTTCTGTATATAAAAAGACTACCTACACCAAATGGGGTGAAGGTAGTCTTTTTGCTTTATATCTGTCACATGAATATTTATTTACGTTTTTTCTTCTTGTCTTTGGTAGTTGTTAGTCTTCCCAATAAAAATGCCCCTGCTGCTACTCCGATTATGGTGTTTGTCTTTTTGTTAAATACTTGTTTCGCAACAAGATTTAAATTTTGCGGTCTTTCTGCCAACCGTCTCATGAAATACCCATACCAATCATTTCCAAAGGGAACATACGTACAGAAATTGTACCCTTCGCTTGCCAATTTTAGCTGCAACTCTTTTCTAAACCCATACAACATTTGGAATTCGTATTTATCTTTTGAAATATCATTGCGTTTTACGAACTCTTTCACATGGTTAATAATTCTGTGATCATGGGTAGCAATCGAAGTGAATTTCCCGTTTAATAAATGCCATTCAATCAGCTTAATATAATTGGCATCGATGTCTTTCTTGTCCTGGTAAGCGATTTCATCTGACTCTTTATACGCACCCTTTACAAGACGAATACGGTAATTTTTATATCGTTCAACGTATTCCAGCGCATTATGGAAATAAGCCTGAATAACGGTACCCACATTATCATACTCAAGTGATAGGTCGTCCAATAAATTAAAGGTAAGTTCTAGATGTTTAAAGTCCTCCATATCGATATTGATAAACATCTGATATTGGCTCGCTTTATCCACAATCTCTCTAACATTGTTTAAACAAAATGTATAATCGATATCCAAGCCAACCTGCGTCGGTTTTAATGAAATATGTGCATCTACTTGATTCTCATGGATTGCCTCAATGACCTGCAAAATTTGTTCCTTCGCGGCCGTTGCCTCTTCTTCTTTAAAAACGAACTCTCCAAGATTATCAACCGTACAAGAGATTCCTTGTGCGTTTAGTTCTTTAATACTTTTAATGACTTCCGGTATATTCGTTCCAGCAACAACGCTTTGTGCACCCATTTTTAACCCATATTTCTTTGCAGCACTATTAAGTAGTTGGTTTTGGGATAGACCCATAAAAATATCTTTCAACATCGTGATAGACTCCTTGCTGTTGTTTTTTATCACCATTATAGCATACGCTTTCAATAAAATTTATTTTAAGAATTTTCGGAAATAAAACTCCCAAAAACTAAACAAATCATACAGAAAAACGAGCCCGCTTCTTAAAAAAGAAGGGGCTCGTAAACATACTGCTAAAAGTAGAAAAGGTGTCAGGCACCTTAGTTCTCTATTAATTTTGCAGCTACTTTTTTATCGGCAGTTTTAGTGGTGCTTCCGCCTTTTAGTTCGTCTTCTGCTTGTTTAACGCGTTTGATAAAGAATGATAATACTAAGGCTACTGCGGCAATACAGGCAGCGATAAGGAAGGAGAAATTAATTCCATCTAATGTTGCCTGCATCATGATCTGCTGTTTCATTTCGGCAAGTGCAGCTGGAGTGGGTTTTCCAGTCAAGTGTTTCATTGCTTCCTCACCAAGCACCTTACCCTGCGACACCGCACGATTTGACATAATGGTCACCATCAATGCGGTACCAATAGCACCTGCTACTTGGTTTAGTGTATTGTTCATGGCAGTACCGTGTGGATAGAATCTTCTTGGTAATTGATTTAGGCCGTTTGTCGAAACCGGCATCATGACCATTGACATCCCTAAAGCACGAACCGAATACAAAATGATTAAGTGTGTGTAAGTGGTATGAAGTGTTAATTGACTAAAACCATAAGTTGTTACCACAATAATCGCTAAACCAGTGACTGCTAAGATTCGGCCGCCAATTTTATCAAATAATTTCCCTGTAATAGGCGACATGAATGCCATCAAAATCGCACCAGGCATCAGCATTAGCCCCGCGTCCATTGGAGAAATGCCACGCAGGTTCTGAACATAAATCGGCAGAAGCAGCATCCCGGAAAACAGTGCCATGTTTACTATCATGGCAATTATAGAAGATAGAGCAAACATAGGGTATTTATACACTCTAAAATTTAATAATGGCTGTTCTATCTTATATTGACGCAAAATAAACACGAACAATGAAATAATACCCACTATTATTGTTCCATATACTTGTGGGCTGTCCCATCCCTTACTTCCTGCAGAACTAAAACCATATAAAATACCGCCAAAACCGATACTTGATAAAAGAAGCGACAAGAAATCGAGGCGGATATCCACTTTTTCCTTTTTGTCTTTTAATAGGAAAACACCTAATAAAATCACGATAATGGCAATTGGGGTAACAAAGTGGAAAAGCATTCTCCAGTCATAATGTTCAATAATCCAGCCTGACAATGTTGGGCCAATGGCCGGTGCAAACATTAAGATCAGCCCAAAAACACCCATTGCGGCTCCCCTTTTTTCAATCGGGAAGGCAACTAACATTACGTTCATTAACAGTGGCATCAAAATAGCTGAACCGGAGGCCTGCAACATTCTTCCCGCTAAAAGAAGTGGAAAAACATGAGCAAAACCGGCAAGAATCGTCCCTGCTGCAAATAAACCCATCGCGGCTAAAAATATATGACGGACAGAAAATTTCTGGATTAAAAACGCACTAGCTGGAATTAAAATTCCGTTTACTAACATGAAACCTGTTGTGAGCCATTGAACAGTGGCTGCCTCTACTTTCAAGTCACTCATAATAGAAGGCAGTGCAATGTTTAATAACGTGTTATTTAAAAATGAAATAAAGGCACCAATCATCAGTACGGCTAAAATTCCGTACGGTGGACGATCATGCTTTTTTTCGGTTTGATCCATTATTGTTCCCCCTTAGACGGATAGTTCAAATTTATTCTCTAAATTCGCATAAACAATATCTTATACCATTGGTACAAAATATGCAATTAAAAAATATCCTGTTATTTAATGGGTTTGTAACCATTCAAAAAATACGGTACTATACAATTTATACAAGTAGTCTTTTTATACATATAGTCCAAAGAATTGATAAAGGGTGATCAAATGAATGACAGAAAACAGCATGTAGTTGATGCCGCCCGTCAATTATTTATTGACAAAGGTTATCAAGCCACAAGCATTCAGGACATTTTAAATTATAGTGGAATCTCTAAAGGGACATTTTATAACTATTTTTCTTCTAAAAACGAATTATTAATCGCTCTTTTTAAAATGATCTATAAAAAACTTGATTATGATCGCAATGAATTACTCATTGGAGAAGATCCCTCAAACGTCGAAATCTTTATCAAACAAGTGGAATTGCAATTGAAAATGACGCGGACGAATAAGTTATTATTTCTTTTTGAAGAGGTATTTGTTTCACATGATGAAGAACTTAAGCAATTTATTAGAGGAGGACAATTAAGGTCTCTTCGCTGGGTTTACAACCGCTTCATCGATCTCTTTGGCGAAAGCAAAAAGCCCTATTTGTTAGATTGTGCCGTTATGTTTATCGGGATTTTACTCCACAATCTAAAATTTAACGGAATGGCGAAAAGGTCAAATACGACCAGTATTGAAAAAATTGTCAGATATAGTATGGAACGGATAAAACACATGGTGACAGAAGTGTCAAAAGCGGATGAACAATTACTAAATCCAGAGGTTTTAGATCAGTGGCTGCCGAACTGTCAAAAATACAGCCAGTTTTTCCAACAGGAACTTTACCATACAATTCTTTTATTAAAAAAATCTCTAAATCAAAATGGTGATCAGTTCAAAAACATGGAATTACTGGACTTTATACATGACGAATTATTGAACAACAAGAAACCACGAAAATATCTCATTGAAAGTGCCCTATCCTCGCTGAATTCAAAAAAAGACATCACGGAAGAAATAAATTTCCAAAAGCTTAATCACTTGGTTGCGTCTTTTTTTAAGGAAATAGAAGAAAAAAGCTAACCCCCAAACGGATGGAGATTTTGGGGGTTTGCCTTTTATCTTGACCTTTTATTTCGATTTCGCAAAAATGCCGGAATATCAAGAGAATCGTCTTGCTCCTGCGATTGCCAACGGTGATCGTTTTTCTGTTCTTCTTCAGGCAGATGCCATTGTCGTTCCATGTCCTGTACAGGTTCTTCTTGTTTGATTTTTTGACGAACAGAAGGGTTCCTTCCTTCATTTGTGATCGTTGTAGACTGATTTTTGGATGGGCGATCATAATCCACAAAACCTGTAGCAATAACCGTGATCATTATTTCTTCCTTTAGGCTATCGTTAATGATCGAACCAAAAATCATGTTTAATTCCTTGTCTGCGGCAGAGGCAACAATATCGGCTGCTTCCTGCACCTCATACAAACTCAAATTACTGCCGCCTGTGATATTCATGAGTACACCTTGCGCCCCATTAATGGAGGTTTCTAGGAGTGGACTTGATATAGCCTTTTTGGCTGCTTCAACGGCACGGTGTGGGCCTTTCGACACCCCAATGCCCATTAACGCTGTCCCTTGATTGGACATAATTGCTTTCACGTCAGCAAAATCAAGGTTGATTAAGCCCGGCACGGCAATTAAATCAGAAATTCCTTGAACACCTTGGCGGAGGACATTATCCGCCTCGCGAAAAGCTTCCAACATAGGTGTTTTTTTATCAACAATTTGCAATAAGCGATCATTGGGGACAATAATTAATGTATCTACCGCTTCCCTCATTGCCTCGATTCCACTGGCCGCATTTACGGCACGCTTACGGCCTTCAAAGCCGAATGGACGTGTCACCACCCCAATTGTTAAAGCCCCAAGTTCCCTGGATATTTGCGCAATCGCTGGTGCAGCTCCTGTTCCCGTACCACCGCCCATTCCGGCTGTAACGAAAACCATATCTGCTCCCTTTAACACCTCTTGCAGCTGTTTCCTGCTTTCCTCTACTGCTTTACTCCCTACTTCCGGATTGGCACCTGCTCCTAATCCTCTTGTTAAGTTTGCCCCAATTTGCATCTTAATCTCAGCTTTTGATAGATTAAGAGCTTGGGCATCTGTATTCACGGCAATAAACTCAACGCCTTGAATGCCATCCTCAATCATTCGATTAACAGCATTATTTCCTCCACCGCCAACACCGATTACTTTAATTCTAGCTATTTGATCTATATTCATATCAAAATCCCACATCAACAATTCCTCCTAGCCTGATCCCAACATTACTTAATTATTCAGAAAATTAACTTTAGCCTTATTATATGATATTTAGCCTAAAAAAACTAATAGCTCATACTATTTTAGCAAAATAATAGAGTGGTTACTATAGTGCCTCGTATTCATTTGAACTTCCTTTTCATCTTTTTTCTAGCCCGACAATTACTTCTGCGATTTTTTCAAAAAATATACTAATCATGCGCTAGTTTTCTTGCTTCATATTGGTATATTTTAATACTATATAGGTATTGCCCCTTTTCAAACAAAGGACTTCTACTAGAAAGGAGAAACATACGATGAAAAGAAAAATAATCGCATATAACTTGGTCTTAACTGATGCCCTTGAACAGCTCGATGATTCCTTTGAAGTAGAAATATTTGATGGGATTAATCCAAAAACAGACCATGCCTTTTTACATGCCCTTAAGGATGCTGAAGGCATAGTTGGCCTAGCTCTTCCGGTTGATAAGGAGTTACTCGAAAAGGCACCAAAGTTAAAAATTGTCTCTAATAATTCCACTGGCTATAATAATCTCTCTATTGAAGAGATGACACAGCGCGGTGTAATGGGAACCAATACACCAGGTGTCCTCGAGGATACAACAGCCGATGCTATTTTTGGGATTCTCCTTGCAGCTGCACGGCGCATCCCAGAGTTAGATCACTTTGTTAAATCAGGAAATTGGAAGCAGCATTTAACGACAGCACAATATGCAGTGGATGTGCACCATAAAACATTGGGGATCATCGGGATGGGCAAAATCGGTTCAGCCATCGCAAAGCGAGCGCATTTCGGTTTTGATATGAATATCCTATACTACAATCGTACCCGTAACATAGAAGCCGAGGGTAAATATAACGCTACATATTGTGACCTTGAACCATTACTAAAGCAATCAGATTTTGTTTGCTTAATGACGCCACTTACATCTGAAACAGAGAATTTAATGGGGGAACAAGAATTTAAACTAATGAAAAAATCCGCTATTTTTGTGAATGGTTCACGGGGCAAAACGGTTGATGAAGAAGCACTGATTGCGGCATTAAATCAAAAGGAGATTCACGCCGCCGCATTGGATGTTTATAGATCAGAGCCATTATCGCCCGATCATCCATTGCTTCAGTTTCCTAATGTGGTAACTACACCACATATCGGATCATCCACCTTTGAAACTGAGCTGAAAATGGCCAATTTGGCGGTTGAAAATTTACTGTCTGGACTATTGGGTCAACGTCCTAAAAACTTGATTAACCCTGACGTCCTAAATAGATGAAAAGAGGTTTTATGGGAAAATCTATGACCAATAAAACAGTGATTGTGACGGGGGCCTCAAGCGGATTTGGTTTGTTGTGCGTGATTGAGCTGGCCATGAAGGGGTTTACTGTCTTGGCGACAATGAGAGATGTAAAAAAAGCTACCCAACTCCTTGAACTTGCAAAAGAAAAAGAGATAGAAAAAACTATTCATATCCATCAGCTGGACGTTACTTCATCCGATTCTATTCATGAGTTTAAAACCTTGCTATCAGATTATCCATCTATAAATGTGTTAGTAAACAATGCGGGGTTTGCTCTCGGGGGTTTTAGTGAAGAGTTGTCGATTGAAGAATATCGGCGGCAATTTGAAACCAATTTTTTTGGAGTGATTGCAGTAACACAAGCAATACTTCCATTTTTAAGGGCAAATGGGAACGGAAGGATTATTAATATCAGCAGTATTAGCGGCAGAATGGGATTTCCTGGATTATCTGCTTATGTTTCTTCCAAGCATGCCCTTGAGGGGTATAGCGAAAGCTTAAGGTTAGAGCTTAAACCATTTGGGATTGATGTTTCCTTAATTGAGCCAGGTTCTTATCAAACCAATATTTGGGCAAGTGTCGATCAGATGGATATAGATCCTGACTCCCCCTATTTATCTTATATGGAGAGAATGATGAAAGAAATTGAGGGCGGAAAAGAAGCACATGGCGACCCCATCGAAGTAGCGAAACTAGTCGCCAAAATTACCTCACAACAAAAAACACCAGACCTTAGATATCCAGTTGGGAAAGGTGTAAAGCAAACTTTGTTTCTAAAAAGTCTTATGCCATGGAAATTTATTGAATCGGTGATATTGAAAAAATTAAGACAATAATTAATTTTTGATAAAAAATCGGCAAAAACTTGGGTATCCTTTTTTTAGCAGGAATTTCCTATACTGATGGTGAATACGTTATTTATTGGTCGTTTATATGACGTTATCGATTGTGAGGGAATTGTCTATGAAAAAAGGAAATAAGTTAAAAATCATTCGCGTTCCAATACCAACACCCACTTTATTGCCACATACCACTACAAATTGCTATTTACTAGGGAACGAGCACGAAAGTATATTAGTTGATGCTGGTTACGATCAACCAGATACAAAAATTGTTTTACATCGTGCAATGAAGGAAAACGAACTTGCTCTGCCAAAATCGATTATATTAACCCATTCACACCCTGACCACGCCCCAGGTGTTTTGCAATTAGTGGATTGGGAACCGGTTGTTTATTGCCACCGTCAGGAAAAACAAGCCACTATTAAAGCGATTGCTCCATGGAATCAACTATCCTTCTTAGAGGATGGAGACAAAATTAGCATTGCCGGTGAAGAAATCATCATCATTCATGCGCCTGGTCATACAGCAGGTCAATTAAATCTTTATATACCGTCAAAACAAATTCTCCTTGCCGGAGATAACATCGTTGCGGAAGGAACATCATGGATTGGGCTGCCTGATGGGGATATGTCAGACTATATCCAAACTCTAACAAGGTTAAAACAATTGAAATTAACCAAAATTGGGCCTGGGCATGGGGAATGGGTGGAAAATCCCTACGAACATATTGATTTTGTATTAGGAAGAAGATTTCATCGCGAAAACCAAATTAAATCCCTGCTCAAAGACCATGGAAGCTTAAGCGTCGTCCATTTGACAAACCTAATTTATGACAAGCTTCCACATCCAAATGTCTTTGAGGTAGCAAAACGAACTACAGAGGCACATCTGATTAAATTAATAAAAGAAGGCTTCGTTGCACAAGTGGATACCTATTACTCTCTTATATCAACCAAATAATCGTTTTCATTAAATTCGGGCATCTGCAAATGCCCGCCGTATTGATGGTTAATAATCGTCTTCAGCGCATGAATCGTCGGCGGCCCCAATAAAATTTCTCCATTTTGGAAAGCTGTTAGTGCATCGACAGGGGTAATCCATTTTGTTTCACTAATTTCCCTAGCATCTGGTTTGGGAGCTTGCCCAGTTGGCAATTGTGCCAGAAAAAAACGTGTATCAAATCGGATGCGGCTTCTAGTTGGTGTAATGATTTGACCGAAATAGGTTAAGTGATCAAGCTGAAATTGAAGTCCTTCCTTTTTTAGTAATTGTAAAAAAGAAATATCACCTTTTATAAGAAGACGTCGGTATTCCAATTCTATTTCTTCATTCAGTTGGACAGGAGAACCGTCTTCTTTCTTGCAAACTAGTATCCCTACCTCTTCGAACAATTCTCTTGCAGCGGCCACATAATGTGAGAGTTCAAATGTATCATTACGTATTCCATTTATAAAACCGTTACAATCCTGTATGCCATCTGCTTGGTCTACGGCCCCCCCAGGAAAAACATAATAACCACCAAAAAACTTCATCGTTTCAGGTCTTTTTGTCAAATAGACCCTTGAAGATTGATCCATTAACACAACGGTTGATGCCGGTCTAGGAATTGCAGTCATCTTTTAGTCTCCCTTTTTTAACGTATTCTCATTTATATTCAACTTTTTGCTTGGAATTCCCTCCCTTTACAAAGGTGTTTTTATCTATTTAAAAAAATGCAATCATTAGCAAGGTAAAATTAACCATTTATAATTAAATTGTTGTATGATAAAAATGAATCCGTTTTCAGGTGATTCCATTTAATAATATCGGAATCTTCCTATTATTAAAAAGAATTTAGGAGGTCTAAAATGCTAAGTCAATCAATAATTGAGGATGTACTGACAGCAGCTTTATCCACCGGCGGTGATTTTTCGGAGATTTTCGTCGAGGATCGTTTCACCAATAATTTCACATTACAAAGCGGAAAAATTGAAACCTGTCTCTCTGGACGTGATTTTGGAATTGGCATTCGTGTGTTTAAAGGATTGCAGAGTGTTTATGCTTATACCACAGACCATAGCAAGGAAGGACTTCTAAAAGCAGCTAAAAATGCAGCGCAAGCCATTAGCGGTAATACAATTATTCAACCTTCCCCTCTTGTGCAAGAATCATTTGATGCCATTCATCCCATTCAACTTTTGCCGCAAGAAGTGGATAAATCCCACAAAGCAGCCATCATGAAACGTACTTATGATACTACCAAAAACTACCATTCTAGTATTTCACAAGTAACTGTACGTTTTATGGATGAAGAACAAAATATACTGATTGCTAATTCCGAAGGGAAATGGATTGAAGACAAACGAGTTCGTTCAAGGCTGGCGATTCAGGCAGTGGCGGTTCGCGATAACCAAATGGAAACCGGGTTCTATGGCCCAGGTGCCTCCCAAGGCTTTGAATTCTTTGAAAATTTAAATTTGGATTATTATGCAAACGAGGCGGCCCGTATTGCGGTAACAATGCTGGATGCCAGCCCATGTCCGAGCGGGAAATTCCCTGTCATAATTGATAATGAATTTGGCGGTGTTATTTTCCACGAAGCCTGTGGACATGGCTTAGAGGCCACAGCTGTTGCTAAAAACAATTCGGTGTTTGCGAATCGCATGGGTGAAAAGGTCGCACCGTCCATTGTTACATATATCGATGATGGCACGATTCAAAATGAATGGGGATCCATCAATATAGACGATGAAGGCGAAAAGGCGCGGAAAAATGTTCTCATTGAAAATGGCATTCTAAAAGGCTATTTAATTGATAAATTTAACTCCCGCAGAATGGGCATGGAATCAACCGGATCAGGCAGGAGGCAATCCTTCCGCTTTGCGCCAACTTCCAGAATGACGAATACATTTATTGCCCCTGGAAAATCAACACCTGAAGAAATTATCACCAACACCGAACATGGGATTTATACAAAATACATGGGCGGCGGACAGGTTAACCCTGCTACGGGTGATTATAACTTTGCGGTCATGGAAGCGTACGAAGTGAAAAACGGGAAGCTTGGAAAACCGTTAAAAGGGGCTACTTTAATCGGAAATGGCCCTAAGACCTTGCAGCTTGTCGATATGGTTGGGAATAATTTAGGACACGGTGCCGGAATGTGCGGTTCACTAAGTGGAAGTATTCCCGTTAACGTCGGTCAGCCCATGATCCGTGTCAGCGAAATTACCGTCGGTGGGACAAAGGGGGAATAAGCAAATGAACATACAAGAATTTCAGGCGAACCTATTCAGTGCAGCACAAAACTACGGTTTTAAAGATGTAGAAATCTATTATGAAAAGAAAGAAGTTTTTGGCTGCCAAGTATACAAAGGTGAAATTGATCAATATGAAATTGCCGAAGACGGAGGTGTTTCCTTCCGCGGGATTATTAATGAAAAAATGGGTTATGCCTATTCCGAAAAAATAGATGAGGCCTCCATCCCCTTCTTATTAGAAAACGCGAAAGAAAATACACAAATTATGCATGATGGAGATATTGAAGAAATCTTTGCCGGAAGCAGTCAGTATGAACAAGGAAACTTTTTCTCAAAAGCCTTGGATGAGATAACCATTTCTGAAAAAATACAATTTATAAAGGATGTTGAACGAGAATTACTTGCGCTGGATCCTAGAATTGTCGCAACCGATTATTGCATGATCCGGACAGAATCCGTTTCTAGAAGTCTTTCAAATAATAAAGGTTTGTCATTAACGGACAAAATGAACTATTTGTATGTCATCGTAGAACCGATTGTTAAAGCCGGCGAGGAAACGAAAACATCTTTTGAATTTAAGGTGACAAAAGACTTTCATCGCTTAGATGCAAAGGAAATTGCTAAAAAAGCCGCGGAAGAAGCACTTTCACAATTGGGGTCAAGAAATATAGAGAGCAAAGACTATCCAGTTTTATTAAGAAATGATGCCGCCGCAAGCCTTTTGGCAACATATGCTCCAAACTTTTCTGCTGAAAACACGCAAGCAGGTATCTCTGCCCTAAGGGATAAGCTTGGAAAGCAAATCGCTGGAGGGAAAATTACCATTGTTGATGACCCATTCCTAGAGGATGGCCTTGCAAGCAGAACGTTTGATAGTGAAGGGGTAGCGACTAAGAAACTTACATTGGTAGAGTCCGGTGTCTTACAAACCTTTCTCCACAATCAAAAGACAGCAAAAAAAGAGCAAACTAAAACGACTGGGCATGCACACAAAGATTCTTATAAAAGTGCTGTCAAGGTTGGACCATCCAATCTTTATATCGAGCCTTCAACTATCACATTTGAGAGTTTGCTTGCTTCCATGGATGAAGGCATTTTGATTACAGGTCTATCAGGCTTGCATTCGGGGGCCAATACTGTTTCAGGAGACTTTTCAGTTGCTGCCAATGGATTCTACGTTGCGGATGGTAAGGTTCAATACCCAGTTAATTTAATGACCATCGCGGGTAATTTTTATCAATTATTGCAAAATGTTAAGGAAATTGGCTCTGATTTAACATTCCCGCTTTCACCGATTGGCTCCCCATCGGTATTAGTAAAGTCTTTGTCTGTTACAGTAGAATGAACTCTCTACATTCAATTAATTTTTGCGAAATCAAAATCACCCATTAAAAAAGTAGGTTTGCACTATTTGTGCGAACCTACTTTTTAAAATTTTCAATTAGACAGAAGCAGGCTTTAGTAATACGCCTATTAGGCGATCCATACCAATTTTAAGCTTTTCAGGTGTCGAATGGCTAAAGTTTAATCTAAATGTATTGTATTTGGGCTGGTCGACATAGAAAGGAGCTCCTGGTACAAAGGCAACCCCATTTTTTACAGCTTCAGAAAGTAAGGTTGTTGTGTTTAGATTCTCGTTCCCTTCTACCCACATGAACATTCCACCCTTTGGTTCTTTATAGGTAAATAAATCAGATCCAACTTTATCCAAATAATCCTTCATAATTGTCATTCGGAAATAATACTCTTTTCTAATTGTTTCGATATGTCCATCAAGATTGAAGTCCCGTAATAAGTAATAAAGGGCCTGTTGGTCAATACTACTTGATTGTAAGTCATTCATTTGTTTAGCCTTCACCATCATTTGAATAATCTTTACTGGTCCCGTAACCCATCCTGTTCTGAGCGCAGGAACAACAGACTTGGAAAATGTACTGGTATATACGACATGACTCTGATGAATATCATAAGCAGCAACTGGCTGATATTGTTCTTCTGAATGAAACTGAATATCACCGTAAGGATCATCTTCTAAAATCAGAACGTTATATTCATAGCAAAGGTTTAGTAGTTTCTGACGTCTTTCATTACTCCAAACCTTACCATCAGGATTTGAAAAAGTAGGAATGATGTAAATAAATTTTGGATGAAAACGTTCCATCTTTTCCTTTAAATCTTCAAGCTCCATACCATGTTCGTCACTGTTAACTGCTACAACATTTGCCCCGTACGATCTAAATACCTGTAATGCTGATAAATAAGTAGGATCTTCAGTAAGGACAACATCTCCATTAGTAAGCATTATTCGAGAAAATAAGTCAATTACTTGTTGTGAGCCAGTAGTAACCAAAATATTTTCAGGTGTGGATGAAATACCTTTTCGTTCCATTTTGGATTGTATGGCATCTCGCAGTGGCGTGAATCCTTCTGTTAATCCGTATTGTAATGAAGATTTACCAGATGCAAATACTTTCTCATAAGCTATTTTCACTTCTTCAATCGGGAAGATCTCTTCAGCCGGCAATCCTCCTGCAAATGAAATGACGTTTCCTTGCTGAGTCACTTTTAAAATGTCTCTAACAGCAGAAGATTCATAGGTTTTGGTCTGAGGTGCAAATAAATAATTCAAAAAAAGTCGCTTCCTTTATTAAAATTTTTATATCGAAAATGGAACTATACCTTCTTGTTTCATTTTTCGAATGTAATTAAATATTTTATATTATTCTAAATAGTATGATACTAAATAAAAATAATCAAGTTATTTGTCTAAATATTTTAAAAAACGGAAACGATTTTGAGTTTTGATTGAGTATATAAACAAATAAAGGCTGAACCAAAAAATCATTTTGGTTCAGCCCCATTTTCCTGCTTTTAAACTGTCTTATTTATATCTTGAATAAGGTCAAATACTAACCCCTCTTGATATCCTGCTCTTTTTCTGATTTTCATAGTGTTCACTACATCAACAAGTTCAGGTGATGTGATAGAATCTATTTTGGAAAGCCTGCCCGAAATGTCCTCAGCTGAAATTGATTTTTCATAGGACTCTAGATCCATTCGCCAACAAGTGACACGACCTAGATACCGATCCATAAGCCGCTGCGCCATGGAAATCCCTTCCGGATCGAAATCTCCTGAGTAGTAAAGATGACAGCCTTCTTCCACTAATAAATCCAACATAATCCAGCTCGCTGCGCGAAATTGACCATGTGTACAAATTACTGGAGCTTCAGCAACCTCATCAACAATCGTCGAACAAACACTGGAATTTTCGACAATCCATACCTTTTTCCCCACAGCGGGCCAGATTCTCTTTATTTTTAATAACTCCTTTATTGGTACGTTTAAAACGGTATCCGTTTCAGAGGCAGCTTGCCAAACTGGATGCAGCCCCATTTCACCTTCTGCAAGTAATCCACGGCAAGAAACAAAACTCCACAAATCATCCCTCATCAAACCATACAATCCTAGTAACTCATTTAGATCCTCTGTTGTTTTCGGCATTCCCGATTCGCGTTGTCTCTTTAGTTGTTGATCCACCTGCATGCAATTAACAAGCAATTTACCTGTTAGTTGATTACTATCAAAAAAATGCGGGTTCCCAGTTATTCGTTGGGCAAATAGCGGCAGTTTTTCATACCTATTCGCCATACATGGAACATCCTGAAACGCTTTAAAAACGGTGATTAATCTCTCCATTAACCCCGCAGAATCCTGCTTGTAAAGGGACCAAATCCAGCGGGTATCCGGTGACTTCGACTCCATCCAATTCCACCACCAGTATCCATCTGGATAAGATAACCTTAATTTTTCGAAAAATCTTTTCTCTTTCTCCTCTTCAATGCCCGTTTCCTGGTTTTTTGTTAGGATGGTCTCCCCCAGCACTTTTTCAAGCAATTCAATAAGTGAATATTCCACAAAACCAGTTTGCGGTAATTCCTTTTCAAAGGATAGTAATGAAACCTTTCCATTGTTAAGAATGGCTTCAACAGGCTGACCTAAAAATCCAGCGATTGATTCCACTTCATCAAAGGAAAAACCATCTAAACTAACCGTGCCGCCAACTCGCCCAATAGAACGATATTTTTCCTTAAAAAGCCGGAACAACTTAAGAAAGCCTGGTTCTTCCCTGAAAACCTGTACTTTGTCACTCATGAATTACTAGCTCCTGAGCAGGCTCATCATCCGCAACAAACGTCCTCTGTTTCCCGTCCCATTGATAGCGAATCACCGTGACAAAGTCGGCATTCTTTGGCCGGACTAGCTCACAAATCGATAGGCTCGAGATGGTGTCGTAATCGCCCCATAATGCTTGCGAGTTCATAATATAGTTAAAGCCAAGCTGTTCCACCACTTCAAACATGTCGCGGATATTATTCTCATCGACTCCGGCAAAGGCCTCATCGAGGGAAATGATATACGGCGCCATCGCCCCTGCTTCTTTATAGCGAGAATAGGCAGCTGTAAATAACGGAATGTACATCGCCATTGCCTTTTCACCCCCGCTAAATTTAAAGAAAGCATTATTCGTCAATTCTCGTTTCGGTTCATTTACACGCTTAAAGGAAAGAACAAATGTAAACCACTTTCTATAATCCAACACTTCCTTTAATACTTGATGGAGTGTCGACCCTTCATTCCGTAACTGAATTAATTCCTTTGCTTTTTCAATTCTTGACTGGAAGTGTTTTGTAATCCGATTTAAATCTTCCTCGTTCAAAAACTTACTATTCCGCTGCAAAAGCTTAACCAGATCTTTCGTATCCAATTCTTGTTCCGATTCAGCCGTTAATGGTTTCCAAGCAATAGAAAACGTTAATCCGGATGAGTTATCACGGCTTTCCATGATTTTGTCCATCTCACTCACCCATTTTTCGGCACGCTTGATTCGGTTCCGTAGAATCACCCCAACTGTATTGACGATAATATCTTCATAGAGTTGGCGGTCTTGTTCATCAAGCCAGCCTTTTTGGTCTTCCAGCTCTTTCTCAAGTGACGTGAACACAAAATATGGACTGACACGCTGCCCTTTATATTCCATTAGAATCAAACGGCGGCTTTGAAGCTGATATCATTCATTGATAAATGGTTCAAAATATTCGCCCCATTCTTTTGAAAACCACTCTGGTCGACGCTCGGTCTCTTCCGGGTATTCAAACATCCTGTACTCTGTTAAAAATACTTGTTCATTGATGAATGCCTTTGTTACCTGTTCATTTAGCTTTGACCGGTCGTACTTTCCTAAAATAGAATCCAGCTGTTTGACGATTTTAACAGGATCAATTTCAGCAATTTCTACAAAACCACGAGCAATTTCTTCTCTCACCATCTGTTCCCATTCATCCGCCATATTTGACCAGAAATCCGCATTTGTTTTGGCGGAAACTAATTCCTTTTGACAAGTCCCTTGCCTTGCTTTCTTTTCGGGGATGGTTTCAAGCAGATAATTGATCCCTTCTATAGCTTCCTTTAGCTCCTGCTGCACCTGCCGAATCCGAAGTCTTACTTCCTCAATTCCTTTTAACTGCAGCTGCTGCTCAATCGACTCAATTTCAGCTTTTTCTTTACGCAACTGTGATTCCTTGACATTTTGATCCCCTTTGAGGTCGTCCAGTTCTGTTTCCATTTCAGATAAGCGATGCGTTAAATCCTCGATTCTTTTCAGCAAAAATAAACATTTTTGAAAAAGATCTTTGAAGCTGTAGAGTTGATCACGATAGTTTTTAGCTGAGATTAATGCTTGACCTAAGACTTCTTTTGTCAAAGAAAGATTTAGCTGGCCGCCCTCTTGGTGGAGTTTTACCTTAATTGCCTGAAGCTGGCCGTGTACTAGCTTCCACTGTTCATCTAACTGTTCAAGAATCTTTTTCTGTTCCTCCAATTGATGACCGGTCTTTTCAATCTGAACATTCACATCACTGAGTTCGTGATCCGCAGGCATCGTCTGCTTCCATTGATCCGCACGGAGGAGTTCCTCTTCATATTGACAGAGTTGCGCGTTTAGGTCCTCCATCTCTAATTGGAGTTGCTCAATGCTTTCCTCGCATTGTTTGATTTTCTCCTGCTGGTATCGTTTACGAGATGAACGTCCGATATATTTAGACGGTCCTTCATTTGGGGCATGTCCTACTAAACAGCCAATTGAATACGACCCATCGGCATCCACATGAAAACCTGAACCTTCCTGTTCAAGAGAGATGCTCCGCAATATTTCATCAACAAGTTTGTTTGAAATAGGACTATCTGCCTCTACATCCGGATGCAAATAATCTGCTAACGTATATCCCAGCAATTGTGGCTCCGGTCGAATCACCCGATCATGGGTCGGGGCAAGGGATTTTTCAGTGATCAAGCTGTCCAATATACCCGTTTGTTTTAACGCTGACTCAATTCGCTCTTTCTGTTCCTCGGTCACATGATCTTGAAATTCAACAGCCGCATAAAAGGGAACGAATGCTTGTCCGTCTTCCAATAGCTGTCCGCGAAATGCCTCTGTATCTTTAGCCCGTTCTGGGTTAGGCATTTTTAAGGTCTTCCATCGATGTAGTTCTGCTCGTGCTGCTTCCAAATCGAACTTTTTATCTTCTATCTTTTTCTCCATTAGTTTTTTCTTCGTACTGACATCGGTAATATAATCATTAACCGCAGCAAGCAGTTTTTCTCTTACTTCCTCGTACCGATTTTCTTCATATAATCCCTCGATTGAACGGGCGATTTCTTGTCGCTTCTCAATTGAAAAAATAATCTTTGGATGCTGCTCGATCCAAGAAAACACCTGATGCTCCAACTTTTGTTTTTCTTCCGTAAACCATTCAGCTAAGTGATCCAGATTTTTTCGTAATCCATCTACTTCTTTCTTTTTCTCAGAGGAATGCCGCTGAAGCCGGCTGTGCTCTTCTGACAGGCGATTTTCCTCATCAGCTAATTGCTTTAAATTGGCAAGTAATTGTTCATGACTGCCAATCTCACGAATCCAGATGGAAAAATCAAACTCCTCTAGCTGATGACGTTCGAAATCGTGAACATTTACCTCATGCTGCGAAAAGGCAGCTCGGCATCCGTATACCTTTTTAACGCATTCTCCCACTTCGCAGCCCGTTCAGCCAAAATGTATTGATTATATAAATGATACTGATTAACCAGCCTTGAGCTAGAAGCAAATTCCCGTTCCAACTGTTCGAGCTGCTGCTGCGTTTGATCCATGCTTTCAATCGTATCTGATAGATGCCTTAACTCATCATCGGTTAAAGGAGGCAGTGCTGATTCTAATATTTCATAAATAACTGTCGGTTTAAAATCCTTCGAGAGTTTAGGGCTCCGTAATTGGATTAATAGCTTAATCAAGTCTTCATAGGCCTCATTTGATTGGAAACCAAAAATATATTTATTCACAAGCTCCATGTACTCACGCTGGGAATGGACTACATAGCCGCCATCGCTGATGCGGTTTTCCAATTCTTTTGCGGAAAAAGGCACTCGGTCTCCCAGTTGCGAATGGGCAAGTTCAAAATCATGTCCGATTCTGCGATTATCGGTTATCACAAAATACCATGATTTAATCCCTTTGTGCCGCTTGGCCTGCATCCCGATCCCAGTTGTAATATAGCGCTCAACACCAGCCTTTTTATATTCGATAAAAAGATACCCTGTACGCTCATCACGATCGACTACCTCTTTTTCCCCAAGCAGATAATCTTCCATTCTGCGCGCTTTAGAACCAAATGGATCAAGGCGGTCAGGAGATTTTTTTCCGTCTAACAACACAGGCAGAAAGCTTTGCATGGTAACCGATTTTCCGGAACCGTTCGTCCCTCTCAAAAGGAGCTTTCCATCCGAAAAATGAAAAATTTCATCATCGTAATACCAAAAATTCAATAACCCCGCACGGTTCATCACCCATTTTGCTTCTGTCATCATTCTGTACCTCCCGTTAGATAATCTGCAGGGTACTCACCCGTCATTACACCTACTAATGATTTAATCCGAATTAGCGAAGTTTCGGCATCCACTTCCACTAGCATCCAATCCTTCATCGCTCGAAGCAGCTCCGTTCGAATTCCACTCGTACTCATATCACGAAAGTACTTCGCCCATCCTGTTCCAAATTGTTTTCGTAAATCATCCACTACTTGTTCAAACTCGCCTTCCGTCATTAGCATTTCACCATTTTCATTGGCATTAAACCGCTCAGGCTGCCCATGAATGTACTTTGACAATTGAAGGATAATATCAGTCGATGCCTTGGAATTAGGAAAAACCTGTTGATACTGCCTCGGCTCCGCAATCGATAAAAAAGCCGTATTTTTGTAGACATGGAGTTTATAATTACTGTGCTTCTCAATATCTTCCGATAAGCGGTTACGATAGTTTCGGATATAGAGAAAATCAGGATCCTGTTGATCTCGGCGATGCAATCCAGGTGAAAAGAACAGCTTGCGGTACACTCTCTTTCTTCGTTCATCCTCTTGGTTCAGTTTCCAATCTTCTTTTAGTAACTCGCTCCAATGCTGAAAGCTAGAAAAATCATCTGGATACGTTCTCATGAAATAACGGCTATATGTGGAAGCTTCGTATAAAACTTCCTGCTCTTCATTCTGGTCAAAGCGGCCGATATCCCCGTCAATCGTCCGAATGAGCCGAAATTCCATCAGGACTTTGACAGCTCTTATCAATGATTTCCGGTGGGTATAGAGCGTCCAATCAAGCGGAAAGTCTCCCGGATAATCCGTTTGGATCTCCTGACATAGCTCTGAAAGCAGAAACTGTTCATCCACAGCTTTCCCCTCCAAAAAGGCAAGCGCACAGCAAAAAATTGCATAATCCATCGGCTCATGAAAATCCTGGATCCCCATCCAGCCTTCCGGTTCAACCGGAATTTTTTCCAGTTTAATAAAATGTTGATGGACAATTAGACGCAGGCCAAACTTTTCATCCAGGTAGCGCCTTAGGACTTTCTCCCGCTCACGAATCAGCTGATACCATTCCGGCTGTTCGGTGCGTAATATCCAATAATGATGAAATAGAATGTCCATTCCTTGGGTGGCTTTTTCATCGAATAATTGTGTTTGTTCCATTACTATCACCTAGTCTCCTCAAACAAGAATGTGGCATCTGGCATCAATAAATTACCATCCTCAGCTTGTAATGTAATCATTTTCTCATAATCTAGCATTACCTTAACATGTAACCCGTAATCCGTCTTGACCACGCGATTTTTATTAGCCATTGATTTCCCAATCCAGCTTAATAGAACCTTGCGGATAAACGGTTCTACAGTTGTTAGCGATGAGAGTGTGATTCTGCCTTGATTCATATATTTTTCTATTAACCTTTTCTCTTGCTCTCGTTCCTTTAAATAGAGTTCTCTCTGTTCTTTTTTCTTCTGTTCATTCGAAATAAACGATCCCGGTTTTGTTTTTTCTCGGTAGCGGACTGTTCTCGGTTTTATTGTTAATTCAGTGGGTGCTTCTTCCCATGTATCGACATGAAGGTTTTCGGTGGTCGCTTCCTCGAGCTGGAGATGCTGGATTGTCATCGAGCCAAACACAACCGCTGATAGTTTATGAGCCTCTTCACGATCACTGCATTCTACAAACCATTTTGATAATTGCAGATAATCCTTTTTCCGGCTGCGAAAATGCTGCTGCCTCTCGCCAATGCGCTGCACATATCTTGCCATTCGGCGAATCATTTCATTGGTCTGCCACTGAAGGACATCTAGTTCACTTTGCTGTGTGGCAGATCCTAAAAACCATTGGCGTAATGAAAACCAATATTCCTTATATTCGGTAAGCCAATCGTTCGCTGACGATGAAACGTCTTCAAGACGGGGAATCGCCCCGCGATGCTCGATTAATTTTTGAAAAAAGTGCTGTAACCGTTCCGGGGTTAATTCTGCTAATGAATGCTGGATTTGCAGCGATGTTTTTTGTAAAGATACAATAAAATCTCGTAGATAGGTTGTAAACTGGTTTTTATAGACTAAGAAAGCTTCAGTCTGCATTCGCTGGTCTGTTTGTTCACTATTTATATAGGCAATATAATCGGCGGTGCTGGTACGAATCGTTTGAAAATATCGAAATACATCCTCCCAAATCCGCATATATTCTTCAGCCGATTTGTTGTGGTCAAGTTCATTTTGCATGGTGGTTAACGCCTGGAACAGACGATCAAATTGCGATCGTTCTAATGAACCTTGGAAGGTATCTCCTAATTTTTCAAGCTGCACAATCATTCTCTCAATCTCAACCGTGTAAGGTGTACATTGATAGCGGAACCGCTTCTTTTTATATTCTTCGATTGTTTTGGCGTTGGTCATATCCTGCCTTGCGATTAAATTATTCCATTTTACAAGCTGCGCTAATTGTTGATGGAGCTGCTCTTCTTGATAATCGGCGAAAGAGGGAACCTGGCGCATATATTCCAATAACTCTTCCGGTGCAATGAAATCTCTCATTCTCTCGTGCTGATGGTAAAAATAGCGGAGAATCGTTCGATAGTGTGCCGCCGAGTCCGCTGTTAGATAACTAGCTTCTATTATTTTTTTCATCGTTGAATCCAATGATCATCATCCTATTTTTTGTCTATTATTACTATTGTATTATATTGAAGTAAGGATTCAAATACTTACCGATAGATTGGAAAAATTCTCTTGTATTAAATTGAATTATCTGGTATAGTAGCAATCAATTACATACTTTCTTACTTCAATATCTTTTGAAGTGAGGATAGAGGCGCAAAGACCATTAGTAGACAATTTGAGGATAATGAGATCCTTAGACGATTGTTTAAAGGGGAATTTGCCGAAGCTTCAGAGATACTCATGGTCTTGAAGCTGGTTCTGCTGTTGAATAAGCACAGAACTGTCATATAGGAAACTATATGGAGGGCTATCCACGCATAGGAACTTATTTTTATTATGTTTCTACGGCAGCTGCGAACCCTCGCTGCTGCTTTTTTGCGTCAATCTGAGATTGGCCTTTGCCCCCTCTAATTTCTAAAAAAAATGAAAAAGGGTGAGAATGATGAATGTTGGCCAAGTATTAACGGCAATGGTGACACCATTTGACCAAAATGGTGAAGTTGATTTTAACGCAACGAAAAATTTAGTGAATCATTTAATTGCAAATGGTACCGATGGATTAGTTGTCGCGGGCACCACCGGTGAATCCCCAACCTTAACTACAGAGGAAAAGGTTGCATTATTTAAATTTGTTGTAGAAGTCGTTGATGGAAGAATCCCGGTCATTGCTGGAACGGGTTCTAATAATACAAGGGCTTCAATTAGCCTAACTAAACTTGCCGAAGAAACAGGCGTAGATGGGATTATGCTTGTTGTTCCATACTACAATAAGCCATCTCAAGAAGGTTTATACCAACACTTTAAAACGATAGCGGAATCAACTTCCCTGCCGGTAATGATCTATAATATCCCAGGAAGAACCGGCATTAATATGAATGTTGACACCATTGTTCGACTTTCAAAAATCGATAATATTGGCTCGGTCAAAGAAGCGAGTGGAAACCTTGATGCTATGGCTGAAATTATTAGTCAAACTGCGGAGGATTTCACGCTGTATAGCGGTGATGACGGCTTAACATTACCAGTTTTAGCGATTGGCGGTGCCGGAGTCATTTCAGTCGCATCCCATGTCATTGGGAATGAAATGCAGGAAATGGTCAATAACTTTAAAAATGGTCATCTTAAAGAGGCCGCTACAGCACACCAACGACTGCTTCCGATTATGAAAGCACTATTTGCAGCACCGAACCCAACACCTGTTAAGGCAGCATTAAATCTGACAGGCATCAATGTTGGCGGTGTCCGCTTACCGTTAGTCCCTTTAACCATTGACGAGGAGTCAGTACTAAAAAGTGTTTTACCAGTTAGCACACTCCAAAGATAATAATTGCAAAAGGCTGGCTGTTCCTGTGTAGGATAGGCAGCCTTATTTACTTAATAGTTTGACCTATGATTTCACTACTTTATTTTCCGCTGCGATATAGATCGCGGCTCTTATAACCCGCACTAAGGATCAATTTCATTTCCTCGCGCCTTTTTGCTTTTGTTGCCTCTTGTTTCGCACTATACACATAACGGGCCCAATCTTTACGGTATCCTTGCGTAAGTGACTGATAGAATGCCAGTATTTCCGGTGTCTCCTGCAAATCCTTTTCTACGTCAGGGATCATGGAAATATAATCATCAACACATTGACTCGCTTTCGTAGATGGTTGATTTTTTGTTTTAGAATCCTCTTTTAGACCCACCACCGTAAAAACCTCATCTAACCCTACCATCCGAGCAAATTTGATCGTGCTTGTACCAATATAGCCATTTTCATCGGCTCCCAACCCGCTTAATAAGTCATCACGATGAATAAAGGTTGGATAGACTTTATTCCCCTTTTTCGGATAAGCCATATACATATAACCGTTTTTATTTATTTGATTTTTATTAATTACCTTTTTTACAAGTTCCTTTAAAGAATCCAAATCTAATACAAATGCAAAAATAAGGTCATAGGATCCATCGCCAAGCTCTGTATCATAATCAGCGAGCTCTGCTACATAATCTGCTCCTTTTGGTAAATTTAAAACCGCTGTTTTTTTGTATTTTTGTAAGTTCAATTTTTCGACTATTGTTTTTGCCATCATTCCACCTGCTCCAATAATTTCTATCCCTATTATTTTATATACTATTCTATTGTAATACAAAAGAATAATTTAAAAATTCAAGTAAAAATGTGGTCAACCCCTGAAGCTCTTGCTCACCAGGGGTCTGACCGCAAATAATAGGTTATATGCCTTTATAGGCTAATCGATAAATCTCGGCTAATTCCGTTACTAAAGGTAGTTTTGGATTGGCAGTCGTACATTGATCTTCAAAGGCACGGTCTGCTAAGAGGTCAACCTTGCTTTCGAATTCAGATTGATCAATAAGGTTTGCTTCTAAGCTCATTGGGACTTCCAATTCTTTCGCCAATTGAATAATGGCCTGAACAAGACTTTCTACCCCTTCCTCAGTCGTCATGGCAGGTAAGCCGAGCATTCTGGAAATTTCTGAATACCGTTTGTCAGCCTTGAAATGGTCATACTTCGGAAATGCGGTAAACTTCTTCGGTTTTAAAGCATTATAGCGAATAACATGCGGCATAAGCACAGCATTAGCACGTCCATGGGCGATATGGAATTCGGCCCCCAATTTATGTGCAAGACTATGGTTTATTCCTAAAAAGGCATTTGCAAAGGCCATACCGGCAATCGTTGATGCATTATGAACTTTTTCACGGGCCTCTTCATCGCCTCCGTTTTTAAAGGCTCTTGGCAGGTATTCAAATACCAACTGAATTGCCTTCATTGCTAGACCGTCAGTAAAGTCATTCGCCATACAAGAGACGTAGGCTTCAATCGCATGCGTCAATACGTCTAATCCTGTATCAGCCGTAATATGTTTTGGAACCGTCATGACGAATTGCGGATCAATAATCGCCACATCCGGTGTCAATTCATAGTCAGCTAAAGGATATTTAATATTGGCTTCTTTATCAGTAATAACCGAGAAGGAAGTTACTTCTGATCCTGTTCCGGACGTTGTAGGTATAGCAACAAATTGAGCCCTTGCTCCAAGATGCGGATACTTAACAATACGTTTGCGAATATCTAAGAATTTTTGTTTTAAGCCAAAGAATTCAGCATCAGGGTATTCATAGAACAACCACATTCCTTTGGCAGCATCCATGGCAGAGCCGCCGCCAAGGGCAATAATCACGTCAGGCTGAAATTTAGCCATCATTTCGGCACCCTTCATCACCGTTTCAATCGATGGATCCGGTTCTACATCTGAAAAGATTTTGCAATGTACATAATCCGGACGTTTCCTTAAATAGTAAAGCACCTTATCGACATAGCCTAATTTCACCATTCCAGGGTCAGTGACAATGATCGCTTTCGAGATCTTCGGCATTTTCGCTAAATACTGAGTTGAATTTTTCTCAAAGTAAATTTTTGACGGAACTTTAAACCATTGCATATTGACATTCCTTTTAGCCACTTTTTTAATATTGATTAAATGAACCGCACCAACGTTAGTAGATACAGAGTTTCCGCCATACGAACCGCAGCCAAGGGTCAAGGAAGGAATGTAGGCATTATAAATATCACCGATCGCACCTTGTGATGACGGAGCATTCACGATGATCCGTCCTGCTTTCATTCGTAAACCAAACTCTTTGATGACAGTTTGGTCATTGGTATGAATGACAGCGGAATGTCCTAAACCGCCAAATTCAAGCATTTCTTCTGCTCTTTTATAGCCTTCTTCATGACCGCTAACCTTGAAGCAGGCTAAAACTGGGCTTAATTTTTCCCTTGATAGTGGATAAGCAGGGCCCACGCCTTTTAACTCTACCACAAGGATTTTTGTGTTTTCTGGAACGATAACACCTGCCAAGGCAGCAATTTTTGAAGCAGCCATGCCCACAATGGTTGGATTAACGCTACATGAATGTTCATTGATGACTAAGGATTCAATCTTTACTCTTTCTTCCTCATTTAAGAAATAACAATTGTTCGCAATCATTTCCCGTTTTACATCAGCATAAATTTCTTTATCAATAATAACGGCCTGTTCGGAGGCGCAAATCATTCCGTTATCAAATGTTTTCGATAGTATTAAGTCATTAACCGCTTGTTGAAGATTGGCTGTTTTTTCAATATAACAAGGGACATTCCCTGGCCCAACTCCAAGGGCAGGTTTACCTGAGCTATAGGCAGATTTAACCATGCCAGCTCCGCCAGTTGCGAGAATCATTGATATTTTCGTGTGGTTCATCAATGCTTGCGTCGCCTCAAGGGATGGAGTATCAATCCATTGGATACAATTCTTCGGTGCTCCGGCTTTAATCGCTGCATCCCTTAGGATTCTAGCCGCTTCACTGCTGCACTTCTGTGCAGATGGATGAAAGGCGAAGATTATCGGATTCCTTGTCTTAATCGAAATTAGTGCTTTAAACATTGTTGTGGAGGTTGGGTTTGTGACAGGTGTAACCCCAGCGACAACTCCGACCGGCTCAGCAATATCTATGATTCCTTCATGTTCGTTCTCATTAATGATCCCAACGGTTTTATCATATTTAATATTATGATAAACATATTCTGTCGCAAACATATTTTTGATTATTTTATCTTCATATACACCTCTGCCTGTTTCTTCAACAGCAAGTTTAGCTAATGGCATATGCTGATCAAGACCTGCCAAGGCCATTTGCTTTACAATTTCATCTACCATTTCTTGGTCAAATCCACGGAATTCCTCTAATGCCTTTAAGCCATTTTCCACTAAGACATCAATCATATTTGTTACAGTCTGTTTTTCTTTTCCTAATTTTTCTACCACTGTCATGATTGTCCCTCCAATTGGATAAGTACTTTTGAAAATGTTTTAATATTCAAAATTATAATAACAAATGAGCGCGTGAATAAATGCGATGTATTTCACAAAGGATTTGATCATGTTGCAACAGTTTATGTTTTCATTTGCGTTATTCACAAACTGGATTTCTTGGAATCTTTTCAAATAAGATCTCAGTTAAAACTTTTGAATACTTTTTGACAATGATCACATAATTGACTGTCCAAATATAGGCTGGAATTTCTTCATTATCTTCAACCTGCATCGCTTCAAATTCATCGCCTACTGTTTCCTCAAATACCTCCTGGGTATAGGTTTCAGAATCGGTTGCGAAGGTTTTCCATTCACAAATCATCATGTCTAATCACTCCTTGTTCATTTATGAATTTATCATAGAATGGATTTTGAAAAACAGATTGTGAAATATTGAACAAAGTATGAAACTTGGAGATTTTTACTAATAATAGGTCTTTTTACTTATACAAGCCTGTTTCTGAACTTACTTTTCTATTTAATCCTTAGTTACATAGAGAGCGTTTACATTTTTTTATTATTTTAATATAATAAAACACTATCCTTTTCTCTAAAACAACTAACCACAGTGAATAAGTTACACTAGTATACACTAAGCAATCTATGTTATAAATTTTATAGTTAACTTACCAAAAATCATTTTTTAAAAGAAGGATGAACCCAAAAATCATGAATCAAACTCCAATACTCTCATTTGAATTTGCTGATTCAAACGGTAAAATACAACCGCTAACTTTTCAAAATCCGATCAGGCTGATTCAGGCGCACACCATCGAAGAGGTTATTCCTTGCTTGCAACTTGTGGAAGAGGCTGTTAAAGACGGGTTCTATGCTGGAGGATTTTTATCCTACGAAAGTGCGCCGGCCTTCGATTCTGCCTATAAAGTTAAGGACGGAAATAAAATGCCATTTTTATGGTTTGGAATTTTCCGGGAACCTCAGCAACAACCACTAACCAGTACTAATACATTTTCACTTTCCGAATGGAAATCATCTGTTGGCAGAGATGAGTACAATCAATCTATTTCATCAATTAAACACGCGATAGAAAGCGGCAATACATACCAGACAAATTATACCATTCGTCTAAACTCCCACTTTCGTGGTGACGACATTGCTTTTTTTGAAAAATTAAAAGTGGCCCAAGCATCCAATTACTGTGCATATCTCAACACCGGTGAACATAGCATTTTATCTGCCTCACCCGAATTGTTTTTTCACTTACAAGGTGACTTCCTAACAACACGGCCAATGAAAGGAACAATACAAAGAGGAAAAACAACGATTGAAGATGAAGCAAATGCCAGTTGGCTTTACCATTCAGAAAAAAACCGAGCTGAAAATGTGATGATCGTCGACCTGTTGCGCAATGACTTAAGCATCATCGCCGAACTTGGCACTGTTTCCGTGCCAAAGCTCTTTGAAATCGAACAATACCCAACCGTCCATCAAATGACCTCAAGCGTTACCGCAAAGGTTGCTAACCAAACAACCCTTGTTGATATTTTTAAAGCACTTTTTCCCTGCGGATCGATTACTGGCGCGCCTAAGGTCAGCACGATGGGAATCATCACAGACCTAGAAAAGGCACCGCGTGAGGTTTATTGTGGAACCATTGGCTTTATTACACCTGAAAAGGAAGCCATTTTTAACGTCCCAATCAGAACCGTATTAATTGAACATCAATCAGGTCAAGCAACCTATGGTGTTGGCGGTGGAATCACCTGGGATTCCACCAGCGAGGGTGAATATCAAGAAATTCTGACAAAGGCTAGCTTCCTTAAAGAAAACAAACCTGTGTTTCAATTACTTGAAAGCATGTTATTAGACAAAGGAAGCTATTTTTTATTAGAAGAACATCTTCAGCGCCTGAAAAATTCGGCTCAATACTTCGGGTATCCATGTGATATTGCCGATGTCAAAAGGGCTTTGGACATTTTTTCAAAGAAAAATGGAAATGATGTGTTAAAAGTCCGGCTGCTGCTAGCTAAAAACGGAGAGATAATCACCGAAGGGAATCCGATTGTGCAACCGGGGACAGCATTAAAAGTAATGCTTGCCAATAAACCAATAGATAAAAATAGTCCCTTTGTGTACCATAAAACTACAAATCGGGAAGTTTATACACCATTTCAATTGGAGAAGCCCGCCGAAGTTTATGATGTCCTCCTTTGGAATGAAGAGAGTGAGATAACGGAGTTTACAAATGGAAATGTTGTCTTTGAAATAGACGGTTCATTATGGACACCGCCTATAGATAGCGGATTGTTAGCAGGCACATTTCGTGAAGTATTACTAAGGAATGGAGAAATTCATGAAAAAACAGTAACCGTTGGGGATATACATAAAAGTACAAAAATCTGGTTCATCAATAGTGTGCGGAAATGGCTGGAAGTCCAACTAATCAGCCACTAAAAAGAAAGCGAACAGTGTCGGCACTGTTCGCTAATTTTGTGTTATTTAAAAATAGTTGAGACCATTTGGTCGTATGACATTTCGCTATCCACTATATATACTCCTGGACGCAAACGGTTTTCTAGACCTTTATGCTCAATATCCTGTGAAAAAGCAAATGCATCCTGGACTAAACTCGCCTGGACAAGTGCCTTGCCTACATCGATACTTGTCATACCATCAGCTACATTCACAATGACTTTCGTAACGGTTTTTGCAGACTGGTTATTATCAGGAGTAACCTGTTTTTGCCCAGAGTCCTTTGCATCCTTCACGTTTTTGTCAAATTCAGCTTTCGTTTGGACAATATAGCCTTTTGTCTCAAGCTTTTGTTTCATCTCTTTTTCCGAAGGTTTGACTGTTGATCGGTTTTCAACTGTGTTGACAGTTGCTTTTGACTGGTCACTAGGATTTGTAAGGTAGACGGCCCCGCATATGGTTGTGCTGATAAGAATTCCTGCTGCAAAGCTGCTTAGTAAGTTAATTCTCATTGGCAGCCGCTCTCCCTTCACCCTTTACTTCCTGAAATGGGGCAAGGAGCTGTTCAATATCATTTTCTGGTACCTGTTTCATCTCTGCGATACTCTCAATCGAGTAATTGCGTCTATATAAATCTAGTACTTCACGCTTTAATACCTTATCCTCAGCTGAAAGTTGAATTCCCGCATCCTTCGTGACCACTTCCATGTCAAGCTCCATATTCCGAATTGACTCTTGCAAAGCATTGATTTCTTTCATCGTCGATATATGAATCAAATCAATTTGTTTATGTTCTTCTTTCGCGATCCGATTAGATTTTAATAAAGAAATTGTGAGTAAGATAGCGGATAGCAAAAACAATCCGGCTAAAGTCCATTCCATCAAATTAAATTCCTCCTCTACGTTATGCAAGTCCTTATTATACATCCAAACTTGTATTTTTGCGCTTTTAAACACAAAAATACGTCAAAAGTCTGAGGAACCTTACAAATTTTGTAGTTGAAGGAAACTATTTTTTGTAGAAAAAGGGAGTTATATGGTTGGGTTGGACTAATCACTTATTTTTCTGAATTTATGTTCATAATTAGGATAAAATATATCGGAGCAATTTATTTTATTGCTCAAAAAAAATCGTCGGGAGTGATGTATCATGGCTAGAAACAAACTGTTGGTTCCTGGTGCGGGCAATGTTCTGGATCAAATGAAAGAAGAAATTGCTAACGAGTTTGGAGTACAACTTGGTGCTGATACGACCGCACGAGCAAACGGTTCAGTCGGCGGCGAGATGACAAAACGACTTATTGCTTATGCTGAACAATCATTACGAAATCAACAGGGTCAATAACCGGTGATTTCAGAAAAGGGTGTCCGATTGGGCACCCTTTTTCTACTTGATCCAATTTCAAATTAATTAGCAAATAAAATTTTAATTTCCGCTTCTGCCTCAACCATCCTGCCAAAGCGATAGCCCTCAATTAGCACATGTCGTTCATGATCACTGAGTCTGCGCTCCCATTTCATTTCTAAATATAAAATAGCCTCATTATAAAAAATTTCCGGGTAATCAAAAGGGGTAGTCATCAAAGCAACTCCATCCACATTAATGGTCTCTGTTCCTTAACAGTCTCGTCAAATTTGCTTCATTTTATAAGGGAATGAGCGGAAGATAGTTAGTTGCTATAAATCTCAGTATCCTTTTTTCCAATAATCATGAATGAATTCTTGGAACAATTGACTTAATGAACTCTTTTTTTGGCTTTTTAACCATTCTATTTGGTCAATTGGTAGTTTTAATTTTAAACTAATATCTTCAATAGGCATTTCCACTTTTCTTATTTCTTCTAAAGTGATTCCTTCTTCTATATTTGGAAACCACGAATCCTTTTCGTTCACTCTATCGAAATCTTCATACTCTTGACCATCATCGAGTTCACAAAATAAATTAAGCTGCGGCAGACCGCCAGACAGAATTTTTACATGCATAATCGAATTTATGATTCTACCATCTTCCAATTCGATTTCAATAATAAGGTTTTCCTCATTTTTATATTTTTTTACTGTGATCTCACTAACAATGATCCCCAACTCTAACGTAAATCCAGAGCTTGATTCAAAAATATAGATGGCACTATTAAAAATATGAATCTCTTCACCATCAATCTTAATTGTTTTTATTGCAACCATAAACCGTTCCCCCATACAGCAGTGTGATCCATTTTTAACAAACCCATAATGGATATAATTATATATCTTAATGGGTTTTTTGCACATCTTTATGGGTTATATTAGTAAAAAAGATCAAACATGCAGCAACATGTCCGATCCAGTTATTAAAGCACCTTTTTATTTAATAGAACTACTATAGGGGGAATTCCCCCTATTGGCTAGTCATTAAAGCATCGTTAATCCGCCGCTGACCGATAGGGTTTGACCTGTTACGTAGCCTGCATCATCCGAAACGAAGTAAGCTACAGCACCGGCTATATCTTCCGGCTGTGCTAAGCGACGGAAGGGAATTGCTTTTTCTAATGCCCCGGCAAGCCCTTCATTGTACGAACCAATTTCTTGAAATAACGGCGTGTTACTTGGTCCTGGTGCCACACAATTAATGTTGATCTTATGGCGGGCCATTTCACGTGCCAGGGTTTTTGTCAGTGCGACAACTCCTCCCTTTGCAGCGGAATATACTGCCTCCCCGCTTGACCCCACTCGGGCAGCATCAGAGGCAATATTTACGACCTTCCCATAACCGCCATCAATCATTACCGGCAAAATCTCTTTACATGTATGAACCTGCCCCATTAAGTTGATATCAATAATTTTCTTCCATGTCTGAGGCTCGCTTTTTAGGAAAGGTTCAACCTTATCCCAGCCTGCATTATTTACAAGAACATCGATTCTTTGGTAAAAATTCAACGACTCCCTAACTGCATTCTTTACACTATCTAAATCCGTAACATCACAATATACAGCCATCGCGTCACCATGGTTTCCCTTTATAATGGAGACGGTTTCTTCTGCACCACCACTATTGATATCGGCAACAATGATTCTCATAGATTGGGAAGCTAGTAATTTCGCAATCTCTCTGCCAATTCCACTTCCTGCCCCTGTTACAAACGCAACACGTTGAATCATTCACGATCCCTCCTATTACTTCTTCTCTGTTTAGTAACACTTTTACTATCTACAATGAATAATTTACAAAATAATTAGAATCTTCAACAGAGGCCATTTTCACTCTAAAAAGCAAAAAGCTACACCCTATCCGCTAACTTCTCATTAATCATCGACCGTAAGCGGAATTTTTGAATTTTACCGCTTGGCGTTCTTGGGAAGTCTTCAATCACTTCTACGTGTTCCGGCCAATATTGCTTAGCCACCCCTTTTTCTGCTAAAAAGGTTTTCAATAACTCCATCGTAAGCGGTTCTTTCCCGGGTTTCATGCTTATAAAGGCGCAGGCTTTCTCTTGTAGTCGGGCATCTGCCATAGCTACAATTTGAACAATCGATAAATCGGGATGTTCATATAAAATATTTTCAATATAGGCCACAGGGATATTTTCGCCTCCGCGTATGATAATATCTTTGTTACGGCCGGTGATTCGAATATACCCATCTTCAGCCATAACTGCCCGATCCCCCGTAATAAACCAATCACCATCAAAATCGGACTTTGTTAGCTCCAATCTTTTTAAATAACCAACAAATAACGCCGGACCTCTAACTAATAAATCGCCTTCACTATTTGGCGGCAGCTGACCTCCATTTGCGTCAACTACCTTTACCTCCATCTTAGGGAATGGAACACCATCCGTATTGGTTAGCTTTTCCTCCGTATCATTCGCAAGTGTTAGCGTTACAAGGCCATTTTCCGATTGACCCCAGCCTGATAGAATTCCGCATGGCAATTTTTGAGCAGCTTGTTTTACAAGTGTTCTTGGTATTGGAGCCCCAATCGCAATAAAGTATTTTAAGGAGCTTAAATCATATTTTTCGATATCCTCGACTTGTATGGTATCTTGTAAAAATGGCGTCGCGGCTGTCGTAAAGGTTATTTTCTCTTTTTCAATCAATTCGATAAATTCCTTTGGATTCCAAATATCTTGGTAAACGGCGGTTCCTCCATATATAAAGGGTAAGCGGACGCCATAAAGAAAACCTGTCTGATGTGCAAAAGTAGATGCCATGAAAATCACATCTTTAGACGTTAACTTTAAATGATCGAGCCAAAGTTCTGAGGTAAAGGTGACGGTATTATGGGTATGCATAACACCTTTTGGTTCCCCTGTGGTCCCGGATGTAAAAATAATTTCAGTAAGTTCATTGGGATCAATGCTGATTCTGTCTAATTCAGCCGGATTTCTTCGTTCTTCCCATGGTACATCAATCAGGGACGAAAAAGATTTCATTCCTGTCGGTACATGTTTCCCAATAACGTATATATGTTCCATACAAGGCCATTCCGGAAGAAGTCTGTCAATCATTTCTGGATAGTTGAATCCTCGGAACTCATCAGGGACAACAATCATCTTGGATTCGGCAAGCTTAACCATAAAGCCAATTTCTCGATCACGATAAATAGGGATCAACGGATTACTGATGGCTCCGATCCTCGTAACCGCAAAATGCAGAATAACAAACTCATTCCAGTTGGGCAGTTGAAATGAGATAACATCGCCTTTTTTCAAGCCTATTTCGAGCAATCCTAGAGCCACACGATCTACTAATTTATCAAGCTCTTTATAGGTATAACGGCTATTTTTATCAATTATGGCTGTCTTATCAGGGTTTTTGTCAATCGCTTGATGTAAGTAATGTAAAATGGTTTTATTTGACCAATCAGACTCGTATTTTTTACAAACTTCCTCTGTTAAAATCGTTTCAAAACCCATCAGCTTGATTCCCCCTTTAAACTAGGTAAAACTTTGTTACTGCCTGAATTTCTTGAAATCAACTGGTCTTTTTTCAACAAAAGCATTTCTTCCTTCTGCTGACTCATCCGTTTTATAAAACATTCCGAGACTTGCCATTGCAATCTGTGAAATCCCTTCAATATTTGCGGAATCAGCATTGAAGGAGTATTTCAACATTTTGATCGCGGTCGGGCTTTTTTCTACTATTTTTCCGGCCCAATCCTCGGCGGTTCCCATCAATTCATCTTGTGGCACAATCTTATTGACGAGGCCCATTTCCTTCGCTTCTTGTGCCGTGTATTTTTCGCATAAATACCAAATTTCCCTTGCTTTCTTTTCGCCAACAATCCTAGCTAAATATGCTGAGCCTAAGCCGGCATCGTAACTGCCAACCTTTGGACCGCTCTGGCCGAAAAGGGCTGTTTCAGAAGCAATAGTCAAATCGCAGAGGACATGAAGTACATGACCGCCGCCAATCGCATAGCCATTAACAGCAGCTATGACAGGCTTCGGCATAGCACGGATAGTTCGGTGCAGATTTTCTATTTCTAAGCCGATTCCCCCTCCAAGACCTCCTGAGCTATCGTAGCCGCTGTCTCCTTTATTCTTTTGGTCACCGCCAGTACAGAATGCCTTCTCACCTGCCCCTGTTAAAATAACAGCACCGATACGGTTATCATCCCAGGCATCGCGGAATGACCAGATTAATTCCTGAACTGTTTGCGCCCGAAACGCATTGTAAACTTCAGGTCGGTTAATTGTAATTTTGGCAATTCCCTCTCTTTTTTCATACATTACATCTTGTAGTTCCATCTCTTTTTCCCTCCAGTTTTTTTAGGGTTCAGATTGTTCCATATAATGGATTGTCTCCTAGATTAATATGGGCGAAATTCTTTACCTATTAATTCTTTTGCGATGACAATCTGATTTGCTTGTGCCGTTCCATCCCCAATTTCCAAACCAATAACGTCTCGTAATCTTTGTTCAAGCGGCATATCTTTCGTATAAGCATAATGACCATTGAGGAGCATGCATTCGTGAATGGCTTCCTGGCTGTATTTTGGTCCAAGCCACTTTACAGAGGATGCTTCTCTTGTATGCTTTTTGCCTTGGTCACGAAGCCAAAGACCACGGTAGGCCTGCCATTTGATTAATTCCAATTGAGTGTAATGTGTGACAATTGGGAAGGATACGCCTTGAAACCTTGCCAATGGTTTTCCAAATGCATGCCTTGTTTTTACATGTTCAATTGTTTCATCGATGCTTTGAAAGGCAGCCCCCACACATTGAAGTCCAATTAACAGCCGGCTTAAATCAAATCCATTCATCACCTGGAAAAAGCCATTATTCTCTAATCCAATTAAATTTTCTTCAGGTATCTCTACTTCCGTTAAATAAATAGAGCCTCTCCCAATCGGAATATTTCCCATGTCGTCATAGCCTTTACACTCCACTCCCGGTAGTTCTGAAGGGACTATGAAAGCACTGATGCCCTTACTGCCGGAATTCTGATCCGTTTTGGCAAAAATAATAAAGGCATCGCCAAACGTCGCTGCACTAATTCCAGACTTTTCTCCATTTAGTACATAGCAATCTCCTTTATGTACTGCCGTTGAGCGGATTCCCGCTGCATCGGTTCCTGCCGATGGTTCAGTAATCGCGACACCAACAATTTTTTCACCGCTTGCAATTTGCGGAAGCCATGTTTTTTTTAATTGCTCTGCTGCATGATTGGTAATTATTTCAGAGGCCAATGCATTTAGCATAACAGCATAAGTCAGATTGAAATCACCCCGGCCAATTTCTTCCGCCGCAATACCAGCGGTAACACACTCAGCGCCGCTTCCTCCGTACTCTTCAGGAATCCTCAGGCCATTAACCCCCAGCTCCCCGAGCTTTTTCCATAAATGTCTTGGAAGAGTCTTTTCGCGATCCCATTTCGTGTATTGTGGAAGTAATACATTCACGGAAAAATTTCTAAGCATGTCTCGAAAATAATCTTGTTCTTGGCTAAATGAAAAATTTAACAAGATACCCCCTCCTCTACTTTTTAAATTTGCAAATTTCGTGCCAACTTGTGATTGCTCTCTGTCAGGTTTTTTATTTTTGAAAATTCGCAATTCTACTTTTTTTCGCAGATCTGCGAAACAACCCTGCGAAAACTTTCAATCCTTAAACCCTATAAAGACAAAAAAACACACGAAAATGTGTGTTTTAACAAATTTTATTTCAATTTATATTTTGCCATTTTCCGATAAAGGCTTGCTAAATGGATATTTAAAATTTGCGCCGCCTTTGTCCGGTCTCCGTTAGATTCTTTTAAAGCTCGCTGAATAGCACCTATTTCAGCCTTTGTGACTGCCTCTTCCAGGCTTACGGCAAACGTGCCCTCTTCTTCAACCGTTTTATGTGCAGTAGCATCAAAAGCTGAAAAAAGAAATGAATTTTCAATTGTTAGTGTATCACCCTCTACCAAATTCATCCCACGCTCAATAAACGCTCTTAGTTCTCTAACATTTCCAGGCCAATCATGAGACAAAAGCCATTCCTGCAGTTCGGGACTCATATATTTTACATTTTGTGCTATTTGATCATTTAAATAATTGATAAAATGATATGCCAAAGGCAATATATCTTCTTTTCTTTGCCGCAGCGAAGGAATTTTTAATTCAAACACGTACAAGCGGTAAAATAAATCCTGCCGGAACTTGCCCTCCTGGACAAGTGATTTTAAATCTCGATTCGTTGCAGCAATGATGCGGATATCTACGTTTTTACTCCCTGTTCCCCCAAGCCGTTCCACTTCTCTTTCCTGTAATACCCGAAGCAGCTTACCCTGGACTTGGTATGGGAGTTCGGATATTTCATCTAAAAAAAGGGTCCCATTTTGCGCCAATTCTATTTTACCGGGCTTTCCTTCTTTTTTTGCCCCGCTGAAAGCCCCTGCCTCATATCCAAAAACCTCAGATTCAAATAGCTCATGGGGTATAGCGGCACAGTTAACGGCAACAAATGAATGATTCTTTCTTGAACTAAGGCCATGAATTGCTTGGGCAAATAGTTCTTTTCCGGTTCCACTTTCCCCTGTAATCAGGACAGTGGAATTACTTGTGCCGATTCTTGCTGCCAATTCTTTGATTTGAGTTATCAATTGACTTTCTCCGATAATATCCTCAAAGCTGTATCGAATGCGATTGTTAGATTTATTTTTTAACATTGGCTTTTTCCCACCTAAGAACTGTGGCTCGGTAAAATGAGGATAACAACCTGTCCTTTGACCACTTCATTTCCAAATTGGTTAAAACAACTAACCTTTTGCGTTACCCAGTTTCGTTCATGGTTAATATCAATAATTTCAAGTTCTGCAGTAATTTCATCACCTACATGGACTGGAAGATAATAAACTACTTCCTTTTGCAGTAACACACATGCAGTTCCAGGTAATTTTTGGCTAATCACCTGCGTGATTAGACCTTCTGTGAGTAAACCAGGAACAAGCGGTTTAGAGGAAATACCCTTCCAATCATTTTTAGCTTCTTGATATACAGGACTAAAATCTCCCGTTAATTCGTTACACAATTTTACATCACTTTCATTAAAAGTTCGTTTTAGTCTCGCAATTTGTCCGATAAACAATCTTTCAATAATAACACTCATGGGTATACCCCCCGTTGTAAAAATATTTCGAATATTTAGTCCCAATTCCACTATACTTTTTGTATTGTTTATATGCAACTAAACACTGCTTATTTTACCAGTAAATCCTCCAAAGCGGATTGAAGTATCGGGAATTTGAATTCGAAGCCCTCTTCCATTAACACCTTTGGTACAACATGCTGGCCTTCAAGAACGAGTGCACTTTTTTGTCCGAGTAGCATTTTCATCGCAAATGAAGGGACAGGCAGCCAATGTGGGCGATGTAATACTGTGCCTATTATTTTACCGAAATCCTTCATTTTGATTGGAGATGGAGAAGTGACATTTACAGGCCCACACAATTTATTATTTTCAATGGCAAATACGATTGCTTGGATTACATCCTCCACATGCACCCATGACACCCACTGTTCACCTGAACCAACCGAACCGCCGGCGAACAATTTATATGGAAGTGCCATAAGGGGAAGTGCCCCGCCTTATTACCGAGTACAACACCGAATCTCATAAAGACAGCACGAATGGAATACGCTTCTACTAGTTTCGCTTTACACTCCCAGTCATTTACTGTCTTACCAAGGAAATCATTTGCCTTTTCTACTGAATCTTCAGTATATCTTGCAGTTAGGGATGCCGGGTAAATACCGATCGCGCTTGCATTAATCAGTACTGTTGGCTTTTCAGGTAAGGCCTCGATAATTCTTATTAACTCATCCGTTGCTTTCAACCGACTGTCATAAATTTGGTTTTGATGGTTTGCATTCCATCTTCCATCGTTTATTGAAACACCTGCTAGATTAATAAATTCATCAGCATTTTTTATTTCCTTTTCAGGAAGAGTACCTTCCTCGAGCCACTTTACATATGATACATTTCGTAAGGACTGCTGATCATTCCTTGTTAAAATAATAATTTTGTGGCCATTTTCGAGAAGAACGAATGTCAATTTCTTCCCGATAAATCCCGAACCACCCGCAATAACTATCTTCATAGATTCCCCTCCTATCTCAAAACCGAGTTCTATATACTTATTTTACCATATGGTCTTAAGGTTGAATTTCATTTAATTGAAATATTCTAAAAAACAAACGAGCAACTCAATAGTTGCTCGTTTGTTAATGGTTTCTAAATTATTTGTTCATAAAGGCTTCAATTTCTTCAACCGACCGGAAAATTTCTTTTGAAAGTACCTCATGGCCTTCCTCAGTAACTAACACATCATCCTCAATCCGGATTCCGATTCCTTCTTCTGCGATATATAATCCGGGTTCAACGGTTAATACCATTCCAGGCTGTAGGATTAAGTCCTTATAATCACCAACATCATGGGTATCAAGACCAAGGAAGTGGCTAACACCATGATAATAGTAATTTCCAATTTCACTCTCTTCCATGATCAAGCCAACTTTGATGCACTCTTCAGCTAGAACTTTCTTTGTATGCTCATTTAGTTTGGCAAATGGGACACCCGGTTTAATCAGTTCTGTGGTTTCTCTTAATGCTTTTAATACGATATTGTAAAATGTTTTTTGTTTTTCCGAAAACGTACCATTCACCGGGAATGTATAACTAATATCCGCATTGTAATAATTATATTGTGCCCCTAAATCAAGAAGGACAAGGCCGCCCTCTTCAACTGTTGCATCATTTTTTTCATAGTGAAGAACTGTGCCATTTTTGCCACTGGCCACAATCGTAGGAAACGCATAGTGTTTTACACCTGCCGACTTAAGGACAAAATCAAAATGTGCTTCAAGCTGATATTCTTTCATACCGACTTTGGCATGGCTCATTAGGTTTTTGATTCCATCATAAGTAATCGCAATGGCCTTTTTAATTTCTTCAATTTCCTCAGGCGTTTTAAAAACACGTAACTCGCAAATTTCTAGATAGACATTTTTAATTTGCAGGAATGGATAATTCGCTTGCATTTTACCTGCAAATTGCTGCGCTTTAGTCGTTACAGTATCCAATTCTCTTCTCTCAAGATCTAAATAAAGATTTGTTAACGGGTTTGTAAGGAAAAATCGGGATAACATGGATTCAAATTGTTCAATATATTGGATTTTATTAATCCCGGAGACTTCTACAGCTTCTTCTGATGAAATGGTTTTTCCAACCCATTTTTCTAAAATTGGGTCTGATTTTTCGATAAATAGATATTCATCAACGGTTTGTTTTGATTTATGTACAAGCATTATAATGTTAGGTTCGTCAATTCCAGTTAAGTAATAAAAGTTTCGGTTTGGCACAAACTGATAGGCCTCATCTGCAGACTTTTGCGGTGCCCGCCCAGCAAACAAAATCATCAGTGAGTCATCTTCAAGCTTTTCATATAAACGATTCCGATTATTAACATAGAAATCCTTTTGCACAATCAATACCCCTTTTCCCAAACATGTTAGTTACATTATTACTATACAATAAAATGAAATATTCGTACTTTATTTTGAATCCAATCGCTCGACAATCTTATTAATACGAGTGTTCATAAATTCTTTATTTTAATCAGTACTTACCCTTTTGCCTTGTTCGGCATAGATTAGAAAATAGATTGTTTTCTTATTAAATAAGACTGAATTTGAATTAACGGGTGGTGTAAAATGTTTGAAGTAAAGGAATGTAAATATGGTAAAGGGATTTTTGCTACCCGCGATATTAAGAAGGGTGAACTTATTCATGAAGCTCCGGTCATAATAGCTCCCAGGACCGAGTACAAATATTTGAAAAACACGATGTTCATGGATTACGTGTTTTGGTGGGGAAAAGATAATAAAGACTGTGCATTAGCATTAGGGTATGGTTCGCTCTTTAACCACTCTTACAAACCCAATGCATTATATAAACATGACTTTGAAAGAAAAACGATTAACTTTTTTGCCCATACACCCATTGAAGCAGGCGAGGAAATATTAATTAATTACAACTATGATCCAGATGACGATTCACCTATTTGGTTTGATTTGATATAGAACCGTATATTGCGGTAATAACCATCCAGTTATTGGATGGTTATAACGCTTTTTCAATATTTTATTAACCAAGTGCCACATCTAAAATCATCATAATCACAAATCCGATCATTAAACTGATCGATGCTAGATCTGTATTGCCATTTTCTTGTGATCCCGGGATAACTTCTTCCGCAACAACAAAGATCATCGCCCCAGCAGCAAAGCTTAGAGCGTATGGGAGAAGCGGCTGAATAAACATGACAGAAACGGCACCGATAATAGCTGCAATTGGTTCCACTAACCCGGAAAATTGTCCATACATAAAACTCTTCGTTCTAGACATACCGTCACGCCTTAATGGCATTGAGACGGCAAGACCCTCTGGGAAATTTTGAATGCCGATTCCAATTGCTAATGCAATCGCGCCTGTTAAAGAAGCGGATGGAAATCCTGCTGCGACCGCTCCAAAGGCAACTCCAACTGCTAACCCCTCAGGAATATTATGTAAAGTAATAGCTAACACAAGTAAAGTACTTCTCTTTTTTGTCGATGGATGAATTCCTTCTGCTTTTTCAATCGGTTGATCAGGATGTAAATGCGGCAGGATCTTATCAACAATTAATAAGAAAAAACCCCCTGAAAGAAAGCCTATTGCAGCTGGTAACCATACCGGGAGAGAACTATTTTCAGCCATTTCAAGAGCAGGTGAAAGCAGCGACCAAAAACTTGCGGCAATCATGACCCCGCCTGCAAACCCCAGCATACTGTCTAAAAATTTTTGATTGACATTTTTAGTTGTAAAGACCAATGCGGCTCCAAGTGCAGTCATTCCCCAAGTAAATAATGTCCCCAATAGTGCCTGCATAACAGCTGGAAGACTGACAAACCATTCCACATATATACCTCCGTAACAATTAGATGAAATAAGTTTTTTTTTATTAAAATTAACATAATCATTGCATTAATGGAACTTTTTTACCTTTTAATTACAAGAAAGAACAATACAAACATTATAGCAATCAAAATGAAGGAGGTTGTTTACATTGAACAATAACAACTAACAGGGGCCCTTAAAGGGACAACGGACCCCTGCCACATTCAAGTGAGTTTAACAATGATATAGAATACACAAAACACCGAGAGGAGAAAAACCGTAATTAAATAGATTACCATGCTCCGTCTAAATGCAGAAAGAGAAATGCCGGAAGCTAGCGCATAATGGGAAGCTGTTAACCCGGACAAAATGCCCATAATTACAAACCACGGCTCATAAAACAAAAGATCCCATAACGCCAAGCTGTGGACATCAAGTGAAATCCAGCCAGTGAAATGAATGGTAATAACATCTACTAGAAGAAGGGCTTTTGTTATGATCCCACTGATTCCATGCGCAATTAAATACGCAGTACAGGAAAGGGTAGGGATTAATATAATGAGACGGTGGATTTGTCTTCCCCCAATTAACGGCACGCATGTCGGGACTACTCTTCCCCATGGCTTGACAAGAGCAATTAAAATGAACCCGCAGGTCATGATTAAGACGCCTGCAAGGTAACTTGCCATGTACGCCCCTTTAGGATCCTCTAACTGCCCAGGAAGACCTAAAGTTCCGCCTGCCGCTTGATAAAATCGGACGAAAACGGCATATATGACTGCCCAAAGGCAACCGAGGTAAGCTGGCCATACCGCTTTCTTCGTCCATTGTTCAAATGCATTTAGCCTTTCCGTTTGAGCTTTCAAATTGTTTGTTTTTTCATTCATGTTCACACATCCTCCTTTTTAACTTCTTCCACAAGTGGAACATCGGCCGCGCCGACGATAATAGTAGGCGATCACGGCCAGCCCAAGAGCCACTCCCCATGGCACCCAAAAAATCATAGGTCCCATAGTACCCCAGCCCTGACTGAGTATGTTATTGTCCATCGGCTCAAGATGAAGTGCCGCGGCAAAGATACCAAATGTAAAGACAAAACCTGCTGCGGTTACAGCTATGGCAACAATAGAAGCAGGAATCACTGCCAGCATGATGGGTACTCTTTTTCCGCCAATGAACGGGAACCTGCGAGGAAAGACTTCACCCCATTTTTGAATCAAACCAAGTGTCAGGACACCCCCGACTATACAAACAGATCCAAAAACCCATTCCGTCATACGTGCCATCGGATTTGCGCTCGAGAACTCCCTAAGGAATTGCGGATCAACTCCTAAAGGGATATCGAGTGCCCACGCGAAGCGAATTAGGGCTTAGGGCAGGGGCGCCAGTGCGGCGATAACGGTTAACAAACGCCCCCAAAGCACCAAGAAAAAGGGTTCTTCTTCTTTATTCCGCCCGCAATATTCGCATGCATGCCGAGCTTTTCTTTGGTAAACAACAGCGGCCGTCATCCAAAAAAGCGCGCCAAGAATACAAAAAGTTTGATTCAACATTTGCCAGTTATAGTCGAATTTAAATAAAAAAGCGTAAGCCATAGCGGCAATTAACCTGGTATCAGGAGTAAAGAGGAGCAGAGCAACAGAGAACCCCCATAAATAGGCAAGCGCAAACCGCCGAGAAAAGGCCTTAAATTGTCCTTTTTGCATGACCAGGCCTATTCCAATAGACATGAGACATAGCGCGACAAAAACAATACCGCCAACTTTTGGAGGAAGATGGGTAACCATGGCGGAGAACAATCCTATACCGTCATTATTAAAAGGATATCCAGCTCCACCCCATAACCAATAAAGATGGAATGTTCCATACAGCGCCGACCATAACATGGCAGCATAACCAATCCATGAGGGCCAACGGTACCATTTTGTTTTAGCCTCTTTATTCCGTAATGACGATGTGAAATTCAACGTAATCATCCTTTTTTTTTGTTCAAAACAAATAACCTCACTTTCATCCTAATCAGTAAAGGTTAAAATGAAGGTGAGGTTTCGTTTAAATTTTGTTTAATTCGGGGTTTCCTTCTTTTTCGTACAGATAGATTTCCGTTCCCTTTGGTGAACTTGTTATTTTCCAACCTAATTGCATTTCCTGAAGCATGAGGGATACGATGGAGAGGCCGATGCCGGCTCCCTTTTTGTCTGTTGTTACATCCAAGCCGGGGCCTCTGTCTTCAATTAGAATGGCTGTTTTCCCTTCATCATCCACGATTCGGACACCGACAAACCGCCCCGACTTAGAGTGTCTTATCACGTTTTGGTAGAGATTGTCTAGGATGCGCATGAACCAATGGGGATCGATATTCCAGATCAAAGCCATATCGGGCAGACGAAAGTCTACTTTAAAGCCTTCTTTCTCAAATACCGGATACCATCCTGCCATTGATTCCCGAATGAACCGAATTATGTCAGTTTCTTTTCTTTGTAATGTGTATTTTCCGGCTGATAATAGCGTGTAGGAAAGGAGATTTTCAAGCAGATGGCTTAGGAGATCTATCTTGTTTTCAATTAAATGAAGTGAATCTTTCCCTTTGGACGACATAGGTTCTTTTTGTAATGAATAGGCAAGCCCACGAATGGTTGTAAGAGGTGTTCGTAAGTCGTGGGATATATTAGCAATCAGCTGTTTGCGGAGTGCTTCTTCTTTTTGTTCATGCTGCCTGCTTTTTATCAGTTCATCGATCATATGATTAAACGCTTTGCCTAATTCACTGATTTCATCCTTTTTATCGATAACGATCTTTTCGGGAATCCCGTTTTCCTTCGTTTCCGTCATGGCGGTTTGGAGATGAACGAGCCGTTTCCGTATCTTGAAGAAAAATAACCAAGAGACAAATAGAAAGAGGCCGAATACGAGAAAAGCATATATCGCCAAGATCTTGTCATCTATAATGGAAAGGGTCGGAAGTTTTGTAACGGAGGGCGGTATTTGGAATACCATAAATCCGTTGCTCTGCTTTCCGCCAATAAATGACACAAAGGTAATGGGATCTACATCAATTTGATTCATAAACTCAATACTGTTCTCTAAGGTCCATTGGGCCGGAATATTCTTTTGTTCGGAAAGTACCAGTTTGGTTTTGCCCGCCCAATGGATTTTTTTATAGCGGATCAAGTAGACGATCATAATCTTATCTATCACTAAAAATGAATTTTAATTTTTCGTCCACCTTTTCGTCCATATTATCTATAAGTAATCCATTCCACTCTTAAGTCGGAATTTCCTTCTTCGTCGACTAACACTCTTTTATTGAATTGCGAAACACTAGTTCGAGAATCATTCATATGCCCAACTTCAGAAAAACCCCTCAAAAACCTGCTGTTGCATCTCAAATCAAGCAGATTTTGATTCGAAATTAACCCCTTTTTGGTGAAATAAAGCGCTAATTTGCTCGAGCTGTGCAGCATTCTCGACCACTAAGAATTGGGGTTGGAATAAAGTTCTTTTCAGTTTAATTGTCAGCTTAAAGGCATTGTTTACCTTTGAATCCAGACCATATAAGGCATGCCAACGGACAATTTGTTCTGTTTCGGAATGTTTAATTTGATTGAAAGGCACAAATCTTCCATTAAGAATAATTCCTTTTTCTAAAATAAAGAAGTTGCCGCGATGGCGGATTGAGTTAATGATAACAAAAAACAAATAGGCCAAACTGAAATAGGAAGAGCCGAGCCAATCAGTAGTAAGAACCATCACCAAAAGAATTGATAACAAAACAAGGGCAGCCAACGTCCCCCATTTCACATACCGATAGGACTTAGTGTTTTTTGTAAGAGGTTCCATCTGTTTCCATTCATTCGGTATAATAATGCTTGCAAATTCATTTTCCTTAACAGGATAAAGCGCATCTGCCGAGAGATCAGCTGCTGACTTTAAATTTACTAGATTTCGAATTAAATAGTAGATGCCACCAATAAATAGAATAGTAAAAATGAAAGTTGTTAGAATAATCATCATTCCTTCCTTTACCGTTTCTGACAAAAAATCGTTTGCCGTCCCACTTGTTCATTTTCCTCAAAAAAGAGAACGATCCAATCGCCAAATTCAGACAACAGCTCCTGAGACTGCAGTTTATAATGCTTTGATACGCCTTGATTCTCGAACTGTTGTGACTGATAGAAGGTTTCCATGAAAAAATAACCCTTCTCTTTGATCATCCTTTTAACATTTGGAAATAATGAACGGTCAAGATAATACGTAATAACAACTAAGTCATAAGAATTGTCTTTCCAGTGGAGATCACCCCCATTCGTAAGGTCACATACCCTTGGATGAATGTTGAGCTTATTGATAAATACCTGTTCCTGAATATAGTTAATAGCGGCGTCCGAAATATCAATAGCCTCCACTTGGTATTTCATCTCTGCAAGGAACAAACTGTTCCCGCCAAGGCCGCAAGCAAGATCTAGCGCCTGGCCGCCAATAAGATAGGCAGACAGATCCTTTAATCTAGGATTCGGAGCAGGTTCTCTTAAGTCATTCATGCGTTCTTGATATTTCGTATTCCATTTCGTCTTACTGTCCATTTGAAACCTCCCTTATAATTATCTTATCAGTAATGTCCCATCCGATATTTACTTAAAACATTTTTCTAGGTTAAAACCTTCATTCATCCCATTAATGGCTTCCAGTAATCTAATAAGAAAAATAAAATAGACTTATATAAAAGGGGGATGAATAAATGGGGAATCTAGAAAATGGTGGGCAAAACAAGTCAACAGGGCTCGAAAAGGAAATTCAAACCGATTTTCAAAAAGACATGTCCTACAGCGATTATCTACACCTTGATGTCATTTTATCCAGCCAGCATCGGCTTTCGAATCACCATGATGAAATGCTGTTTATTATCATTCATCAAACGAGCGAGTTATGGATGAAGCTTATTCTGCATGAATTGAATGCTGCGATCCAGAGTATTTCACGTAACGAGCTGGAACCATCATTTAAAATGCTGTCGCGTGTGGCAAGAATTCAACAACAATTAATTCAGTCATGGAACGTTCTAACTACGTTAACCCCAGCAGATTATATGCAGTTTCGTCATAAGCTTGGCAGTTCATCTGGATTCCAATCCTATCAAAACCGCCTAATTGAGTTTGCTTTAGGACAAAAAAATGCCCATACCCTAGCGGTTTATAAACATCAGGTTGATCGATATGACTCTATGATGAAATCACTTCATGAACCAAGTATCTATGATGTCTCCCTCTTAGCTCTCTCCGCCCATGGATTACCTATTGATGAAAAGGTTTTGAATCGGGATTGGTCGCAAAGCTATGTTCCCAATCTTAGTGTCGAAGAAGCATGGTTGACCGTTTATCGTAATACCAACAAATACTGGGATTTATATGAGCTGGCAGAAAAATTGGTAGATATCGGTAATCAACAACAGCTCTGGCGCTTTAACCATATGTCCACAGTAGAAAGAATTATCGGGCATAAAAAAGGTACAGGCGGCTCTTCCGGCGTCACCTATCTCAAAAAAGTGCTTGACCACCCATTCTTCCCAGAGCTATTGAGCCTTCGCACAAAACTTTAAATGTTAAACACAGTCCCTAGATTATTAAGGGTGTCAGGCACCATGTGAATTTTTCACATAGTGCCTGACACCCTTTTTTATTTTTCTAGCATTAATTTTAAGATTAGTTCATCTGTTTGCCTTGTTCCTTCATTTCCAAGCTTACAGAAGCTTTCGATGCTCTTTTCGACGTCATCATGAATAAAGCCATCAGTCGATTGGATTTCTTGATGGTTCAATGCCAAAAGAGCTGATTGGACAGCAACATTTGAACAGGTTGAAACTTTCATAGCGCAGCCTGCCTTTGCCCCGTCGCAAATCATTCCGGAAACATTGCCAATGGTATTTTGAATGGCTCCCTTAATTTGCTGTAGACCTCCATCTAGTAAATACACAATGGCTCCACTTGCCCCCATTCCGGCAGCAGTAACACCACACAAAGCAGATAGACGCCCAAATCTAGATTTAATGTGAATAGTAATCAAATGGCTAAGCGCAACGGCGCGAATCATCTTTTCTTCGGATACTTGCAGCTTTTCCGCTGCCGCCACAACAGGTAGTGTGACGGCAATCCCCTGGTTGCCACTCCCGGTATTCGCCATCACCGGAAGTGTGGAACCCGCCATTCTCGCATCCGAACCGGCAGCCGCTAGAGACATCGCAGCCGTCGCCAAATCATCAGATAATATGCCTTTTTTCACATTATCTTTTATTGTTCTGCCGACATTTAGTCCGTAATTCCCAGAAAGTCCTTCTTTTCCAATAACTTGATTTAACTCTATGCTCTTTTTTATAAGTGTTAAATCATTTAGGTCAGCTTGTAAAATCCACTCATATATTTCATCAATCGTGAGCGCTTCTAATTCCTCTTCATCGGTTTGGATGCCGATATTCTCACAGCCACCTTGATACACTTCCTTACCATCCACTTCAATAAGACTGACATTACTATGATTATCAGATATAACTACCCGAGAAGTATGTTTTTCTGTTTGTAAAATTACTTCAATATATAGTCGTTTAGATGTGACTGCTTGACTGGCAGTTACATTACCCTCATCAATCAATTTTAACGCATTCCGCTCGTCCTCCAAAGTGAGCCCATTTAAAACCTCAAGCTGTTTAGCAGGATCTCCTGCTGTTGCCCCAATGGCTGCCGCGAATTCAAGTCCTTTAGCAGACATCCCTGGTATTCCGACGGATTTAGCATTTTTAATAATATTTCCACTCGCTTTTACGCTTAAGGCTTTTATTTCCCCAGAAGCATAGCTTTTGGCCGTTGCAGCCGCTAAAGCAATCGCTACAGGTTCAGTACACCCCAGTGCAACCACTAATTCTTTTTCTAAAATATCCAATATTTTATGTTTTACCATTTATGCCTCACCCGCCTTAATAAAAATCACTTAATATCGATTTTATCATTTATAATACAAGTGCGCATAAAAAATAAGAACAGCAGTAAGAAAGTTTCAAAGTTTCCCTATACACGCTATTATCAGGTACCGCAAAAGGTTCGGTAAGGACTGGTTGATGGCCCAGGCAATGTGCAGTAATCAACTTGTTCGTTGGTGTGCGCATAGGGCTTGGACAGCACAACAAGCAGCCGCTCCATTACGCTGTAGTCTCCCTGATTCACTGCCGCTTCTAGTGCTTCTTCCACCCTATGATTCCTTGGAATAACCCCGGGATTGCTCTCTCGCATCAATTGATGGGAAGAGGCTTTTGGTTCTTTCTGTCTTCCTAATCTCGCCTGCCACCGCTCATACCATCGGTCAAATTCCGGGGTTCCAAACAGAACTGTATCCTCTTGCGTCTCGAAGGTTAAGGCACGGAATGTATTGGTAAAATCTGAACGCTGCTTCTGCATCATATTCAGAAGGTCATTAATAAGGGCTTCATCCTGTTCCTCTTCGTTAAATATCCCCAATTTTGCTCTCATTCCCGCTAGCCAATTTCTTTGATACAACCCCATATAATTTGAAATTGCATCTTGAGCCTGTTTAACAGCCTCTTCCTGATTGTCATGCAGCAGAGGCAAGAGTGTTTCAGCAAATCGTGCGAGATTCCACCCGCCAATATACGGCTGATTGCCATAGGCATACCGGCCTTGCCTGTCAATGGAGCTGAATACCGTTTCTGGGTCATAATAATCCATGAAGGCACAAGGACCATAATCGATTGTCTCTCCGCTAATGGTCATATTGTCGGTGTTCATCACACCGTGAATAAAGCCAACCAGTTGCCATTTGGCTATCAAAGCAGCCTGACGCTTGATCACTTCCTGAAGAAACGAAAGATAGCGGTTCCCTGCCGCTTCAACTTCAGGATAATGACGTCCTATTGTATAATCAGCGAGGGTCCGGAGTTCCTGGACTGTACCCCATTTTGCCGCGTATTGAAAGGTGCCGACGCGTATATGGCTGGCAGCCACACGGGTCAAAATGGCACCAGGAAGGTCTGTTTCACGGATTACCGCCTCTCCGGTTGCAACTACCGCTAGACTACGCGTGGTAGGAATGCCAAGCGCATGCATAGCTTCGCTGATGATATATTCACGCAGCATCGGCCCAAGTGCTGCTCGTCCATCGCCGCCGCGGGAGTACGGAGTTCTACCAGGACCTTTGAGCTGAATATCAACACGGTTACTCGAAGGGGTGAGCTGTTCGCCAAGCAAGATCGCCCGGCCATCCCCCAACATGGTAAAATGTCCAAATTGATGCCCTGCATATGCTTGGGCAAGCGGCAAAGCACCTTCTGGAATTCGGTTGCCAGCAAAAACAGCAACGCCATTTTCGCTTTCCAGCTCCTGGTCATTCAATCCCAGAGATTTTGCCAAGGGGTGATTAAGAATGATCAAACTGGGTGAGCTTACAGGGGTTGGCTCGCAGTTTGTAAAAAATGATTTTGGTAAACGGGCATAACTGTTGTCAAAGTTCCATCCAGTTTCATTTATACCTTTTTTCTCTGTCAATAATATCACCTTGTATTCCTTCGTCTTTTTTTATGGGTTTACCCCATGGCGAGGTTTTTAGAATTGAACTTAACACTAATTTTCTGATTGTTCAAGCTAATTACCTTTTTACATCCCCCCTATTATATGTTATTTTCCCAAATTCCTTGTAAGAAAGTAGAAAATCCTTTGAGACCAAAGAAGGAATGATGGTGTATGGAAAAGAATAATATAGAAGGCTTTGAATAGGAGGAAAAGAATGTTAACAAAGAAACATTTAGTTGAAATAAAGGCACTTCAGAAAGTTTGTGAGCAAGAGGGCGGTTTTCAGTTGAAGTTGAATTTTGATATGCTTGAAAACCGGGTCGGAAATTACAAGGAAGACTTCTTCCATTATGAAGACGGTAAGCTTGTCGGTTTTCTGGGAAGCTATGGCTTTGGAGATAAGGTAGAACTTTGCGGGATGGTACATCCGGATTATCGGCGCAAAGGAATTTTTTCGAGCTTACTAAAAATGGGCATTGAGGAAGCGAAGAAACGAAATAGTAGAACAATCTTGTTAAATGCTCCAACAGTCTCACAAACCGCAAAAGAGTTAGTAAATACTATTCCATGTACATTTTCATTTGCTGAATACCAAATGAAGTGGCAGGAAACGGAATTGTCCGTAGATCCGGCCGTTATCCTAAGATCGTCTTTTTCAAAAGAGGATAGAGAAGCAGAAATAAAACTAGACGTTTTGTGCTTCGAATTTAAGGAAAATGAAGCAAAAGGGTTTGAACAGATGATAGAAGAAAACAGCAGTGACCAAAAGCTAATAATTGAAGTGGACGGAAAAACAGCTGGAAAAATGCGAGTTTCCGAATCGAATGGCGAAGCGTGGATTTATGGATTCGCTGTTTTTCCCGAATTGCAGGGAAAAGGAATTGGGAGAAAGGCCTTATCAAAAGTGGTAAAAATGGAACATCAAAAAGGGCTGCCCATTTTTCTGGAGGTCGAGGCGAAAAATGCCCATGCCCTGAAGCTTTATGAATCATGCGGATTTAGAAGCTACCATTCACAGGACTATTATTTATATTTAGATTAAGGCCATATTGTATTGCTTACGAATCAACATATACAATCAAAAGCAGCAGAATTGGATTCTGCTGCTTTTACATTGAAAATCTGGACTATCATTAATCCAGTTTGGTGGTTGGGTGTACTTGCACTTTTGTATATTTTTTGTTCTTACGATTCCGCCTTTCAACATATAACAGGTTTATTACAATTCCGAGATAGACAGCGATTGGAAATGCAATCGAGCTGTCTAAAAATAATGAAAATGGAATGACAACAATCCGAAACGTGACAAAAACCCAGGTAATCGCATAACTTCGGAGAATCCATTCCTTATGCGCCTTTATTTTTCTTTGGGTCGCCCTAATCACACCCATTGAAGTGGTCCATAACCAAAAGACATTAAGGACAAGAAAAGCAATCATCGTTCCATTCCCGCCCGTAGCCGAAAGAGAGAGATATGGAACCATTAGAATATTTATAAAAATGGCTACCGCATAAATTTTTCCCAGCATTTTATGAAGCCTTGGGTTCTGTTGGCTTTTCCTTGTCAGTTGAAACGGACCAATGGCAAGCGAGATTGTACCTAATAAAATATGCGGGTAGAAAAACCACTTCCACCTTGTCAGAGAGAAATCGTGATCCGCCATTTTCCCTTTCACCATCGGGGCGTGCTCCACTCCATTAAGCAAAAACATCATGAAAATATAAATGGTAAATAATCCAATAATTGCATACATCAATCCTATGGTAAATTTTCTATTTTTCATTTTTTATACTCCCTGCTATTATTTTTTCAAAACATAAATATGGGGCTGCCCGGAATGGAAAACGAATCATTCCCCTTTCTTGATAACCAGCCCGTTCGTACATTTTCACTGCCCCTGTATTTAAACTAAATACATCAAGTCGTATACTTGAAAATCCATTTCCACGGGCATAGTCTTCTGCAAATTGGAGCAGTTGTTTTCCATAACCTTTCCCTTGATAATCTGGATGAACAGCTAATCGATGAATTAATAATGATTTTCCTACTTCATCCTCCCATTTAAGTTCCTGATATTTTTTGCTTTCATTTGTATCAACAACGACCGCACCGATTATTTTTTTATCTACTAATAAACCAAAAAGATGGCCATTTTTAATATCTGCCTTTACGATAAATCGATTGGGATATAGTCGATCCCACTGCTTTATCCCTTTTCTCCTTAAATCGGCGGTAATGTCAGCATATAACTGAACCACTACCTTTAATTCAATAAGTTCAATCGCTTGAATTTCCATTACAGCACCTCATAACAAACCGACTGTCGGTATGTTTGTTTTTTAAAATTCCCTTACCCGGGAATTATGTTAATGTCTTAATGATGACTTTAAATATATCACTAGAATCCACATTGTCCGTCTCATCCTTGGATAAAATTTGGGTAACTCTTAGACCGTATGAAAAAGTCATCAACAATCTTGCCATTTTTTCTGCGTCAATGTTTGGTGGAATCACCCCATTTTCCTGACCCATTTTTATCCACTTCGCACCTGTTTCTTTACTATACCTATAAATATTATTTAGGATTTTTTGGACCTTCTCATTATCCTGACTTAACAAATAGATAAAAATTAAATTGCCGATATCATTTGTATTCTGCCGCGATGAAAAAAATTGGCCGACTGTGTTGAAACCTCCTTGGTTAGAGGATCCTTCTCTAATGGAACGAGTAATGTTCATGTGAAATTTTTCATTCATTTCTTCAATTTTTGATTGAAGGATCAGACCAAATAATTCATCCTTACTTTCGACATAATGATAAATGGCCCCTTTAGACAAACCTGATCTCTCAATAATATCTTTTAATGTTGTATTCCGACAGCCCTTTTCGAGGATGATTTCTTCTGTGATCGATAATATATGTTGGAAGCTTTGATTAGTGTAAATGTTTGAATGATTCATTTTATTACCTTCCTTACGTAATCTAGTAGTTGGTTTATTGAATATGGGTAAGGTGATCTAAGCGTACTTTTGCATAACGACGATATACAATGGTAAATAGAATTGCTGCTCCTATTACACTGTAAAAAATAAGTTGTGAGACGGCTAAAAAGGTGGAAATGGATAATTCATAAACAAGGATGATTTTAACGATTGCCTCACCCAATAAAGCAATTCCCCAAATGGCAGTCATAATTCTTAGGACAGTACGGAAATAGGGAATTTCCCAATTTTTCTTGAACTTACCCTTTTGTTCAGATGCATCCTCCGCACTAAATTTTATCGCAAAATGATAAATCAGCGGTTTAGAAAAGAACAGTGAGGCAATAAAAATCAGTCCTAATAATCCTGTAACCATGGATTCCCTTAATAAAATAAGTCGTTCATTTCCACCTAACACAAATGCCAATAAACTTAATATGAAGCCGGTAAGCATAAAAAGACCAAATGCATCTGCTTTTTTATATTTTACAATATGGTAAAGATTATCAGCTAAGGGGATCAATGTTGCGACTAACAATGAGACGAAGCTTGAATAGTAATTTGTCAGCAGGTTATACACTACAACAGGAACGGCACCATTAATAACCAAACTAATAACAATCATTTGGATTACTTTTCTTTTAGACGAAACCTTCACGTTTCATTCTCCTCTTTTCGTTTACTTTATATTCCACTTTTATCATACAAACCGACCGTCGGTTTGTCAATAAGATTTTTTACTTTTTTTTCCTAGGTATTTTTATCCTGCACTGCAATACCATTCAAAAGACAGTGAGAGCCTCACCGTCTCCGTAGGTTATATTCATCTAGTGGATGCCAAAGTACTTTTGATACCAAGCGATTGTACTTTCTAAACCGGTATCCAAGTCAAAGGCTGGGTGCCAGTCTAACAACTCCTTTGCTTTTTTAGCAGATAAATATGGATGTTTGCTTTCATGGCTAACTTGATGTTGAATAAACGGCCGTAAATCACTCTTCAACATGTTTATGATTCGTTCAACCACTGCCAATATCGTTTGCGGATTTTCGTAACCGAAATTAAAGGCTTCTCCAGCTAGCTTTCTGCTTTCCAGTTTTTCTGCTGCCAGTAAATGGGCTTCCACGGCATCCCTAATGTAAAAAAAGTCACGGACTATGGTGCCATCATTGCGGATCTCCGGTACTTTATTTTGCAAAACGGATTGAATGGTATAAGGAATGATTCTATTAAAATTCAAATCTCCCTCTCCAAATAAATTTCCGCATCTTATGATACAGGCTGGTAGTTGATAGGTTTGAAAATACGTGTTCGTGAGTAAATCTGCACAGCTTTTAGAAACGTCGAATGGGTATCTCCCTTGAAGTGGTAATGTTTCAATATAAGGCGTTGGGGATTGATCGCCATAGGCTTTTTCACTGGATGTGACAATGACTCGTTTAACGGAAGTTTGTCGACACGCCTCCAAAACGTTCCAGGTTCCGCGAATATTGGTTTCAAATGTAGCCACTGGATTTTGAGTTGCAAATCCTACATCAGCTTGTGCTGCCACATGAAAAACGGTATCAATTTCAAAGTCTTCGATCGATTGTTTAATGACCTGTAAATCCTCCACACTTCCATTAACAAGGTTCATTCGTTTAAAAGACTCTTCCTGTAAAATAGAGAAATGGATGTTTCTGACCAACCCGGTTACCTTTGCGCCTTTTTGAAGCAATTCTTGCACCAAATGCCTTCCCACAAATCCAGTGCATCCCGTCACAAAAACGTTTCTATGTTCCCAGAATGTGTTTAAGCCGACCATGCAAATATCAGGCCTTCCCTCAAAATTATTTTTTCTCGATTACGAATCAATTGAACCGGATCCTAAAATGAGGTTTATGAAAAATATTGATGCCTACCAATAACTTTTTAAGTCTTCCTCCGTCGCAAATCCGTTAAAACTTGGCTCATTATGTTTTATCAGGGTAATGAGTTGGGTTAGCATCTTCTGATAAATGGTGAAAACAAAAGGAGTATTTTCCGTGGTCGAGTGGATGAGTTCTGGATGATCATCCCGCTCTATTATTCTTACACCGCTGAAATGGTAAAAGATTAGCCGGAATTGATCGATATATATATGTCCATCTTTTTCCGAAAAGGTATATTTAAGATAATTCCATGGTCCAATATTTACGCCTTGAGATTCAATATCACATATAGTAGTAAATAATTTAGGCATTTCATTTAAATACTTTTGATCACCAAATATCCCTCTTTTAGGGTCTATATTGCAAGCTTCTATCGTTTTCTCCTTCCACCAGTTCAAGCAAGCAATCCCCATCTCATCGCGCTTAAAACTGATAAATCCCGAATTATATTCACCAGTTACATTTGTGACCCTTTTGATAAAATTTGGTTTCCATTCTGGTTTGTATTTTTCCTCCCTTGATAATAAGACTGAACAATTTGGCTGTTTTTTTAAAATTTTCTCAGGATCTTCCCAAAAATATAAATCTGAATCCATAAACGTTACTCGCATTACTTTTGGATACTTAGTAAGAATCTTCTCCAGAAATACGGCTTTCAAAGTCCAACAGTATTCGTGTATTTTTCGTTCTTTTTTTAAAGATACAACGGACTCAGCTAGTTCATTTTCATGGAATACATGTACTTTTTTCCAATTCAATTTATTTAGGAGATTGTAAGTTTCATCGTCAACACAGAGGACAAAAAACTGATAGTTCCCAGCTTTTACTTTATACAGGGAAGCAATCAAGGCAAGGAACTGATACAATCTACTTTTTGTAATAATAGTGCAATAAACACTTTCCAAACCATAAACACCTCATTCCTTGAATGACTTGTCTTACCCTAAGCAACTTAATTCCAATATTTTTGCAAATCGGATTTGTTTGCGAAGCCATAAAAGTTTGGTTCCATGTTCTTTACTAAATAGACTACATTACTAAGTTCTATTTGATATTTTTGATAAATAAAGGGCAGGTTTTTTTGATTCCCGCGATAAACAGACTGGATTTTGTCTTCGGATATTACTCTTAAACCACTAAAATGATAAAAAATGAGCAATTGATCATCAATAAAAATCGAATCATTCACGTTAGAAAATTGGTACTTTAATTCATTCCATGGACCAATATTTACTCCGGGTGTTGTAATGGAACAAATACCAGGGAATAACATGGAGAGTTCGTCTAAATACTTTTGATCTCCGAAAAGACCTTCTTCGGGTGAAATCTTACAATTCTCCAGACATTTTTCCTTCCACCATTTCACTGATTTGAGTCCAATTTCATCCCGTTTAAAGCTGATAAACCCCGAATTGTATAGACCAGTTATCTTAATCCTTCTTTTTAGTGCCGCCTGATTCATGTTAGGTTTATATTTTTCTTCGTTAGAAAGCAACACAGAACAGTCAGGTTGGTTTTTAAAAATCCACCGTGGATCTCCCCAAAAATACAAATCCGAATCTAGATAAGTAATCCGCTTTACGTTGGGAAACGAAGTCAACACATATTCGCATATAGCAGGCTTCAGGGTCCAACAGTATTCATGGATCTTACGTTGTTCCTTTAGTAATCGAATGCCTTTATCCAATTTTTTCTCGCGGATTAAATACAGATTCTTATATTTGAGTTTTTTTATTAGCTTACGTGATTCATCATCAACACAATGAATAAATAGGAAAAAATCATTCCCCATCACCTGAAATAAAGACGCAAGCAACGCAAGACCTTGGTACAGCCTTCCATTTGTTACGATCATGCAAAAAAAGTTCTCAGAATCCGGTTGATCCCTCACTTTTGCTTTGGAAGCCATAACCGATTCCCTTGCTCCCACATTTTATTGATCTCTAATACGTTTTTATAAGTATCAATAGCTGTCCAAAATCCTTCATGAAGAAAGACGGACAATTGGCGATTCTCGGTTAATTTTTTCATTGGTTCTTCTTCAAAGATGCACGTTGTTTCGTCTGTTAAGTAGTTAAACACCTCAGGTTGGAAAACGAAAAAACCGCCATTTATGATTCCTTCTACCTTTGTTTTTTCCTCAAAGGATTCTGCCATCCCCTGATTAACTTCTAAAGTTCCAAATTGACTTTTCTTCTTGATTCCGGTTACCGTCGCGATCGTTCCTTTCGTACGGTGGAATTTCAACAACTCTTGTAAATTAATGTCAGATAAACCATCTCCATAAGTTACCATAAAGCTTTCGTCCCCGATGTATTTCTTCGCTCTTTTGATTCTGCTCCCTGTCATTGTGTCTAGACCTGTATCAACAAAAGTGATTTTCCATTTTTCAGTTTGGCCTAAGATTTGAACTTGTCCCACCTGTGAATCCATTGTAAAACTATTATTCTTCCATTCGAGGAATTATTAGAAAAGAGTACATTAAATCCTGAAGAAGTGAAAAAGAAAACGGAAGAGATTGCTTTAAAAATGGCGATTACATTAGGAAATGAATTAGCGGGTCTTGCCGATATCGGTTTTGATATAGGACTTAAAAAAAATGGACAGCCCGTTTTCATCGAATGCAATTGCAAGGATTTACGTTACAGCTTTCGACTAGCAAACATGCTCCATGTTTGGAAACAAACCTATTTCAATCCAATAGGTTATGGCAGATATATTTATGATCATTTATGAATTTTGTAGAATGTTAGAAGAAAATGGAGAATGGTTTCAGTTTAGCAATTTGAAATAAATGGGTAAACAAAAACTAAGAGGATAATAGTTTAAAACATAAATAATATTCAAATAATGCTACTCTGAATCAAATGGAGGGTTGAATCATGAAAATTAAAAAACATGAATGGCTTTCATTGAGCAAAGAATTAAAACTGAAGCTGATACGTTTAGCAATATTGGAAAACCACTACAAAAAACCCACGCTGTTTTAAACCAAAAACGGTCCGAATCTTGTTGTATTTAAGCTATTTTCACTGGTTTTACTTGCTATCTTTCATTTACCTAAATCTCAAAATTAATCTCAATCGGTCAATGAAAGTCTATTCCATTGACCGATTATAAATATATTAGCCTCATATGGTAAATGAAACCCCATTCTATTTACCCAAATCTCAAAATGAAACCTAACTCAGTCTATGAAAGTACAAAATACCATTAAAAAATAATTTTATATTAGAACTTTATTTACGAAACCAGACAACAACTGGGATCAGCAGTAGAGAAAGGATGCCTCCTGCAAGTGAGAGTGTTGCATAACTTGATTGGGCAACCACCACCCCCGAAAGTGCTCCTCCAGTGGCTCCGGCTAACGCGATCAAAACATCTACAGATCCCTGTTTTTTTGCACGTGTTGAGGGATGGGTTGCATCGACGATGAGTGCTGTGCCGCAAATCAAACCAAAGTTCCAGCCGAGCCCAAGTAATGAAAGGGCGATGATGAGAAATAACATGGAATCCCCAGGTGCAATAGCAGCAAAAATACCGGCAGCAAGCAAAGTGCCACCTGCAGCAATTGCCATGGCCGTTCTGCCAATCTTATCAACGAGAACGCCAGTCACAAATGATGGCAGGTACATAAAGGCTACATGGATACTAATAATCATTCCTACCTCACTCAAATCATGTCCGTGGTGTCTCATTTGGACGGGTGTCATGGTCATAATGCCAACCATAACCATTTGAGTTAAAATCATTAGCGTTGTTCCAACAATGATACCCCGTCCCTCTATCCTTTGAGTGTCACTGGTGCTAACAATTGAAAGATCTTCCCCTTCCCTACTTTTCACCGATGCAAGGCCATTAGCTACTAGGAGAGGATCAGGTCGAAGGAAAAATAAGTGTACCAAACCTGCTAAAATAAAAGCTGTGGCAGCCAAAATGAAAGGCCCGGCCAATGTTGGGACACCGATCAACGCTGCAAATCCCCCCATTACATCAACCAAGTTTGGGCCCGCAACAGCCCCGAAAGTGGTTGAAACCATGGCAATACTGATGGCCGTCGCCCGCTGTTTAGTATTGGCCATGTCGGTACCCGCATAGCGTGCTTGGAGATTTGTTGCTGAACCAGCTCCATAGATTAATAGAGATGCAAAGAGTAATAGGAGATTATTAGTCAATGCTGCAATCACTACTCCGATAGCGCCAATACCGCCAGTTAAAAATCCCGCTGCAAGCCCTAACCGACGACCATAACGTTGGGATAGCCGCCCCACAAGATAGGCGGCGGCGGCTGAACCCAAAGTGAACAATGCGGTGGGAACCCCGGCATATTGATCTGTGCCCAGCATATCTTGAGCAATCAGTGCCCCAACTGTAATTCCTGCTGCTAGTCCTGCACCACCGAAAATTTGTGAAATAACTACAACTAACAAGGTTCGTCTATATAACTGTTTTTGTTTAGCTGGGGAATCAATGTAAACATTTAACCAATCCGGATGACTTTCTAAAGCCTTTGAATGATCTGCATTATAGGACATAACCCAGTCCACCTTTCCACTTTCAACAATTAATAACTAATTTTACCATAAAATTATATCTATAAATTAGCTTAAAAAGTATTTTTTTCCATCTGAATGCCATATAAAAATAACTGTTCTAATTTTTCCATAAATTTAGTAAAATCAAAAAGTAGTAAAAAAGAAGGAGAGAAAAACATGACTTTGTACTCATTTGTATTGCTCATTCACATTGTGGGGGCAGTAGTTGGACTAGGCTCTACATTCGGCATGCCCGTGTTGATGGGAAGGGTTAAAAATGTATCTCAAGCAAAGTTTGCATTGTTAGTTTCACAAGGAACAGAGAAATTAGCCAAAATTGGAAGTATCGCATTGCTCGTAACAGGCATCATAATGGCCATTATGAATCCGGATTTATTCAAGCAAATATGGTATATAGCCTCCATCGTCATTTACATAGCAGTTCAACCCATTGCAGCAGGGATACTTCCGAAAAAAGCTAAACTTCAAATGGAGATCCTTGAAAAACATCAAGGTGAGGATTTACCCGAAGAATATAATATGGTAGCTAAACAGGCAATTCCACTAAATAACATCTTACACGTTTCAGCTATAGTTCTAATTATTTTAATGACAATTAAGCCTTTTTAAATGTTGATATTAGTATAATTTCTGACAGAATAAACTCCGGGAGGAAACCCCCGGAGTGTCGGATTTATTTTACAATTTGACATCACATTTGAATTCTAGTAGATGTCATTTTTACATTTAGGTAGTCTTCTATTCCTTCGCTACCGCCTTCTCTTCCTAATCCACTTTCTTTAATACCGCCGAAAGGTGCCTGAACAGAGAAAGGTGCAGCATCATTAATCCCAACCATACCATATTCCAACTTTTCTGAAACACGATACATCCTTGATAGGTCATTTGTATAAAAATAAGATGCTAATCCATATTCGATTTCGTTTGCGCGTTGAAGGACTTCTTCTTCTGAAGAAAAGCGGATTAACGGAGCAACTGGTCCAAAGGTTTCCTCATGTAAAATTTTCATTCCTTCTTTACCATTTAGCAGTAAAGTTGGGCAATAAAAGAAGCCTTTATCATATTCACCACCAGTAAGCCTTTTTCCTCCAAAAAGGACAGATGCACCTTTGGATAAAGCATCCTCCACTTGCTCATCCATTTTGTCAATGGCACCTTCATTAATAAGTGGCCCAATATGATTGGATTCATTAATACCATTTCCGACACTTAATTGGGAAACCTTTTCCTTGAGCTTAACTGCGAAATCATCGTAGATGCTGTCGTGAATATAGATTCGATTTGTACATACACATTGTTGACCCGATGAAGCAAACTTACTTGAAATGACCCCATCAATCGCCAAATCGATATCTGCATCTTCAAATACAATAAATGGTGCGTGTCCACCCAATTCCATAGAAACTCGTTTAACTGAATCTGCTGATTGACGAATAAGTTTTTTCCCTACCTCTGTTGAACCAGTAAAGGAAATCTTTCGTACATCTTTACTTTCCATCAAAGTACCGACAATCTTATCTGAATTTCCCATAACAAGATTGACAACCCCCTTTGGAAATCCTATTTCATCAAAGATTTTATAAAGCGCAACCGATGAAAGCGGTGCTTCTTTAGATGGCTTAAGAATGACCGTACATCCGGCTGCTAAAGCAGGGGCTAGTTTTCTTGCTGCCATTGATAAAGGGAAATTCCACGGTGTAATCGCTCCAACCACTCCTAAAGGCTGTTTCGTTACATTGATGCGTTTATTCTGGGCAGAAGCAGGAATAATTCGACCATATACCCTGCGTGCCTCCTCGGCAAACCATTGAAAAAATGAGATTGTGCTCTGAACCTCGTATCGTGCATTGTGAATGGATTTTCCCATTTCTTCCGTAATTAACGTTTCTAACTGCTCACGTTGCTCTTTTAGCTTTTCCACCGTTTTATGTAAATAATTTACGCGAATGTCTACAGGAAGCTGAGACCATTCCTTAAATGCTCCCTTTGCAGCATCTATTGCATCCCTTGTCTCATGAATTCCTACTGTGTAAACTTGATCCACTAGTTCACCCGTTGCCGGGTTATATACCTCAATCGTTCCATTCGTTTTGATCCATTCCCCGTTAATATACATTTTTCCTAACCCCTTTCTATCATCAACACAACAGCCTATTAACTAACAATATTTTTTCTTTTTAAAAATTTACTGGATTTCGTATAGACCCTTTAAAAAACTCTACAAGGTTATTAATTGAAATCCTCAATATTTCTTTATATGCCTCCGGCGTGTTATACGCAATGTGTGGACTAAGAATTACATTATCAAGTGCCAAAAGTGAGTTTTGATTTGAAATTGGCTCTTCATCGAAAACATCAATACCTGCTCCTGCAATCCGCTTTGAGGAAAGCAATTCAACTAAAGCATCAGTATCTATTAATTCTGCCCTTGATGTATTAATTAGGAAAGCCTCTTGTTTCATCAATGAAAGTTCTTCCTTTCCTAACATTTTCTTAGTTTGATCTGTATATGGAAGATGTAGGGAAACAAAATCTGATTTTTCAAGAAGGTCTTTTATACTAGTAAACGACAAACCTAATTTTTGAGCTCTTACAGGATTTGGGTTAAAGGTCCAACAAATTACATTCATTCCAATTGCTTTACAAAATTCCGCCATTCTTTGGCCTATTCCACCCAAGCCAATTAAACCAATTGTTTTCCCCTTTAACTCTATACTCTTTCTAGATTGATTCCAAATACCCCGTGCTACTGTTGTGTGGTTATGGTTAATGTTTTTTGCCAGGGATAACATCAACGAAAGAGTATGTTCCGCAACCGCATTATCTGCGTATCCGGGAGTGTTTGTGACGATAACTCCACTGGATTTTGCAAATCTCAAATCTACAAAATTGGATGCACCGATACCCGTAAATGAAATAATCTTCAAATTTGGGCATTCAGCTATAACCTCATTAGGGATAGACCATCCTAGGAGGATCCCATCAGCATTTCTAACCCTATTAATATATTCATCTTTCGTTTCAGGTCTTCCAATAAAAGTTTGAAAATCACCATACTGTCTTAATGGAGTAATGAGATCATCAGGTAAATGATGATCTGCATCTGGAAAAACGATTAACATTTTATATCACCTCACATAATAAGTTACTACCTCAAAAACTAAAATTCAGTAATATCCAACTCTTCTGTTTCTGGCGGTTCCAGATCTCTTCCTTGGACTATCATTTTCAATTCATTATCTAAAGTGTCAAGGTGTTCTGCCATGATTTTCTCGGCATAATCAACATCTTGATCCCTAACAGCCTTATAAATTGAATAATGTTGAACATATATCGCTTTATCCATTCCGCTATATTGTCCTAATTTTTCTCTAGTGATCGATAAGGCCTCCCGAAATAAATCTGATGTTGCATCCATCATGATTGAGAGAACCTTATTTTGGCTAGATTTAACCAGATACGAATGAAATTTATGGTCTGCATCAACACTTTTATTAAGGTCATTTTCATTTAATGCCTGTTTCATCTCTTCTAAAATTTCTGAAATTATCACTAAATCAGTACTTGTTCTTCGGACTGTGGCTAATTTTATCGCTTGAACCTCAATTATTTTCCTTGTTTCTAACAATTCAAAAATCGTGACATTATCTAAAGCCATAGTATAGGAGAGGGTATGGTACATCCCATTCAATTCTGGTTCCTTAATAAAGGTACCACCAGCTTTTACTTCAATAATACCGAGCATTTCCAATGACTTTAAAGCTTCTCTAATTACAGTCCGGCTAACCTTTAACTCAGCAGCTAATTCACGTTCCGATAGCAATCGATCACCTGCTGATAGCCCACCTTCGAGAATTAAATGGCGAATATCATCCATAATTTTTATATACGACTTTACCGGTGCCACTTTATTCAATTTAATAGTAATCCCCCCTTTATTTTATTATTAAAATGATTTTTAATTGCACACTTTACAGAGTATTCATTTTTTTGATCCTATCTGTTTATTATATGAAACTCCTAGTTACTTTTCAAAATAATTATATATTATTCACGTAATTTACAATTTATATTGAAATAACTTTTATTTTACATTTGCTTGTATTCCTTGTTGATTTTAAACCTATGATCAAGTAATCCTGTTGTTAAATAAACACCCAAAAGTACAAATAAGCCACCAAAGATTTGAACATTCGTTATTTCTCCTCCCACTGTAATAGCAATAACAGCTGTAAAAACAGGAATTAAATTCATAGAAACGCCTGACTTACTAACTCCGATTTCTCTTACAGCAATATTCCATAAAATAAAAGCACCTACACAGGGGAAGATAGCCATATACAAAATTCCTACAATCGCCATTGGACTAAACTTAGAAATTTCCAATCCTTCTATTAAAGCAAATGGGCATAATATTACGATTGAAAAAAACGTAGAGACAGCCGTGGCAGTGATTGGAGGGGTTTTTAATCTTTTTCCTATAATGGAATAAATTGTCCATATTATAACGGCAAAGACCATTAATAGGTCACCTTTGTTATAACGTGTTAAAAAAAACTCAGCCAAGTTTCCTTTTGTCAATATTACCACTACACCAAATATAGAACTGACTACACCTATAACTTGAATTTTTGAAAGTTTTTCGCGCAGCAGAAAAAATGAAAACAGTACAATGATTGCTGGATTTAATGCACTTACTAACGCAGCATTAGTTGCCGAAGTATATTCAAGTGCTGTAAGAAGGACTAGATTATAACCGATAATCCCCAAAATACCCATAACCAACAAAGAAAGCCATTCTTTTTTTATACTCCTCCAATTCAGTTTTTCGGTATATAAAGCGATTGGTAACAGCAAAACTAAAGCCAACGACCATCGGGCGAAAGAAATCCAGAGTGGAGTCATCTCCGTTACTACATAAGTTCCAAAAATAAAGTTACCCGCCCAAAAAAGATTGGCCAGTATCAGATAGCTCCATACTCGAAAATTCCCCAAAAACATCTCATCCTCTTTAATAATATTAAAAAGTTATGGAGAATTAGCTCAAAATTCATTATGTAATCTATTATTACTACTTATAAATTTGAGCTAACTCCCCATTGTCTATTCATTATTTTAATATTAATGAAATTTAACCTACATTTCTTTCATTTTCCACATTTGAAATTGCGTTATGTTCACGCCATAAATCCTTACAAACTTTCGGGGCAGTATAGAAGTTTACAAATAACAAAATAGACACTGGTATAGCCGTAAAGACAATGAATGACTGTAAGGCCCCTATACTTCCTTCTCCAAATGAAATTAGTATAACTGCTACAGCTCCCATAATTAGTGCCCAAAATACTCGAACCAACGTTGGCGGCTTTTCCGTTCCAGTTATGGCGATTGAAACTGACAATGCCATAGAATCAGCTGTTGTCGCAACAAAGATGATTGTGGCTAATAGAAAGAAGAAAGCCAGTATGGATCCAAAAGGAAGTTGTTGCGCAATCGCTATCATGGCTGCTGGCGGGCCTGCCTTATTCAAGGCTTCCGATATCACCCCGGGATTGGATAGCTCGTAGAAAATTCCCGTACCACCCACTACTGTGAACCAAAAGTTCATGATGATTGGGGCAATCACTGCGATTGTCAAAATGAGCTGTCTGATTGTCCGCCCCTTTGAAATCGCACACACAAAGACTGCCATCATTGGTCCATAACCCAAAAACCAGCCAAAGAAAAAGATTGTCCAAGATCCTAACCATTCTGGTGCATCTTGGAAGGTACTCATACCAAAGAAATTTTGCAGATAAATTCCAAATCCAGCTAAAAATTCATTAAGAACGAAAAGTCCTGGACCGAGAAATAAAACACAGATAAATAAAAATGCAACGAGGTATACATTAAGCTTGCTTAATAATTGAATACCCTTATCTACTCCTGATACAACCGATATAGAGGCAACGAGAACAAGTCCAGCAATAATTAAGAATTGAGTTGTATAATTATTGGGAATCCCAAACAAGGAATTAAGCGCATATCCAACTTGTAGACCTAGAAATCCAATCGGACCAATTGTTCCCGCTACAACTGCAATAATTGAAAAGGCATCTGTTAAGGTCCCAAGAACGCTCTTTTTTAGAATCTTATCACCAAATATTGGATACAGAAGAGAGCGTGGTTTTAACGGGGCACCTTTGTGATAATGGGCCCACATTAAGACAATCGCACTTAAGGTACCGTTAATTGCCCATGAAAGAAAACCCCAATGTAGGAAGCTTTGGCTCAGCGCTGGTGAAACTGCTTCTGCTGTACCAGATTGAATTCCCTTAAAAAATGGTGGAACACTGAGAAAATGGTACATTGGTTCAGCAGCTGCCCAGAATACTCCTCCAGCGGCCATTAGCGTACACATAATAATGGAAATCCATTTAAATGTACTCATTTCTGGTTTTTCTATTTTTCCAAGTCTAATATTTCCATATTTTGAGAGAGCAATCCAAATGGCAATAAAAAATGTTCCTAAAAGAAGAAATTGCCAAAAGGAGCCGAAGTATTTGATTGAGAACGAGAAAGACTTATTTACAAAATTTGATACAAAATTCCCATTAATGATATACATAACAACAAATAACGTAAAAAATCCACCACTTATCCCCATTACTGGCCAGTCGACATTACCAAGTCCTTTAAGCGACTTTTTCATAAAAAACCTCCTAAATAAATTAACATAACATCTAGGTGTCTCATGTACTAAGTTGGCAGATAATTTTATTGTCCTGATTTTATTTATTGTTATCAGGTCATAAATAGTGAAAAACACATTTATGACCTTAATATTATTTACAACGCATGTTCAACCTTATTTAAATAAACCTCCATGCCTCTTTTAGCTAATTCCTTAAAGAAAGGTGCCGTTTCTATACATTTTTCGGGAGGGAAAACGCCTTTCCGTGTCACTTTGCCCTGAGCAAGCATTTGCGCTACTATGGAAGGCGGTACTGAAGTTTTTAATGCTCCAGCTGGGATGTTCCATTTCTTTTCAGTTCCAACGTAAACCTCAACCATGATTTTCTCATGTTGACCATCTTTCATTCCTATAACATCTACACGAGTTACACTGTATTGCTCTTTTTCCACTTTTGGCTGATTCAATTGATTTACAACAGATAGAAGCGCTTGTCTTGGTGATAACTCAACGCCGCCTATGTTAATCGGTTCCTTACTACCAAACCCAAGACGAACAAGAAACTCTACTTTTTCATGGAATTCCTTTGGAAGAGCGATACTGAAGGTCGTATTTTTACAACCAAGCTCTTTAAATGATTCATAAAGTGTAACTGGCTCCGGATGGATCGTGTATACAGGTCGCGTAAGCCCAATAGGATCCTTAAACTTTACAGGTCTTGATACGAGTGGATCAATTTTTGTTACTTTACCATTTTTTACTACAACAGGATTTAAGGTATATTCATCGATAATGGTATCTAACATATACGGTGTAACGAGCGGAGACGTGTATTCAGTGAAATCCTTCATAGCTATTGTAATATCAATATCTGATACTGTATCTAACTGTTCTACCCCAGCTAATGCCATCATATTTGAAATCCCGGGTCCGCTTCCCATTCCAAGTACTGCCGTTATTCCCTTTGCCTCAAAGCCTTTTGTCATTTCTAATTGTTCGTTCGTTTCTTCTGGCCAAGCACCAAGGTCTACATAATTGACCCCCGCACTTAACGCTGCTCTGGTTACATTCGGACAAAGAAATGCGGGACCGCTATTAATAACTACGTCAAAATCTTTAATAATTTCGGCAGTTTCATCCTCATTTAGAACATTAATCTGCTTTGCAGTTAAGCGTGGATCTCCAATTTGCTTCGCTCTTTCTTCCGCTTTTTCGATTAAAATGTCCGCAACCATTACTTCATTAACCGCATCATTTTCTAATAAATCATAAATTGTCCCCAATGCTTGTATTCCTGCTCCGCCAATAACAATTATTTTCATTTAATTACCTTCTCTCTATAAATATATGGATTGCATTTTGAATTTTAAAATTTCAATTATTTACAATTAGGGATGCATTGAAAGTCTATGATACTTATATTCTCAGGCTTTCTTTTTAGATAAAGGACAATATCTCTCTCTTCTCTTCTTACATCATAAGTTAGAAGCGTAACCTGATTAGGTGAAAACAATGATTTGCCCGTTTTCAACTCAAATTCCCACCCATGTAAAGGACATGTGATGATTTCATTATTTAGTCCATATTCATATTCCTGAGGATTAGAGGTCAACATAGTTCCCGTTATTGACCCGAAAATCATTGGGATGCCTTGATGTGGGCATTCATTTCTAAATGCGTAAAGATTTTCATCTACATTCATAATGGCTATTTCTAGCTGGTCTACTTTTATTAATTTTCTTTCTCCTGGTTTTAGTTGATCATAGGGGAATAAAACTACACGAGTTTGACTATGTGTTTTTTCTACTGGACTCAAGAATCAATTACCTCCCTTGAATAAATTAAAACCTAAAGGTATCCAAAGCATTTTCATAGAATATTTTTCGTTTTAATTCTTCTGGAAATCGAAGAAATACTCTTTGAAGATTGTCTCCATCCCAATGAGGATAATCACTGCAAAATAATAGCATCTCTTCAGCCTTTATCATTTGAATCAACTCTAGAAGGTGATTTGGTTTAAATGGTTCTTCTATTGGCTGTGTGCCTAACCGGATATTTCTTCTGATATATTCGCTAGGGGGTATTTTCAACCAAGGCACTTCCTGCCTTAGCCCTTTCCAATTTTTATCTAACCTCCACATTAAATGAGCTATCCAGGCAAAACCGTATTCGATAAAAGCAAATTTCAACTTTGGAAACTTTTCAAATACGCCTTCAAAAATAAGACTTGGAATCTGTCTCATCGCAATAATTGGCAGAGTAGAATGCCATTCAATATAGGTAGAAGCAGGGCCAATCGCCTGATTCGGAGAGTATTCTGCCGTATTTTCAGCATCAGGATGGACGATTATTGGAAGACCATATTCCTCTGCAATTTCATATATCGGCCAAAAATGCCGCTTCCCAAACGGGATGTTAACAACGCGCAAATTTATTCCGGCTATCCCTGGTTTTCGACCAATTCTTTCTATTTCTTTAACACTTAGTTGTGGGTCTAATGGAATAACTTCCATCGTCATTTTAAATCTGTGGTCACTTTTTACCCATTTATCATAGAGCCAATCATTCGATGCCCTAGTATATTCTGCAGCAAGGTTAACATTATGATAAGCACCCATCGTTCCATGACCAATGTTTAAAATGCCGTATGTAGTGTCATATCGGTCAAATAAATCCTTTGTTAAAAATTGTGGGTCTGACCCAGGTGTCTCACCACTAGGTGGGATTGCATCCGTGCGAAGTACGTGACCCGGATTTCCATACCTCCCAAGTGGAAATGTGAATCCGCCATTATTTTGATTCTTTAACCTATCATTCTTAAATTTTCCAATATTAAGTTGCTTTTGGTATGCTTCATCAAGGTATGGAGCCAATTCATCTAGTGAAGACATAAAGGGATGAACATCACAATCAATCAAATTGACTGTGATCTTTTTAGTACTTTCGATACTTTCGTTAACGTTTACTAATGTTTCCATTCTTTCTCACCTTCTTTTTTATAGATAGTGAAATACAAAACATCTGCTCCCTTCAAGGTAAAAAGTTTGTTGCAATCGTTTACATTGGTCAATAAAAGGAATAAAAACTTGGTCTGACCATGGAATACCGTAAATATATCATATACATTCACATTAGTCAAAATATTTATAATATTTATAATAATCTTTTTGGATTTGCCTTTTTCATAATATTGACAGGAAAACCTACAATAAAAAAGGAATCTAAATTGTTAAAATTTAGATTCCTTTTTTATTACTATTCTTTTATAGCATTATTAAAATAAAAAATGAACAATTTCACTTACTGAACTACCTAATCTTTTTTTACAATTTCTATCTTAAAAACAACGTGTGGCATCAATAAATTTCATAACTCTGACCGGTTTGTGCACCTTGAATACTCTTTCTATAGACAGTTGCGACCCTTTTACCTGACACAGGTTCAAACCCATTGAAAAGGTTTCCATATTTCTCTATAGATTCGCTCAAAATTGTTGGACTAACACTATTAATTCGAATACCTCTAGGCATTTCAATAGCTGCTGATTTAACAAAGGCTCTTATCCCTCCGTTCGCCATCGCAGCAGAAGCCCCTCCTAGGATCGGATCATCCATCAAAATTCCAGTTGTAAGTGTAAAGCTACCATAATCGTTAACGTATTCTTGTCCAAGTAATACTAAATTAACTTGCCCTGCCAATTTGCTACGTAATGCGATGTCATTCAGTTCAGGAGTAATTTCTTTCACAAGGCCAAAATGAGCAGCCCCAGCTGCACTAACTACTGCATCTATTTTACCAACTTTCCTATACATTTCTTTGATACTTTCAGTTGAGGTAATGTCTACATGAATATTTGACTTACTCTTACTTACTTGGATGATTTCAAAATCATTTTTTAAATCATCCACTATATGACTACCTAGTGTTCCGCTTGCACCTATAATTAATACTCTCATTCTCTTCTCAAAACCTCCTAATGTTTTTTAACAAAATTTTCGGATATAAGTATTAAGTTTCCAATTTAAATTGGAATCTTATATATTCATACAATTAAACCATTCGTTGGATTTCCTTATTTTCCTTCTAACAAAATTGGTACATCCTCACTTTATCAAGGGAAATGGTAATAAAAAATTTCTAATTCGATATAAAAGCCAACTACCTAATCATAGTTGGCTAATTTATTCCCCATCATATGCTTTATTTCTTATTTACAGACTCTATATATACAAATAAATCCCTATAGTATTTTTGTACACTTGTAATTGTAATATTATGTAATTTCAATAGCTCTATGGTTTTTCTATTTAAGCAGCATCCATCACATATCTTTTTCCAAGCAGGTGTTAGCATCTCTTGGAGTGCCCCCAGGAAGTGATTTTCCATTTTAACATGTTCAAATAGAAGGATTTTCCCTTCCGGTTTGCAAACCCGTTTCAGCTCTAGAAGTGCTTTTCCCGGATTTGGGATGGTACAAAATACGAGAGTAGCAACAACTGTATCAAAGGTATTTGCCGCAAATGGCAATTCTTCTGCACCCGCTTGAACAATTTCAATAGGAACAATCGATTGTTTAAGTTTTGGAGTTGATTGCTCAATCATATGTTTACTTGGTTCCACAGCTGTTACCTTTTCAACTTCATTATTATAAAAAGGAAAATTTACTCCAGTCCCTGATCCTAATTCAAGGACACATCCCGTTGCATTCGATAAAAGTTCCTTACGAATCTGTTTAAATTTCCTTTTCTCCAACGGATTCATAAAAAAGTCGTACCATTTTGCAAAAACATGACTCATAACCCCTCAACTCCAAAATGTTAAGTATTACATCAATCATTTCAACTAAATAACAACTTACATGTTTCAATTATGTCAATTCAATTTTATAAAAGCCAACTACTTAGCGTAGTTGGCTAAACACTAAATTTATTCAAATAACGGACTAACTGCTTTCTCATTATGAATCCGATCGATCGCCTCAACTAGCAATGGGGCGACGGATATCGTTTTTATCTTTTGGATTTTTTTCTCTTCTGGTAACTCAATCGTATTCATTACGACAAGTTCTTTAATTGGTGACATTTCAATTTTTTCAATTGCTTGTGCGGTAAATACGGGATGAGTACAGCCTGCATAGATTGAAGTTGCGCCATTTTCCGCAACCGCCTTTGCTGCAGATGTAATAGTTTCAGCTGTATCAATTAAATCATCAATGATAATGGCATTTTTCCCTTCTACATTACCAATGACATTAATGGTTTCTTCCTCATTTTCCCCAAGTGTCCTTTTATCAATAAGAGCAAGTGAAGCATGTAATAGCTTGGCCATTTTTCTTGCTCTTCCAATACTGCCATTATGCGGAGCAACAACAACAATATTATCTAATCCTTTATTTTCATAATACTGTGTTAGGATTGGCACGCCAAATAGATGTTCTACCGGAATATCAAAGAAACCTTGAAGCTGAGGAGTATGCAAATCCATTGTTAAAACTCTAGTTGCTCCGGCCGCTTCCAAAAGGTTAGCGACAAGTTTAGCTGTAATCGGTTCCCGGGAACGAGCCTTTCGATCCTGCCGTCCATACCCATAGTAAGGTATGACAACATTAATCGTTCCGACAGAAGCCCTTTTTAAGGAATCAATCATGATGAGGAGCTCCATCAAATTTTCATTAACAGGGGAGGAAGTGGATTGAACAATAAATACCTCACTGCCTCGAACACTTTCTTCAATATGAATTTGTATTTCTCCATCACTAAATTTCGTAACAGAGCATTTACCCAATTTACAGCCTAAAAGTTCAGCCATTTCTGCTGCTAGCGTTTCATTTGAATTTAATGTAAACATTTTAAATCTGTTATTTAATTGATACGTCACCTTATATCCCCCACACTGTATAAATTCGAATGTTGCCTATACTCCAATCATTTCATCTTATTTTACTATATTAAACAACATAGTGGTAGGTGATAGGCTTCCCATTACATTAAATTATCCCTCTTTATACTTCACTTTTTCAATAATTGAATAAGATTTTTTAAAGTATATATTCTAGACGTAAAGAGGAATAGGTCGTTGTAGTTATTAGATACATATTCTTCGATAATGTTAATCCCTTTTCGAAATTGATCTACTAAATAAAAAGTGTACTTTTCATCCCAAGAAAATTGATTTATTCGATGGAGCTCATCGGCTATAATTTGAAACTTATATTCCTCCACCCACAGTTTAATCTGATATATTTTATCTTTATTTGCATAAAGACTGTTTCTAGGATTAAAACTTTTTTTGACATATTGAATAAAATCATTTATTTGTTCCGCAAGCATATTTGCTTTTTGCATCTCAAATTTCATATCTCCCTCTCCTTAATCTTAAAATTTAAAAACGTTTTAAGAAGAGTGTATGTTATGGGACTGCGCTGTAACACCAACTTATTGCGCCTAATTTTCGTAAACTTTGTGTGCGTGATATTTAAATCCATGATTTTGATAGTTTTGTCTTCTATACATTTCTCTTGGAGTGTCTTCTCCATCCGCTACCAAAATGATGGTCTTATCATGGAATTTTTCCATCACAAATTTTTGCAGCCTGCTTCCTATTCCTTTTTTCTGGAAGTTTTCATCGACACCTAAACTATCAATTTCTGCTGTTTCTTTCGATACAATAACATCTACTGAGCCTGCTGGATTCCCTTTATAAAATGCAATCAGTTGAAGAATATTCTGTTCCTCGAAATTTCGTTTATGTAATTCAATCTTTTGATTTGCAAATTCACTGCCAAACTCTAAGTCTTGCTGATATTGTAATTCAAGAAAAGTCTCAAGGGTCTTATCTGTTACAACATCAATCTCTATATCAGGGTTGTCTACTACTGAAGGAAATTGACGAGGTTGAATAGTGTATAGTTCGAGAAAACCGATTGCATAACCTGTTTTTTTCATGTAATCAAGTATTTCCACTGCGGGTTTTTCATTCGCGGGAAAATAAAACTTTACATGCTTTTGACCATTTTTCAAATGATAATTTCTTAAGTAATTCTCGGCATTTTTAAATTCAGCCAAGGATGGTGTATTTTTAAACTCTATAAAATTACTATCATACCTGAGTAACATTTCTGGATAATGAATGTGTTTGTATTGGTGATTTTCAATTACCAGATGTCCAAGGGTATTAATATTTTCAAAAGTTATCATATAAATATTATCTCCATTTCCTAATAAAATGTAGGAATCAACCTATACTTCGACAAAATTCTATTATTCTCCTTTTAAAAATGGAAAAAAGGCAGAGATGGATTCCCTACCTAATATTTTTTCATGCTTTAAGTCGAGGTTTAGTTGGATCACAGTTTGGTGAATCTAGATTCGCTGATTCTGCTAATTTCATAAGATAATAACATTCTTCACGTGACATATGATCCGCCATTAATGGAGCAAATGTTCCTAATGCTTGATTACTTAATTCTAGTTCTTCTATTTCATGTAAAAAGTTTTTAAATAGCTTTATTTCTAACTCGGCGTCCACATTCATTTTTGACAAAGCAGGAAACACAGTTAAATTGGTTCTTAAATACCCCGCCATTTCTACAGCCTTTAGGTAAAAAGCTTCAAAACCCTTCTTAAATGTATTGCTTTTGTCCCTTAATTTCTTCTCAACACCGTCTAAATTGGAGGAAATTGCTTCTGAATGACCTGCGGCGTCTGACAACCATAAAAGATGATGATGTAGTTCATGGTAAACAGGTGGGACTTGCCCTGTTTTTAAGTGTTTTAGAATTCGTAAATATTCTTCTAGCTCATTTACCATGTGATTAAGAAAGGTGGGTGAAAGGTGAATTTTGATTTTCCCTATAAGATGTTTTCGTATTAATTCAAATTTAAATTCGCGTAATTTTATTACTTCTGTTTCAGCTTGGACGGTTAATTGTATCACATCAGTCGAGCTTGCATTTTCCAGAAGTGTATCAAATACCTGAATAAAGTTAGAGGCCTGTTCAATCTCCACTTTTTGAATGGGGGCAAGAGCTTCATATATAAATCTTGAATGATCACCTAATATTTGGAGCCAAAAACGATGTTCAAACCTAGCTGTCTTCTCAAAGACATCATTCATGATTTTTCCTCCCAGTAAAAAATAGCCGCACTATTTTGATGTATATTCCCCTTATAATTTCTTATGAACAAAAGGATAAAATTTCATTGAGAGAAAGTGAAATTTTACAGCACAAAAAAAAGCTTGTAGAAACTGTCTATTGACTTTGTGATTTCTACAAGCTTTTAAGATTTTATTTTTTTGTAAGGTGGAATTCTGTTTCAATTGGCAGTTTAGCGCTGGTAATCATATTGTTAATGGCACTAAACAACCCTTTAACAGAAGAAGTCATAATATCTGCGTCAATTCCGCAGCCCCAATAAACAGTACCATCTAATGCAGTGATTCCCACATAAGATACAGCGTTTGACTGGGAACCAATTTCTAGAGCATGCTCCTTATACACTAAATCCTTATAACTAATTCCCAATGCCGTTTGGAGAACATTGCTGATGGCATCCAGTCTTCCATTCCCCACACCTGTAAATTCGTGAATCTCATTATTAATCCGGATTGATACAATCGTTTCGTAATGATCATTTTGCGTATATCTGTAATTAGTAAACCCGACTGGGGTATTTATATTCACATACTCCCTATTAAAGATGTCATAGATTTCGTTTGGCATAAGCTCTTTATGCAAACGGTCTGATACATTTTTAACATGATAGCCAAAGCTTTCACGCATTTTGGCAGGAAGATCAAGCCCATAATTTTGCTCCAAGATGTAACCAATCCCGCCCTTACCGGATTGGCTATTAATCCGGATGATATCTCCTTCATACTCTCTGCCAATATCCTTTGGATCAATTAAAAGATAAGGGACGGCCCAATACTGACGTTCTGCTTCTTCACGCCATTTCATCCCTTTGGCAATGGCATCCTGATGAGAACCTGAGAAGGCTGTAAAGACTAGTTCACCGGCATATGGGTGTCTTTCATGAACCCTCATTCTAGTCAATTTCTCATACTTGGAAATGATTTCACGGATATGTTCAAAATGAAGCTGCGGATTTACCCCGTGTGAATACATGTTTATGGCAAGAGTGACGATATCGACATTTCCTGTCCTTTCTCCATTTCCAAACAGCGTTCCTTCGACCCTCTGTGCACCAGCAAGCATCCCAAGCTCTGCATCAGCAACACCTGTTCCCCTGTCATTATGTGGATGAAGTGAAAGGATGACATTGTCACGGTAGTTCAGGTGATCACTCATAAACTCAATTTGGCTAGCGTAAACGTGTGGCATGGACATGGATACCGTAGCTGGTAGGTTGATGATTACCTTGTTCTCATCAGTTGGCTGCCAAATATCAAGTACTCGGTTACAAACGTCAAGTGCAAACTCCATCTCTGTACCCGTGAAGCTTTCTGGTGAATACTGAAATTGGAAGTTTCCCTCCGTCTTGGCCGCATATTGTTTAAGCAACTTCGCTCCGGTTACTGCAATGTCAACGATTTCCTCTTCCGATTTTTTAAAAACCTGCTCACGCTGTGCCACTGAAGTCGAATTGTAAAGGTGGACCACTGCTTTGTTAACACCCCGAAGTGCTTCAAATGTTTTTTCAATAATATGATCTCTTGACTGCGTTAGCACTTGAACCGTTACATCCTCTGGAATCAAATCCTGTTCGATCAATGTACGCAGGAAAGCAAATTCTGTTTCTGATGCAGCAGGAAAGCCCACTTCAATTTCCTTGAAGCCTACTTCCAAAAGCAATTGAAAATATTCCAGCTTCTCCTCTAGACCCATGGGGATCACCAACGCCTGATTTCCATCCCTTAGATCGACACTGCACCATGTTGGGGCTTCCGTAATATATTCCTTCTCAGTCCATTTCAAACTTTTCACCGGGGGTATAAAATATCCTCTGGAATACTTTTCAACATTTTTCATGTGCACGACCACCTTTTCATTTTAATAGTCCCATTTTAAAAAATAAAAAAAGCCCATCATCTCATAAGAGACGACAGGCTTTGCCTACGTGGTACCACTCTTTTTGATTCGTTTTAAAAAACAAAACGAATCCACTTTACGACTCGATTACGGCGGCCGACCGTTAAGGCCTACATATCGGCCTTACCACTCCTGGGCGAGTTGGGGGATTTATTGACCGTCTTTCACCAACCGACAGCTCTCTATACAATAAATAGTCCTTAATGCTCCCAATCATTGTGTTTTCACTTAAATTGAATTTTTTGATTTTTCTTATTCTATAACGAATGAAGAAAATAATCAAGAGCTAGTTAAAATAACTCGTTGGATTTCTATAGGACTTTTTTTGAAAAAGGACATTTCCTACATAACTAAGTAAAAAGCTTACATTCTTCGTAATGAATCAGTTTTAAGGTAAGTATGTAAGTTTGTTTTCAATTGGAGTTCGTGGCTTAGGATCCGGAATCATCTCAGGATATCCAACAGCAAGCACACCAAGCAAATCAAAATGTTCTGGTACCTTTAGAAGGTCACGATTTTGCCCCGTTATGCCAATAGATGACCAAAACGTCCCTACTCCCTCGGACCATGCTGCCAAATTAAAATTTTGGATAAAGCAGGCTGTTGCGGCAACATTTTCTTCTGATTCAACTTTAGTTGCCCCATGCCTTGACAACACTGCGAATAAAGTAGGTGCGTTCCCAAAATTTGATTTATGATTTAACTTTTCTCTTGTTTCCGAACCAATGAAAATAATTTCCCATGGTTCAGTCATCCGATGATTGGGTGCCATCGCAGCAGCATTTAGCCAATTTTTGATTACGGTCTCATCAACCTGTTCAGATCTAAATTTTTTTATATTACGTCGTGATTTAATTAATTCAATCATATTCATTTTTAAACTCCTCCCACCCTAACTCATTCCTCATATATTACCATAAAAGACCAGTCCTAAAAAGTATTTAAGGTTATGACACCATAATTAGTCTAATTATTTTCTGCAATCTTTTGGGTGGTAATCTATTTTTATCAAAAAAATAAACCAGGTACCATCTCAAAAAGTTTGGAAGGTGCCTGATTTTTTCTATATGCCATTTAAAACGATACTTATTATTGATCTTTATAAACCTTAATTCGCACCTAAGAAATAATTTATTTTTTGTAAGGAATCTTCACTAATTCAGGAACGGTTTCAAAAGTCACCCCCTGTTTTTTCAATGCTGGTATAATCAGTCTCAAAGCTTTGATCGTATTCGTCCTATCTTCATCCCATGCTGCCCCATCATGCATTATAATAATGGCACCGGGATGTACATTGCTGAGAACATTATAGGAAATTTGTTCAGGAGGAGATTCATGCCAATCAAGAGAATCCACTGACCAGGCAATAACGGAATAATTCATCTCTTTTAGCTTCTCCACTAATTCATTATATAAAAAGCCATAGGGTGCTCGGAATAGCTTGGTTCTGTAGCCGCTAAGCTCAGCTAACCTTATTTCTGTTTTAGTCACTTCACTTTGAAGTGTACTGATATCACCTTGTGTCACGAGATTCGGATGCCAATATGTATGGTTTCCAATAATATGTCCCTCGGCTTTTATCCTCTTAACAAGGTCGGGATAGGCATCTGCCCTTGCTCCCATTAAGAAAAAGGTCGCTTTAATCTTATGCTCTTTAAGGATATCTAAAATCTTTGGGGTAAACCGAGGGTCAGGGCCATCGTCAAAGGTCAAAGCCACCTTATTTTCTGTTTGTCCCCCTCTAAGTACCACCGTTTCCGGATATCGCTGTTGCAAAATAATATTGGAAACCGGGTGGCGAATCCGTTCTTTATTCTCCGACCCGCCTGCTAATTGTGGCGGTTTTTCAGGTTGTGCATGTACTTTGGTTGCTCCCCACGATACCAGACTGAGAATCAATGTAAAAAGCAAGGCTCTTAGTATGTTAGCTTTCACCTGTCCATCTCCTTATCCAATAATCTACACATATATTTTCTTTTGAAAATAGACATTTATTCATGTACTGGTTGGGAAAGATAGATAAATGGGTAAACAATGACAGAGGAACGGTTATAAATTGAATATATTAAAACAAATATTTTCATTGGATTATAGTAAAATAAATTTAGTGCATATGAAAGGGCTGTGTGAAAATGGAAAAAAGTGAGGAAGAATTCGAAAAAGAAATGGAAGATGCAAGTAAAAATTTCTCCGATGAAAAGTTTTGGGACAAACTAAAGAAATTTGGCAAAAAAGCAGGTTCATCCGTTGTGTATGCGGTTTTACTCTTGTATTTCACTCTTCAGAAACCTGAAGTACCAGTTAAAGCAAAAACCATCATAATTGGAGCCTTGGGATATTTCATCCTACCTTTTGATTTAATTCCTGATTTTGCAGTTGGAGTAGGTTACACAGATGATTTGGGTGCATTAGGAGTAGCCCTCCTCCAGGTGGCAATGTACATTGATGATGACATTAAAAATAAAGCAAAGGAAAAATTAAAAGATTGGTTTGGTGATGGTGTAGATACATCAAACATTGATGGAAAAATCGGTTAAAAATAAATTAATATAAAATTCGAGTAGCAAGAAAAGAAATTTTCATTCATGTCCTCACCTCCCTCCCTAAATTTTAACATTTGAGATGTGTTTTGCCGACAGATACCTAGCAATGCTTGTTGTAAGGGCGTGTAATCATCCATCTTTATTTGGCTAGCGCTTCAGCACATTTGGTTCAGGCTTATAAATCCCTAAATTTCACAGCCCAAATTGTTGCTTTGCTAGATCCTTGAATTTCACGTTATCAATGGTCTCTTTAGATAGAATTCCGTCAGCCCATTGGGTAAATGTGGTATCTGTTAAGGTGATAGTTCCGTTTTTGGTAAGTCGGGTCAATAATGGATGTTTGTTAAATGATGATTTTGGGTGTTCGGCAATAATTGTTTGGATCTCATTTAAATTCGCTACATCTTCAATAGATTTTCTGGAATCAAAAGCATAGCCAATTTTCCAATCTTTATCTTTATGCTTTAATTTTATTTCTAAACAATAATCCCCATATGGATGGTTTACTTTTTTCATTCTAAACTCTCCATTATAAGAAGGATATGGTTTCACCGGATAAAGGAACAGGTTTTAACGGTAAATTCCCTCCAAAGACCGTGTCTATTAAATACGATTGTTCCTCGTGATTTAAAAGAATTGTTACATGCGTCCTTCCAAGTTGATGATACTCATCCGCAGCATGATTATAAACAACACCGTCTGTTAAGACTGCGTTAAATCCATTTTCTTTTAGGTAAAAATAGAAAATCGGATTTAATTCGTAACAAAGGCCGCCTTCATTTCTTTCAATTATTTGGATGATGCGTGAGAAACGGCATGGGCAGGATAACTGTAAGCAATGGAATATGATTTGTTTAATCGAGCACGAGGTCGCTTCAAACTGAATTATTATAGGTTTTGGAATATAATCCATCAAATTGACATATTAAAAGGGGCAAAACCTATCGAATACGGAAAATAGCACCTGACCCCCGATGCGAATACACTAATATGTCGGGGGTCAGGCACTAAAAATAGCTTCTGCACATAAATGGCTTACGCTATCTCTTCAACTCTTCCTTCCGCAACATCCTCCGAACGACCTTCCCAACTGCACTTTTCGGTAAGCTATCAATAAACTCGATAGATTTTGGCTTTTTATAGGATGCTAGGTGATCTTTGCAAAACTCAATAAGTTCTTCTTCACTCGTTGTGTGGCCCTCTTTCAATACGACAAATGCTTTCACACTTTCAACCCATGTTGCATCTGGAATTCCCACGACTGCAGCCTCCATGACTGCGGGATGCTGGTATAGAACTTCTTCCACTTCACGGGGATAAATATTAAATCCACCGCTAATGATCATATCCGACTTACGGTCTACTAAATACAAGTATCCTTCTTGGTCGATGTAGCCCATATCACGAGTATAGACCCACTTTCCTTTAACCGTTTCGGCAGTTAATTCGTCCTCCTTCCAATACCCTGCCATCGATTGATTGGAGGAGACAACAATCTCCCCTATTTCGCCTTGAGGAACCTCGATGCCATCTCCATCAACAATTTTCACGTCTGTTGTAATTGTTGGCCTGCCACAAGATAACAGCCGATCAAAGTAAGCTGGATTTTCTAGTCCTAAAATATGGTCTTCAACCGGTAAAATGGATAGAATAAGAGGAACTTCAGTTTGCCCGAAATATTGAATAAATTTTGGCCCCCACAATTCAAGCCCTCTCTTTAAGGCTTCACGTGGCATCGGTGAAGCGCCATAAATGAGACTTCGAACAGAATCAAAAGAGTATTTTTCTACCTCTGAAGTTGATAGGAGCATGACAATCATGGTTGGAACTAGATTAAGTGTAGTTGGTTTTATTGTTTCAACAGCTTGTAGAAATTCTTGAGGATGAAAGGTTGGTAATATGGCATTGGCAGCGCCTCGAATCCAATGTGGTAGGACTAGTATGCCGGAAGCGTGTGTTAAGGGAGCAGCGTGCATCATAATATCCCCATTATTAATTGTAAGTGTAGATAAGATATTCGTTGCCATAGCCGCCCAGGATCCCTGGGTATGAATGGCTGCTTTTAATTTCCCAGTGGTACCAGATGTATATTGAAGGGTGGCGTAATCAGCTTCTACTAAAGGAACAATTGGATCCTCATCAGTAACCGCTTTCATTTCCTCGTAAATGGGAATCATCCAATCATACTTAGAAACACCGTCCACTTGGCAAAACAGAGTTCCCTTTGGGAGTCTTTCCTTCAGTCTCGCCACCCTGACTGAAAATTCCTCTGTAAATAAAATAGCCTTGGAATCCGTCTCCGTTATCATATGAAAATGTTCTTCTTCTGAAAGCCTTGTATTTAAAGGGACACGAACCAATCCCGACTTTAACATAGCAAAGTCAATTTCCACACTATGAATGGAATTGGCTAACAAAAAGGAAATCCGATCACCTTTTTCCAACCCCAATTTAAAGAGAGCATGGGCTAATCGATTGGAATTTTTATGAACCTCTTCAAATGTCAGTTTCTGATTTTTATACATAACAGCCGTTTCTTTCGCATAATACTTGGCCCCTCGTTTAATCAACTCCGCAGCAATCATTTCATTACCCCTTTCGATTGATGAAATTGTTTAATCCTTGTCTTGTTTCTTCACTTTTTGTATGAGGCATTCCTAATTGACATTCAATCCGAAGTGCTTCCTCAAGTGGAAGTCCCCACCCCCTTACTGCCGCCTGCTTATCAGATCGTAATGAGCCTTGTGGATAGGAAGCCATTTGGTGTGCAAGCTCTAGCGCACGATTTAATAGATTACTAGGATCAGCCAGTTCCGTTACTAACCCCCAATCCAACGCGGTGTTAGCATCAATTTTTCTACCAGTTAATATCAAATCCATCCCTCGGCCCCAGCCCACTATCCTCGGAATTCGCTGCGTACCACCGTCGACCAAAGGAACATTCCAGCGCCTTTCTAAACAGCCAAACTCAGCATTGGTTGCCGCAATGCGAATATCACACCAGGCCGCCATTTCTAAGCCGCCAGCAAAACAAAAGCCATTGACAGCAGCAATCGTAGGTTTTAAGATATCTGTCATTCTTGTAAATCCTAAATACCCTTTGCCATCATAGGCAAAACTGGCATCATATTGATTTTGCGGCCCTAATGAATCAATTGCCTTTAAATCCGCACCTGAACTAAATGACGGGCCACTTCCAGTTAAAATAGCCACTTTTGCTTGATCATCATCACGAAATTGACCCCAGGCTTCATAGAGTAATTGCGCTGTTTCACCATCAATACAATTATGTTTTTCTGGTCGGTTTATCGTAATAATCGTTACCCTATCCTGTTGTTCCACCAAGACCTTTTTATTCATCTGATTGCCCCTTTTCTTTAAGTGCGTTATATCTTGATTCGGCATCTTCTATGGCATTCAATAAATCGCTTTCTAACAGTTCTAACTCTTTCTGTCGCTCCCTCACCTCGCTTAAATGTTTGTACGCAAGCTTAATCCCTTCTTCGTACTGTTTGATTTGAGAGTTGTCAAGATCATATAAGCTAATCAGCTTGGCAGCATCCTGCAAGGAAAATCCGAGGTGCTTTCCTCTAAGAATCATTTTTATTCTCGCTCGATCTCTTTTGGTGTAAATTCGGTGATTCCCAGCTGTTCGTCTCGGATGAATCAATCCCAATTCTTCATAATAACGAATCGAGCGTTGGCTAATACCGAATACTTCGACAAGGTCGGATATTAAATATTCCATATTTTCAGTTTTTTTGACAGACACTTTTTTAACCTCCTTAAGTATTAGTTTATCTCATATCTACTAACAACGTCAATTATTTAACGTTGTTGGTAGGTATAAAAAAAGTAGATTCGTTCCAATGGAATTATCTAATTATGGTGAGCAGGTTCTCTAATTACATAATAAAAGTTGCCATCGTAGATTGGCAACTCAAAAAAAGAGCAAAAATATTTTCGATCAATTAAGAACATAGATATTTTTTCGTTTTGCTAGCAACAATATGGCAGTAATAATCAATTACCAAGTGCGTTATTAACTTTATTATCCTCCTCTTTAATTGTTATTCTATATAATAGCTCAAGAAGTTTCTTTTGTTTATTTTCACTTATGAATTGCTTTGAATCTTGAATATAATCAAGTAGATTTTCCTGAACTCTAATATCAAAGATGGGCTTACCAAATCCATCATTAAAATTAAAATTCGCTTCCTCTGAGAAAAAGACAATTTCATTTATCTCTTGTATAAAATTATTCTCTTTTAAATATCTAGTCAATTTTTTCTTATGCACACATACTTGGAAGTAAGGATTTTTGGTACACTCTTCGTGTAATTCACCATAATTTCCAATTTTTTCCCTTATCCATTCCTTCCCATTTACATCTCCTGAAAATGTGCCTCTCAGGTGCTTATTCTCAATAATAAACAATCCTGTTGGACCTAAAATAATGAAGTCAATTTCAAAATTTAGGGCAACAGCATTAGTGAAAATAACAAAAGCCGATGACAATCTATCTTTTAAAAGGTCTAAAGTATATTTTTCTCCTTCCAATCCCGATTTAAGGATTTCTTCTTGATTACTTGAAAACTCCTTATAAGGTTTAAGGGGGAAATTAATTAAACTTAAAGCAAAATATACTACTAATGGTATTAAAGATAAGTAAGGATTTATTAAGGAAATAACAATTGTACAGATAATTGTTATAATAATATAATATGGTCTCTTCTTTTTTATTGATTCTTTTTCTTTATAATAAGTCTTTAATTCATCCTCATATTTTTGTTGTCTCATCCCCTCTAGTTTCTCTAGCTTTATTTGATTTTTATTTACACCCAGATATGTAATCGCCAAATATTAACACCTCTAATTAAAATAGTATTTTAAGTTAAGCAACTAATTCTTTTTACTTTTGAATAGTTAAATCTTCATTAAAGAAATACTTTTATGAAAAAAATCTATCCGTTTGCCTGGTCTCTTCTTTCACCATATAAACCAATATGTTCAACCAAATTCCCCGTATAACCTCCACTGCCCATAAAACATATAAATTCCAGACTAAAACAAACAATCCCTTAGCGATGAAAAATGGGACAGATGTAGTGATGATTTTCATTTTGGAGAGCAAGCGGAAAAATTGGATTTAATAACAAGGTTTGGTGAAGATCAAAAGCTTGGAAAAAATTAAGATACAAACCAAGAAAAAGGGTGGCGAACATAGCCTTTTCTGCGAACGCCGAAGAACTACAAACATTCTGCTCACCTTGTTAAAAATTTATACTTCCCCTTTGTCTCACTTTTGCAAAAGACGAAATCATATGCGTCTTTTTTTTTGTAGTGGTGGCAATAATGATACAAATGAAAAGAGTGACGGAGGAATTTATATGTTTCAAACCATTGATTTTATTGTAAATGCTGTTAAGCAACATCAAATCATACACATCAAATATGACAGTAAACACAAGGAAGAAGGCAAGTACAAAATACTGCCATTACATTTCTTCACATACAATGGCATCTATTATCTTACTTGCAAGAGTATATCAAACAATCAATACCTAACACTGAAGGTTGAAAACATCTATGGCGTGGAAACAACTTTCTTACTCGGAAAGGATGATGTACCGCTCGAGACAATCGCAATGAAAAAAGGATACAATCTGGATTATGTTTTCCCTGTTGATGTGTATAAAGAAGAAGATGTAGCACACATCCATTCATACTACGGTAATCATGCGAAAAGCACCGGGAAGATACAACATGAAAATCTCTTTCAATATTACATCGAGGCACTTCGAATAGATGACATGAAGAAAATATCCTTTAAATTGGAGGATGAACACTTCTACGTTATCGATAAAGAAAATTGCATACCTTTGTTTCAGCAATTTGAGGCAATAACAAGGTTACCTAGTGCTTTCGAGGAGTTTTTCGCCAAAGTCAAACATGCTAAGAACACAAGTTTATTCTTAGGGTATCCGCAACTATCCAATGGTAAAGGTACATATTATCCATTCTTATATGCTGAGATAGTCGTTTCCGAGGAGGAAGCAATTATACAATTAAAAAGGTCCCGCATTTACATCAATAAACGTTTTGCAAGTGATGCGTGTGAGATTTCATTGGCAGATGCGCTAGAAGTTACTGCTGCTCTAACTTCAAAAGACATGTCTTCATCATCACTAAGTGAGAATGTTCGTCGAAACTTGAAAAGATATAATATTCTTGATAAAGGTGTCATTTTCTTAAATAAATCCTCCAATGCAAACTACAAGACCGTAGAGGAATTAAAACAATATGCTCGCATGAGTACAGACTTTTTTACTCCAATGAAAAAATTCATAGAACCAACATTTCCTATAGATCCTAAAAGAAAAGATGCATATGTGATGAGCCCAGTTTTGATTAATTATAGTCAAAGGGAAACCGTTACGCATGTAAACAATGATATTCTTTTATGTCAAGGTCCTCCAGGAACAGGAAAAACCCAAACCATTGTAAATATCATTGCAAACGAAGTTTTGAAAGGTAATACCGTTTTAGTCGCTTCAACGAACAACAAAGCCGTAGACAATGTAAAAGAAAAGTTGAACGGAGATAAAACACTTTATACAGGAACCTTGCGTTTAGGGGATGAAAATTTGCGAACCAAAGCTATACAGCAAGTGAAACAAGCGTTAGATGAAGCTAAAGCAGATACAACGCCCTATACAGTGAACAAAGAGGAATTATTGAAGAAAAGTGACGAAATGGATAAGTCACTAAAAGAGTTACTGAAGCAACTTCATTTAATACGAAATATTGAAAAGCAAATAAGTTCATTATATAAAGCTATCGATTATACGGAAGAACTTATTTTGGATTCCGATATTAAACAAAACCCGTATTCTATATTAGATAAATACTCGAGACTACATAAGGAAGAAACACCACTTGTTAATATATTACATGCCCTGAATCAAGTAACATTTCACATTGAGAATAAAAGAAATCATCCCCGGATGCAGTTTAGCTTTTTTAAATGGATATACAAAGCATTCGAGTTGAACAGGCAACGGAAAATCATTGGGAAATTAGGGCTCACCCTCGATGGACTTAAACAAAAGAAGTCATTCGAAGCATTTTTAGATGCATTGGAGCAGTACAAGGTCGTCTTACAATTACTCATACTATTAAAAGAAAAAGATGTAATGGAAAGCCAAAAAAAGGGAATCAAGAACTATGAAGAGGACGATATTAAAGTGTTCATCCAGTCTAATCTTGAAGAAAAGTTAAACAATGATGTACTTCTTTTGAAACAATTAGATCACGAGAGGATTGAAAATTTTACTGAACCGAATAGAAAACAGTTGATGGGAATTCTAAATGATGAGAAAGTCTACTATGATTCAGTTAATGACTTTTCCCTTCTCACCCAATTGTATCCTATCATTCTTTGTACCAATCAATCTGTTCCAACTTGTATACCTATTAATTACGCATTTGATTTGGTAATTATCGACGAAGCATCACAATGTAATCTCCCGGCATCTCTTCCAGCCATCAAACGGGCAAAACGCTTGTTGGTAGTCGGAGATGATGAACAATTAAAACCGGTGACGGAACTACCAATAGAATGGGATGAATTACTACTAGAAGAAAATCGAGTGTCCATGGATGATAAAAAAAACAGTATCTACAAATTCTCTGCCAACTCCCTATTCGATTTTTACCGGAATGTACTAGATGACCAATGCCAGTTCTTTTTAAATGAGCACTTTCGTTGCCATTTCGATATCATTCAATTCAGCAACCAAGAGTTCTATAATAATGACCTGATAGTAAGTACCAGCCCAACCAAAAGCAAGTTACAAGGTATTCTTGGTTTAGACATATCTACAAAGGAAATCCCACTTAGCTTACCGGAAATAGGCAACATAAATCCTTATGAAGTCAAAGCGATTATTGATTTTATAGAAGAAAAATTTGAGTATATAAGAGGAAAATCCATTGGAATAACCACTCCTTTTAAGGACCAATGTAGGCATATTATCGAACAAATTAATAAGCGGCGAGAAGATGAAACGATTAATCCAGAAATAAAGAAACTCTACGACCAATTGATAGAAAACGTTGCTATTGGTTCTGTGCACACCTTTCAAGGTGGCGAAAAACAAATTATTTTTTTTAGCACAGTGGTAAGTTTCGGAATGGACAAACCACTAGATAAATGGTTAAACAAAGAAAAGAACTTAATTAACGTTGGGAATACAAGGGCTATTGAAGCCTTAGTCGTTGTAGGAGATTTTCAATTCCTTCAATCTGCCGGCGGCATATTAAAGAAGCTGTCTTTGTATGTAGAAAATGTGGCGCAAAACGTGGAAAAACCAAAAATAAACCCTGTATTTTCGATTGTTCATCCCATCATTTATAAAAAAATGTCTAATGAACATCTACGGCGTTTATTAAATAGCTCAGAAGAAAAAATGTATCACATTATGAAAAGGTTGTTAGAGAATAAATTTCAAAAATATGACATCTACCCAAAGATCCGAGTGGCAGACGTCATCAAAGTCGAAAAAAGCATAACCGGAGAAAAACAATTTTATTATGCTTTAAGTGCGCATTTTGATTTCATCATTTTCAATAAACAAACATATATGCCTGTAGCAGCCTTTGAATTCGATGGTCCAGAACATGACAAACCCGAACAAAGGAGTAAAGACGATCTCAAAGATGAATTGTGCAAAAAGAATGACTTTCCGATATCACGCTTTGACTATAGAAGTGAGTTAACAGACACCTCTCTCTTGGAAAATATGGAAAAGGTATTATTGAATTGCTCACGTTAACAGAGAAGATTGCTCATCTTTTCTTTCTCATAGGATGTGTTTCATTTTTTTGGGGGATGGTTTTGGCTATTAATGTCCTGACTTACAATCCCTGTATAATCCTGGAATGACATCTTAAAAAAGTGCCTGCCCCCCACCCGATGCATTATTACATTAACACGACGGGGGTTGGCACCAAAAGCCTAAAAAAGAAACGTGAGTGTCGGTGAGGAATATATTTTCCACCGATACTTTTATTCCCATTTTACTTCCTGGTTTTAAAATGGAAAAAATTTATTAACAAACAAAAAGAGTATGAAATTAGGGTCAGTCCCCCGGGCGTTAAAGCTTTAGTTCACTGGGAGTCTGACCACCTGGCCTCAAGCGCAGGCACTTTTTTATCGAAGAAAGTGCCAGGAACCATCCAGTATATGGTTGGTTCCTGGCACTCTGATTCTTATTTTTCAACAACCCAATCTTGTACGTCATAGAACATACCAAATTGTCTTGGTAAACCTACTTTTACCTTCTTAGATACTGCCCCCATAAGGTAATCTGAATAAAGTGAAATGGTTGGCAGGTCTTCATGAAGGATTTCCTGAATTTTGTCGTAAATCACTTTGCGATTTTCAGGATTTGGTTCTGATTTCCCTTTCATAATTAATTCATCAACCTCTGGATTGCTGTAATCAGCAAAGTTATATGGTCCATTAGTACCATAGAATGCACTTAAATCCGGATCAATTTGGTAAGGGATTCCAAGGAACATTAAATCAAAATCATGTTTTGCTCCTTTTTGCATATGTGTAGGGAAATCGAACTTTTGAATTTGAACATTTAAGCCTACTGCTTTAAGATTTTCCGCAATAATAACGGCTGATTGTTCACGAACCTGGTTACCAACAGGAACATTTACACGAATTGGCTTATTCTTATCCCAGCCTGATTCCTCAATAAGCTTCTTTGCCTTCGTCAGATCATATTCATAGTTCTTAATATCTTTATTATAATATGGATGCAATTTTGTGTATGGTCCATCAATAATCTCAGCTTTTCCTTTTAACAGCTTCTCTACTATTTGGGGACGATTAATTGCATATGCAATGGCCTGACGCATTTTTGGATCGGTGAAGGTTTTAGTATTCATGTAGATTTCTTGGTAATCATAGCCTTTACCGTCTATTGCCTCAACATTAGCCATATTTTTCACTTTTTCAATATCCTGAATGGCAACGGCGCCAACAGCTGGATAATTCATATGAATTTCGCCTGTTTGCAGCTGTGCTGTAATATTGGCTTGAGGAATAACTTTAAAGAAAAGTTTTTCTGTCTTCGGCGCTCCTCGGTAATAATTAGGATTCGCTTTAAATTCCACCTGTGTTTCCCCTTTGAAATCTACAAGCGTGTAAGCACCATTTGAAACAGTTGGTTTCAGCATAAATGGATCTTGATGAAGAGTTGCAAGATCTTTATCCTTCAGAATATGGCTAGGTATGATTCTGAAATTGATTAGGTTCCCTTTAATATAGTTAGGGTCAGTCGGTTGTTTTGTATGAATGATAAAGGTTTTGTCGTCGACGATTTCGATGCCTTTTACAGTCTTTTCTCCTTTAAGCAGTTGTCCATTATCATCCAAACCCTCAATAATATTAAGAGTTTTTAAGCCTACGCTTTGTGCAACAGGATTCGCTATTGTTTCAAAGGTAAATTTAACATCCTCTGTTGTAACAGGCTTTCCATCAGTCCAATTTGCCTTTGGATTAATTTTAATTGTAAAGGCTTGATTATCCTTAGTTTCAAAGCTTTCTGCTAATTTAAATTGAAACTCCATTTTTTCATTTGGTTCAAATAATGGATCGAATAAAATGGATGAAAGAGTCATCGCTCCCAAATCACGGGCATTAATCGGATTAAGTGAACCAATTGCGTTAGAAACACCGACAACAATGGTATCACCCAAACCTGCTGATGCATTCCCCTTCTCTTTGTCCTTTGATGAAGACGATGTTTCATCTGCACCAGAACATGCACTTAAAAAAAGCAGCATAAGAATTGATAAAATGGTTAAAAACTTTATCCTCGCATTTTTCATTTTTTTCCCTCACTCTCTTATATAATAATTGATTAGTTTTATTCACACTATTTCAACGTTTTCGGATCAAGGGCATCACGCAGCCCATCCCCGATAAAATTGATAGCTAAAACAACAAGGACAATCAACATTCCAGGTGGAACCCAAAGCCATGGCTGTGAGGTTAATACGGTTAAGGATTGGGCATCGGTCAGCATATTTCCCCAGCTTGCTGTTGGCGGCTGAACTCCCATCCCCAGAAAACTAAGCGAAGCCTCTACAATGATTGCAGCTGCAATCCCAAATGTTGCCTGGACAAGAATTGGTGCAATTGCATTTGGTAAAATATGCTGGAATAAAATCCTTGGGGTACTTAATCCAAGCACAACCCCTGATTTCACATAATCAACATGTTTTAACGACAGTACACTGCCGCGGACCAATCTGGCAACCGACGGCCAGCCAAGGAGTCCCAAAATCCAGATAATATTTAACAGGTTTGGCCCTAGAATACTTACGACAACTAGAATTAACATCAAACTTGGGAATGACATGAAGACATCTGTTAAGCGCATTAACACGATATCTACCCATCCGCCAAAGTAGCCTGAAACCGCCCCCACAATCGTACCAATGATACTATAAATCAAAACAGCTCCAAGGCCGACCATCATTGATACTCGGGAAGCATAGATTAAGCGTGTAAAAATATCCCGTCCCACTTGATCGGTGCCTAACCAGTGCTGGGACGATGGTGGCGCAGAAAACTCATCATAAACTTGAAAGGGTTCCTTAGGCGCAATAACAGGTGCAAAAATGGCAATGAGGATAATGAATAGCATAATTATACTGCCAGCTACAGCTAAGCGATGTTTCATAAAACGCTTTACAATGATTTGAAAGGGTGTTTCCTCTCTGCCAAGTTCTGAATAGGAAATGGGTGGTGTTTCTACTTCATTTTTGATACTGGTTTCCAGCATAGGCATGATCTATCCCTCCTTCCCTACTTATATTTAATTCGTGGATCAACAAATGAATAGAGAATATCCGTGAACAGGTTGGCAAATAAAACCATAAAAGCTGTTAAAAGATTAAGTGCCATCAAGGTTGGATAATCCCTTGACATGATTGATTGGATTGTAAGTTGTCCCATTCCCGGCCATTGAAAAACCTGTTCCGTGATGACCGCACCACCAAGTAAGAAAGGAATTTCTAGCCCTATAATCGTAATAATCGGAATGAGTGCATTTTTTAAGGCATGTTTATTGGTGATGACCATTTCCTTTAATCCTTTAGCCCTTGCTGTTCGTAAATAATCTTGACCTAGAACCTCAAGCAGACTAGCTCGCACATAGCGAACATATTGTCCGGCAATGCCCACCGCCAAGACGATAACTGGAAGGATTAGATGCTTTACTTTATCGAAGATGTCATCTTCACTTCCGAGAGTGGACATCCCTCCCGCAGGAAGAATTTGCAATTGCACTGCGAAGATATAAATAAGACCCAGGCCCAGGAAGAAATGTGGGATTGAAATTCCGAAAAAGGATGTACCTGTCGCAAAATAGTCGAGCTTACTGTATTGCTTTACTGCGCTAATAATCCCAATAGGAAGGGCAATGATTAATCCTACAATTAGGGCGAGAAACGTTAATTGAAAAGTGGGACCAATCCTTTCTACTATCATTTTTGAAACAGGTTCGTAGGTTGAAAATGAGTAGCCTAAATTCCCTTTAACAAGGTTACCCAGCCAGTGGAAAAACTGAACCCAAAGCGGATCATTCAAGCCTAATTGTTCTTTCCGTAAATTGAGCAGCTCCTGCGAAGTATTAGGGTCAACATACATATCAACTGGGTTTCCCGGTGCCATATTTATAATGATAAAGTTGACAATCGTTACCCCAAGCAGGACTGGAATGGCAATTAAAAGCCTGCGTATAATATAAGGAACCAATTTTGCACCCTCCTTCTAAAAACGTAACTAAATTTCCCTTAAAGCATCGTTAATGGCAAAGCATGCAACACTATGTTCCTTCCCATTTAGTACTGGACTCAGCTGGCGGCAAATGGCTGTAGCAATTGGACAGCGAGTATGAAAGCTGCACCCGCTTGGGGGATTGGCTGGGCTCGGAACATCGCCAGGAATAATGATTCTCTCTTTAGACCTTAGTTCAGGGTTTGGAATAGGATAAGAACTTAAAAGTGCCTTTGTATAAGGATGCTTGGGATTACGAAAGATTTCCTCCGTTTTCGCTACTTCAACGATTTTCCCTAAATACATGACGGCAATTCGATCACTGATATATTTCACCGCGCCTAATCCATGTGCAATAAATAAATAGGTTAAGTTGAATTCCTTTTGCAAATCCTTCAACAGGTTTAATATTTGGGCCTGAATGGATACATCCAAAGCGGAAACAGGTTCATCACAAATGATTAATTTGGGGTTAAGGGATAATGCTCTGGCAATTCCAATCCGCTGCCGCTGACCGCCTGAAAATTCATGTGGATAACGATTTTTATAGTTTTTGGGTAAGCCGACTAGTTCTAGCAGCTCGTCTACTCGTTTATGGAGATTCTCTTTTTCCACCACGTGATGAATTTTCATTGGTTCCTCAAGAAGATCCTTGATTCTTTTTCTTGGATTCAACGATGAATAAGGGTCTTGAAAAATAATCTGGAGATCCCTGCGAATCCCTTTCATTGTTCTACTTTTTGCCTTCGTGATTTCTTGTTCCTGGAAGTACACCTTTCCCTCTGAGGCATTTTCCAGCCTAACAAGTGTCTTCCCAATGGTTGATTTACCGCAGCCTGATTCTCCAACTAATCCGAGTGTTTCACCAGGACGAATAATAAAGTCCACTCCATCCACTGCTTTAACGTGACCAACCGTTCTTGATAGAATCCCTTTTTTAATAGGATAATAGGTTTTTAATTTTTCTACTCTTAATAAAGGAGTGGAATCTTTATCCATCGTGATGGTCATTTGACTAATTCCTCCTTTGGCTTTCCGCTGAACATACGGCTTTGATCATTTTCGGTTAACCAGCACCTTACTTTGTGCCCCTCCTGGATTTGCTTTAGTACCGGCTGTTCCTGTTGGCAGCGCTGAGTTGCATGTGGACACCTAGAATGAAACCTGCAGCCCTTCGGCATATGTTTCAGACTTGGGACCGACCCTGGAATAGAGACGAGCCGCTGTTCATTTTCATACTCTAGGTGAGGGATCGACGCCATTAACCCTTGTGTATAAGGATGCTTCGGTTCCTTAAAAAGCGTGTATACATCAGCTTCCTCCACTACCTGTCCGGCGTACATGACAATTACCCTATCAGCTGTCTCCGCAATAACGCCCAGATCATGAGTAATGAGTATGATGGCCGTTTCTGAATCCTTTTGCAAATTCTTCATCAATTGTAAGATTTGAGCCTGAATCGTCACATCCAGTGCCGTGGTTGGTTCATCCGCGATGAGAAGCTTTGGTTTACATGCCAAGGCAATGGCAATCATCACTCTCTGCCTCATTCCTCCTGAAAATGCATGAGGATATTCCTTCAACATTTCACCTGCCCTCGGAATCCCCACCTTTTTTAACATTTCAATTGCGTATTCCTTCGCATCCTTGGTATTCATTTTCAAATGAAGCTTGATCCCCTCTATCATTTGATTACCAATGCTAAAAACTGGGTTTAAGGAGGTCATAGGCTCCTGAAAAATCATTGAAATTTCGTTTCCTCTGATTTCTCTTAACCTTTGTGCTGTCACCTTTGTAAGATCTTCATCCCCGAAAAAAATATGGCCATTTTTAACTTTTCCATTTTTGCCGAGCAGACCCATAATAGACAAGGAGGTTACACTTTTGCCGCATCCCGATTCCCCTACAATGCCGATGGTTTCTCCCTGACCGACCGAGAAACTCACCTCTTCAACCGAAATCACTTCTTCCTTGTCTGATTCAAATGCAATTTTCACATGATCCACTTCTAGCAAAGGTCTCATTTCCTCACCTCTCTTCTAAAGCCTAAAGAAATAATATTATAAATATTCAGTCTCTTAAAAAGATATTGAATTAGCATTTCACTTGATTATCACTATTTAATCAAAGTATCGGCGTGAAAAAAAGGGACTTGAATTGACATTTCGTATCATTAATTGACAAGAGTAAGAATTGGTTCCTCTTGTTTACAGGTTGAAAGTATAGTATATTTTGAATATTAAAATATTAATGTTAGGGGTGTGCAGGTGTATAAATTGGTGATTGCTGATGATGAATATGAAATAAGACATGGATTAGTAACCTATTTCCCTTGGGAAGAGATTGGATTCGAAGTGATTGGACAAGCTTCTAATGGAAAAGAAGCACTAGAAGTGATTTCTGATGGGAATACAGATGTTTTACTATGTGATATACAGATGCCAATAATGACTGGTATTGAGGTTATCAAACAAATGCACCAGCAAAATTCATCTATTATGACTATTTTTCTAAGCGGTTACCAGGACTTCCAATATGCCCATTCAGCAATTAAATATGGGGTCAAAAATTTCCTTCTAAAACCTACTAAATTTTCCGATTTAACGGAAGCGTTTACACAAATAAAGAAAGAGCTTGATCAAAGAAATCCCAAGCTCCCCGGTATGGTATCAACTAGTGACATAACAAATCATAATGACCCGATTATTTATAAAATAAAAGAATATGTAAAATCCAATTTCAAAAGTGTCACCTTAGAAGAAGCCGCACAATTAGTGTTTATGAACCCGCATTATGTGAGCAAATATTTCAAACAAAAAACAGATGAAAATTTCTCGGATTTTGTATTCCAAATAAAGATGGAGGAAGCAGCAAAATTACTGAAAACAATGCAATACAAAGCCTATGAGGTCAGTGAAATGGTCGGTTATAGCAATGCTAAAAATTTCACTCGAGCATTCCGAAGATATTTCGGTGTAAGTCCGAAAGAATATCGACTCTTACATTAAGGACTAATTAACATGAATTCATTAAAACGTTCCTTTTATATTAAAAATTTAATCAAACTGCTTATTCCCATGCTCATCCCCATCTTAATTCTAGGATCACTTGCGATACCACTAATTCATTTTTATTTAAAGGAAAAAATAAATCAGGAAAACCTGAATTTACTAAATCAAATCCAAATGAACTTTGAAATGATTTTCGATGAATTGAATTCGATAAACTTCACGATTGCAGCCAGTGCGGTTGAATTTATTGATTTGCAAAACATGCTTGAAAAGAATTGGCTTGATCGTGAGGATTATATTAAGCTGGCGTCGTTAAAAAACGTGATTGATTCCCCAGCTCTTGCGCATCCATATATCGATTCCATCTATATTTACATAGAGAATGATAAAAGGCGTTTTTTAACCTCTACGTCAGGCGGTGCGGTGGACCTTTCTACTTTCGAAGACACCTCTTGGTATGAGGGTCTTTTTAAAGAAAAAACCAACGAAACAATTTGGACCAAGAAAAGAACAATTATTCGGAAGCCATTAAATTTTCCCTCTCAAACGATTGAAGTCATTTCGTTGTATCGATGTTTTACACTTGCAAATGGTAACCTAGGATACATAGTCTTAAATGTAAACACAGCTTATTTGAATGATTATTTAAATGGCTTATATAAAATGCCGGGACAAAATATTTTGGTAATAGATGAGGCAAACAAGATTCTTTTTGAAAACTATCCAGTTCATTTAACCGCGTCAGAAACAGGGAAAATGGTGACCAGCACAAAAGAAATTGACACGATGAAAATTCAGAGTGAACCGTCCATCGTCTTTAAGCTGGAATCTGAAAAATATAGTTGGTTGTTTTTTTCATCCATACCGAAAAGCGCTCTTTATAAACTCCCCTATCAATTGAGCGTGGTGATTTTCATTCTATTATTCTTATCTATTATTGTTGGGGGAATTTTAGCCTACTTTTCAACGAAAAGAAATTTTGCAGATATACGATCCATTGTTACAATCCTAAACAATGCGGAAAAGGGTGAGCCCCTCCCACATTTACCAACCGTTATAACAGACGTTCATAACTATATTATTCATAAGATCGTTTCAAACTTTATGGAGCAATCCTATATGAAAGTACGTCTATCGGAACGGAAATATAAAATGCAAGCACTGGAATTATCCATGCATCAATCCCAGTTAAATCCTCATTTTTTATTTAATACATTGGAGACTATTAATTGGAAGGTTTTTAGTCTTACGAAAAGACCAAATGAAATCAATGATATGATCGATAATTTGGCTAATATCCTTCGCTATTCCTTAGATGCGAAGGATGACTTAGTCGTTTTAAGGGATGAAATAAAACATACCAAAAGCTATGTAGATATTCAAAAAATTAGGCACAAAGATCAATTTACTTGTATTTGGGAATGCGATGAGGGTGTTGATAAATATTTTGTCGTCAAACTTTTTCTGCAACCGCTTATTGAAAATTCCCTTCAACATGGCATGGTTGGATTGGTAAGAAAACTTTCCATAAAAGTAAAAATCAAAAGCTCTCTTACAGACCTTTATGTTTCCGTTATCGACAATGGTGTGGGAATGGATACAGCAAAATTAAAGGATATCCGCTCCAAATTGAAGTCAAATTATACTTCTACTGATCATATTGGTCTTTATAATACAAACAAGCGTATACAATTAATCTATGGAGAAAATCAAGGAATAACATTTCGGAGTAAGCCTGGGTGGGGAACAATTGTAGCTGTGAAGATCCCGATTAATTAAGTTTTGAATAGGCAGGTACAGAAAATGAAATGAAGAGCCGGCGTTAAGCAGAGATATACTGCCCTCGCCGGCTCCTTTCCGTTTCATGAAAAATGAAGTGGTTTATTTTTCATTTAAAAATTTTAAGGCAGATCGTACGTAGTAATTAACCCCATGCACCAATGCCTCTTCTTTTACATCAAATTTAGGATGATGATGCGGGTAATTTTCCTCAGGATTTTCGCTTCCTGCTCCCAAGAAAGCAAAGCACCCTGGAGCTACCTCTGCAAACGCAGAGAAATCTTCACTTCCCATTAAGGCTTGCGACCGGATGAAATTACTTTCCCCAAAGGTTTCCACAATGGTTTGTTCAACCAGCGAGGTAATATTTTCTTCATTAATGGTCGGGCTGTATCCAAAGCCATAGTCCAGCTGATAGGTTGCATCGTGTGCCTCAGTTAGCCCTTTTGTTAACTTTTCAATCCAGATAGGAATTTGACTGCGAATTTCAGGGTCAAACATACGCACAGTTCCCCCAATAGTCACGCGATCTGGGATGATATTATTTGCTGTTCCACCATGGAACTGTGTAACAGAAATTACTGCACGCTGACTTGCATCCACTTTGCGGGAAATAAGCTGATTTATACCGTTCACTAGCTGGACACCGATGGCAATCGGGTCAACGGTTGCATTTGGTTCTGAACCGTGACCTCCCCTGCCCTGAATCACAATATCAAAATCATCACATGCTGCTGTCACATCACCATAACAAAGAGAAAATTTGCCCACCGGCCCTTGAGAACCAAGATGGAGACCAATCACACCATCGATTCCCTCTGCCGCACCTGCTTGGATCATTTCCTTCGCCCCGCCAGGGAACAATTCCTCAGCATGCTGAAAGAAAAACCTAATTTCCCCTTTTATATCATCTTTTAGTTGGGAAAGTACTTTTGCGGCGCCTAATAACATGGCAGTATGTCCATCGTGACCACAAGCATGCATCACTCCATTGTTTTTAGACGCAAATGGTAATCCTGTTTTCTCTTGAATTGGCAATGCATCCATATCGGCCCTTAAGCCCAGTACTTTCCCTGGCCCCTTGCCGACAAGACGTCCCATTACACTTGTTGGAGTTACCCTGGAAACCTCAATATTACTGAAGGATTGCAGTTTTTCAAACACGTATTTCGAGGTCTCAATCTCTTCAAAAGAAAGCTCTGGATTTGCGTGGAAATGCCTGCGCCACTGAACTACTTCTTCTTGAACGGCCTCAACCAATTTTTGAATATCTACGATTTTTTCAATCACAAACTTCCCCTCCTCTATTTTTCATCTAGAAATTTTAAGGCAGAACGCACGTAATAATTTACACCAAGAATCAAGGTTTCCTCTTTCACATCGAATTTAGGATGATGATGTGGGTAATTCTCTTCTGGTTTTTCACTGCCAGCACCAAGGAAAACAAAACATCCAGGGGCTTCTGCTGAAAACGCCGAGAAATCCTCCCCACCCATGATGGCCTGGGCAATTACGCGATTATTTTCACCAAAAGTTTCGACAATGGTTTGTTCTACCAATGAAGTGATTTTTTCTTCATTCACTACGGAGGAGTATCCAAGTTGATAGTCTAATTGATAAGAAGCATCATGTGCTTCGGTAAGTCCTTTAGTAATTTGCTCAATCCAAATTGGAATTTGACTGCGGATTTCGGGATCAAATGTCCGAACTGTCCCACCTAGTGTCACGCGGTCAGGAATAATGTTATTGGCTGTTCCTCCATGAAATTTGGTCACGGAAATTACAGCTCGTTTACTCGCATCTACTTTTCGCGAAATAATTTGATTAATTCCATTTACAATCTGTGTACCGATTGCAATTGGGTCTACCGTGGCATTTGGTGATGAGCCATGTCCTCCTTTTCCTTGGATTTCAATATCAAAGGCATCCGTTCCTGCTGTAACGGGCCCATTGCATACGAAAAATTTGCCTGCTGGAATTTGAGAGGCAAGATGGAGCCCAATGACGCCATCAATTCCTTCGGTAACTCCGGCTTTCACCATTTCGGATGCTCCACCAGGAAATTGTTCCTCTGCATGCTGGAAGAAAAATCTGATTTCCCCTTTTAATTCGTCTTTTAATTGAGAAAGTACTTTTGCGGCGCCTAATAGCATGGCAGTATGTCCATCATGACCACAAGCGTGCATAACATCCTTATTTTTTGAGGCAAATGGCAGCCCAGTTTCCTCTAGAATTGGAAGGGCATCCATATCCGCTCTTAACGCAATTACTTTACCCGGCTGTCTGCAGACAATCCGTCCCAATACACTGGTAGGAGTTACCCGTGAAACTTCAATATTACCAAAGGATTGCAGCTTATCAAAAACATAATTTGATGTTTCAAACTCTTGAAACGAAAGCTCAGGATTTTCATGAAAATGCCTGCGCCACTCAACTACTTCTTTTTCAACTGCTTCAACCAAATTTTGAACATCAACCAATTTCTCAATCATAAACATACCTCCTCGAAATACTTCTATTCAAGATAATTTTAGAGAATAAGTAAGGGTAAATACAACAGAATATTTAGAATAGTATAGAAGTAGCCAACAAAAGAGTATTTTCTTAAATTGAGAGACCCTTTTGGTGTTAATTTTGGTGTCTCCTTTGTAGTCAGGCACCGTTCGTGGACAGTTCCTTCTAATGAAACTTTCTGTTCCGCTAGTAAATGGTGGAGGTATGGGTCAATGAGGTATCAGCATCGATGAAAAATGAGGAAGCAAATTCTTATGTAAAAAGGTGCATTAATCCGTTTCTGGATTAATGCACCTTTTTGTTCAACTATTTGGACTACCCTTTCCAATAAACATTGGAAATTCCTTTTATCAACGTTCAAACCAACCGGAATTCATTGTGTAGTTTTAATGTACTCCATTAACAAGCTGCTTCATCGCGTTTAACTCCGAAGAAAGCGCTAAAAACCATTCCTTATCCCCTGTTGATAATGCCAGGTCCAGGAGAAATTCAATTTGTGCCTTGTTGGTTACATTAGAAACAGGCAACTTTTTAACCCGTTTACTTAAAATAGGTATGGTTTTGCCAATCGTTTGATTATTGTCACTTGTAACAACGGTTACCTTCACTACTCCTTCTAAAGTTTCCGGTGACAGTGATTCAATATAGCCAATAATTAATTCGCCCTTCGGTGATTCTGCCTTAATCCAATCACCCGTTTTTAAAATCGTATTATTATTGGGGAACATAGTTTTTTTCACCTTCTTAATTTTTTTGTTTTATCTTAGAATATGCCAGCTTTCATTCATCTGTAATTTTTATTATTACATTTTATTTAAAGAAGTCTGAAGTCATATATCCGGTTACTGCCGCTTATTAACAAGCTCAACAACTTCTTTGATTGTATAATCCTTTAAATATTCTCCCATATGCTCTTCCGCACCAAAGAAAATGCCACAAAGGACTCTTTGCATATTCGCCCCTACAATACACTTTTCATTTGATTCAGGACACTTGGGCTGCAAGGCACCTTCTGAGGTTATCTTATATATATCCCAAAGATTCACTTCACTTAGATCTAGCGCAAAAATAAATCCGCCGCCGGTTCCCTCTTTTGATTTAATAAATCTATGTTTTTTTAACAAACTTAGCACTTTTCGAATGCGTACCGGATGGACGCCAGCACTTTCTGAAATTGCATCGCTAGTTGACATGCGATCCGTCTGTAGTGCAAGAAAAGTTAAACTATGAATGGCAAGGGTAAAATCACTATTCATGTGCTTGCCTCCTAAGCAAGAAAACTTCTTACTTTTTTACTATTCCTAATTTTTTCATTTTAATTGGCCGCTTTTTGCAATTCGGTATACAAATAGTTTCGTATCCTACGGGGCAGAAAACTACGAATTTCATCCTCGTTGTATCCAACTTGTAATCTTTTTTCGTCTAGGATAATTGGCCGGCGCATCATTTTAGGATGCTCCATTATTAATTCATACAATTCATTAAGCGAAAGGGATTCAATATTTACGTTTAATTCTTGAAATGACTTCGAATTAGTGGAAATAATCTCGCTAGTCCCCTCTTCTGTCAAGCGAAGAATCGATTTAATCTCATCGACTGTAAGGGGATGCGATAATATGTTTCTTTCAATATAGTCAATTTGATGCTCTTCAAGCCAAGCTTTTGCTTTTCGGCATGAAGCACAACTCGGTGTCGTATACAAAGTCACCATACTTTTACACACTCCTTAGTGTATTTGGCAAGTATATTTAAATGTAATGAAAAGTTTTACAGTTACCATACTGTAAATTTAATCGTTACAGTTCATTTTGTCAATTGTAAAGTTTGGTCCAAAAAAATCATCTCATTCAATTTGAAAATGGAATGTGAATGAAATTTAACATAATGGTTTAAAAGCGGTAAAATATTGTAGTGAAAGAAAATGGAAAGGAAGATTAATCAATTATGGAAAAATTAATGTTTATTGAAACCGGGATGGGGATTGATGTGCATGGCCAAAATATTACAAAAGCAGCTGTACGGGCTGTAAAAAATGCCATTCACTATAATTCCATGCCTGGCATCCGTTCTGTACTCCCTGAAAACAGTTTAGATAATATGAAAGTGAATGTGAAACTTGCTGTTCCTTGTGATAAAGAAGACCTTAATATCGATGCTGTAAAAGAGGCTCTGCCATATGGTAGCGTTACAGTAGAAGTTATGGATGGAGGAATGATGACAACCAGCGGGATTGCTCTTGAGGATAAGGGAGATAAAAATGATATGATGTACATAGTCATCGCATCAGTTGAAGTTGGCTATTAATTTTGAGAACATAACAGGTAAATCAGTGTCTTCTACCCGCTGCACTTGGGGTTGTGACTAGGACTTTGTACTATAGTGGGAAATGAATTAGTTCAAAATGCAAAGGATATCTGTCCTTTGCATTTTTTATAACATATGGATAATGCTCAACTCAAGCATTAAACTTTACTATTCCGCCAACATCATAGCTGCTCCAATCAAGTTCTGTTGTTCTTCCGAGTGCCAGCTTTGCTAATTCCGCACCAAGATACGGGCCGCTTGTTAATCCCGAGGCTCCCAGCCCATTTGCTAAAAGTATTCCTTCAAATTGAGGTAACGCCCCTGCTACCGGGAGGAAATCTGGGGCGACAGGACGAAAGCCTACTCTTGTTTCAACAAGGGTGCCTTCTGCTAAGCCAGGCGCAGTTTCTAATCCTTTGCTTAAAATTTCATTTACTCCCCCAGCGGTTACACGAGTATCAAATCCTGCCCCGTTTTCATGTGTGGAGCCGATGACGACCCGGCCACCACCAAACGTGAGCAAATAATGGTTTCCTGGCGGCATGACAACCGGCCAAGAACTTGTTTCTGTTTCAGGCAATTCTAAATGAACAATTTGTGCCTTTTGTGGTTTGATTAAACATTCAACACCTAATGGCTGCAAGAGTTCATGAAACCATGCGCCTGCAGTTACAATCACCTGATTAGCAAATAAGTTATTTTCAGCAATTTGAATTCCCATAACTCGATTATTTTCACTTAGAATGAAGGCATTTCCTTTTAAAAAGGTAACTCCATGCTTAATGGAGGAACGAATCATTGCGTTTCGTAAAGCTCTTCCGTTTATACGTGCTCCACCGCTAATGTATACTGAACCATATTCCTCCGATAACGGCGGAAATAGTCTCTTTGTTTCTTCGGCTGATAAAATGGTAATTTCGCCAATTTCGGGTGCATTCTCACGTCGCTGCCGTGCCCGTTCAGCCATCTGTTCTAGTTTATTAGGGTCTTTATGAAGACAAATCGCACCAACCCGTTTATACCCTGTATCGATTTCTCCATCTGCTTCCAATTGGGCAATTAATTCAGGATAATAGCTGGCCCCGGATTTCGCCAACTGATACCACGCTTTATTGCGCCGCTGTGATAGCCATGGACAAACAATTCCTGCAGCAGCATCAGTTGCCTGTCCTACATCCTCTCGATCCACTAAAATAACGTTAGCACCTTGTTTGGCAAGATGGTAGGCCGTAGATGCACCAAGAATTCCCGCTCCGATAACAATTATTTTTTGCATGTCTAACACCTATTTTCATTGTTTTTCCATTTGATTTTTAGGTTGCTACCTTCATAATATAGTAAAACCAATGGACAATCACCTTTTGATCAAATGAAGGAAGATCATATCATCTTTTATCTGGCTGGGGAAAACCTTGCTTATGGTCAGTTAAGCAGCATTTTTGCCCATGAAGGATTGATGAACTCTCTTGGCCACCACCTAATGAAATTTTCCACTTTACCACCCATTTATGGTAAAATAATATTCCTTGGCAGGGGCATAAAAAAGAGAGTCGGGATTTTTTTGTCCAGACTCTCTTTTCTTCTTTTTTTTAAAAGTGCCAGGCACCATCTTTTAATTTACCAAAAAACAGGCAGCGTATCGCTGCCGGAATATTATATTTTATTTTGATTTAGAAATTTCGTTTACTATTTTGGTTAATGCCTCTTTGATTGGTGTAATTGGACGACCGAGTAGCTTTTCAAAATCATTACTTTCAACTGCTAGTGAACCATTTCGAATGCTTTCTTGAATTCCTACTACTATCGGGATGACAAAATCCGGTAAACCTAAACCTTTCATTATTTCGGCATAAGTCTCGTCAGTGACTTGTTGGACAGGTATTTCTTTACCCAATATAGCACCAAGAGTAGATACTAATTCTTCTTGCGTTAAAAGAGGAGCAGAAAGTTCATATACCCTGTTTTCGTGCCCTTTTCCTATAAGTACTGCTGCAGCTGCATCAGCATAATCTTGTTGTAGCGCCCACCCTACTCTACCTGATCCAGCTGAAGTCACCCATGGAGCACCTGCTAATGCACCTTGAATGCTGCCAATTTCGTTTTCCAAATACCAATTGTTACGCAAGATTGTATATGGAATTCCTGTTTTAATGATTGCTGCTTCTGTAGCAACATGAGGCGGCGCCATTAAATTCGTACTTTCCGTTGCATTTGCTAAACTTGTATAAGCAATGAATTTAACCCCTGCCCTTTCAGCTGCTGCGACTGCATTTGTATGCTGACGAATTCTTGTTTCATTGTCACCATCCGCAGAAATAATCAATATACGATCAATCCCCGCAAAAGCAGTATCTAATGTTTCCGGAAGGTCAAAATCTCCTTGGCGAACTTCTATTCCACGAGCTCGTAATCCTTCTGCTTTCTCTGGATTGCGTACGCTGACAGCCAATTGATTCGCTGGTACTGTTTTTAACAGGGTCTCCACTACTTTTGTTCCCAATTTTCCTGTTGCACCCGTTACTAATAGTTTCATTTAATATTCCTCCAATAGTTTTTTTGTAAAGCTACGCAACCTGTAATCATTTTAATTACTTGTAATAATTTTAATAACATCTTATTCGTTTGTCAACTTGTGATTTAACCTTTATATATTTTGTTAGTATTTTTGGTATAATACACTTGTAATCGAATTAATTACATTCTAAAAACAAAATGATATTTAAATATTGGGAAGGTGTGTTAAGATGTCGATAAGCAGCCGTTTTGCGGTAGGAGTTCATATATTAACACTTCTTGAGGTTAATAAAGGCGGGGTAAACTCATCGGAGTTTATAGCGGGAAGTGTAAATACAAATCCAGCCCTGATCAGAAAAATAATGGGGATGTTAAAAAATGCAGGATTAGTAAATGTACGACCAGGTATTGCTGGGGCTAATTTAGCTAAGGATTTATCAGATATTACATTGTTTGATGTTTATAAGGCGGTAGATGTTGTTCAGGAGAAGGAATTGTTTAGTATTCACGAGAAACCCAATCCAGACTGCCCTGTTGGGAGAAATATCCAAAATACAATTGGGCCACTGTTTTCCACTGCCCAGACAGCATTGGAGAAAGCACTTGGAAATGTAACCATTGAGGATGTAGTAAAAGATATTACTGAAAAGGAAAAATTGAATAATAAAATGTAAAGATAATTAGCAAATATATATACTGTGGAATATTAATTACAAGTATATAATCGTATACCTGGAAACAGGATTCATTGTACAATATCTTTAAATGAAGTGGAGGTAATAAAATGAAAAAAGTAATTATTTATACTCAAGAGACATGTCCGCCTTGTCATGCGGAAAAACTTTGGTTTAACGAAAACGGGATTGAGTACGAGGAAAGAGATATACGTAAAAACGATCAATATCTGCAAGAACTTATTGAACTAGGTGCTGCTGCTACGCCAGCAACCATTATCCAAGCCGAAAATAGTGAAGAAGTTATCCTTGGATTTGATCAAGCGAAATTAGCCCAAGTCCTTGGTGTATAATGTATATTCGGTGTCTGACCCCCACTGCGGTAACGCTTTAGTACAGTGGGGGTCAGGCATTTATTCGTTGGGTAAATGAAAGTTAACAAAGTGTCTTAAAAGCGGTAAAATATTGTGGTGAAAGAAAATGGAAAGGAAGATTAATCAAATATGGATAAATTAATGTTTATTGAAACCGGGATGGGGATTGATGTGCACGGCCAAAATATTACAAAAGCAGCTGTTCGCGCTGTAAAAAATGCTATTCACTATAATTCCATGCCCGGCATCCGTTCTGTACTCCCTGAAAACAGTTTAGATAATATGAAAGTGAATGTGAAACTAGCCGTTCCTTGTGAGAAAGAGATCCTTGATATCCAAGCTGTTAAAGAGGCTCTTCCATATGGAAGTGTTACGGTGGAGGTCATGGATGGTGGAATGATGACAACCAGCGG
>NZ_AJLS01000075.1 GCF_000307875.1 Neobacillus bataviensis LMG 21833
AGTTCGGTCCCTATCCGTCGCGGGCGTAGGTAATTTGAGAGGATCTGTCCTTAGTACGAGAGGACCGGGATGGACTTACCGCTGGTGTACCAGTTGTTCCGCCAGGAGCACGGCTGGATAGCTATGTAGGGAAGGGATAAGCGCTGAAAGCATCTAAGTGCGAAGCCCACCTCAAGATGAGATTACCCATTCGTAAGAATTAAGAGCCCAGAGAGATGATCTGGTAGATAGGCTGGAAGTGGAAGAGTTGCGAGACTTGGAGCGGACCAGTACTAATCGCTCGAGGACTTTACCAAAAGAGTCAAATATAAAATGCTTATGGTTTAGAAGTTAGAAGAATTGTTATTTAGTTTTGAATGTTCAAAGTAACATTTAATGATTTGGTCATCATTGCGATGGAGATACACCTGTTCCCATGTCGAACACAGAAGTTAAGTCCATCTACGGCGGAAGTACTTGGGGGTTGCCCCCTGGGAGATATGCGAGTGGCCAAATTTGGAGGATTAGCTCAGCTGGGAGAGCATCTGCCTTACAAGCAGAGGGTCGGCGGTTCGATCCCGTCACCTCCCATTTTTTTTTTCAGCCATTAATTGAATAAAGGTTCTGTAGTGTAGCGGTTATCACGTCGCCCTGTCACGGCGAAGATCGCGGGTTCGATTCCCGTCAGAACCGTTAGTAGCAATAGTAATGAGCCATTAGCTCAGTTGGTAGAGCATCTGACTTTTAATCAGAGGGTCGAAGGTTCGAGTCCTTCATGGCTC
>NZ_AJLS01000076.1 GCF_000307875.1 Neobacillus bataviensis LMG 21833
TATCGTTGGTTATCCATGAATTATAACCAATACGAGCATTACAGCGTGAAAGGCGGACGGAGAGCGGAGCAAGTGGAAGCCTACCGCAACCCCTCAATCACAGTCAAAGAGTTGCGAGAAATCACTGATACGATTAATGAATATAAAGCGATGACAAATTTTACTCGTAAAATTTTAAAAGAACCGTTAGAAGAAATCAACGCTCACACCTCTTTTAATGTAACCTATGAGAAAAAGAAAGCAGGGCGGAGCATTGACTCTATTGTCTTTCATATTGAGAAGAAACGGAAAGCAGACGATAACAGTTACAAGTTGGACGATAGGGCTTATCAAGAAGATAAAGCACGTAAAGCTGAAACCGAAGACATGCTGACGGTACAAGCCCTAAAAAGTCCGTATACCAAGTTGCTTATGGAACATTTCTTATTGTCTTATCTAGACTTGACGGATACTAAAATTCTTTCAGGCTTACAAGCACACGTGTACCCTCTCTATGACGAACTGAAAGACTTACGAGGGCTTAATGGGGTCAAAGACCACTTGTCTTATGTGGGAGCTAAACAAGAGGACTACTCAAAGAAAAATATCTGTAAGTATCTCAAAAAAGCAATCGAGCACTATCTACCAACGGTTAAAAGACAGGACTTAAACCATGAGTGAAGACTTAAAAACGATAAAAGAGTTGGCGGACGAGCTAGGACTAGCTAAACAGACCGTTCAATACCATTTAAAGTTTTTGCCGACCGAAAATCGACAAAA
>NZ_AJLS01000077.1 GCF_000307875.1 Neobacillus bataviensis LMG 21833
CTCACCAACCAAAGGAGACCATAATATGGCAAAAAGACAGAACCACAATGTACAACCCATTAAGGACTCAAATGTCCTCAGACAAGTCCAAGACACTCTCTTAAACAACTTTAAGGCAGGCAGACGCAACTACACCATTTTCCAACTCGGTAAAGCCACTCTTCTGAGAGTAAGTGATGTCCTCTCTCTTGAATACGCAGACCTCTTCACACCCGAGGGGGTACTCAAAGACAGAGCCTACATCACAGACCAGAAAACAGGAAAGCCAAACACCCTTTACCTCAAGCCTCTTGAGTCCGACCTGATGCTTTATCATGATTGGTTAGTAGAGCAAGAGATAGACAGCCCTTGGCTCTTTTCTTCTACCACTACTCCCAACCAACACATTACCAGAAAGCAGTACTACAAAATCATGACCAAGACAGGTGATTTGATAGGTGTTAACTACTTAGGGACACACACCATGCGAAAGACGGGGGCTTACCGTGTTTACGATCAGACTAACTACAATATCGGCTTTGTCATGAACCTCTTGAACCACTCCGACCAGAAAGCAACGCTTGCCTACCTCGGTTTAGACACTGTAACCAAGGAAGCCATGCTTGACACCATTAACTTCGGCTAAGATACCCAATCAAACGTTCTACATTATCATGTAGGGCGTTCTTTTTACTCTATTGTAAAAAAGTTTGTTTGCTTTCT
>NZ_AJLS01000078.1 GCF_000307875.1 Neobacillus bataviensis LMG 21833
ACTTGAGAAAATCGAAGGAATAAGATTTAGCATGGACTGACTCCATAAATTGGATATTATTGAAACAAGCAATTTCTTGAGGAGTTCTCGCATCATGTTTGAGGACTTCAGCCCCATCTACTGATTGTAAAGTATCAAGGAGAGTCAATCCAGCGAAGGCTTTAGCAAAAGTATCACGCTCAAGCTGTGGCAATTTACGCCAATCGTCCAAGTCATTAGAGACAGGAACACGTGTATCCAACCAGAATTGGCTAGTTAATTTCTCCCAAGTGTATTTATCGATTGAATCTTCAATAGAATTCCAGTCAATCGCACTATAATAAGTGGGGACAGTAAGATTTTCAGTTTCAGACATATTATTTCTCTCTTTTTAGCTACCGACAATTACTGTCAGTAAATTTTTTATCACTGACAATGTCGTCAGTAAAAATAGCTAGCTCATGACACCAAAAACTTTCGATAATTTATCAAAAGTTTGGCGTCAGTAAATTATTTTAGACCCTAGGTCATGTTGATAGTTATACTTCGCACTTTGACCGACGATTTTTCGGAA
>NZ_AJLS01000079.1 GCF_000307875.1 Neobacillus bataviensis LMG 21833
ATTGGCATAAGAAAAAGCATCCTTTTTTTAGTCATAGTCAAATTATAGCATGTGTCAGTAATTCTATCTAATATATAATTTTTGAGATTCCTATTATAAAAAAGTTTAAGTCCATTTTCTATTGAATAGCTTAGGTTAGGCTTATAGGCGGTGAATATGGTATAATGCAACTATGGAATTATCAGAAATTAGAAAGTTACTTGAAGGATATAGCGAGAAGATTAATGGCTTTCGTGACTCCTTAGATCTTGACCGTTTGGAAGAAGAAATTGCTTTATTAGAAAATGATATGGCGCAGCCTGAATTTTGGAATGATCAAGCAGCGGCTCAAAAAGTAATTGACGAATCAAATGCTTTAAAAGCAAAATACGACAATTATCAAGCCATGAATAACATGCTTGAAGAAGCTCAAACCATGCTTGAAATGCTTCAGGAAGAAGCTGATGAAGACATGCAAGTCGAATTAGAAGAGATGACCACAGCTCTTGGTCAAAAAATTGAATCTTACGAACTCGAAATCATGCTTAATCAACCCTATGACCACATGAATGCGGTACTTGAAATCCATCCAGGTTCTGGTGGAACAGAGTCGCAGGACTGGGGCTCAATGCTCATGCGGATGTATACCCGCTGGGGTGAAGCGCATGGCTTTAAAGTAGAAATTTTGGACTATCAAGATGGAGATGTTGCTGGACTTAAATCAGTAGCCATTCGTTTTGTTGGGCGAAATGCTTATGGTTTTTTGCGCGGCGAAAAAGGAGTTCATCGTTTAGTTCGCATATCGCCATTTGATTCTGCTAATCGTCGTCATACTTCATTTACTTCAGTAGACGTGATGCCAGAACTGGATGATTCAATTGAAGTTGAAGTTCGTGATGCTGATGTGA
>NZ_AJLS01000080.1 GCF_000307875.1 Neobacillus bataviensis LMG 21833
TATCGAAAATTCTTGCGCTGACAGAAAGTTAAAAAACTTCCAGAAAACGCTGACAGAAATTCCTAAATTTGGGAAAGTAATTAAAACAAAAGAAATTATTGAGGAACTAAATAAAATATCTGGATGGAAAAGTGATAAATAAACTACACCAGCACCTTGTCGTTGCCCCAATTGATTGGCTGTCCAATAAAGCATCTTCAAAAAGTTTCATGACAGGCACAACACCAGCGGCAACTCCATCATATCCTTTGATTGGTGCACCAGCAGCACGCAGATTAGTCAAATTAAGACCAACACCACCACCATTTTTAGAAAGTTGTAAGGCAGAATTAATCGTCCGTCCAATTGAATTCATATCATCAGTCAATTGTAAAAGAAAACAAGAAACGAATTCACCACGACGTTTACGTCCAGCATTTAAGAAAGTTGGAGTAGCCGGTTGATAACGACGATTAATCATTGCAAAAGCAAGATTATTAGCTAATTTTTCATCACCGTCAGCCATGTATAAAGCATTCATTAACACACGGTCTTCAAAATCTTCAAGATAGAGTGAACCGTCATTGTTTTTCATGGCATATTGATTATAAAATTTATAAGCAGCCATAAATGAATCAAAATGAAATTCAAATTTACTCAATTCTTTACGAAGATTTGTGATAAATTCTGGCTTATATTTTTATAGAAATTCAGCTTCTAGGTATTCTT
>NZ_AJLS01000081.1 GCF_000307875.1 Neobacillus bataviensis LMG 21833
ACCCGAATTGCTAGTTGATTATTTAGCCATGACTTGATACCCGATAGAATATCTACTGACTGAAGAACGAATCCGTCCAGAAGAACCTCCATCATCCGCAACGGTTACAATCGCTGTTAAATCAACTTTTTCTTTACGTAATGCTTTTAGAACGACAGGAATTCCGGTCCCACCACCGATAACGACAACTTTAGGATTGCTCATGAACGATTTACCGTTTCCTTTCTACGGTCTTTGTCTCTATGACTAACATTTAGATGCCACTTTTCTCTTAAAGCAGCAGAAACTCGTTCAGCAAAGGCCACTGAGCGGTGTTGACCTCCGGTACAGCCAAAAGCAATTGTCAAAACTGATTTCCCTTCTTTTTTATAAGCAGGGAGAATCGGAACCAACATCTTCATCAAATTTTGATAGAATTCTTCAGATTGCGGATGTTCCATCACATAATCATAAACTTCTTGATCTGTTCCATTTTTATCACGTAATTCAGAAATATAATGTGGATTCGGTAAAAAACGGACATCAAAAACCAAATCAGCATCGCCTAGATAAACCC
>NZ_AJLS01000082.1 GCF_000307875.1 Neobacillus bataviensis LMG 21833
ATTCTCTTGTAGCAACATTCCCGTCAGCTATCCAACAAATGATGTTGGGAGCAACAGCATTCTCAAAATTAGCACCAGAGAAAGTCTGGACACTTGCTAATACACCAATCATTGGTGATTTGAACAATATTTCAGCCCTTGTTAACCAAGGTACACTGACAGTTATTGGTCTTATCTTTGCCTTTTCTTGGGGTTACAATTTGGCCCGTGCTTACGGAGTCAATGACCTCGCTGGTGGTATCGTATCAGTTGCAACCTTATTTGCAGGTTTGCCAAACCAAATGGGCAAATTTACAGCAGCAAATGGTACAGGTAAAGCTGGTGTAGCAGCAACTGACAAGCTTAATGGCGTTCTTGGTGATCAAGGACTTGCCGCTTGGAAACCACTCTTTGCCTCAGCTCACCTTGATGCTGGAGCTTACTTCACAGTTATTATTATGGGTGCCCTTGCAGTTATTATTTATGCAAAACTCATGCTTGCTGACATCACAATTAAGATGCCAGAATAAGTTCCACCTGCAGTAGCAAAAGCTTTCTTAGCAATCATTCCTACAATTGCAGCACTTTATATCGTTGGTCTAATCTACTACATCATTGGTAAATTGACAAATGACTCTGTCATTAACCTGATTACCCACTATAT
>NZ_AJLS01000083.1 GCF_000307875.1 Neobacillus bataviensis LMG 21833
TTTGATTTGGTTATGAAACTTTTGGAAAGTGGAGGATATTGGATGCAAAGGAAAAAGAAAGGGCTATCGATCTTGTTAGCCGGTACAGTCGCTTTAGGGGCGCTGGCTGTCTTGCCAGTCGGCGAAATCCAAGCAAAGGCGGCTATCTCGCAGCAAACTAAGGGATCATCACTCGCAAATACGGTGACGGCTGCGACTGCTAAGCAAGCGGCCACTGACACAACCGCAGCGACAACGAATCAAGCGATTGCTACACAGTTGGCGGCTAAAGGTATTGATTACAATAAGCTGAATAAAGTTCAGCAGCAAGATATTTATGTTGACGTCATTGTTCAAATGAGCGCAGCGCCTGCCTCTGAAAACGGCACTTTAAGAACTGATTACTCCAGCACGGCGGAGATTCAGCAGGAGACCAATAAAGTGATCGCGGCTCAGGCAAGCGTTAAAGCAGCTGTTGAACAAGTCACCCAACAAACTGCCGGTGAAAGTTATGGCTATGTCGTTAACGGCTTTTCAACTAAAGTTAGGGTTGTTGATATCCCTAAACTGAAACAAATTGCCGGAGTTAAAACAGTCACATTGGCGAAAGTTTATTATCCGACTGATGCTAAGGCAAACTCGATGGCGAATGTGCAAGCCGTATGGTCCAATTACAAATATAAAGGTGAAGGCACAGTTGTCTCGGTTATTGACAGTGGCATTGATCCAACACATAAAGACATGCGGCTAAGCGATGATAAAGACGTTAAACTAACCAAATCTGATGTTGAAAAATTCACTGATACCGCCAAGCATGGCCGCTATTTTAATTCAAAAGTGCCATATGGGTTTAATTACGCTGATAATAACGACACCATTACAGATGATACGGTTGACGAACAACACGGCATGCATGTTGCTGGGATCATCGGTGCTAACGGGACAGGTGACGATCCAGCCAAGTCTGTTGTCGGAGTTGCGCCAGAAGCACAGCTACTGGCAATGAAAGTTTTCACCAACTCTGACACTTCTGCAA
>NZ_AJLS01000084.1 GCF_000307875.1 Neobacillus bataviensis LMG 21833
GATTATATCGGGCGCACTTTAGGGGAAGCAAAAGAATATTTTAAAAATAAACCGTCTAAATTTTCACATTTTGATGTTTTAACATATAAGATACTTCCCCCTTGAACATAGATAGGTAAAGAATCATACTTGTATATAGCGAGTCCGATATCCCCACCACTCGCAAAAATTAAATCACCTTTTTTAGGAGAACCAGTTATCTTATCATATTTTATATAGTCTGCCAAAGACAGAAATAATCCATCTTTAATGTGTTCTGAGGATAGATCACTAGAGCGTAAGTAAGGTACCCCTTCTTTTTGCCACTTTATATTGGGGATTCTTGCACTATCTTTTATTTCAGCAAGATCCCCTAACTTACGCTGTTCCCAATCGTTAGTAAACCCCGCAAATCTCAATTCAGGAACTTTGGCACCATTTTTAGGGAACATTTTTTGTAAGTAGCCTTTTTTCTGCTCTTTGAGAAGATCTAGCTTACACTGATGAAGAGCGATAGAGTCATCTAGCTGTTTAAAGAATGAGCCTATTTTGTCTTGTTCCTCAATTGCAGGGACACTTATTATAGCTTCTTTAATATCAGTAGAATTAATACTTTCAAATGTTGATCCAGTGCTATATCTAGTCCAATACCCGTCGGACTTCATTTTACCAAGATTTTGAAATATAAATTCATTACCTTTTATGGCAGCAACACCTCGACCAATAACCACGTCATAAGCTGTTTTACCAATATCTCCAACCGGTGCTCGGACACTTAGAATGAGATCATCTTTTTCAGCTTGTTTAGTAACTTGAGTTGTCCATACTCTCGGTAAAACACGACCATTTTTCATGTCAGCATTACCTTGCACAAGAATATAATCATTAGGATCATCAGTATAATTTTCTGAATTAGGAGACTGTCCCATCACTATTCGAACTTCGTCTCCCAACTTACGCTGTTCCCAATCATCCGTGAATCCCGGAAACCTTAATTCTGGAACTTTCTTTTTAACTGAATCATCTATTTTCGCCATAGTCCCCACCATTTTCTTGGTTTTTCTTGTTCTTCTATCCTTTTTTG
>NZ_AJLS01000085.1 GCF_000307875.1 Neobacillus bataviensis LMG 21833
GGAATCATTATATGATTAATCTAACAGACATCAATAGCAATGAAGCAGTTCTTAAAGCTTTGCAAAAAGGCGAAAAAGTCGGATTTCCAAAAAATTTGGTAATCAAAGAATTTAATGCTGACACAATGACTATCAAAAAAACTGGAAAAACCATATATTGGGCAAATTTTTTGGCATATGATCCAGTTGAATTGAAAGCTTTACAAAGTATTCAGCGTGTTGAATTATTGCCGATGTATAAAGTTAAAGTAAAGTCCGTTCCAGTTGAAGAAAAACAGCAACGCGAAATAAAACTTCGAGAGCTGGTAGGAAAACAACTTTCTGAAGCTTTTATGTCAAATCTCAAAGCCGAGTTCGAGACAGATAATTTCGGAAACATAAAAGGAATCTGTTTCCGTATTGATTATTAGAAAGGACTTTATCACATGATATTATTTAAAAATTTGTTTAAGAAAAACGAACGTCAAACTATTCTTGATGAATGGTCAGAATATAAAAGCTCAAATTTAAAAGAATTCATGGAAGGTAATTTCATGCAATTGTTTGCCGAGGATTGCAGTGCAATTCTTAAATCTGATGGACGTTCTGACTATGAAGATTATACTGCCATAAAAGGGAAAATGAGTGAAACTCTTCAAGAA
>NZ_AJLS01000086.1 GCF_000307875.1 Neobacillus bataviensis LMG 21833
AGTAGCTGTTGCAACAGAAACAACAAGCGGTGAAATCAATTGAAAGGCCCTTAAAAGCAACAAATAAGCCAGTGCTGTTCCAACAATAGAGATTGTTAAAACATAAAAAATTGACAACGGTTCAATTCGAAAATCAATACGCCAAACTGGATAGAAGATATTACAGGCAATCCCCGCAAGCATCATTCCCCACCCGGTCATATTAAGTGCGCCATATTTATCCAATAATGGCCGAGGGATGATTGAGTAAATAACAACAGCTACAGCAGCGATAAGCCCTGTTACAAGGGCTAGGGGACTGATTGATAAATGTTTGATATTTCCGTCCGTAATCAACAAAAAAACACCTATCATTGCTAAAATGACGAATAAGACCGATTTGGGTTTTGGTACTTGACGTTGAAAAATGAGTAAATAAAGCATAATAAAAACGGGTGCTGTATATTGTAAAATTGTCGCTGTAGCACTATTTGAAAGTTGAATGGCCACATAATAAAAATATTGAACAGAAAATACCCCACCAAAAACATACAAAAAGAGGGTTGGCATATTCTTTTTTGATTTCCAGACA
>NZ_AJLS01000087.1 GCF_000307875.1 Neobacillus bataviensis LMG 21833
TGTTGTTCTGTTTTGTTGCGTTCGTTCTGTTGTTGCGTTTCGTTCTGTTGTTGTGTTTCGTTCTTTAAATACTGTCTGATAAGACTTACTGAATTGTCCTCTAACACAATTTTATTTTTTATTTTTTGAGTTGGGATTGAATTTTTGTTTATTATTCTTGAAATTCTAGTTTTATTAGTGCCTAATTCGTCAGCCAGCTCTTTTATGGTTTTTACATTCTTACTCATGGTCTAAGTCCTGCCTTTTAACCGTAGGTAGATATTGCTCGATTGCTTTTTTGAGATACTTCGCTATATTGCGTTTAGAATAGGCTTCTTGTTTGCTAGATACATAAGACAAGTGGTCTTTGACCCCATTCAATCCTCTTAATTCTTTCAGCTCGTCATAAAGCGGATAGACGTTCTTTTGCAAACCTTGGAGCTATACTATAAAAGTGGACAGAAAATTGTGTGTTATAATCTCTCGTATTAAGACTGTTCATCCACTAA
>NZ_AJLS01000088.1 GCF_000307875.1 Neobacillus bataviensis LMG 21833
AAGTAAAGCACCCTTTAGTTTAAGTATAATTCTTCACAAATTCATAGATATTGCCTATTTCCCAAAAATTGTTTTATCAAATATATTCGTTTTTCAATTTTTATTTTAAAGCTACGTTAAGAATTCCCCATCATAAAAACCTCAAATTCACCTATGAAATCAAAGACAAAATTGAGGTCTGTTTTTTCTAAAACGCACGTTTAGTGATGTTTTGTGCTTAATTGTTCAAATTACTGCCATAGAAAATAATTCAAAAAGTTTAGTATAGAACTATGCTTAAATTACCATCAACATACTATTATTTTTTACTACGAATTACGAACTCTTCTTCTTTTCCTTCCCATTCTATTTTTACAGGAATACTATTAGAAACTGCATAACATGATCCGCTACATTTTATATAAATATCAAATTCCTCTTGGTTTTTTAATTCGCCCTCACCAGGTTCTGTGAAGTATGAAGTTTCATATATTTCATATCTAAAACTTAATGGTCTATTTCCCTCTCCAATATAAGAGATTGTATAGTTCCTTGTGCTTTCCGTTTCGCTTACCATTTTCACATACCAATTATCACTTTTTCCTTCAAAATATTGTGCTTTATATCCTGACTGATTTGAGTTTTCTTCACTTGTACATGCACCAAGTATCATCAATAATACAAGACATCCAACTAATGATAAAATTTTCTTAATGTTGACTCCAAAAGAGTGATGATTCATAGTCCGCCCCCATTTATCAAATTAAGTCTTCGGAGTATATCTTATAGCACTAATCCGCCAGTTATATAAACCCCTCCTTTCTTTAATTATATATTATGGTATTGGTCTTTTCTTCCTTTTTTCTTATTGACCTAACCTTCCAGTTAGTTAAATAATAAATTGTTATGCCGTTCTTTGTGCTTCGCACTTGTTCAGGTGGAAAAGCACCACCTTCACAAGAAAATACTAACTTAAGTAATTTAATCATGTTTATTTACCCTGACAAATAGCACTATGTTCAGATACCTTTTCAGATTAATCTTAAAGGGTTTTTCTTTTGTTTTGGAAGGTGGTTTTTCCTTCCTTTGCCTTTAGGCAAATATTACGGTTATCAATCATTATTTCAGATACAATTCCTTCATTGTTCAGTTTACCTTTACTTTTAATAATATAGGTACCAACAACACTAAAAAGCACCTTCATCCTTACTGCCACAAGGGATTGAGGTGTTTTTATCATGCACTCAAAAAGCGACCAAAAACCCCTTTTTTGCACTCAAAAAGCGACCATGACATTTTACACTTGTGTCTGATTTACATGCAAATGTTGTTGAAGGGTTGTAAATGAGTATAGGAAGGGAAGTGTTGTATGTGGGCAGAATCATCCACATTAATGACAATGGTGAAATTACAAAGGAATACAGTGACAAAAGCAACCGTATCATCAGTGATAAACAGATTGATTATCTGAAGCTGAACACAAAATCAAAAGGTGAATTTGAATCATTTAATGAAGAAGCTGGAAAGTTCATTTGGTCATATCCAGCCAAGATACAGGAGTTGATTAAATCTAGCGAATTTACAAAATCAGATTTAACCATGATTTTTTACCTTGCAACCTATGTAAATGGGCATGGTTTCCTTGTTTATGATAATCAGATCAAGCTCGATAAAAACGATTTACAGAAGGTGCTGGGAATAGGAAGGAACTTGTTCAGTATGGTTTACAATAAGCTGAAAAACCACAAGATTCTTATTCCTTCAGGATATGCTTTTAAATGGAATGAATCATATAACTTTTATGGTAAAACAACTGGTGTTGCAAAACCAACTATGCTTGTAAGAACTTATGTAAATCAGATAAGGGAACTGTATGAAGCAACAACTGAAACTGGAGAACGTAAATATTCAGCAGTTTCACTTTACCCTATATTTGCACTTGTTCCATACTTACACCGAACAACTAACATTATTTGTAAAAATCCTGAAGTAACTGCAATTGAAGATATTGATTATTTAACCCTATCAGAAGTTGCTGAACTGCTGGATTTAAAAGATAGCAAGAAAATGAGTGCTTCACTTACATCAATTCACCTTGCTGAACAGTCTGTATTTAGAAAGGTTGAAGTAAGGAATGAAAAGTATTTGCAAATGAACCCAAGAATTTTTTGGAAAGATGTAACTGCACCTGATGAAAGACTAATTGCAGAATTTGATATGGTTGATAATCGACTAAAGCGAAAAAACAATCAAAAGTTGTTCATCAATTAACAATCAGAACTGGTTTCTTTTGCAACTCGTTCTTTGTATGTAATTCCTACTTCATCAGTTCGGACATTTCCCTTCTTTATCTGTTTACAGCTGGTTCTGAAGGGATTTTTTTACTCTTTCCAATGCCTTTTAAAAAGTCCAATACAGAAATAAAAGGGTCATGTAACTTGTACACACCCTTTTGCAATTAGTTCAGCACCTTCTTAGCTTCTCTTAGTCCAAATGAATATTGATTACTATTGCAAATTTTATCTATCATAATTGTTTCATCAAGTCCCACTTCTTTAAAAAGAATTAATGTAGCAATTGCACGTAATCTTTGAATTGCAAAATACTTGTCAATGGGTTCCATAAGAATATGCTTTTTCTTATCAGAATCGTAATGTGTTAAGTAATTTCTTGTTTCAACAAGTTGCCTTATGAACTTATTAATATCATTCTCTGTTCCAACAAGTAAATTTCGTGTGGATTCATGAAAACCGTAAAGAATTTCTTCTATTCTCATAGAAAGGGAATATTCGTTACCATAATCAACTTTATTACCAATAATCTTTGCAAATGCTTCAGGAAATTTTTCATTTAACATTTGTTTTAATTCCTTTGCTAAAGCACGATATTCCTTTTTATCGTACACTTTGCCTTCATACATTTTTCTGTGATAAATCTCTAAAATTTGAACTGTGTTTAACAAGGTTGTATTGATGTACATATCCTTGTAAAATTCATCAAAATGCAGATTATATACCACTTCTAATCCATTATGCTTCTCAAACCAATAATTTAAAATCTTATTTAAATCATTTTCAATATCTCTAAAGTTTACAATTACATCCGACCAGTGGAATTTTTCTCTAAGTTTTGATTTGTTTTGTCTGAAAAAATACTTATACTTTTGTCTAGAAATCTTATCTGTATGTTCCAACTTTACTTCTTCACCATAAAAAACAATACTTTCAAAGTATGTAGCATGTCCAATAAATAAATGAAGTAAATCTTTCACAAGATACATATTAGTACTAAACCATGATAAATCTTTGTTTTCATTTGGAATTATTTTAATTCCACTTTTATTTGTCCATAAGACTTTTTCAGATAAATCGGCCTTGAAGTTTGAAGAATACGTTTCTTCAATTGTAGCACCAAGTACATCCACATAATGATTGAACGTATCATACTTATTATAACTAACCTGTTTACCCATAATTGAAGACCTATCTTTTTCAAGTGTTGTTGTATCAACAAAAACTGATCTCCCTAACCATTCAGTAAGGTATGTAGGTTGAAAAGATAATGAGTGAAATTGAATTTCTTCTTCATTAATAAAATAGCCACCTACAATAAACGAATGGATAGAATAAGTTTGTGTTTGAAAACCTGGTGCATTTGTTACTGATTTCTTAACATTTACATTTAAAAGTGTCAACTGTTCACCCTTGTCAGAAAATCCATGAATAGTATCATACTTTTCATTACCCATTGAAAATAAATCATTACTTAAAGAACCAATTAATTCGAGATGTATTTTATCTTCTGCAAAAAACAATATGCCTGCTACCTGATTTTCTTGTTTACCTGGTATCCACCAATAGCCTTTAATTTCAAATTTATCAAACAGAGTTTGTTTCATTGCATTCAGTCCAGCCATTTTTATTCCCCCTTATAGTTAAGACAATTATACCTAACATTCAAGGTTACTGGAATTAATTACTATTGGATTCCATGTGAACAAAAATACACTTAAGGGGTGATAAATTAAAGCACCAAAAGTTACAATTTCTTATTTTTAGATAAAACAAAACCCCTTACTTCTGTTCCGCTACTGGCCTTTCCATCTTATATTTCGACAAAAAATAACCACATTCCTTTTATTTGGAAATAAATTATTTGTTAATTTTTTTGTTAGCAGCATAACAAGATTTTGAAAAATAATACTCAAAAACCCTTAATAAACCCCAAGTGCATCTAGTTCTTCAGTTGATGCCCACACATCAGTTAATGCTGGTATTTTAGGGATAACTGAATATGCTGGTACTTCAGGTACTGGTGCATAAAATTCTTCATATAATCCCTTCAATTGTTTCTGCATAGTTCCGTAGAAGAAAGCGAACACATTCTTCTTTACCTTGTTTATCTTCAATGCTTTAACCGTTTCCCTGAAGGCATTAAGTGAAATATCCAGTAAATCAAAATCCATTACTTCATAACCAGCTTTTCTTTCTGCAATTTTAACCATCTTCCAAAATTCTTCTACTGCTTCAAATTCACCATAAAAACAAGATACAAGTTTTACAAATTCTTCAGGGATATTTCTGTTTATGTATTCCTTTCCTAATTGAATGTTATTGATGATATTATTATTATCGTTTTCTATACGTTTATTTATGTTTTTATTCTTGCTAGTTTCTAAAAGATTACTAGTTTTAGGGTGGTTCAAATTTTCCTGCTTGGGTGGTTCAATTGCATCATTTAAAGAAATATCAGCAGTATTTTCAGCATCCATTTCAACAGGATCAACAACTGCTGGTGCTGATACATAACGGTTAAATACATAAAGGTTTGATGATTGTGAACCGTTCTTTCTTTCCATTTCGGATACAACTAATAAACCAAAAGCTTTTGCTTTGGATAACATTCTTTTGAAGGTGCTTCTTGAAATACCTACACTGTTTTCATGTGTTTCTGATACCAGTGTACCTATCTTAGCATTACATACTCCAATTACTTTTGCACTGTAACGTACTAAACGCTTTAATGCAACCAGTTCAGATTTAGTAAACTTGCTTTTTAAATCTACCATCCATTGTTCAATGTTGTTATTAAAATCGGTAATATCTTTAAATTTTGATAAGTTCTTAAAGTTTTCAATATTCCCCTGTTTCACGTTCCTGTTCCCCTTTTTGTTATGGAAGCCAGCAACTAACCCTTCTAAAAAAGGCATCACTAAAGATACCTTGCATATATCTATTTTTTTCGATAAAATTAAGGTTAGTATACGTTATTCCGTTTGTATTTGGTGTGGTGTAGCGTACTTGGGGAATGTGTTCCAGCACATCCCCATTTCTTTTGCCTTAAATAAAGCTTCTTCTTTCAGCTAATGCCTTCCTATTCAATTCCTTTTTCCACTGCAACAGGGCTTGTTTATATTCGTCTGAATAAGTTCCAGCAATTCTATGTTTTGCACTGGTTATTTCAACAACTTGTTTTGTATACCAACTGATTGCTTCAATGGTTGTCATTTCATCAATGTTCGGAAGTTGATGGTTCATCATTTATTTCCCCTTTTATAAGTATCTCTTTTCCAGCATCTTCACTGGTGAAAACTTCTTATGACTTTCTCTAACATCATTACCAAACAGATTTACATATGTCTTTACGATTTCCATGCTGGTATGTCCAAGTATTGCTTGAAGTTCAAATATGTTTGCACCTTGTTGTACAGATATTTTTGCAAATGTATGCCTGAACGTGTGACAACTGCACCTGACACCCTTTATACCCGCAATTACTCCATATTTTTCAATTCTGCCTTGGATACCCCTTTTAGAAATTGGTGTTTCATCAATGCTGATAAATAATGATTCATTTTCCACTTTCCCACGAATTGAAAGATACCTTTTAAGTTGGTTCTTCATTTCTTTTTGAATAGGAACTAACCTTTCTCTATAACTTTTAGCGTTCCTGATGCAAATAAGGTTATCTTCCCACCGTATATCAGATACCTCTAAACCAATCAGTTCATTTACCCTGATTCCAGTTTCCAAGAATAACATCATTATGGTGTAATCACGAATACCAATAAATGTTTTTAAATCAGGCTGCCTAAATAGTTGGTTCAACTGTTCCTTTGAAAAGGTGGGAATAACACGCTTCCTATCCTTCATTAACTTGATGTTTTCCATTGGATTCTTTGGTATGTGTTTATGCTTGTACAAGAAATTAAAGAAACCACGTAAAGCACGTAAACGTGAATTTATGGATACTGGTTTAATGCCTTTGTAATTCTTCATGAACAGGATCACGTTTTCCTGAATGTGTTCTTCTGTAACATTGGTGGGTTTCAGCTTGGTAACATCAATACCTTGTTCAGCTAAACCTGAAAGAAATGCTGATATTTCATTCTTATAGAACTTGATTGTATGTGGTCTTAAATTCCGTAAATTACAATTCTTTTCAAACAGTTCAATAGCATCACTGAACGTTTCCACATATGATTTTTTTGTTTGACGTACTATCTTTAATTCAGATTCATCCAGTACGTTTTTCCGTCTTGCCAACTGTACCATTCCCTTCCTATGCACACTATTTCTGCACACTATTAGAAGCTGGTGAAAAGCACCCAAAATTACCTTTTTTGAACACGAAAAAACCGTTCCCCATAGTTGAGAAACGGTTGATATTTCGGTGATTATTCACTTTTAAATAACTGAAAATTGATACCGATGGTCGGGGTCGAACCGACACTCCTCACGGAACACGATTTTGAGTCGTGCGCGTCTGCCAATTCCGCCACATCGGCAAAACTAGAATAAAAAATCCTGATGCTTTAACCAGGAATCAAATTAAAAACGATTTGACAGGGGCAGTAGGAATCGAACCCACACCAAAGGTTTTGGAGACCTTCGTTCTACCTTTAAACTATACCCCTAAAATGGTGGAGGGGGACGGATTCGAACCGCCGAACCCGGAGGGAGCGGATTTACAGTCCGCCGCGTTTAGCCACTTCGCTACCCCTCCACATATTAACAATTATAAAAAAACTGGAGGAGGAAGAGGGATTCGAACCCCCGCGCGGTGTTACCCGCCTGTCGGTTTTCAAGACCGATCCCTTCAGCCAAACTTGGGTATTCCTCCATTTTTTCAAAAAAATCACACTGGTAGCGGCGAAGGGAGTCGAACCCCCGACCTTACGGGTATGAACCGTACGCTCTAGCCAGCTGAGCTACACCGCCAAAAATATGAATGGTCGGGAAGACAGGATTCGAACCTGCGAC
>NZ_AJLS01000089.1 GCF_000307875.1 Neobacillus bataviensis LMG 21833
GTTTAGTTTTCAAAGAGCAAATGACTCTACCGCTAAAAGCGACTTTATTATCATATCAAGTTATCAACTGAAAGTCAACAACTTTTTTTATTTCTCTTTCGCCGCCTCAGTGACGACTTTTCATATATTACAGGATTTTATTCTATTGGTCAACCCCTTTTTACTATTTTTTTAAAAATATAAAAACCGCTGCTTATCAGCGGCTCGTGTAAGCTATATCACCCATTGCTGGATCGCTACTAATGCGAATAAACCCGGAATACCCAAAAAGCCGGAGACAGCAGAAGTGGCGAAATTAATAGGGACATGTATTCCGTACCGGTTTCCGGCCACATTTAAGAAAAATAACAAGAGGGCCCCAATTAGAAATTTTATAGCTGTATGGCCAACAAATCTTGCTGGCTTAAACGGAGCACCTGAAAATAACAAGATTAAAATAAGTCCTCCTAAAAGAGATATAACGATCATTGGTTCCAAAAAAGCTATCCCCTTTCTATAGTTACCTTCCTTACAACATATGTACAAGTTGTAAGAATAGAACTATGGAAAAGAAAAAGCTTGGTCATCATCTAAATAAAGTTACATTGCGGTGCTTTGCTTCTCTTAACAGAAAAATGTATTTGGCTTCTGCTATTTTTGTTTGGCAAATGACTTCATCAGAAGGGTCGAAGCATTTTTCCAACAGCAGCTTTTCTTGCTGCCAATGTGTCTTATATACATTTAGCTGTGTTAACAGCTTTTCATCATACTCTTTTCGAAGCCGTCCTTTACGCCGAAAAAACATGGTTGATTCCTCCGAAAGTCTTATACTTCTCTTCTACCTTCTATGGCCTTTGATAGAGTTACCTCATCCGCATATTCTAGGTCGCCGCCAACCGGCAGCCCATGGGCAATTCTTGTTGTCTTAATACCCGACGGCTTTAACAAACGGGAAATATACATGGCTGTGGCTTCCCCCTCAATATTAGGGTTTGTCGCAAGAATCACTTCCTGGACAGTTTCATCCTGGAGGCGTTTTAGCAAATCAGGGATATTAATATCCTCAGGCCCAATCCCATCCATTGGGGAAATAGCCCCATGCAGCACATGGTACAACCCATTGAATTCCTTCATTTTTTCCATCGCAATAACATCTTTTGGATCTTGAACGACACAAATGATACTCTTATCACGGCGAAGGTCTTCACAAATATAGCAAGGATCTTGGTCAGTAATATGACCGCAGACAGAACAATACGTAAGATTTCGTTTTGCATTCACAAGTGCTTTGGCGAAATCCAACACTGTGTCTTCTTTCATACTTAATACATAAAAGGCCAAACGGGAGGCCGTTTTTGGCCCGATCCCCGGAAGCTTCATAAAGCTGTCAATCAGCTTCGAAATTGGTTCAGGATAATGCATTCTATTTTTCCCCTTTAAGAAAAGCAAGGGTGCCTGACACCAAAGGATGTAACACCTCAAGTTTTTTCAGCACCCCTGCAACTTTTTTAAAATGGCAGATTCATACCTTTAGTAAACTGCCCCATTGTATTGTTTGTTAATTCTTCCGCCTTTTTAAGCGCGTCATTTGTTGCAGCAAGAACAAGATCTTGAAGCATTTCAACATCATCTGGATCGACGGCCTCAGGTTTAATTTGCACATCTACCACTTCTTTATGTCCTGTTACGACAACCGTTACCATTCCGCCTCCAGCAGTACCTTCAATCTTCTGCTGACCTAATTCTTCTTGTGCCTCTGCCATTTTCTTTTGCATTTTTTGCATTTGCTTCATCATGTTTTGCATATTTCCATTTCCACCGCGCATCATTTTGTTACCCTCCAGTAAATTAGTTTTAGTCGACTATTTCGACGAATTCTTCGCCAAATAATTTCTTTGCTTCCGTAATATGTGGTTCTTCTTCCTTAGTTGTTCCACTGTTTTCTCCATCTTCGCCGTGCTGACTGTTCAGGAACTCTTCGCGAATTGGCAGCCATTGGTCTTCAGGGACTCCTAAGACTAAAAATCGTTTGCCGGTTAATTTATTTATAGCGGCGATTACGGCTTCAAGAAAGTCACTTCTATTCATTGCCATTTGGCAAATCATATCATGTTTAAATTTAATAATAAAAGCATCCGCTGAAGCGGCAATCGGTTCGGCATCATTTAACAAGGCAGCTTGCGACTTTAATAGCCCCGCCCTCATTTCTGCCCAATTTGTTTTAATCAGATTCAAATCACTCTTTGTTGCCTGCTTTAAAACTTCATTTATCTTTCCAACCGCCGGCTGGAATGCCTTCTTCGAGGTTCTTGGTGCTGGCTTTTGCGGCTGCTGTGCCGCTTCTTGTACTGCCGGTGCAACACCATTTGCCTTTAAATGCTGCAATTCAGACTCAAGCTGTTCAATCCTTGATAGTAATTGATTAAGCTGTGGTGATTCTGCCTGATCCAATTGCTTACCTTCCCTTTGACAAAGCTTAACAATGGCCACCTCAAGAAAAACCCTTGGATGGTTAGTCCAGCGCATTTCTTGTTGTGTCTTATTTAACAGGTCAATAAGCTGATAGATTTGTCCAGTTGGGGTGATTTCCGCCATTTGGCGAAACTCATCGTCAAGCATCACTCTTTCAAGCGATTCTTCAAGATTTGGTGCTGTTTTATATAGCAGCATATCTCGGTAAAATAAAATTAAATCCTCAATGAATCGTGTTGGATCCTTTCCGTGAAACAAAAGCTCATCAAGTGCTTCTAAACCACTCGCAACGTCACCCTCTTGAAAGGCAAGCGCTAATTTATTTAGGAACCCCTGAGATACAGAACCTGTGACCGTTAGGGCATCCTCAACCGTGACGCGGTCTTGACTGTAGGAAATCGCCTGATCTAATAAGCTTAAAGCGTCTCGCATCCCACCCTCCGCTGCACGGGCAATCATTTGCAGCGCACGGTCATCACAATCGATACCTGTTTCTTCTACAATTAGTTTCATCCGATTGACAATTGACCCTGCCGTAATGCGTCTAAAATCAAAACGCTGACACCTTGAGATAATCGTTAATGGGATTTTGTGAGGCTCTGTTGTGGCTAAAATAAAAATGACATGCTTCGGCGGTTCTTCTAACGTTTTTAGCAAGGCATTAAAAGCACTAATCGATAGCATATGCACTTCATCAATGATGTAGACCTTATAGTTCACGGAAGTTGGAGCAAATTTGACTTTGTCGAGCACATCTCTCATTTCTTCGACACGAGAGTTGGAGGCAGCGTCAAATTCTAACACATCCGGAATCGTACCGTTTGTGATACCAAGGCATGCGGCACATTCATTGCATGGCTCGGATACAGGTGACCGCTCACAGTTAATCGCCTTAGCTAATATTTTCGCCGCACTTGTTTTTCCCGTTCCTCTTGGGCCGGAAAAAAGATAGGCATGCGAGATTTTTTGCTGAAGCAGGGCGTTTTGTAATGTCTTGGTTACATGTTCTTGCCCTACTACATCAATAAAGGTTTGAGGCCGCCAAACACGATATAAAGCTTGATAAGCCATAGACAATCGCCCCCTTCAAATTTTTCATCTTCTCTATTATAACGTATTCAATTTCCTTTTTACAAAAAGAATAACAAAAAACTCATCCCAATTCTGAGATGAGTTAGTTTATGTAATATAACTGCCGTGCACCTTCCTTCGACTGTCGCCCATAAGCGTTACTTAAGCAGTTAGCTCGGCCCAGGCAACCCTGCGGCACATGGGAGCGTCCACTTAATGCTGCTTCCTTCCGGACCTGACATGGTTCATGGATTCCCATTGCGCAGGACCCGGGCGTCAACACTACTTACTTAAGGCAGACCCTACAGACGATCAGCCTCGGGAAGGGATTCAGTCCCGCTAGAGCGGATTGCGGGTACAGGGCACCGCTACCTCCCCACCTAGCACGGCAAAGTTGATACCAAAGTTTTGTGCGTCCGTATTTGACGCTCCTTTACTATACAACCATTCTAAAAAAAATGCAATCCAAATCAGTTGTAAATTACTGTAAATCAATTAGAGGCGACTTGCTTCTTAGTTGTTTCTCGAGCTTTTTTCTATCTCTTATTTTTCGGAAAAAGTCAGAAAGCAGTTGACCGCACTCCGCTTCTAATACCCCTTTGGTCACTTCACTTTGGTGATTAAAGCGGGGATCCTGCACTAGATTCATCAGCGTGCCAACGCAGCCGCCCTTTGGGTCACCGGCACCGTAAACAACCCTTTTCACTCTAGATAAAATAATCGCCCCTGAGCACATCGGACAGGGCTCTAGTGTCACATACAGAGTTGCGTCTTCCAGCCGCCAGGAGCCTGTTTTCCGGCAAGCATGATCAATGGCTAATAGTTCAGCGTGAGCAAGTGCGTTTTGCTCGCTTTCCCGTAAATTATGAGCACGCGCGACGATGGTTCCGTTATGAACGATGACTGCTCCAATTGGAACTTCATTTAGTTCCTCAGCCTTTTTTGCCTCCTTTATTGCTTCCATCATAAAATACTCGTCTTGGGTATGGTTAAGTTCCATATTAATACCGCCTTTACCATCTCTACTTAAAGACCTTCTTCCAATTTTACAACATTATATCATTTATCCGTCCCCACCCTCATAAAATAGTAATAGCGTAAATGTTTACGGGGAGGGATACTGGATGCAAATCCATGTGATAAAAAGCAATGAAACGTTAACGACAATTGCTAGAACCTATCATACAACCGTTCAAGATATTATGGAGGCTAATGAATTGCCGAATCCAAATAATCTTGTCGTTGGTCAATCGATTGTCATTCCAATTATCGGCCATTTTTATTTCGTGCAATCGGGGGATACTTTATCCTCCATCGGTAGAAAGGTTGGTGTCCCCTATCAAGAACTTGCCAAAATCAATCGCATTAGTGTGAATCAGCCGCTCAATGTTGGGCTTCGTCTCTATATTCCTCAAGCGAAAAAAAGAAATGCAGAATTTAATGCGTATGTTGAACCGCGCGGCACCACTGTCGCCCCTATATTAGAAAATAGTGCCCGCGAGGCGGCACCATATTTAACATACTTAGCCCCGTTTAGCTTTCAGGCACGCCGCGATGGCACCTTGAAGGAACCGTTATTAAATAACTTCCCAACAATCGCTAAAGCCAACCGCAATGTCTTAATGATGGTCATTAACAATCAGGAGAATGATCAATTTAGCGACGAACTTGGCCGCATCCTCTTAAATGATATCGCGATACAAGATAAATTTCTCAATAATATTGTCGCGACAGCAAAAAAATATGGATTCCGTGACATCCATTTTGATTTTGAGTTTTTACGTCCTGACGACCGTGAGGCCTACAACCGCTTTTTACGCAAGGCGAAGCAGCGCTTTAAAAGTGAAGGCTGGCTGATGTCCACTGCCCTTGCCCCAAAAACCAGTGCCACACAAAAAGGGAAGTGGTATGAGGGACATGATTATAAGGCACATGGGGAAATCTCTGACTTTGTCGTCATTATGACCTATGAATGGGGCTATAGCGGTGGCCCTGCGATGGCGGTATCACCTATTGGCCCGGTAAGAAAGGTGTTGGAGTATGCAATCACCGAAATGCCGTCCAATAAAATCCTGATGGGGCAGAATCTCTATGGCTATGATTGGACTCTGCCATTCGTTCAGGGATCAGTGGCAAAAGCGGTAAGCCCGCAGCAGGCCATTCAGCTTGCAGCCCAGCATCACGTCCCGATTCAATACGACACAAAAGCACAGGCGCCATTTTTCAAATATACGGATGCAGGTAAGCAGCACGAGGTATGGTTCGAGGATGCCCGCTCCATCCAGGCAAAGTTTGATTTAATAAAAGAGCTGAATATTAGAGGAATGAGCTATTGGAAGCTTGGCTTAGCCTTCCCGCAGAATTGGCTACTTATCGTAGACAATTTCAATGTTACAAAAAGAAGTTCTTAAATATTTTTTCGACAAGAACTGCCGTATACCGGCAGTTCTTTTATTTTTTTGACATTAATACAACATCTTCTACAATTTCCATATCCCTTCCTCCGACAGATTGTGATAAAATATTCTTTGTGTCAATGAATGAACATGATAGAAATAGACTAAAAAAAACAGTTCAAACTGATTAATTATAGAAAGAAAGTGCAGGGAGCTTACGAAGGAGGACTTATAATGGGGGATACACCCTTTATTACCGTTGAAGGGCCAATTGGTGTCGGCAAAACATCGCTCGCCAAGGCTATTTCTGAACAGTTTCAGTTTGCTTTATTAAAAGAGATTGTTGATGAGAATCCATTCTTAGGGAAATTTTATGAAAATATTGAGGAATGGAGTTTCCAGACAGAAATGTTTTTCCTCTGCAATCGCTTCAAACAATTAGGGGATATCAATACCCATTACTTAAGCCAAAACAAGTCAGTCGTGGCGGACTATCATATTTTTAAAAATTTGATTTTTGCAGAGCGGTCCTTAAATCCTGACGAATACCACAAGTATTACAAAATATATCAAATTCTTACCGAAGATATGCCAAGACCAAATGTCATTATTTATTTGAATGCCAGCTTAGATACACTTCTGGAGCGGATCAAAATTCGTGCGCGTGAAGTCGAGAAGAATATTAGCCCTTTATATCTTGAGCAGCTTTCAATGGATTATGAAAATACCATGGCATCTTTTGAAAAGGAACACCCAGAAATCCCCGTTCTACGCTTTAGCGGCGATGAGTTGGATTTTGTAAAAAGCGAACACGATTTACAGTATATTTTTCAAAAGTTAACCACATCGTTAAAAGAGAACCGTTGGTCTAACAACATAATAGAAACAGGGGGATGTTCGTGAGTATCGTTATTGGTGGGATGATTGGACTTGGAAAAACAAGTGTTGCCGACACATTAAGTGCACACTTTAAAAATAAAGGGATTGAAAGTAAGGTGTTTTACGAAGCAGTCGATGATAATCCGATTCTTCCGCTTTATTATGAACTGACACCCGAGGAATTAGATGCACGGAGAATTCCGTTTCTGTTGCAATTATTTTTCTTAAATAAACGCTTTAAGACTGTAAAAGATTGTAGCAATTGGTGCGAACCGATTTACACAATCCAAGACCGTTCCATTTATGAAGATTGGTATTTTGCCTGTGTAAATAAAAATTTAGGCAGAATTTCGGAACTGGAATTCAAAATTTATGAAGAGCTTGTTGATAATATGCTCGAAGAGTTAAATGAACTTCCAAAAAAGGCTCCGGATTTAATGGTTTACTTGAAAGGTTCATTTGATACGGTCATCGACCGCATCATGGCTCGCGGCCGCAGCTTTGAAATCAACCCTGAACTGAAGGAATACTACTTCGAGGTGTGGAAGGGTTACGATGAGTGGGTTATGAATCAATATGATGCAAGCGAAGTGCTTGTCATTGATATGGATACCACGGACGTTGTTAAGAGCAATGACGATGCTTTACGGGTTTGTCGTGATGTCGAAGAGAAGTTAAACGAGATTCTAAGTATAACGAAGACACCTATTTTCTAAAATAGGTGTTTTTTTATTAGAAAAGCGGAAGCGCCTTGGTCAGGGGCGACAGGCATAAGACGAGCCGGCGAGAAGGTTGCTCTTTAACCTTCTTGACGGATTGGCTTATGACCCCGAGCCCCTAGGCGCTGTAGCTAGACAAAAGAAGATAAAAAAAAATCCGCTACATTAGAATGTAACGGACTTTATCTCCAGTTTTTATGCGCGATTGTAAATATTAATGGAGGAGGAAGAGGGATTCGAACCCCCGCGCGGTTTGACCCGCCTGTCGGTTTTCAAGACCGATCCCTTCAGCCAGACTTGGGTATTCCTCCGTATCGACAAGAGATACTTTATCATATATTTTATCCTATGTCAAACATATTTATGTTAATTTCCGGACAAGTTTTTACTTATCCGGAAATTTATTATTATTGCGGCTTGATGATCTCACGGCCGCCCATATATGGACGTAACACTGTAGGAATGACGACACTGCCGTCAGCCTGCTGATAGTTTTCTAAAATGGCTGCGACCGTACGGCCAATCGCGAGGCCAGAGCCGTTTAACGTATGAACATGCTCCGGCTTCGCCTTTGGATCACGGCGAAAACGAATATTAGCGCGGCGAGCTTGGAATGCTTCGAAATTACTGCAAGAAGAAATCTCGCGGTATGTTTCATAGCTCGGGATCCATACCTCAATATCATATTTTTTCGCAGCCGTAAAGCCAAGGTCACCGGTGCACATGGAAAGGACGCGGTATGGCAGTTCTAGCAATTGTAATACCCGCTCAGCATCATTCGTTAGCTTTTCAAGCTCTTGATAAGAGTCTTCCGGTTTAACAAACTTTACAAGCTCCACTTTATTGAATTGGTGCTGGCGGATCAACCCTCTTGTATCACGCCCGGCAGAGCCTGCCTCAGAGCGGAAGCATGCGCTGTAGGCAGCAAATTTAATTGGCAGCTCCTCACCACTTAGAATTTCATCACGGTGGTAGTTGGTTACAGGCACTTCAGCCGTAGGAATGAGGAAGTAATCTTCGCTGCCGATTAAAAAGGCGTCCTCTTCAAACTTTGGCAATTGGCCTGTTCCCGTCATGCTCGTACGGTTGACCATATAGGGCGGCAGGATTTCTGTATAGCCATGTTCATCCACATGGAGGTCAAGCATGAAGCTTATTAACGCCCGCTCTAAACGAGCCCCTAACCCCTTATAAAAAACAAAGCGGCTTCCGGTCACCTTACCGGCTCGTTCAAAATCAAGAATCTCTAACTGATCTGCAAGATCCCAGTGCGGCTTTGCTTCATATTCAAATTCACGTACTTGACCCCATTTTCTAATCTCGACATTATCATCTTCAGTTTCTCCCATTGGAACACTTTCATGCGGGATGTTTGGAATGCTGAGCAATAAACTATCTAAGACCTCTTCGACACCGCGCAGCTCATCATCAAGCGTTTTAATTTGATCGCCCACTTCACGCATTTCTGTTATTAACTGCTCCGCATCCTGCTTCTCGCGTTTTAACGCGGCTACCCGCTGGGAAACCTCATTTTTCCTGCTCTTTAGCTTTTCAGACTCAACAATTAATTCACGACGTTTCAGATCAAGCTCCTCAAACCGTCCTAAATCGGTTAAATCCTCGCCGCGATGTGCAAGCTTTGCTTTTACTTCGGCAAAATTAGCTCGTAATACTTTAATATCCAACATTGTTTAGACACTCCTTTAAAAAAAATAAAACTCCCGCCCCTAAAACAGGGACGAGAGTTAATCACGCGATACCACCCTGGTTGACAGTCAAGACTGTCCACCTCGAAAAAATGTAACGGTTTCTACCGAAAGTACTTACTGACCTCTAAATAGAGACGTTCCATACCTTGCTCGAGGAGGGATTCACAAGCATCACACACCGGTTCACACCAGCCACCGGCTCTCTTTCTGAGTGAAGTTCTTGTTACTAGTTCCTCTCATTGCTTTTTGCACTATTGATTTGCTTTTTAATTTACTATAATTATATGCTAAATGCAACCATCCTAAACAAATTGTTTAGTTTTTGCTTCCTTTACCATCTCTACAAAGTAGGCGGTAAGGCGATGATTGTCAGTTAGCTCTGGATGGAAGGAGCAGCCGAGAAATTGCCCTTCTCGTGCGGCGACGATGCGGCCATTATGCTTAGATAAAATTTCCACATTTTCTCCTGCCTCCACAATGTGCGGCGCCCTGATAAATACTGCAGGGAAACTGACAGCGACATCCTTAATCGTGAGGTCGGCCTCGAAGCTGTCAACTTGGCGCCCAAATGAGTTCCGTTCCACTTTAATGTCCATCACACCGATATGCGGCTCACTATAACCAACAAGATCCTTTGCTAGAAGAATAAGGCCTGCACAGGTACCAAACATCGGTTTACCTTCTCGGGCAAACCCTTTAAGGGCATCCATAAAATCATACTTGTCGATTAAGCGCCGCATTGCGGTGCTCTCGCCGCCCGGAAGGATAAGGCCGTCTAATTCTTGTAATTGCTCTTTTTGCTTAACAGCAACAGCGCATACGCCACATGCCTCCAGTGAGTTCATGTGCTCGCGGACAGCACCTTGCAAAGCGAGAACGCCGACTTTAATCATAGATTACCAGCCTCTTTCTTGCATGCGTGCTTCAGGTGCTAATGATGAAATTTCAATCCCTTTCATCGGTGTGCCAAGATCCTTTGAAAGTTCAGCGATTAATTTATAGTCTTGGAAATGTGTTGTTGCCTCTACAATCGCTCTAGCAAACTTTGCGGGATTTTCTGATTTGAAAATTCCAGACCCAACAAATACACCATCCGACCCTAATTGCATCATGAGAGCTGCATCAGCAGGCGTTGCTACACCACCGGCCGCAAAGTTCACAACAGGAAGACGGCCAAGGCGCTTGATTTCAAGCAGTAATTCAAATGGTGCACCTAAAAGCTTTGCTTCTGTCATAAGCTCGTCCTCGTTCATTCCAACCACTTTACGGACTTGTGCATTTACCTTACGGATATGACGTACAGCTTCCACAATGTTACCAGTTCCCGGTTCACCTTTTGTACGAAGCATGGAGGCTCCTTCACCAATTCGGCGGGCAGCCTCACCTAAGTCACGGCAGCCACAAACAAATGGAACTGTAAAGTCACTTTTATATAAATGATACTCTTCATCAGCAGGTGTTAATACTTCACTTTCGTCAATATAGTCAACACCCATTGCTTCAAGTACACGTGCCTCAACAATATGGCCAATTCGAGCTTTAGCCATGACAGGGATTGAAACAGCTTTAAGTACCTCTTCAATAATTCTTGGGTCAGCCATTCTAGCCACGCCGCCTGCAGCGCGAATATCTGAAGGAACGCGCTCTAATGCCATTACCGCAACTGCACCTGCTTCTTCCGCTATCTTTGCCTGCTCCGCATTGACAACATCCATGATGACGCCGCCCTTTTGCATTTCTGCCATACCGCGTTTTACGAGATCTGTACCTGTTTTCATTTGTTAAAATCCCCCTTTGTTTTAATATTAAGATAATTTTTTGTATAGCTAGAAAAATTCCCATTCACTTTATCGGAATAATTTTTCCATAAAATCATTAAAGCAACAAAAAAGGATTCCTGTCAAGACAAGAATCCTTTCAAATACAATAGGAATATTTAACACAACTTATTTAAACCAACCTTTAACAGTAGAAGCAATCCCATGCCATACATCCCCGAAGAAATTGCCGACTCCACGCATCATAAGCACAAACCAGTTTGCTTTCTCCACATCTTGTGCTGCAATGACATCTACTTGAATTTGATCTTCCCCTGTTAAGAAGCTAACCTTTTCGCCGTTTTTCGGCTTAACAGTTACATAGCCGACTTTTTCACCTTTTTTAATTGGTGCCGTTAATTTACCATCTTTATTTATTTTCTTTTTATCCAATACCAATACTGGTTGATAATTTTTCTCATCGCCGTTATGAACGATCATGTTTATCGCTGATTTCGTATAAATCTTTACTTCATTTTCTTTCCCTTTAATAACTGGAATTGTTTTTTGCCCCTTTACTTGATAATGCTTAGGGACAATCTTTTCTTTTGAATAATTGCTGAAGGCATAGTCCATCATTTTCCTTGTTTCATCAAAGCGGGCCTTATAACCGCCTTTGCCGCTAGAATCTTTGGCATTTTGGACAACGGTAATAAACCTTTTTCCATCACGACCTGCTGTACCGGTAAAGCAATAGCCGGCAAAATCAGTTGTTCCTGTTTTAAGACCGTCCATGCCTTGGTAGCCGTAATCTAATTCCGGCAGCATCCAGTTCCAGTTGATCATTTCAATTCTATCTTCCGTACCTTCACGGAATGTTTTTTTCGGTGTGCTTGCTGTTTTTAGTACATCGGGAAAATCATTGATTAGGTGAAATGCCAGTTTCGCAACGGCACGGGCTGACATAACATTTTCATCCTCGGCACCTGTTCCTTGCGGCTGCTCACCTTTATAATCACGGTTATTTAAACCAGAGGAATTAACAAATTTAAAATCTTTTAAACCTAACTTGCCTGCTTTTTCATTCATCATTTTCACAAAGTTAGTTTCTGACCCGCCAATGATCTCAGCAATTGCAATCGTCGCTGCATTTGCAGAGTAAATCGCCATTGCATCATATAATTCACGGACATTATATTTACCATCTGCTCTCAATGGAACATTTGAAAGGTCGCGGTTTTGAGAAATTTTATATACGAGATCACTAGGCGTATATTCTTGATCCCACTTCACTTTACCTTTTTTGACAGCATCTAGTAAAATGTACTCTGTCATCATTTTTGTCATACTAGCAATTCCTAGTACACTGTCTGCATTTTTTTCATATAAAACCTTACCTGTTTCTCCGTCAACCAATATAGCCCCATCCGCATTTATATTTAATGCCGCTTCCGCCTTAGCTGGATTCGCACCGGCAAATAGGCTGAAAAACATGATGAGTGCCAGCGCACTAGCAATGCATTTCTGATAAAAATGTTTATTCACTTTATAGCCCTCCAACGTTTTATTACACCTTGGTTATTTTAACACAACTGCCTGGCAAATCATAGGCAGAGCATAGATCCACCTAACATTTAGGACTTAGGACATAAAAAAACAGAGAAGCATAGCTTCTCCGTTTTGAATATGTTTACATTGAATAATTTGGTGCTTCTTTTGTGATTTGAACATCGTGCGGATGACTTTCTCTAAGTCCGGCACCTGTCATCTTAATAAATTGTGCCTCATTTCTTAATGCCTCAAGATCCTTTGATCCGCAATAGCCCATTCCGGATCGTAAGCCACCAATTAATTGATAAATAGTTTCCGCTAAAGGCCCTTTATATGGTATACGGCCTTCAATTCCTTCAGGGACAAACTTTTTATTATCCTCTTGGAAATATCGATCCTTTGAGCCCTTCTCCATCGCAGCTACTGAACCCATCCCGCGATATACCTTAAAGCGGCGTCCTTGGAAAATTTCCGTCTCTCCGGGGCTCTCAGATACTCCAGCTAACAGGCTCCCTAACATGACCGCATGTCCGCCTGCTGCCAGCGCCTTAACAATATCCCCAGAGTATTTAATCCCGCCGTCAGCAATGATCGTCTTACCATGCTTCATTGCTTCTGTGGCACAATCATAGACTGCCGTAATTTGCGGCACACCAACACCGGCAACAACCCTTGTTGTACAAATAGAGCCAGGCCCAATACCCACCTTAACAACATCGGCACCTGCCTCATACAGAGCCTTAGTCGCTTCAGCAGTTGCTACGTTACCAGCAATAATGGTTACTTGTGGAAAAGCAGTTTTAAGTTCTTTTACTGTATCAAGGACACCTTTAGAATGTCCATGGGCAGTATCAACGACCAGGACATCAACGTTCGCGGCAACTAGAGCCTCAGCCCTTTTCATCGTATCACTAGTTACCCCAACTGCCGCACCCGCTAACAGGCGGCCTTGCTTGTCTTTTGCTGAGTTTGGAAATTCAATCACTTTTTCAATATCTTTTATCGTGATTAACCCTTTCAAAACCCCCTGTTCATTTACTAGTGGGAGCTTTTCGATTTTATACTTCTGCAGGATTTTCTCAGCCTCTTTTAAAGTTGTTCCGACGGGAGCCGTTACAAGATCTTCCTTCGTCATGACATCGGAAATTTTAAAGGAATAATCTTGATCCTGAATGAAGCGAAGGTCGCGATTGGTGATAATTCCTACAAGCCTCTGTTCCTCCATATTATTGACGATTGGCACCCCAGAGATCCGGTATTTTCCCATTAAATGCTCCGCATCAAATACTTGGTGTTCCGGTGTTAGGAAAAAGGGGTCGGTAATTACTCCGCTCTCAGATCTCTTCACCTTCTCCACCTGCTCTGCCTGCTGTTCAATGGTCATATTTTTATGGATGACCCCTAAACCACCTTGGCGGGCAATGGAAATCGCCATTTCTGATTCTGTTACCGTGTCCATGCCGGCACTAATGATTGGAATATTAAGCTTTACACTTGGTGATAATTCTACTTGCAGGTTAACATCTCTTGGCAGTACATCGGATTTACCAGGAATTAATAACACATCATCAAATGTTAAACCTTCCTTTGAAAATTTACTTTCCCACATTTTAACGGCCTCCCATATATAAAACTTAAATTGCGTTTCCATCAAAAAATATTATTTGTAGGTTATCAATTGGACAAAATACTGTCAAGGAATAACTATTAGTTTGATTCTTCTGAAAAAGGTGATTTACATTGGATATTGGATTTAAGGGCTGGAAAAGCTTTAGTTGCTTTTTTTCAGCCGAATACTGCCAGCGGTATTTAAAAAGCAGTTATCAAAAGCTTAATTTTGAAAATCCCGAACAAAAGGGGTATGAAAACTGTTATGCCTTTCTCTATTATCTCGAACATGGACAAATATATTATGAACAGGCGGGAAAATCGCCGCTTATTTTAAAACCTATTTTACTTTTTTATGGTCTTGTCCATTTAATTAAAGCATGTATTTTAACCATTGACCCCACATATCCCGAAACAACAGCGGTTTTAGCCCATGGAGTTTCTACCAGAAAGAGGAAAAAGCAAAATTATCTTTTCTTTCAGGATGAAGTTAAATTTCAAAAAAATGGACTCTTCCCCTTCATGTCAGAAAAGTTGTTTCACATGAAACAACTGGAAGGGGAAAAAGTCATAATGGAGGAATTATTACAGCTTATACCGGAACTGGATGAATTATTCTTTATACTTGAGGGAAAACGGACATTTGGAAGGTTATTGCAACAGGGTGATCGTTTCTTGATTCCAGAAACTGTGTTAGATCATTATCATATGACAGAGGATCGATTGAAGGAATTTTTGGGTGCGAAATTGGCTAAAGGAGTTGAGTTTTCCGGTGAAGGGCTTGAGTTAATGATGGGTGATAAAAATCCCTTAGACGTTTCACCATTAAAATTCCATTTAGAGGATGGTTTTTACACTATACCACTTAATAAAAATCACCTTTTTACTTTTCCTGAACTGTTGATTCATTATTTACTGCTTTATAACTTAAGTATGATTGCAAGATATGAGACAGAGTGGTGGAGTGAATGTACAAAAATGATGCCGAATCAGGATTATCCGTTTATTGCCTCATTTATGGACATTACATTAGAAAAGGGGCCATTTTTGATCTATCAATATTTGATGAAATAAGGATAGGGTCGCGATTTGGTATCCAATATACCCGTTTGGCTGCCCTATCTTTTGACTTACTATCTGGTTTTGCTGGTTTACTCTCAAGTTTTGGCCATTTACTATCCACTTCAATTTTTAACGCAAGGCTCTGTTATAACTGAATGTTGATTTCACTGTGTTTGAAAAATAAACGGAAAAATTTCGTTTAAATTGGGAAATACCCATATTTCCTTAAAAATAAAGGAAGTTTTTCCGTTTATATTATCCAAATTTTTGGATTTTGTCTTTTATTGAGCAGTTAATCGGAATATCTCCGCCTAGATCTGCTTCTTAAGCCTCCTCTATATACATTAGCCGGAAATTCTCCGCCTATGAATTCTCATACCCCCACGAAAATCAACAATTATTAGTAACAGAACCTAACGCAAAAAGGACAACCCCTAAGGATTGTCCTTTTCATGTGCCTGGCAACGTCCTACTCTCACAGGGGCG
>NZ_AJLS01000090.1 GCF_000307875.1 Neobacillus bataviensis LMG 21833
GGTCATGGATTCACTTGAATGGTTTAATAAATGCATAACTAAGCCAATAATAGTTTGACTGGGTATAGACCCGATAAGCGCCTGTTTTACGCATGGTATGCGTTCCTAGATAGTTAATTCCTAAAAGATCACCAACTCGTGCCATAATCTTATAAAACTGTTTCTCGGTAATAGGACGATCAGGACGAGAAGTTGAAGGAAATAACCACTCTGAATTCATGTTTTGTTGGGTTAGCCATGCATGATAAAGCATTAAATCTTGTTGGACAGGTTTTAAATATAACGTATTTCCCTTACCTGTTTTTTGATCATGAATAAATGCAGTTTGTTTGACTGTTCCATCAAGATTAAAGACATCTGTTTTCTTTAATTTCATGACATCACTTACTCTTAACAAGGTCGCTTTCCCAACTTGGAAAATTGTATAGTTGCGACGACCAGCACGAAAACTATCAAGTAGTGTATCCTGCACCATTTTTAAGATATTTGAATCTTTGATATTTTTAAAAATTTTTGTACATTTTTGAAGTTAGGTCAAGTAATACTCCAAGAAGTTCATTATGATCACTAATCATATCAAATAATTGGTCTTCTGTTAAAACACCACATTTTACTGGGATTTTTTCAATTTCCATATATTCAAACCATTTTTCACTACCATAAAAATT
>NZ_AJLS01000091.1 GCF_000307875.1 Neobacillus bataviensis LMG 21833
ACAAACGTAAATATCGTATGATCGACTTCAAACGTACAACTGACAACGTAGTTGCTAAAGTTGCTACAATTGAATACGATCCAAACCGTACAGCAAACATCGCATTGATTGTTTACGCTAACGGGGTTAAATCATACATCTTGGCTGCTAAAGGCCTTGAAGTTGGAATGACAGTTATATCTGGCCCTGATGCCGATATTAAAGTTGGTAACGCGTTGCCACTTGCTAACATTCCAGTTGGTACATTGATCCACAACATTGAATTGAAACCTGGTAAAGGCGGACAATTGGTTCGTTCAGCTGGTGCTTCAGCTCAAGTACTCGGTTCAGAAGGTAAATATACACTCGTTCGTCTTCAATCAGGCGAAGTTCGTATGATTCTTTCAACTTGCCGTGCTACAATTGGTGTTGTTGGTAATGAACAACAAAGCTTAATCAACCTTGGTAAAGCAGGACGTACACGTCACATGGGTATCCGCCCAACAGTACGTGGTTCTGTAATGAACCCTAACGATCACCCACACGGTGGTGGTGAAGGTCGTCAACCAGTTGGTCGCAAGTCTCCAATGACTCCATGGGGTAAACCAGCCCTTGGTCTCAAGACTCGCAACAAGAAAGCAAAATCAAGCAAACTTATCGTTCG
>NZ_AJLS01000092.1 GCF_000307875.1 Neobacillus bataviensis LMG 21833
TAGATAGTTGATTCCTAAAAGATCACCAACACGTGCCATGACCTTATAAAATTGCTTTTCAGTGATATGACGCTCTGGGCGAGAGGTTGATGGAAATAACCATTCAGAATTAAGATTTTGTTGGACCAGCTCTGAATAATGAAAATAAGTGCATTCAGCAATTCTTCAATTTGGTTAAGTTTAATCATGTCCATCGGTTGTTCCTTCCTGTTCTTCCATAACTTTTTCAATCCGTTTCGGATTATGCCGACGTGAATCTAAATAACGAGCGAAAAAGTAGGTTCGTTCAATGATTAGTCCCAATAGAGCGGTATTATTATCTCGTGCATACCAGACTAACTCTTCAAATTCAGTGAAGTCATTTTGCTCAATCGTATCAATAACCTCAGTTGTGAAGTCATCAGAATTTTGTTGTACTAAGAATTTATCCAGTTCAAATCCGCAACCACTTTCAATATCTTCAATATTATAAGGAGCTTTATCAGGATTTTCTGCATGAATAAAATAGTCATACATACCTTTTGGAGACATGACGGGCTCTACATGAGCAGGACCGTTCAGTTTATCTTTGATAAGTTCCGATACTTGAGAGTAACTTTTGAGAGAATCAAAATAGAATGTTCCATGTTTGTGTGACTTTTTAAGTTCTCCTGTTTCTTTGTTTATATCCTTGTCGTGCCACGGAGATAGTACGAAGGGTACATGAATCTCTTCTAGTTTTTCTAGGTAGTTATCTGGTGCACTTTCCTTATAGAATAGGAAAGCCCACTTGTTGGAACGTTGTTCTTTTGTCATAGGTAAGTACCTCTTTTTGATTTAAATTTTATGATTATTGATTATTGAGCT
>NZ_AJLS01000093.1 GCF_000307875.1 Neobacillus bataviensis LMG 21833
CCATTAACAACGTAATCATATGCCCTTTCTGGAATATTCTTAATAGTAATACTGTCATTATAAATAATCGTATCTAATACACCCTTTTTAGGATGTTTCATCTTCTTAACACGATAATCAGGTTTTGATATGTCAACTTCAACACCGTCCCAAATTGGCTGTTCTTCATAATGCAAATGCAATTCAGCAAGCTTTTTACCAATTTGAACATACTTTTCTTTGTGTTTTAGTAAAGGAATACGAGGTAAGTTTTTTTGTAAATCATTAGCATAGAGTTTTTTATAGTCGCGGCTATTTAATACGGCATATACATATGAAAACATCTCTTCTTCGTTTAGTCCGAAGTTTGATTTTATGTTCGACTGGAAATCACTAACATTAAATAATGTACCATCGTTGATATATCTTACAAATCCTGCTCCACTTGCTCCCAACATAACCTCAGTGGGTAGGTAGGTACTTCGTTATTAACGCTGAAAAGTTACCATTTCGTGATCCCTGGTTAAGTAAATCTTCATTATTCTCAGCTAAGAATTTATCAAGCTCAAAACCCGCTCCTGATTCAATGTCTTCGATGTTATAAGGAGACTTTTCTGGATTCTCAGCGTGTGTGAAATAATCGTACATTCCCTTTGGACTCATTACCACTTCGACATGTTCGGGGGAATTCAGCTTATCACTGATGAGTTCTGAAACTTGTGAATAGCTTTTAAGTGATTCGAAGAAAAATACACCATGTTTGTGTGGCTTTTTGAACTCGCCGGTCGTGCGGTTTACATCTTTATCATGCCAAGGGGATAAGATAAATGGTACATGGAGCTCTTCTAAGAGATTCAAGTAATCTTCGGGTACCGATTCTTGATAGATGAGAAATGCCCATTTGTTGCTACGCTGTTCTTTTTTCTTTTGTTTCATAATAGATATAACCTTTCTATTTATCAGGAGAATTGATTTATTTTTTCGGAGCTTTTTAATAT
>NZ_AJLS01000094.1 GCF_000307875.1 Neobacillus bataviensis LMG 21833
GCCACGTAATAAATATCTGGACGTAAAAGATAACGATAAAGTCTTGTAAAAACTTCGTCTATATTTTCTTGTGAATTTTTACTGATTCTTTCTAAAATTGCCATTGTTGGTTTCATTTTGAGGTTTTCCTCCCTAATCAATTTTTAATTTTAGTACACAATAACTGTACCCCTTTGCCATGTAAAGGGCGTTACCCTTCTCAGACTACTACGAGTACTCCGTACCCTTGCAAGATTTTCAAGCTCTAGTGCTATAGCCTTTTTCCTCCTTTCTATTAGGCATTCTTGTTTAGGGTATCCCCAGTTAGTGTTAAGTCTTGGTAAATTCAGATTCTCGGCATCGCTTTCGTTTCGTTCCCATAGGTTCTCCTACAGATTGTACAAATGTGGTGATAACAGATAAGTCCACAACCATAACTTACCTTTCTTTGTACTAGAGGTTTCAGACACTTTCCTCTATCGACACATAACCGAAATTAGAAACTTGCGTTCAGTAAACACAACTTATACCTTATATCTGATTAACATTGCGACTCAGTCGTACCCGATTGTCTTTAGGTAACTCATCGCTTTCCAACCGTGCTCTGTTCCCGTATCAGCTTTCGCTTTTCGGTTAGGTTGGCTGTTTTCTGTGTTATCTTACAGAGTAGTACCTTAAACTACTTGACTTAACACCCTATCTGGGCGCAC
>NZ_AJLS01000095.1 GCF_000307875.1 Neobacillus bataviensis LMG 21833
TTCCCTACACGACGCTCTTCCGATCTTGATTCATTCATAGAGCACTTCGTGATACCAAAATCAAATGGTCATTTGTCTTAGATAATAAGCTGACAATTTCTTTTGCAATATCACCAGTTGCACCTGTAATTACAATATTTTTAACCAATTTTTTCCTCGTATAAATCTTTGGCCACAAAGGTATTCGCGTGAACAGCTTGCGCTTCACGAACCAATTGCCCTACCAAAGGACCAACATAACGTGCACTAATATGGGTCAATAACAGACGATTGACGCCTGCTTCCTTAGCAACATCAGCCGCTTGCTTAGTCGTTGAATGCCCATGAGCTCTGGCCATTTTACTTTCACTGGCTTATGTTTTTCTTTCCAGAAAAATTCTTCTTAGATGGCGCAGTCGTTCTTCTTGAAGGTTGGTGTTTCACCATTTTTTCTGATTCTCTTTTTTCTGAAATATTTTCCTGTTAACTTCTGCTTCCCGACCAATCATTGGGTCAAGCTT
>NZ_AJLS01000096.1 GCF_000307875.1 Neobacillus bataviensis LMG 21833
CTTACCTATCTGTCATCAATTACGAAGGATCGCTTTTTCTTTTTCAAGTAACTGGGAAGGTAAGGCGAAGAACATGAGTTTTATTGTTAAACGTTCTTGGTGCATATAAAATCAAAAGAAAAAGAACCCATTATTGAGTTCTTCCTCAAGAAATTTCACCCGTTAGCCACCCATGCAGCAGTTCTTCAACATCTGAGGTTAAAGGGGAATTTACATTTCCTTGTTAAATTGATTGGAATCCTTATGAAAAATAGCTACTTATTTATAGGGTTAATATTATTACTCATATCACGATTATTGGATGCTGTATTGTTATCTGCTTCAGCCGTCTCCACCACCTGGTTACCAATAACACCGCCTGAAACACCGCCTATAACAGTACCAATTAGTCCAAATGGAGCACCTATCATAGCACCCGCAACGGCATCAGTAAAAGTTCCAACTGCTTCACCAAAGTCACTGGTACCTTGATTAGCATTACTCCCAGCTTGGTTGCTGCCACTTTCTTCTTCATTTCCACCAAAGTTATTGCGTTCGTCACTGTGATTCATCTATTCACTTCCTCGTTTATTAATAGGGAATATGTTAAATATGAACGCACACCATCCTAAACATATACTCCCCAGCTGAAGTAGTTTTACTCACTATATGTTTAGGTAGCACGCTTTATCCTCATTTGTTGAAGAGTGTTGTTTAACTTGTGTTCAACTATCGGGTCAGATTGTGGAGGAGCTTTTTCAGGCATTAAGATTTACGCTTAATAAACTAAAGAAAAAATGTTATAAGAAATATGTGGTTATTAATTAAATAAAAGGGCAAGATATTTTAATGTGGTGTTTCCATACACATTAAATATGTGTTAATATTAAGAACTAATGTTCTGTGTGCAAAAATGAACCATTAGTAAATGAGATTTACATTTAATGAAAAACTTAATTGGAATAGCATTCTCGCCAGTAATTTCCACAGGAGGTAATGAAAAGTGGCATTCACATCCAAAAATATCTTTATCAATTTATCAGTAAAAGACGTGAACAAGTCCACCAATTTTTTCAAGGAGATAGGTTTTGAGTTCAACCCACAATTCTCCGATGAGACCACATCTTGTATGATCATCAGTGACAATATCTTGGCTATGATAATGATTGAAGAACGATTCAAAGGATTTAGTAAGAAGGAAATTGTGGATACTACTACTTCTGCCGAAGCAATTCTCAGCTTTTCAACTGAAAGTCGGGATCAAGTGGATGAGATAGTAAAAAAGGCACTGTCATCTGGTGGTAAATCTTTTAGTGAGCCTCAAGATCATGGATTTATGTATGTATGGGGGTTTCAGGATTTAGACGGTCATTTATGGGAAGTTGCTTATATTGATGAAAGTGCAATTAATCAAGAATAATCTTTAAGGTTTAGCGTTAGTTTATTCAGGTTTAATATTCTAAGGGGTGATGCCTTAAAAGGTATCACCTTTTTTTACCTTTACAGATTAGAAATATGTGAAGTAATGGACTTAAAGTAAAGGGTGCAATACTTGAAGATCCAGCTGCTATTTCTTGAAGGCTTTCTCTTATAGAACTAATGGAGGAGAATGGTGAAGAGGCCTTAATAATTAAACTGAAGAATTAAGTAAAAACTTTATGGGGAAGTATACAAATTGGGCAGAGAAAAGTTAATAGGTAAGCACCTTACAAGTGCTTACCTATTAAAACCTCATCCAGAGAAACGATTCTATGTTTTAACTCTTTATTCGAATCTAAAACACCTATAACAATTTGATTTTCTTCTGTTATTGTCGCATATCTGAAATGTTCATCCCCATTAATGAGTAAGGTTGTTACCTGTTTTGCCTCCATCCTCGGAAAGACACTTTCTATGTACTCGAGTGGTAGAAAATCATCTAATCCTTCTGTTGGTCTACCAACCCATTTAAATAGGAAATCTTTAAGTGTAAATTGCTCAATCATAGATAATTTTTTCTTGAATTGTAGTTTATCCACAGTTACTGTTTTCAGCTTAATCACTCCTAAATAGTAAGTAAAGTTTATACTTTCATATTCTTAACATCAACTGTATTATGGTGACAGAATAATTACATTTTGATTTCGAGTTAAGGTTAAATGTATTTTAGGTACTGTGTAATGGATCCCACCTAAGGAAAGGTGGTCTTTTTTGTTGATTGTAATGATAGACGAACCGTTCTTTATTTAAATCAGGTTCATAACTTAACAGTATTGATACGCCACAATTGATTTGCAACGGGTGCCGTAGCAGTCCCTTCTTGCCCGTAAAATAATGAAATGCAGGGGATAAATTTGGCGGAAGGGGAAAATTTCCATGTAATACTTGATTAAATTTGTGTTTGTATGAATATTATCAACCGATTGCACCACTCTAACTGTTTTTTGCACCCCTGAATATCATAAAATGCACCACCAAAAACCATAAATTACACCAGATCGATATTTGAACCTGACGGAATCATGAATTTCGTCAGGTTCTTTCTGCATTCTGGCTCTTGTTAAATCAAAGTAATCTGATTAAGCATAAAGGTATTTCATATTATTATAAAAGTTTACTTTACTTTTGTAAAAAGTGAGTTTATAATTTGATTCAAGAGGTGATGGTCATGAAGAAAGATTTTGGTGATTCGATATCAAATAAGGTTTATGAATATCGTGTACTTGCCAGAATGTCTCAGCAAGAATTAGCAGAGAAAGTCGGGGTTTCCAAACAAACCATCTTCGTAATGGAAAAAGGAAACTATGTTCCAACTCTGCTGTTAGCTTTTCGAATTGCCAAATTTTTTAATGTTGATGTAAACGATATTTTTACTTATATGAAAGGAAATGATCAAAATGAAAATTAAGTCTATCTCTGATATCCCTAACGCAATTTTTTACCCTTTAAAGTCTTGGGCTGAACAATCTTCGGGAAATTGGAATATTCTCATTGGAGTTGGTGGGTTACTGCTTATTGGTAGTGCGATTTTTGCCTATTTATTTTATAAGAAGATTGGGCAAGACGATGAACGGACAAATAAAATCTTTTTGAAAAGCAGTTACTGTATGTTGTGGGCAATTATTCTATGTGACGTGATTTTTCCCAAAGACTATATGTGGAACATCTTTTTCTTGTTCAAATATACGCTGGCATTTTTAGCTGGTGGAATTTACTTGGCTGTCCAATATAAAAAGGATTTTTCATAAGAAAAGGTCGAGGAGAGAGGCTCAGCCATGGATGGAGAATAAGACAAGGCTGGTAAATATGCTAACTAAGCGATATGGAACGGGTGGAATTTCAGCAGGTATCAATATGTCTTTTATATCATCAAACGTTTATTAGGTTCAGAGATAGCTCAAACAACGGCTAAAAGAATGGAGTACGATATTGTTATTTAATCTTTATTAAACTAAAGGGTGCTTATGTTAAAGAGTGGGATGGCTGCTAACGGTTTCTCTTCTTGGGGACAAAAGTTAAAAAAACAGTAAAAATCGCATCTAATTTAGCACCACAAAAGCATCGGTTTTAGCACCGATGTTTTGTATTAATAGTAATTTATACCTTATAAAATTGTATGGTTTCGAATTTAATTATTTTTCAAATCAAAACGAGCTATTTCTTTATCATCTAACAATACTATTAAAGTGGCATCTAAAGCATTATCATTAAGTTTCTTTAATTGTTCTTTTGGTGGTACAAGAAGCGGCACCTGGGGATTTTCTTCACTCACACCTAAATCGTAGTGAAGAGTATACTTTCCTTCTTGGTTAGGTTCTAGAATAGGTGAAAAAGTATGTCCGTATTTTGAATCCCCCTTTCTTATCCAATCTATACCCACATTTTAACATAGCACCTCCATATTTTTGGAAAATTTTTATTCCATTAACTTCACTTCGCTGCATTTATCGCAAACTAAATCTTGCTCTGCCTAAGTAAAAACAGCGGACCTTTTGGTCTCTAAAGTCGTAAACAAATTCGCACTAAATAATAGTGTACTATGGCTATTCTACACTGTTATTTAGTGCGGATTTTGATTCTATTTTTATCGAATTCTCTAAACAAATGGCTTTTATAAGGAAAGGATTAATAAGGAGTGACTCCAATATTTAATTATTTCAGGAACAGTGTGAAATTTGAAATATAATAGGAATTAGTAAATTAGATTAAATGAAGCAGGGGGTATAAACGATGATTCGAAAAAGAACTTTACATATTCTAAATGGGCAAGCTATGTATAATTTTTTTAAAAGGACAAATTTTCTTGAACAAGAATTGATGATCCCTTTTAACGAGGCTATGTGTTATGGAAAAACGTATAAAGATCTATTTTCAAATGAGTTTACTGAAATACGTGCTAAGGTCCATCACGTAACTCCAGTGCAATATAGTGAAACCATACTAAAACCATTGGTGCCACTCTTTAGTGAAAAATTCACTCATATAGCTTTATGGTTTGATGCTGATATGTTTTGTCAATATACTATCCCTTTTAGCTTGGTTAGACCAAGCAGAGCATACAGATGCTATTGATCTTTATATAGTCGGTGATCAATTTAAACCTAGGAGTCATTTTACCTTAAAAGCGAAGGGTTATTATGCTATTTACAAACAAGTGTTGATTGATAAAAAGATGCCTGAAAATACCTATCCAGATCCTTTAAAAAAGGGGGTTGAGCTGTATTTGAATTACCTTAAAAAAGACAGTGATCTTATGATGTATATTTACAAGTATAAAGATGTTCCAGAAGAAGAACTTATGTTAGCATTACTTAAAAAATTTAAACATTATGGGTTAGGAGATACACAATATTTTGAAATTATAAAATCTCTTCGCCAAAAACATTAATAAGATTTATTTCCTTTATTCGTTTCTATTTTATAACCCTTAGTGGAATATCGACATATGTTTAAATAAATATTAATTGAAAGGGAGTTGTCTCCTTATGCAACGGATAAAACTTATGATTAAAGTGCTTCTGAATGAACCTTTGTGGTTCAAAATACTAATTTCTATAACTTTCCTTGCTTCAATTATTTTAAGCAGTTCAAATTTTTCAAATTTTTCAAATCATGCTTATTTGCGAAGTTGTTCTAAATTAGCAGCGGCTATCTTTTTTTGTGCTTACGGTTTTAAATTTAGGAGGAATTTTAAAACAGCTTTACTCTTCTATTCTTGTTCGGTAATATGTATTTTCCTATCCATTAGGTCATTATTTTAGTTTTATAATAGATTGAAATTAGCACATAAAAAAGATAAAAATTAATAGACCTTCTTTAACTAACTGGGTGCGATGCTTCAATATTGAAGGGTCGCCTTTCTTTCATAAAGTAACGGGCGAGAAGATATAAAAAAGGTCTTTTCCAAAGCCCTTAAAGGAGTAATATCAGTAGACAAATAATTGTTACAAGGTGGGAGGATATTAAAAATATCTTATCAATTATCAGGAGGATTTATGGAGTGATAGGATGGCAGGAAATATAATGGATAAACCTTTTTTCAACAATGATTACCAAAAAGTTGAGGACTTAATATTAATAAGATAAAAGGCATAGAGTCTTTCTTTAGCCTATCAAATGAACGTAAGAGAAGGCACTACACCTATAGTTTATTATCAGACCTTAAATTGCCAAACAATCTACATTTCATTAATGGCTTTGTTAGGGTGATAAAAGAGTATCAAAAGGCTAATAAGAAAATCAAGAAAAAATCCAATCCTCCTTTTTCAACTAAAGGGTGCTTTACTTTTAGATATATAACAACTAAAAATCGATAAGATATTATCATTAAAGAAAGTAACCTTAGGTTGCTTTTTAACTAGTTAGTCTCGATTGTCTGTTGTTTTTGATTCAAGGATAGGTTTGTCAATTGATTCAGCGAATTTATCTTTGATAGCAGGTCTATGTTCGTCAGTTCGTGTATTCCATATACTATATTTAATTGTATTTGGTGAGTCTGTGTTTTCATTGGGCATTATTAATCCACCTCGATTAAATATATTAATAAAAAGTTAGCTACACAAAATATAGAATGCCTCTAAAAAAAATTTTTAATCCTTTTCACTTTTAAAAAAGTTAATTAGTAACATGATGAACTACTAACAGGTAAAGAGCTTACAGAAAGTTGTTGCAACTCCTTTTCTTATTCAAGTAACGGGAGGTTGGTGTAAGAAAGGTTTGTTTTATTGATTAGCGAATTTAGTAATCTAAAAAGATAAGGAGACTACATTTTGAAATCCCTAAAAAAGGCTCAATTAATTGATTTAGATAATATAGTGAGGATTGATGAAGAAATAATCGGTAACAAAAGTAGATGGGAATACATTAGGAAAGCCACTGAAGATGGGAGATGTATAGTTGCTAATGATAAGAATCTTATCATTGGTTTTTTAATATTTGATACTCATTTCTTTGATTGTAGCTTCATTTCACTGATAATTGTTAGACCAACTGAAAGACGAAAAGGATACGCTACATCGCTAATTGAGTATTTTATAAACATTTCGCCAACAAAGAAAATTTTCTCTTCAACCAATAAATCAAATCAAAGAATGCAAGAAGTTTTTAATGCAAATGGATTTACTCAAAGTGGATTTATTGAAAACTTAGATGAAGGAGACCCTGAGATAATTTACTTTAAATCTAAATAATTCGTGTTCAACTAAATGGGCTGGATAGTGGAACATTAAGGGGGTATCACAATGATTATTAATAAAAAAGTGTCTGCAATACATGCTAACACTTTTTCAGAGCTATTTAAAGACTCTTTTTTTACTTTTGGGACAAACATCCACACTCGGAGACAAAACCATTCATAAGTTATCTAAATGAGTAGAAAAGAGAGGAGAAGAAGTATTGGTGGGGAATGATAATAAACAAAAACAAAAGCCAATTGAAGAAAAAATGGTGGAAGAACAAATCATCCCTTTAGAAAAATACAATTTAGTTCACAATTGGAAACTCATAATGCAATTCAATTTTGCTTTATTTAAAAACAAAGATGAATTTGTAATTATTAATAATAATGATGAATATATAGCTCGTTTTAGCATTACCGATGTAGAGGTAATCGAACTAAAAAAAACCTCATCTGGATTAACTCCGAAGATTGATTTTAAGAATAAAATGATTAAGATACCTAATTATTACGAAGCACTGTGAGTAATGAGTATTTATAATATAAAGGTTATTTTCGGGGGAATAAGGAGTTTTTAGAAAAGGGATTGTGACTGCAATTCCTTTTTTGTTATTGAACTAACTGGGGGCTTTAGTGAAAATGGTTCTTCAGCAATCGGGCGCAATTCTAGAATAAACGTCTCTTTTCCTCGCAACTAATGAGCGTTTTAATCAACAAGGATTTCGATAATAATGGTATCGAAATAGTTATTACATCGTACATAGAAAAAAATCCACTCTTAGCTATTAGAGTGGATTTTTTCTATTGCCTCTATTTCTCAGAGATTTTATTCAGCTGATGTAACAGGCGCTTGATTGTTTCGTTTATTTCATCCAATTCCTTTTTATTCATGCCAGCAGCGTCGAATAAGGATTGTGGGACACACGATGCCTTTTCCTGTAGGGCTTTACCAGCTTGCGTTATAAAAATGTTCATGACGCGTTCGTCCACTGTGTCACGACGACGCTCGATGAGACCGGCAGCTTCCATACGTTTGAGTAGCGGAGTCAGTGTACCTGTATCAAGATTAAGCACTTCACCCAGCTCTTTAATTGTTCTTTGTGGCTTCTCCCACAAGGTAACTAAGACTAGATATTGAGGATAAGTGAGCTGAAGTTTATCTAGGTAAGGGCGATAAAGTCGTAAGATAGCCCGCGAACAGGCATACAATGAGAAACATAAGTGATCCTTTAAGTTAAGATTATGCGGGTTATTCTCCATGGTTGCACCTCTAATGATTAGTATTTCTCTTATTAATAATTTAACATACCTCCTGAATAATAAAAAGTATTTTGCGAAATTTAATTGTTGACAACATTATAAAATGAAGGTAAGATGAACTTACAAATTAAGTTTTGCACAATACAATTTTGCAAAATATAAAATAAAAATAATGGAGGAATTTAAAATGAGTAAACTTACAGTAGGATTTGAAAATGGTGCACCGATTGAGCTTCACATTGAGGATGTAGGATCTGGAAAACCAGTAGTGTTAATCCATGGTTGGCCACTTAGTGGGAGATCTTAGGAAAAACAAGTACCAGCATTAGTTGAGGCTGGTTACCGAGTCATTACGTATGATCGTCGTGGATTCGGGCAGTCTTCACAGCCATGGAATGGGCATGAATATGATACGTTTGCGGCAGACCTACACAAAATACTGGAGCATCTTGATCTTCGTGATGTAACATTGGTTGGCTTCTCGATGGGTGGAGGCGAGGTTGCTCGTTATATCGGTACTTACGGAACAGAGCGTGTATCAAGAGCTGTACTAGCAGGGGCAGTACCTCCGTACCTTTACAAAACTGAGGATAATCCGGACGGCGGATTTGACGATGCAATAATTAGAGGCTTACAAGATGGAGTAAAGGCAGATCGAATTGCATTCCTCGATAACTTTACGACGAACTTCTTCGCATCTGGGGACAGAACGGATCTAGTGAGCGAAGAATTCCGATTATACAATCGTGACATTGCAGCATTTGCTTCACCAAAGGGCACACTTGACTGTATCGCAGCGTTTAGTAAAACAGACTTCCGTGGTGATTTAGATAAGTTCAACGTACCAACACTAGTTATTCACGGTGATTCAGATGCCGTCGTTCCATTGGAAGTCAGCGGGCAAAAGGCGCATGAACGGATTCCGAACAGTCAGCTTGTGGTAATTAAAGGTGGTCCTCATGGGTTTAATGTGACGCACGCCGAGGAGTTCAACGCGGAACTGATTCAATTTTTGAATGCTACTGAATCAGATTCTATATAATAAATTTTATTATGAATAATGAAGGCATCAAATTGCGTGCCTTCATTTATATCAAAATAGGTGTTTACATACCTACTAAGTGGAGGTGTATGTAACATGTACTTGAATACTATTTTACTAAATACTCTAATTATATTGGTAATTCCCTTTATTATTTACTTTAAAAATACTGATAAGAAAGGGAAAATGCCTTTTATCTTCGCATGCTTTATTTATTTAATTATCGCTAGTCCTGTTATTTATGGAGTAATTAATCATAAAATAGTTCAATATAAAGATGCGGATATTGGTTTGGGTCTTTCATTTTTTATAACATGGTTTCTTACAATCTGTGCATTTTTAATCTCGATATATTTCTTAATTAAAGAGAGAAGTAAATAATATAGTTTGGAGGTTTCATGGTAAGTGGAATACATTCTCATAATCATAGCTTTTCTTTTTATAATAAAATTATTGGCTAAGGTGGATAAATTAGAAGGTAGTATAAAAAGAATGCAATACACCTTAGACCAATTAACCCAACAATCGGGACTACCTGAAAATCCAATAAATGATGAACTACGTAAGCTAATAAAAGAGGGCGAAGACATAAAAGCAATTAAAAAAGCCAGAGAAACTTTAGGTCTTTCACTGTTAGAAGGAAAAGAATATATTGATAGGTTAAAATCCGATAACAGATAATGCTTAACTAAGCACAAAACGAGAGACCAAATTAGAAAGATTGAGAAATGTGGTGCAGTTGCACTGCCTTAATAAAAAAGTCAGTTCATGAACGTTTACGGCAAATGTTAAATGAGAAGGAAGACATAGGTAGAGTAATTGGAGCCTATGCCTTTTTTTTGTTTTGAAAATGTACTTTATTACTCATTTTTCCTTCCTGTTATTCAATTTGGGGAAAAAAGGACGTTGACAACTCCATCCTACAAGTGTAGTCTTTATTGCAGATTACACTTGTAGGATGGAGGGCAAAGATGAAGAAAGCAGAGTGCAATATATCTGATGCAGAGTGGATTGTAATGAAGGTGCTATGGGAAGAAACTCCATCTCCATTAACTTCTGCGAAGATAGTAGAGGCTGTAAGTTCTAATAAGAAATGGAGTCCCAAAACAATTCATTCATTAATAAGTAGACTGGTAAAGAAAGGTGCTATAGGTGTAAAAAAGGAGATGCCTCTTTATGAGTATTATCCTTTGGTAGATAAAAGAGACTGTGTACTGGAAGAAACAAGGTCGTTTATTCAAAAGGTATACGATGGTTCTATCCACCTTATGCTCGCCAATTTTATAAAAGAAGAGAAGATTTCTGAGAAGGAAATAGAAGAACTGGAAAGGTTGCTTCATAAAAAAAATAACGATTAAAAGGCAGGGAATGGGACATGGTTTTATCTGCAGTATTTAAAGAAGTCTTATTACTGTCACTTATGGGTAGTATTCTAGCATTGGGCATACTTGCCGTAAAGGCGATTTTTAGACAAAGGCTTAGTGCAAAGCTTCATTATTATATTTGGATTTTGCTTGTACTTAGGCTAATACTCCCAATAGACATTCAAAGTCATATAAGCTTTATGAATTTTATTAGAATTGATCAGAAGGAACTTGATCCTCATTTTATAGCAGATCAATATGTTCCTAACATAATAACAAACAGTACGATCACAACCGAAAATACACCGTCTATTGAAGATAGTAACGCATTAGCTGATCCAGGTATTATGGGCGCTATTTTTAATTATGAAACTGTAGCGGTGCTGTGGATAATTGGTGTTTCATCGATTTTACTCTATATTTTATGCGTAAATACCTTGATGAGGGCTAAATTGAAAAAGTGTTCAGTCTGTGAAAGAGAAGACTTAATTGAAATTTTAGAAGCAGAAAAATCAAAGCTTAAAGTTAATTCAAAGATAAAAATTATTTATAGTAATTATTCGAAATCACCAGCAGTTTACGGGATGATCCGTCCTAAAATTATTATTCCAGAGGAGCTTATAGGCAAATTAACCCTGGAAGAGTTTAGGTTTGTGTTAAGCCATGAATTAACTCATATTAAGAACAAGGATTTAGTGGTAAACACCTTACTTATGATTGTTAAAGCAATCTATTGGTTCAACCCCTTAATCTGGTATTCACTTAATCAGGTAAAACAAGACTGTGAAGTGGCTTGTGATGCGACTGTCATCAGCACTTTAAAGACAGAAGAAGTAAAAAAATATGGTCAGACAATAATCAATATGCTTAGATTATTCTCAGAAAAAAGGAGTACTACTGGGACATTAGGATATGCAAGTAAATACAATAAACGGAGAATTGTTATGATTACACAATTTAAAAAAAGTTCGGCAATATGTGCAGTATTAGCTCTATCTCTTACAATTATGGTAGGATGTTCAAGCACCATTAAACCTGGCAGTTCAGATGTTAGCCCAAATGAAAACAGTGATACAAATAGGTCAACTCTGTCAGTGGAAAAAGCAACTCAAGAAGAAGCATCACAAAGAAATAAAACGCAAGACAAAACAAGTCAAGCAACACAAAGTAATACAACGCAAGACAAAACAAGTCAAGCAACACAAAGTAATACAACGCAAGGCATAACAAGTAAAGCTTCAGCATCGAATAACAATACCTCTGCTTCATCATCTAATGGGGACACTCAAAGAGAGCTTCTTTCAAGTATCATGAAATTGGCAAAGCAGGGTAAAATCATCAACTCAGAGTTTCCGGTTAAAACTACTGTTATAGAAGACATAGAGAAAAAGCTAGGAAACCCGGATAAGGTTGATTGGGTACCTAATGCTAAAGGAAATTATGCTGTCTTTTCAAAATACAATGTGGTATTTGGTTTCAACAAAGGGTCACAGATTTTTGAGGCGAGATCCTTTGATAAGAAATTAAATGAATTATCACTTTCTATGGTAAAGAAAGTATTTGGAACTCCGGCATATGATGTGGAAAGTAATGGCGAGGAAATTATTGGGTATGTTGCAAATTCGGAATACAAGATTTTGTTAGTATTTCCTAAGCCTTCAAACAGCAATCCGGACCCGGTAATGGACCACTACTCTGTACTTTACCCTAAGGGGACCTTTAATAATATGTCAAACGATCCGGGAAGACAATGGTGATAAAATATGAAGCAAAAAAGGATCGATTATTGCTAACGAGTTCGGTAATAAGGTGCAAACTTTATAATTTAACATCTCGGGAGAACCTGTAAGTTTGATTACCGATAAGAAGGATGGGAAATGTGGGGACCAACTGCAACAACCAGTGAAAAGAAAAGATAGAAAGGGGAATTGTAATATGAAAAGACGAAGGGCTTCTAGAAATAAACTACTTATTTTTACGATTCCACTTTTAATTTTAGCCTTAATCATTGGCGTTTATTATTATGCAATCAAAGAAAATAGTAGTGAACAGAATACCCAAGGTAAAGAAAGTCCAATTATTACTCAACCTTCCGGTAAAAATACAGTGGATTCGAAGAATGAGCGGAATTCAAATCTTGAGAAATTAGTAGAGGAAACGTTTTCCTTATCTAAGGAAGGTAAGGTTCCGAATATTCCCTTTGTTTCTGGTAAAACAGAACGGAAGGAAGTAAATCAAGAGTGGGGAAAATCAGACCATATTTCGGAAACTGCTAAAGGCAGGTATGAGGAATACAAAAGTCATCATGCTACAATCGGCTATGTCGATCAGACTGTAAATGATATACGGTCATATGATTCCGAACTGCAAAATATCTCTTTAAATGACATTAAAAAAACGGGTGGGGAACCCGATGACATTCGATACTATAAAGATTCAACGCATGACCAAATAATCCTTGTCTATCATGAAAACACTTCTACAGATTTATTATGGGTTTTACCAGTAAAAACAGAACAGGAGCCAAATCCTAAAGTTGACCATATCTCACTCTTTACACAGATTGAAAAGACACCAAATCAACAACCACAAGTTGAAAAACCGAATCAACAAGGAAATCAATCCATTTCAGCGGTGATTTCTAAAATGAGCTTAGAAGATAAAATTGGCCAGATGATTCTTGCTGGGGTTTCTGGGACTACAATGGATGCAAGCGCAAAAAAATTAATAAGCCAAATCCATGTCGGAGGAATTATTTTTTACAAAAATAATTTTGAAACCTCTGCACAAGCCGTTCAATTTGTGAATCAACTGAAAGCTGGAAATAGTTCAAGTCTGCCGCTTTTACTAGGTGTTGACCAAGAGGGTGGACGTGTGACAAGATTGCCGGGTGGACTTGTTAACTTTCCTCCAAATAAACAGATTGGACAAGTAAATAATCCCGAGTTTTCTTATAAAGTCGGCACACTATTAGGGCAAGAATTAAAAGAATTTGGTTTAAATCTCGATTTTGCACCTGTTCTCGATATTAACAGCAATCCGAATAACCCAGTAATCGGGGATCGATCATTTGGGAACAATGCGGAAATAGTAAGCAAACTTGGGGTTCAAACGATGAAAGGGATACAGTCTCAGAACGTTATCACGACAATTAAGCATTTTCCTGGTCACGGAGATACATCGGTAGATTCCCATCTGGACCTTCCAATTGTCAATAAAAGCCTTAAGGAACTTAAAGAACTAGAGTTAATTCCGTTTGAACGTGCGATTAATCAAGGAGCAGATGTTGTGATGGTCGCCCATATCTTATTGCCCCAATTAGATAAATCGAATCCAGGGACTATGTCAAAAGCTGTCATGACGGATCTTCTTAGAAAACAACTAGGTTTTACAGGAGTAATCATGACGGACGATATGACAATGGGAGCCATAACAGAACATTTTGATACTGGTAAAGCAGCCGTTGAATCAGTTAAGGCAGGAAGCGATATAATTTTAGTAGGACATGACTATAATAATGTTGTAAAGATTATCTCCTCTTTAAAAACGGCTGTTCAAAATGGGGAAATTTCCGAACAAAGATTAAATGAAAGTATAGAAAGAATTATACAACTAAAAAGAAACTATAGCATTAACGATACGAAAGTAGAAAGTCCTAAGATAAATGAAATAAATCACTCAATCAATAGTCTTATGAATAATTATTTACATTAATTATTCATATTGGTTTGTGGTTAACCTTATAATACGAAACCAGCTAATAGAAGTTAATCAGTTATTCCGTTATAGGGCGCTTTAATGGAGCAATGAAAATCCTAATTTCTCATTTTATGCTGAGAAATTAGGCAGTTTAATAACGTTGTTAATCTTTCCTGACCTATCCCTATAAGAGTTTATGCGATGTACACTGAAAACTACAATACTAGGAGTAGATTTAATGAAGAAATGTTTTACCCTGATACCGATTTTGCTAATAATAGTTTTTATGGTAGGCTGTCAGGATCATACATCAACAACGAATATAGCGAAAATACATTCTCATTCTAGCCAAAAGGAACACCATGACAAAAAATCAAAGCCTAACAAGATACAGGAAGAGAAAAATCAAAAAGAACAACTGTTAGCACAGGCCAAGTTTTCAGCTAAACAATATGATTACCAAAAATCTATAACTCTATTAAAACAATCAGATATTTCTAAGGATGTAGACATTCTAAGTGCCATTGATACATACGAAAGACAAATGAAAAATCTTGTGACATGGCCAGACAATAGCCAGATCTCTCATTTATTTTTTCACTCATTAATTGTCGATCCATCCAAGGCATTTGATGGAGATAATATGACTCAAGGTTATGAAGATTACATGGTGACTATCAATGAATTTAAAAAAATTATAAATCAATTATACGAGAGAGGATATGTCCTTTTGAATCTTCAGGACATTGCAAAACTCGATAAAAAGGGGAAAATGGTTTATCAGGACATTAAATTGCCGCCTGGTAAAAAACCAATGATATTGTCGCAGGATGATGTTAGCTATTATGAATACATGAAAAATGATGGATTTGCTAAAAACTTAACACTTGATGCCAATGGAAATGTCACAAATACCTATGTAAATGAGAAGGGGAAAGCCGTACAAGGAGCTTATGATCTAGTTCCTATCGTAGATAACTTTGTTAAAAAACATCCGGATTTCTCTTACAAGGGAGCCAAAGGGATCATTTCGTTAACCGGATATAACGGAGTACTAGGATATCGAACCTCAGAGAGTGGCTATGGTCCAAATAGTGATGAGCCTGATCCAAATTTCAAAAAGGATCAGCAGCAAGCGAAAAAAGTAGCTAATGCGCTGAAAAAAGAGGGATGGAGGTTTGCCTCTCATACTTGGGGACATCTTAATGCACAGGAAGTATCTTTGGATCTCTTAAAAAAAGATACATCTAAATGGAAAAAAGAGGTGGAACCAATTGTCGGACCAACAGACACGATTATTTTCGCTTTCGGTAGTGATATTGGAGGCTGGAAACAGTATTCCAATGATAAATATCACTATTTGAAAAGCCAGGGCTTTAATTACTATGCCAATGTGGACGCATCAAAGGCTTACTGGTCCCAATTAGGTCCAGATTACTTCCGACAAGCTCGTATTAATGTAGATGGTTTACGGATGCGTGAAGCATTAAACGGAGAAAACAAAATATTATATCAATTTTTCGATGTTAAACAGGTTTTTGACTCCTTACGACCAACTGCCAAGAAACCTATTCTGTATAAGGGGAGCAGCAACAATTCGTGATATATATGGCCATTTTGGCAATTCAGCTAATAATGTGCAATGATATTCCACAATCGGGCGCGATTGTGGAATAAGCGTCCCTTTTCTTATTTAACTAACATGTGCTTTTGTTCAGGATGATGATCGCTGTGGCGGTCATTTTTTTCTTGTTGAACTACCATGAAAATTAACTTCTGTAATAAAGTGAAAAAGGCAATACTGAAGAAGACGCAGCTCATTCGTTTTTTAAAAAAGGGGAGAGCGCCAATATCATGGATCTATGGTGATAAAGTGAACTGGATTAGGAAGCTTTAGGTTCTTCTAACGTAACGGTGTATCCTAAACTTTCGAGTCGTCTCAGTGAATGCCGAACGATAGATTGTTGTCTCTGCTTATCAAAGTAGTCTTCGCCTAAGTCTACATACATTTCTTTTCGGGTTAAGAGATAATAAGAGATACGTAACATTGCGTGAGCGACTACAATACCAGCACGTTTCTTACCCTTTCGGGATGCTGTACGTCTATACAGTGCGCCAAGATAGTTTTTGGATCCCCTTACTGAATGAGCTGCTTCTGTTAAAGCAGATCTTAAATACTTATTTCCTTTTTTAGTTTTGGCTGATTTTCTTTTTCCAGCGCTTTCATTTTGCCCAGGAACTAGCCCTGCCCAAGAACACATATGAGCTGCAGTAGGGAATTGTTTCTTTACATCAGTACCAATTTCAGATAGGATTTGTTCAGCCATTCTGGTTGCTATACCAGGAATTGAATCCAGTCGTGCTACATCTTCTTGATGAGAGCTGACTCTGTCCGCAACTTCTTTATCAAGCATCTCGATTTGCTCAGTAAGAAAATCAATATGACCTAAAATGGTTTTTAACATGAGGCGTTGATGTGAATTGATATAGCCTTTTAAGGCGAGTTCCAGTTCTTCCTTCTTCTTCTTCATACTGCGTCGAGCGAAGTTTGCTAGTTTTTCAGGGTCCTCTTCACCATCGGCAATGGCATCAAGCATATCTCGTGCTGAAACACCCAACACATCTGAAACCACAGATCCCAACTTAATGTTCGCGCCTTCTAACACTTTTTGGATTCGATTATGTTGTCTGGCGCGTTCTTCAATGATACTTCGGCGATAGCGAACGAGTTCACGCAATTCACGTTGATTTCGGTCAGGGATATAACTGGCTTTAAGTAGTCCATGGCGAAGAAGTTTGGCAATCCATTCTGCATCCTTCACATCTGTTTTTCGTCCTGGGACAGCCTTCATATGCTGGGCATTTACCACTAAAAACTCGATATCCTCAGCTTCTAGTAAATTCACAATAGGCTTCCAATAAACACTCGTGCTTTCCATGGCGACATGGGTACAATTATGTTGTTTAATCCAGTCAACCAACGTTAATAGAAACACAGTTTTAGTAGAGAACGTTTGAATCTCCTTTCCTTCAGGTGTCAAAATACAGGCAGTAATATTGTCCTTATGGACATCCATACCGCATGCTCTTTCAATGACTACATCCATTGAAAACATCCTTTCTACGGCGAACATGATAATTAGAGGCTGGTGCAACAACCAGAATAGGATTAATCTACCATGTGTGCTTCCCGTAAGGGAGCGACAGTCAGTGGTGCACCGTGGTCGGTGGAGTCAGACTAACGGATGGGCTCTAACGCACCATAGTTCAGTGACCTTCCTCTCCCAGCCGTAGAATCAGTATGGACAGTTAGTGACCATTTTCATTCTCTGTGGTGAAGCGCTGATTTTTGCGCTTCATGGATGGCTAACGGGGCAGAATAGTTCAACAAACTATTGGGTTATTTTGGCAAAATACCATTAAAGGAGGGATTGTTTTGAAAGAAAATAAACAGGCTCTTTATTTCAATATGATTTTGGGTACAATTGGAACCATACTCATTGCTTTATCCGCAGTGAGGTATCAGACTAAAGAATATAATTATATCGGATATGTAATGATATTTTTTGGCTTTGCATTAACGATTAGCTATATTAATTATTTAGAAAAAAAATCAGGAATAAGCAAAAAAATGACTTGGATTAGGTTTATTGTATCTTTCATTTTATTTATTTCTTTTTCATATTTCTTATATTTCTAGTTATTTATTATTCAAGTAACGGGTAGCAATAGCACAAGAACCTAGTTAGCTTCTCTTGTTTCACTTCAATAGGGTAATGAATTTTTCAGGGAGAGTAGATGTTGAATATGAATCAATTATATTTGTCATTAAATGAAGCAGGTTTGATTTTTAAGGGGCAGACAGCACTTGCTCAGGAGGAGGTTGATTACATTCTTCTTGAAACCTATGAGAACGGAACAACACATTCAGTGGATGTGAATACATTCGAAACGCTTTTCGGGGATGTAAAAGGTAATCCGACCTATGAAGCCTTGTCAGGAACTCATACTTTTAAATTGGGAGATATGATATACACTATGACTGCTGAGGAAATGGGTTACCAAAAGTATTTCGACCAATGGAAAGAGCAAGGATTATTTAAATCTTAATCAACTAACGGGTGCGTGTGATCCAGGAAGGATTAACCGCCTTTTTTGTGAATTCCTTATTAAGCAAACGTTGCAGAAGAGTTGAATAAGATTATCAATTGATGTTCTGTTTCTTTTGTTATTAAAATCAGGAATTTAAAATTAAAGTTTTAGTTATTGTGTTATTATTTGGTTAAAGTGATTGTACTAAAAGATTTAAACAAAATATAAATCAAGGGGTGTTAAATATGTCTAAAGAAGTTATTGCCATAGTCGCCATAGTTTCTTTTGCAGTATGGATTGCGGTTTCCCGAGAAGCTGTAAAACCTTCAAAAGAGATAAATTGGCGAAAAATGATAACCTTACTCTTTGCGGGAACTTTATCGGCATTTGTTATAACCATTTCGCTTTTTCAAAGCCTGCCGTTTTAGTTCCGTTAACGGGTGCGTTTCTACAATAAGTGGAGACGCATTTTTCTTATTGAAGTAACGGTGCAGGTTTGTGCAAGAAGGATGATATTAAATCTACATTATCAGATAAAGTTATTTCTATTAAAAAGAGAGGTGGTGGGGTATGAATTTTGGAGCGTGGGTTTTTTTCATTGTTTTTGGAATAGGGTTAATTTGGGCTGTTAAAAACAAAAGAATAACAAAATTGGATATGTCGTTATTCATTGCTATTGTCCTTGTGTATTACTTAATTGCTTATTTGTTTGACAATGAAATGCTAAGTCCATTTATTTTCAAAGAGGATAGTTTCACAATTAGTTTTGTAGGGTTTATTTTGTTAATCGGTACTTTTCTTTTAGTAAGATATATAATCAATAAATTTAAGAAAAAATAGTAGTTGATATTCAAGTAACGGGGTGCAATAGAGCAAAAGGCAGCGGAGTTTCCATTGCCTTTTGCTAGAATTTCTAAAAATATTTTCTATAAAATTCTCTTCTAATGCTTCCACTTAACTGGGCATAAATCCTAGTGGTCTCGCTTTTTTCGTGTCCTAGTAAACTTTGAATGACATCGAGAGGGGCACCGTTGTTCAATAGGTGTGTGGCATAGCTGTGGCGTAGTTGGTGTGGGTGGATTTCTTTATTGATCCCTGCACGGCTTGATATTCGTTTTATTATGTACCTCATCTGACCAATACTCATTTTATGCGGGTGCCGTTCAGTTACAAAAATGGCTGGGTCTTTATCCTGACGAAAATCTAAGTATCGTTTCAGCCAAATTTCACAACGTATATTAAAATAGACCTCCCTTTCTTTATCCCCCTTTCCCTGAACAATGGCAGAGCGATTTGACCAATTGATACAATTCTTTTCCAGAGAAACTATTTCACCAATTCTACAACCTGTGGAAAACATAAACTCAAATAATGCCTTTTCCATTGGAGTTAAACACGCTTCCCTTAAATGCTCAATTTCCCTCTCTGTTAAGAATTTTGGGATTCGTTTCCCTTGTTTAGGTTCTTTAATTTTAGCAGCTGGATTTTTGGTTATATGACCTTCTTCGTGTGACCAACGAAATATCGATTTAATGAATCGAATTCGATGAGCTAAACTTGATGGTTTTAGATGTTCACTAGATTTTGCTAGATATCCTTTCAACTGATCAGTGGTTATTGATTCAATACTCACATCGTTTATGTGTTGGACGAGTAACTTAGATTGGAGCCTATACGCTTTTAATGTCTGTGAAGAAAATCCTTCAATCCTTTTATCCGATTCATAAAGTTCCCAGGCTTTTGTTAATTGCAAAATCAATTCCTCCTTATTGATTGTATTAGAGGAATTATTGCCTTGAATATTGAAGTAAAGACTTAGCTATTGAAGTAACGGAGCAGGTTACTTGAAGAAGGATGACACTAAACTCATATTTTTCTCGTCAGTTTAAATGTAAGCGTCAAATATTACCC
>NZ_AJLS01000097.1 GCF_000307875.1 Neobacillus bataviensis LMG 21833
GGGTAATATTTGACGCTTACTCATCAACCACTCCTTCTTCACGTTTTTCCTCTAACCGTTCATCGTAATACCGGCAAAACTTCTGTTTTAGGATTCCATAAAAGTAAGCAATCGACTTCTGGACAACCTTTGTGAATTTTAGCTTTCTAATCAGCTGTCTAAAGGCTTCAATGGCGATTCCCACAATGACATCTGTTTCTTCAAGTAGTTTATAGTCATAAGCTAGGATATGAACCATATGCCAATAGTCTTCGATTAACTTCGCGTCATCGAAGAAACATTTAACAAATTGAACAAATTCTTGTGGAACTCGGTTGCTCACAAAGGTGTGATTCAATTCAGACGGTTCTTCTTTACGTTTTTTTATCTCTTGATCTTTTTCAGTTTTTAAAAGATTAATAGTTTCATTATGGGGGTTCATTGTTTCCTGTTTGGGTGGTTCACTTACGGGAAAACGATGAAATACATAGAGATTACTCGACTGCGAACCGTTGCCCCGCTCCGTTTCATAGACAGTGAACAACCCTATTGCTTTTGCCTTGCCAATCATCCGTTTAAATGTGGAACGGGAAATCCCATGATCGTGGTATTTATCATGAATCGCCTTTAACACCGTGCCGATTTTGGCATTGCAAACACCAGGGATTTTCGCAGCAAAACGAACCAGCCGCTTTAAACCGACTAGCTCCCCTTTTGAAAAATCAGACTTGTGCTCCAATAACCACATTTCCATATGATGGTTAAACTCTTTCAAACTTTCAAATTGCGAATACTGTTCAAATCCCTCAATGTTACCTGATTTTAAATTCATTATTTTGTGCCACCCTTTCACCGCTGGTTTCCGTTTCCGGCACCTCTACGATATCGGGTTTTGCTGTGAGAATCGAACCGCTAAAATTCAAATTTGGCGTTGATTTTTGAACGAAAACCCTCGTTTTTGCGTTCAAATCTGTAATTTGGAGCCGATTTTTGCATTTTATGACGAATTTGATATCAATTTTAATCTCGGCCTTTGCAGACTACAGCAGGGTAAAAGAAGGTAGATGGGCCAAAACGATTAATCAGTTCTATGTGTGGGATCGGGATATCAAACAACTCCTAACAGGTACCGTCCAAATTTCTGGATAGTACCTGGCACTTCAACCTTCTACTTGATGAATTTATTTCAATTTAACAAGTGACAGTGGCACCATCCTAATTTTTGGATAATACCTGGCATTTCTACTATTAAAATCCCTTCATAGTAGATATAGGGATTAAGAGAGAAAAGGATAGGTGATTTCGGAAATATGTGAATATTTTTTGACAATCATATAAAGGGTCAGCCCCCCGGTGCGCTAAAGCGTAAGCATGCCGGGGGGCTGACCCTGAAAACCTGTATTTGTTTATTACTGATGGATATCATCAATCTCAAGTCTTTGGCTATTTCGTTGCTCCATAACAGCATTACGAATAATGTCTTTCACTTCCACTGATTTTTTAATATTTTTAAGCAGAATAACGCTATTCATGTGATCAGTGGACAAAACCGTAATATCCCCGAATCCAAAGATTCTTTCTACCAAATTTCGTTTCACTTGAATATCACGAACTCGAAATAATTCAATTTCACTGATAATTTTGGTGAAAACCCCTTTTTCAATAATAAGCCTTTGATTTGTGATCCGATATTTCGTAAATGACGGAAAACCAAAGAAAAATGACTTCCCCATCCAAAGATCTTTTTCTTCCAAAGAAACCGCCTCCTTGTTTACATATTTTTAAATAATTCTAGTACCGAATTAATAAGTCAAATTTTAATTGTGCCTGTGTTCCCCGGTTAATCATTTAAATATTCGACGCGTAATGTATAAAAATCCTTCCATATGTATTAGTAAATTATAAGTACAATTTATATAGCAGTTAGATTCAAATCCCAATGCTATTTTTTAAAATCCCAATACTCTCTTCGAAAGGGAGAACCCTATTATTTCAAAAGATAATAAACTCTCCCTAGTATTCTTTTTTTATATAGTCAATGTTTTTACTTTTGCAAAATTCTATAGCTATTTCCTCATATTTCATATCTCGGTAATCATACCATTGGTCAGAGATTCCTAAACGGTTAACACTGTCTTTAAATCGTTGGAATGCTCCCTTTCCACGAATAGAAGCAAGTAATGCATCTTGTGTTTTACTATCAGAAAGGCTATTACAATAACTTTCCATCATTTCATACTCATCAATATCAAAAGATGAAGGGAGTCCGGCAAACTGATCAAAACTGTCTACTATATCATAGGCTAGCTTTACATCTTCTTGTTGCCATTCTGGTAGGTGTTCATAATCCTCTCCATCGTCGGCAATCGCTAAAGCCTCCTGAGAGACATACACTATTTCTCCTGTTTTAAGGTTAAGATACGAACGGTTCTCTTCCGATTGCATTTCCATTCCTTCAATTATGTGTTCAAGCTTTACTTGCATAGACAACATCCTTTCGTTTAATTTTCCACTTCTTTCTTTACCACCAGAAGAAAAACCAACAATTCCCCCTTCAATATTTTCTGCACATATACACCACCATTAGGAATGTTATTTATCCATATCTATTCCTTCCTCTAATGTTATTGCTTCCATTACAATAATCCCTCCAATCTCAAAATAACATTTTACCCATAATAAGCCAATAAATTACAGAATTAATCTGCTTCTTTGTTCAATAAGAAAAAGCCAGCCGTTTTAGCATAAAGAATGTATAAATAATTTTACAGAGGAGATATGACTTAATACGAAGCAAACTTTTATTTACAAGGAATTTGTGTTTAATATGTTAAAATAAATTTGTAGTTTGTGAAAGGGTTATCAAAGATAGAGAGTGGAGGGGTTATATGAAAACGATAATAAATCGAATAGCACTTGGAGTGATTTTACTAGTTGTAGTTTTATGGGAGGTAGATAAAGCTTCTTTAGGATACTGGTATATAGGAATTATTCCTCTTATTTGTCTTACTTTAGTAGTTAATTACATTAGTAAATTAGAAAAAAAAGATGAAATTGATAAAAAGGTAAAAATAATAGGTTGGATTTGTTTTTTTGCAACTGTAATTATAGGATTAGTGCTAATCCTATCGTATCCTGAAATTTTTAATACATATGGTTTTTAGAACAACAGGAAATCAATAATTCAACAAAAGGGTGCTTTAACTTAATTATGTTGGTAAAATATTACGCTAAAAACGCTCAGGAATAATCTGAGCGTTACTGGCTATTTACATTGCTAATTTACTGTTAAAATATATGCGAATTAGGTTGCCTTTTGCATTGTTTTTAACATTTTTCTCCCCATCAACCGAACCCATTAGTTTTAGCAGCCAGCTCTTTAAGGAAAGCCCACCGTTAGCTTAAGTGTAACGGTTCACAATCTTTTTTATAGAGTGTATTCATTTATTTTCTTCAGATAAAAAAGAATATCAGACACTTTATGGTAGCGTCTGATATTCAGATTATTTTGCACCGATCAATTATCGTTATTATCTCAAGGCTTTCAATGCAACGCTCAAGCGTTAACCTGTTCAAGCAAGTATTAAATTGATATTAGTAAGATGTAATAGAGATGGTTTATATGTTGTAAAGTTTCAAAATCTGTAAACAAAGATAATGTTGGGTGAGTCTTCACATTTTCAATGAATAGTTCTCCACAAAACCCTCTTAAATGTTCAGCTGGACGAGCTCGACCAGTTCTCCCATAGCTTACGATACCTGCGGCTTTGTTATTCCAAGCTTCACGAGTAGCAATATTCAAGTGTATTTTTTAATACTCCAGAAGATTTTGATTGTATTCCTTAACAAAAAATACGAACCCATACAAGCTGCCAAAAACTTTCATTCCTATTCAAATCAATTTTTTAAAGCTTGTTCTAACAGAATATCAATCAATAAATAAACCAACTGCTCTTGTTTCCTACCATCTTTTAATAAAAGTTGAAGTTATTCAAACCTAAAATATTCATCTAATTTTTAGATTACCAGTTTAAATTTTTACTTTTTACTTGTGGTACAGTTGGATTTTGAGCAAGAATTCCACCATCTGCATTAATAACTTGTCCAGTAATGAAATCAGATTCCTCACTTGCTAAGAATAAAGCTAAGTTAGCGATATCACGGGGATTACCAATTCGATTTACTAATTTTGTTTCTTGGTATACTTCAATAAGTTGTTTTAAGCCTTCCGGTGCATTTTCTATAATGAAATCGTTTAAAACCATACCAGGTGCAATTGCGTTACAACGAATACCTTGTTTACCAAATTGCACTGCTGTTGATTTCGTTAAGCCAATTACACCAGCTTTTGCTGCCGCATATGCTGATTTTGTTAGTTCACCAACTTGTCCACCCATAGACGCTGTATTAATGATTGATCCGCCGCCATTTTCTAACATAACTGGAATTGCATATTTTGTCCCCAGCATAACGGATCTTAAATTGTACCGCATTGTTTCATCCCATTCAAAAACATCTAAATCTTTAACATTTAAGTCATTTTTAAAGTCGAGACGTGCTGCGTTATTATGCAAAATATCTAAACGACCGTAGGTATCGACAGCAGCCTGAATCATTTCTTTGATTTTCTCTTCTTCCCCGATATCAACAAATTGAGCTATTGCTTCTCCATTTTTATCTTTAATTTCCTTTACTACACGCTCTAAAGCTTCCATATTAATATCTGCTGCCACTATTTTTGCACCCTCAGACGCAAATAGTTTTGCAGTCGCTTCTCCCATACCTGAAGCTGCACCTGTGATGATAGCAACTTTGTTTTCTAATCTACCCATAAAAAAAGCCTCCCCAATTGCATAATTTTAAAATATATGTTACAAATCAATTATATGAACTATTTTACACTTTGTAAAGAAAATGAATTTGGAGGTTATTCAAATGAGATTGGATGGTAAAGTAGCAATAATTACAGGAGCTGCAAATGGTATGGGAGCAGCTGAAGCTAAATTTTTCGCAAAAGAAGGAGCGAAGATTGTAGCAACAGATTTAAACGAAGAAAAATTAAACGAAGTAGTTTCCGAAATTAAAGCAGCAGGTGGAGAAGCCGTTGCGATTAAACAAAACGTAACATCTGAGGAGGAATGGAAAAATGTTGTTGCAAAAACAGTAGAATTGTATGGTAAAGTAGATGTTTTAGTTAATAACGCTGGTGTTGCAATAAACAAAACAATTGCAAACATGGAAATGGATGAATGGAATTTCGTTATGGACATTAATCTAAATGGCTGTGTTCTTGGAATGAAATACTGTATTCCTGAAATGCAAAAAGCTGGTGGAGGTTCAGTTATTAACATTTCTTCAATTGGTGGTATCGTTGGAATGGCAGGTACAAGCCCATATACAGCTGCTAAAGGTGCCTTACGCTCTTTATCAAAATCAGCAGCAGTTGAATATGCTAAAGATAAAATCCGAGTAAACTCTGTACACCCTGGAATTATTGTAACACCAATGACGGCTCCTACAATGGAAGCAGCAATGCCCTATTATGAAGCCCATACTCAATTACCTTACATGGGAGAACCAGAAGATGTTGCTTATGGTGTACTATTCTTAGCAAGTGATGAATCAAAATTCATGACTGGAGCTGAATTAGTAATTGACGGTGGTTGGACTGCACTTTAAAAATTTAGTATAGCAACTTTAGATATTCTAAAGTTGCTATTTTTATTTTCATTGAAATCATGCTAGTATTAATATAACAATTAAAGGTGTGATATATATGGAAATAAAGGATCCTCGTCAAATTCTCTCTATAAAAAAATTACAAAAAGCATATTTATCTCTTCTATTACAGGAAAACGAAAATATGTCCATTCAACGGCTTTGCCAAGAAGCACAGGTAACTCGACCAACATTCTATAATTTATATAAAGATTTAATGGATTTACGCATTCATTTATATAATAGTATTCTGGAAGAATTAAGAAAGTCATTGACTATAACCAATCCAAAAAAACTAGAAGATATTGAACCTGAAGAATTACCAGAAAATATGATATTTCTATTCGAACATATTTTACAAAACCATTTGGCATATGAAGTCCTTTTCATTTATAAACCAGATGCTCTTTTTATGGAGAAAGTTAAATTAATTATTCGTCAATATATTGTGGATGGAATACGTGCTTCCCAAAGCACAGAAAAGGATTATCGAATGGAAATTCCCTTTATTATCTCTTACACAACAGGTGCATATTTAGAAAGCATTTTTTGGTGGATCAAAAATAATTATAAGTATACACCTGAAATAATGGCAGCTAAGTTACTTGAAATTTCACTATATGGTCCTTATAAAAATGTGATTAATTGGAAAAAACAAGGAAGCTAAATTAAGCACCCAATGGATTTAATACTCCCCTTTAATATCATTTAAGGGGAGTATATATTTAATTTATTTATTTTCTACAGGCTGTTTACGATGGAGCACATGTTTTACTGCACCGATATACTCTGCAAGTGCCCGCTGACTGATATTCGCTTGTGGTACAACTCCTTCAAATCCGTGATAAGCTCCTGGATACAAATGGAATTCAACATCTACGCCTGCTTGACAAAGTTTTTGGATATAAATTAGGGTCTCATCACGAAATGGATCCAATTGTCCAACACATGTGTACGTAAATGGAAGGCCAGATAAATCTGTAGCTCGAGCAGGTGCCGCATAAGGAGGGACATTTTCTGTTCCATTTGCACCATTTAAATACATCGTCCAAGCTCTTTGGTTCAAATCATGATTCCAAACCATGTTACCTGTGATTTCAAGACTTGATGGTGTGTTATTCCGATCGTCAATCATAGGGTACAACGGCATTTGGAAACAAAGCTCTGGACCTTTCCGATCTCTAGCAAGTAATGATAAGGCAGCTGTTAATCCTCCCCCAGCACTAGCACCTGCCACTCCAATTCGGGAAGGATCTACACCTAAACTTGCAGCATTTCCGGAGAACCAATTCAGTGCTGAATAACAATCCTCCAACCCTGCTGGATATGGATTTTCTGGGGCTAGTCTATAATCGACTGCGACCACTACACAATTTCCTTCTGTAACAAATTTCTGGCACAAAACATCATCCCCTTCAGGGACTCCGAATACATAACCACCTCCATGTATCCATAATAATCCAGGCAAAAGTTCATTTTTTTCCTTTGGTTCATAAATTCGTACCCGAATGGAGGGGTTATCGGTTGGAACTGGTATCATCCGGTTGGATATAGAAACAGATTCATTAATAGGAATTTCAATGGATTGAGAGATTTGAACCATACCTTGTCTTGTTTCTTCAAGATAATCTAAATCTAGTGGTGGGAAAACTTCAAGAACTTCCCTTAATTCAGGATCAATTCTGTTTTTCATTGCCAATTCACCTCTGATAATAATTATTATAACAAATTCAATGTATACGTTTACATTAATTAACATCTTTTATTTTAAGATTATTTAAGCTGTTAAACCTCCATCTACAGTAACGATAGAACCATTCATATAACTTGCCTCTTCAGATGCGAGAAAACAAACAACATTAGCTATTTCTTCAGGAGATGATGGTCTTCTTAGTGGCCCATTCTGTACTGGATCGGACATATCCATATCCTTTGTCATATTTGTTATTACCCCTCCTGGACAAACTGCATTAATCCGAATTCCCTTTGGTCCGTATTCCGCAGCTGCTGTTTTCGTAAGACCCACTACACCATGTTTACTTGCAGAGTAGCCTCCTAGAAATGGCGTACTTTGAACTCCTGCTGTTGAAGCAGTGTTTATAATTACCCCTGACCTCTGTTCTTCCATGACCTTGATTACATACTTAAGCCCAAGAAAGGCTCCTTTTAAATTTACTGCCATAATCCGGTCAAACGTCTCCTCACTATAATCAGCTAAAGGGGATAGTGTCCCCATAACTCCAGCATTATTAAAGAAAACATCTATTCTTCCATATCTTTCTTTTATATTCGCAACATAATTCTGCACTTCCGTACTACTAGATACATCTGCTTGGATAAAAATACCATTCCCCTCTTGTTCTTTAACAAGTCGAAGGGTTTCTTCTCCACGTGCCACATCATAATCAACTAGAGCAACCAGCATACCCTGAGTCGAAAGCTTTAAACTGGCTGCCCTGCCTATGCCACTTCCTGCACCGGTAATGATTGCTACACGATTTGCTAAGCTCATGTCTCCACTCCATTCCCTCAATTATCCAAAAAGATTTAGATCTTTTGTTCATATTCTATAAAAATGTTTGTAACAGACAATTATTGCAGGGTCATTCTACTTGAGAGAACAAAACCATCGTATCCCGAAGCTGTAACTTCATTACATTTTTGTTTGTAGTAGATAAATCCGCCTAGATAGATTAGAAAACTTCGTGGTTTCCCTTTAATATTCGCACCCGTGTACCAGGAATCTGTTTTTACATAAAGAGTCATTTCTGCTACTTCACGACAATGCTTGCTCCATTCTTCTTCTGCTTCTCTCGAAGGCTCCAAAGTATCCAGATTGTTTTGAGTGAGATACACTATACAATCCGCAATCCAATCAACATGCTGCTCAATGGCTGTAGGCATATTCACTAATACGGATGGACTTTCCGGACCAGTAATCATAAAAAAGTTTGGAAATCCAGCCGTTCCGAGTCCTAAATAAGTTCTAACCTTTGCCCCATTTTCCCATTTCTCTTTAAGAGTAACCCCTTCTTTGCCTCGAATATCGATATTAAATAATGGACCAGTCATACCGTCATAACCTGTTGCGAAAACAATGATGTCCATTTCATATTCCTCTTTCATTGTTCGAAGACCGTTTGGAGTGATTTCTACAATTGGATCATTTTTGACATCCACTAACGTAACATTTTCACGATTAAAAGTTTCGTAATAACCTGTGTCTAAGATTGGGCGTTTTGTACCAAAAAAGTAGTCTGGTAGTAACTTTTTTGCCGTTTCAGGGTTATTGACTATTTCTTTAATTTTTACTCGGATAAAATCCGCAGCCGTTTTATTCGCCTCTTCGTTGGTAAATAAGTCATTATAGATTGATGTAAAGGCAAATCCACCTTCTTGCCATGCCTTTTCATAAGCCTTCGTACGTTCTTTAGGGGACTCTTCAAAGACAGATACATTACGAATTTGAAGCCCGTTTCCTGATGGAGATCCATCCATGATTCTTTTTATCTCTTCATAGTTATCTTTCGTTTGTTGAATAAACGATGGGTTATAAAGGTAGTTTCTAGCTGGGATTGTATACTGTGGGGTCCGTTGAAATACAGTCAGATGTCCTGCTTCTTTTGCAATTTCAGGGATGGCCTGGACACCGCTTGAACCATTGCCAATTACCCCTACACGTTTGCCTTTGAAATCTACTTTTTCTTGTGGCCATTTTCCAGTATGGTACCAATCCCCTTTAAAGCTCTCTAATCCTTTGAAATTAGGAATATTGGTTGCAGAAAGACATCCTACTCCTGAAATGAAAAACTTTGCTGTCACACTTGTCCCATCATTCATTTGAATCTTCCATCTACAACTTACCTCATTATAATGGGCAGCTGTTATTCGGGTCTCAAACTGAATGTCCTTACGAAGTTTGAATTTATCAGCAACATAATTAAGATAACTTAGTATTTCTTTCTGTTCAGGATATTTAGATGTCCAATTCCATTCCTGGTAAAGCTCCTTCGAAAATGTATAGTTATAATAAATGCTTTCTATGTCACATTTTGCTCCAGGGTATCGATTCCAGTACCAGACTCCACCCACACCATCACCAGCTTCAATCAAGCGGGTGGAAAAGCCCGCCTCTCTTAAGCGGTATAACATGTATAATCCAGAAAAACCCGCACCTATGACAACTGCATCAAAGTCTTTAACATGATTATCTATCATTTTTTCCTCCCTTTTTAAAATTGGTTTCACCTTATCTTACAGTTCAACCTTCCGCACTCAAAAATAAACATCATTTCTGGGTGGTAATTTAATAATAATTAAATTTCTGAATTTTTGGAATTCCCTATTTTTACATTCAGAATACCCTAAATATTGGGTGATTATTGTTTTGTTTTTATACCTTAATTTTCATAAATATTTATAAAAGTTAGAATATTTGGTAAAATAGGTGTATAATTAGCTTAAAAAAGGGGATGAACCATGGTCTCAAACTATACCATTCAACAAGAACTTCAAAGGCTAGAGTTTATATTACGTCATGAGGAAAAGCTTTTTAACATGTTGGAAATCTATCTAGAACTTTTCCCTGTCAAAGATTCTTATTTAGTACGATATTCTCCTCTTGGCTATCTGGGTGAAGGGGTCTTTTATCGTTCCGAAACTGAGGGTGTACATATAGGTGAAATTCGTGAAGATATACGTTCTTTTCCTATAATCTTCTCAGCAATAAGTGAAAAGAAGGCAAAATACTGTACGGGACTAGAGTACCTTAAACAAGTCAGCATTAAATATACGATATCCTCTAATCTTAACGCTTTGCTTGTTATTCCAATTTGTTACGATTCATTCGTGTTCGGTTATATTTGTAGTTCTGACTTTAATGAAAACACAACAATTGATGACAAACTTATATCATCATTTACTTATTTTGGAAAGTTAGTTGGAAAATTGATAATGTCTACACAAGAACACGATGTAGCAAGACTTTTAAGTAAAAGAGAGTTAGAAGTAATGCGAAGAATCTCACTAGGAGAAAGTACCAAAGAAATGGCAAGTACAATGAAAATCAGTGAATTAACGATTAATCAGTATGTGAAAACTGCAATAAAAAAACTTGGAGCAACAAATCGTTCCCATGCGATCGGAGAATTATTCAGAAGAGGATATATATTATAGTTTTTGCATGAGTTTAATCTTATATTAAAGAAGTTAATTCTATGACGTGGCTTGTATTGATTAAGGTAGAAGCAGTATTTGATAATGAAGAAACAATTCCTATACTTAAAAAATTTATTACTTCAAAAAAGAGATTACCAATAAAACAGCAATTGGGGTGAACAGAATGCTAGGGTAGCCAAGCATTTTTTATTTCATTAGATTCTTCTTTTATATTAATCATTTAATCCTTTTTTCTTTGGAATTTGCTGCATATATTTATCAACCCTATCCTCTCGATTTTTGCATTGTTTAGCTCCAGAAAAGTAAAGAATGTAAGCTCTTTGACGTCCCGGAGTTTTACATTATGATACGGTGTGAAATCTGGCTTAAGCGATACCTAGACCTTCGCAAGGATAAAGACCCTGCAATATTTGTTACTGAACGGCACCCACACAGAATGAGTATTGGACAGATGAGGTACATCATAAAACGAATATCCAGTCGGGCAGGACGACATTTCCGCCTTCATATTGACAAAGCCAATTGGCTCCCCTTTGGCGATGCGTTCTACATGGAAATGTAAGTGGCGGGTTTAATCGTCCACGCCCATCACGATGGGAAAACGAACGGCGACGACAGGGAACGTTGCTTGTTGAAATAAAACGGCTTCAGCTTGTCGTTTTCCTTCTGCATACGTAAAGTCTGTACTGTCTCCCATCCGAATTTCATAGGTATAACCAGGTGCTCCACTTGATCACCGAATGGATTACCTGATTGGCCGCGGGTTATGATTGCCACATGGTGCCCGTCTTCAAGTAATAATTCTACTAATTTTCGGCCAAAAAACCGCGTTCCGCCTAAAACTAAAACATTTTTCATTTTTTCGGGCTCCTCACTCTGTAGTTTTAATGGACTTTCATATTTAAATTCTATAAAAATAATCGCAATCCTTCCTCTCTTTTTCGGTGTTAAATCATTTACGGCTTTTTTCAAATAGTTTGTTGTTTTTAAAATCCTCTTCCATGGACCGAGCAAGCCCCTTTTTGTTGATTCTAGTCCATGAGATCGGCTTTCATGGATCAAGTAAACCCTTTTCTGCTGATTCCAGTCCATGAAATCGTTTTTCATGGATCAAGTAAGCCCCTTTTTACTGATTTCAGTCCATGAGATCGTCTTTCATGAGTCAAAGGGATACTCATATTAAATTTTTTCATTTTATAAGGTATAATTAGGTAAACTAAAATGATAAGAGAAGGGTTGTGGGAATAAGGGTATGGCAGATAAACGTCAAAAGATCTTAACCTACAAGGAGTATGCCAACTGGGGTGAAGATGAACGATGTGAAGTGCTGGATGGTAAAATAATCAGCATGGCTCCCTCGCCCCAGCCTAGTCATCAAGAAATATCCATGCAATTATCAATCGAAATCGGTTCTATTCTTAGGGGAAAGGGTTGTAAAGCATTTGCAGCTCCCATTGATGTATTCCTTTTTGAAGATACCCATCATAAATGGATTGATGAAAACGTTAGGAATTGGGTTATTCCTGATCTTATTGTAGTCTGTGACCCTAGTATGATTAAAAGAAATAAAATCTTAGGTGCTCCCGACTTGGTAGTTGAAATCATTTCATCATCTTCGGCTAAAATTGACCGAATCGATAAAAGACTTGCGTATCAGCGTGCAGGAGTAAAAGAATATTGGATTATTGACCCAGCGAATCAGCTCGTTGAAGTATATCGGTTAAGGAATCATTCATTAGAACTACAAGATGTCTTTAAACGAGAGGACATTATTCCTGTCCATGTATTAAATGAACTAGAAATTGATTTAGCTGTAATCTTTCCGGAAAGAGACGAATAGTGATTGGTAATCCAATCACCTAATAATCCATTTCTGTTCCTAATGCTGCATGTTTCCATTCCCGCTTATTCAGAATGTTACTTGCACATCATGGAATGTCTTCGCTACTCAAACAGTGCCAAGAACTATCCAAAGTTCTGGATAGTTCCTGGCATATCCATCTAATGGAGGGAAAATGGGTTAGATCCTTGTAAATTTACTTCCCTCTCAGTCACACACCCATTAAATCCCCTATTTGTCACATAATCTTTGGTACTCCAAATCCTTAACTTGCTCTCCTTTGCCAAATTTTCATCTATTCGATATCGTTTGAGATTTCTATAAGGTGGAGCCATAATATATGCAACCCGTGCATAGCCTTCTTTCAGCAGCGTTTCCTGAATAGAAACCCCATCCACATAAACATAAGCAAGCAGTCTACCATAGGCATCTCTACTATTTCTGCCTTCAAACTCCATCGATAGACTGCCACCCTTCACTAACTCGTTATTCCTTTGGTATGCTTCCTTTGCAAATGGCTGGACGCACATCTCCGGTTTTCTTGATTCGGGTGTATCGACTAATAAATAGCGAATTGTTTCCACTTTTCCATTTACTTTTGCCTTAATGGTATCCCCATCAATTGCTTGTACTAAGGTAATAGGCACTTGCCCAACTGCTATATTTGCTACCTCGTCAGCATAATTGGAGCTTTGTTCTACTTGATGATCAGTTAGATTGCCCCCTAATTGATCTTCATCTATTATTCCCTGTTGTTGATAAGCTAATAGAGTTGCGGCAACGATGAAAGCTCCTACTGCCACTGTTTTTCGCATGGCCACCCCTCCTTCTTAAAACATCCCGCTATAGCTGGAAAACTCGTAAACTCCTTCCGCATGTCTCGAAAGGAAATCCCATCTTTTCCTTTACAAATCTCCCAATCTAGCGGATATTCATGACAGTTCAGTGGGGTTTGGTGGTAGGTCGCGCAAAAGAATTGGATTGCCTCTTGCTCACTGGCTGTAAAGATAAAGATGAATTCATACTGATTCCTTTTCAGTGAGTATATGCGAATCTTATGAAACCCTAATAGATTATTGCGAATCATTTCCGCAACTACCTGATGATTGGCTTGATCAAAGTCTACCTTGGAAACGTCGTCCTCTAATGAAATTTTCTTTTCAGCAAGTAAATGATAGAGATAATGCGCCAAGGAGGATTCTTCGTAGATTAAACTATCCCGGTAAAGTTCTTTCACGATCATGTCATAGCACCTCGATTTTCATTTTTTTATCAATCGTTCGCTTCGTCCTTATTGATCGAATAGACGATTATACCAGGGACAGACTCTGTTCCTTTTGATCCTCAATTGCTCCTGTATCCTCGGTATACTCCACTGCGATGGTTCCAACTGGGCCATTTCGGTTTTTCGAGACAATGATTTCAAGGGAACGATTCTCGGATTTCTTGTCATAATACGCTTCCCGGTATAGTAATAAAATGACATCGGCATCCTGTTCTACACTGCCCGATTCCCGAATATCAGGCATCATTGGCCGCTTATTCGCCCTGGATTCTACTGACCGATTAAGCTGTGCCAAACAAATGACAGGACAATCAAAATCCTTTGCCATCGTTTTGAGGGATTTGGATATTTCTGTTACCTGTAAATGGGCATTCCCTCCATGTAATTGACCTGACTGGATCAGGGTTAAGTAATCAATAAAAAGGATTGGTTTCTTGTATGGATATTGATGCATGAGCTTTCTCGTTTTCGCTCTCATTTCGGCAATCGTTTGTCCAGCTCCATCAAATATTTGCATATGGGTTTCATTAAGTTCACCAATCACATCGAACCATTTATCCTTTTGACTTTGACTTAACATCCTTTTCGGATCCCGCATTTTTCCCCGGTTAAAGCCTCCTGTTGAAGCCATTAATCGAGAGGTTATCAGCTTTTCAGGCATTTCTAAGGAAAATACAAGTGGCAGAAACCCGGCCCAACCCGCCATTTTGGCAAAATGAAGCATCACATCGGTTTTCCCCATCGATGGCCGTGCTGCTAGAATGGTCACTTCCCCGCCCTGAAATCCACCTGTCACTTCATCGAGCTTTTTGATACCCGTTGTCACACTCTTAAGAAGTAGCTGATCTTCCCACGGTGCCTCATAGATGCCCGCTAACGCTTGTTGTAAGGGCGTGTGATCATCCATTTTCGTTTGGTTAATTTTATCCAATTCGCCAATGACTTTCGCAATCTCCCAATCATTCATCGCTGCAAGTGTTAAGATCCTTCTCTTTTCCCGTTCCTTCCACAGATCAAGAATTAGCTGCTCCGTTCCGTCAAATTTCTCGGGATCGGCATACGATAGCAGCTCCGAAAGGTAAGACATACCACCTAATGATTCGAGGTCAGGTAAGGTGGTAAAGGTAATTAAATCTATATTCTTTCCGGCGCGCTTTAACTCGCCCATTTTTCGCATGATCTCTTTATGCCATGTGCTTTCGAGCTGTTCCGGTTGAACGATGGTATCCTTCAGTAAGTAATCCGCCTTCATCAAGCTTCCTAAGAACACTTTTTCCACCATACTCATCATTTTTCACCTCTTGTTAGGTCGAGTACAAAGTCCCTAGGAATATCCCTTCCGGCCGGCACTTGCCTTGTCGTTCGTACAGTCTTTTGCTTCTCCTGATACGAATCAATTTCTTCAACGGTTAGTAAGGATTCGTTCTCCCAATTCCTCAGAATCCCCACAACATAATTCAGCTTTCGCTTGTTATTGGCACAAGCAATATTCATCGCTTTTAAAATCATCTCTTTTGGCTGTAAAAAGTGAGAATCATCCAACCAAGCCAACAGCTGCTGTTTCGCATTCTCGTTCGTAAACCCAAATCCATTGTTGTCCCAAAACTCAACAATTTCTTTTATCTCTTCGTTTTTTTGATTACCCAGTAACGGATTCTCATTATCTAAATGGCTCTCACTGTTTAGCGGAAAATCTTTTTGTTGTTGTTTTTGTTTTTCTTTTTCTTTTTGTTTTTCTTTTTGCCCACCTATCGTATGACGAGTCAGTAACGTATCGTCCATTTCTTCGCATTCGGTTTCATATGTATCGTTTTCATCTTGATCAATGAATTCAGTGCCAAGAAATATTTCTTCTGGTTTACAAAAAGATTCATATAAGTGACGAATCTCTTGTTTATGTATGGATTCCGAAACATATGGTATTAGCGAGTAATCTTCGACCTCTTTTAATTCGGAAAAAATACAATCCATCACCGGTTTACCGCCATTCTGCAGGTTCTCTTTCCCCCAGTTTTTAATCGCGAGCTCTCTTGTTTCAGGATTATACCGAATCAACTTGTGATGCAGGGTAAATCGTTCCATTAACGCATGTACACTTTCAATCGAATAGCCCAAATCAAAGGCCATTTGTTTTTTCGTAATTTTATAGATTCCAATTTGCGTTGTTTGCGGATTCGTCAGCAAATAAACGTAAAAGTATTTATCCTCTGGAGTCATCTCCTCCATCACAACAGGGTTCTTCCAAAAATCCGTACGCACCATTCTATACCTTGCCATCCTTAACCAAATCCCTTCTTCTGTTAAAATTCCCTTCATAGTAGATATAGGGAGTAAGAAAGAAAAAGGATAGGCAGATTTCGGAAATATATGAACATTTGATGATGATTTTTAAAAAGGGTCAGACCCCCGGTGCGCTAGAGTGTTAGCACATCGGGGGTCTGACCCTGGAGATTCCAATATTATTTTTAACCCAAGTATCTATGGTATAGCGCCTTTGCTTCTGCAATATCCTTCGTTCCGTGTATGAGCACTCTTCCGTCTTTAAATAACACTAATCGGTGAGGATTCACCGTATAGGATAAAAGGTAAGGATTCCGCTGAATCGTCCCCCCTTGTTTTTCCAAAAAGATTTCTAATGCAGCCAAATCACGTAAAGTTGGACTGGGTGGACGGATCTGAACAGTATCTCTTCCACAGAGTACTGCTGTTTTCGTTTGATTTTCAAACGATAAATAAGGATACGATCGGTTTATCCCGCAAGAAGGACAATTTTCACTTTTCATTTTATCGACTTGAATCGCACTAAACTGGTTTTTCCATAAATCAAAAGAAACAAGTTTGTTTCGTAATGAGTCGAAGTCACCGACTAAAATTTTCAACGCTTCACTTATTTGATAAGCAACCACCATTTGAACGGCCGGGCTTATTATCCCTGCGGTGTCACAGGTTAACCCGCCAATAGGAACCGTTTTAAGTAAACATGAAAGGCAAGGCGTTTTTTCGGGAATAATCGTGTAGGAAATGCCGTAGCTTCCAACACATGCACCATAAATCCATGGGACACCCACTTGTTGAGATACATCATTTATCATCATTCTTGTTTCAAAATTATCAGTTGCATCAATGATAAGATCCACGTGTTTCGCCCATTTTTCAAGCTCTAAGGCTGAAGCATCTGCAACAATTGCTTCAATTTCCACAGATGAATTAACTGCTGATAAGCGCTGTTTGGCAGCTATGACTTTTGGGGTTCGGTTTTTGGCATCTACTTCTGTATATAATTGTTGCCGCTGCAAATTGCTCCATTCCACATAATCACGATCAACGATGGTAAGTTTGCCAATTCCAGCGCGGACCAACGCTTCGGCACTGCCTGTACCGAGTGCTCCCACTCCTATGATGAGTACATGTTTAGTTGAAATCTTTTGTTGCCCATCTTTTCCAATGGGTGAAAATAGTTCTTGTCGTGAGTACCGTTGATTCATCCAATACTCATTCCTTCTTTTGGACTGCTTGCGGTTGCATATTTCTTTTTCTCGATTCTTCCAGCTTCAAAGCCTAATCGTCCGGCTTCAATTGCAAGCTTCATGGCTTTTGCCATTTTTACCGGATCCTTTGCTGCTGACACTGCGGTATTTAATAACACACCATCTGCCCCTAATTCCATCGCCAAGGCAGCATCGGCCGGCGAGCCAATCCCAGCATCAACAATCACAGGAACGACGGCCTGTTCGATGATAAACCTAAGGTTTATTGGATTGATGATCCCCTGACCGGAACCAATTGGTGATGCACCTGGCATAACCGCATTACAGCCAACTTCTTGCAGCTTCCTAGCTAACACCACATCGTCTGAGGTATAGGGGAGGACAATAAATCCTTCCTTCACCAATTCTTCCGTTGCCTTTAGAGTTTCAACGGGATCAGGAAGTAATGTTTGATTACAACCAATTACTTCCACTTTAATCATATCGCATAGACCTGAAGCTTTCGCTAATTTTGCGATTCGCACTGCCTCAGCTGCCGTTTTGGCACCAGCTGTATTAGGCAAAAGCGTATATTTATTGGTATCGAGCTGCTCCAAAAAATTGGGCTGGCTTGGTTCAAAAATATTCATTCTTCTTACTGCAAACGTAAGGATTTCAGCATCAGATACTTCCACAGCTTCCTTTTGGATTTCAAAGCTTGGATACTTTCCAGTTCCTAGTAATAAACGAGATTGAAAGGATAATGGACCTATTTTTAACATATCAACCGCCTCCTACAAAATGGACTATTTCAATTCGATCTTTATCTGATATTCTCGTACTCTGGTGTTCATGTTTCACTACTATTTCCCCGTTTACTTCCACGACGATGATTTTATCCTGAATGTCATAATGCTTGAGAACATCAGCAATACAAACGACATGTTTTGGTAGTTGGATTAACTCCCCATTTACAACGACTTCCATACCTTCCCTCCTACACAACTGTTTCTTCATGCCTTTCCAAATGAAAAGCAGAAAGTAGCGTTCGATCCAGTAATCTCTCTGCTAAAAGATCTGCCACTAGTTTTCCTGTTATCGGACCTAATAAAATCCCGTTTCGAAAATGTCCTGCGGCAACGTACAATCCCTTCCAACTTGGATGTTCGCCAATGTATGGCATCCCATCCCCTGTCTGCGGTCGGATTCCAGACCATACTCGCTCCCATGGTGCTTCATTCAGCTCAGGAACAAGTTGTGTTGCTCTTTCTATTAAGCTTGCAATCCCTCTAGGTGTTACCGTTTGATCAAATGTATGCTCAATCATGGTAGCGCCGATATAAATTTCTCCATTTCGTTTTGGTACCAGATAACACCTCTTGTCGGAAAAAATGGTCGTGTTGATCACCGGTTTTTCTGGCCTGACAGAAAAGCACTCTCCTTTAACTGGATACACATTTATTTCGAGCCCGGATTCACGCATTAATTTAGCTGCCCATGCTCCGGTGGCGACGACAACCTGTTCTCCGTGGATAACACCATGGGAAGTGTTAACTCCTTTAACCTGACCGTTTTCATAATTAATAGAAACGACTTCAGTATACTCACGAATCTCGGTGCCAAAATAAGCTGCTGCTTGCGCGTATGCTCTTGATAAATTTGCTGGTTGTACATGGCCATCATTAGGAAGAAACATGGCTCCTGAAATGCTTGGAGATAAGGATGGTTCCAATTCAAGTAATTCCTTTTTATCAAGCCATGTTATTGCAGGATCCCACTTCCTTTGGAAGGTGACTTGTTTATGTACTATGGATGCTATTTCTTCTGTTTCCGCAATTTTTAGCATTCCTTTATTGACCAACTCGATATCAATTCCTGTATATTCAAATAATTCGCTTGAGAGAGTTGGAAACATGGCTCGACTTTTTAGAGCCATTTGGAATAACGGACCATCTTGTTCAATCTCCGCCTGTGCAGCCAGCATTCCGGCGGCAGCACTTGATGCTTGGCAAGCCAATCGATCCTTCTCAAGTATGACCACTTTTCTTCCCATTTTTGATAGCTGATAGGCAATGGAGGATCCGATTATTCCGCCGCCGATAATAATCACATCAAATGAATTTTCCACTTTTTCCATCTCCCATTTTTAATACTTTTGTGTAAGACTTAATTGCTGCTAGTGGATCACGTGCATCTAAAACTCCAGACATAACTGCGATCCCATTTGCCCCTGCCTGTAGTACCTGTGCTGTATTCTCTGGTGTTATGCCTCCAATCGCAATCGTCGGAATGTCAAGTTGTGTCAACATTGACAATTTCCTCACTCCTTTTGGCGCCACATCTGGTTTGGATTGAGAAGGGAAAATGTGACCGTAAATTACATAGTCTGCCCCATTCGCTTTTGCATCCACTCCTTCCTCATAAGAATGAATCGAGCACCCAATCCGAAACTGAGGGAAACTTTCCTTCACAATAGCCGGTTCTATACTGTGAAAGGCTAATTGAACCCCACCAACCCTTGTAACTAAGGCAACATCAAGGCGATCATTAATGATTACCTTTGAAAGCGGGATATTTGCAGCATGTAAAAGTTGGACCGTTTGAAATAGTTCCCTAGCCGTTTTTTGTTTTTCCCGTAAATGGATGGCCGTTACATAGGGGTGAATATCAATGAGAATTTCCCGGAACTGCTCAATCGGCATCTTACCATTGGAAATGATATGAAACTCTTTATCTTTGAAAATACACATCACCCCTTTCAGAAGATTCCGCTAAAAGTAAAAACAAAAAACCACTTCCTTTGATTAAGAAAGTGGTTGAAATTTGAAATAGAATCATACATTCTTCAAATATCCAGTTTCCACTTCCCTACGCTGGTATGATCCAGATCAGGTTCATAGAGTCCTGAAGTAGCACTTCAATCTCAGCCCTTTAAAAAGGCACCTCTAGCGGATAAACTTCATTTATTATTTTTATTGATGACCTTACATGGATAATGTTAGCACTTTTGTTAGAATTGTCAAATACTTTATCGTTGTGCAAAATCTGCAAAAAGGTCGTCCTGTATCAAATTAAAGTATAATAATGTGTTACATCTTTTTGTTTAAAAATGATTCTTTCAATAGGGTTAGGAATCGAAACAAATTTTTAACTTTTACGATTTAGGAAAAATTTATTTAATACTTTTACAGAAGTAAGGGGAAAATAAGAGGAACTTGAATTAGGAGGGCGATGCAGTTGAAAGAAAAGGAAAAGGAAGCAATTGAAGCAAATCAAGAAATGGATGAAATATTTTATGACTCTGGATTCAGTTCCATTAAAGGGGATACCGAAGCAGATACAGCAAATCTTGAAATCCAAGAGCAGTTTTATGGAGCTGACAAAGAAGATCATTCTCTTCCTTTTCATGTTGATACCAATAATCCACCAATACAAAAGTAAAAAAAAAGCCTTTTTTTGCGCTACTTGCAAGGAAAGGACTTTTTTACTTTTTAAGGTCTCAAGGAGAAAACATTATAAAAGGGAATCATAAATGTGTCAGGCACCTACCATACTCTACGTAACTCGAATTCTACCAACTCTTCTATTTCGATTACGATCTTTACTATCTAGTGCACTTTGAGATTGATGAATACCTGGAAATGATATGAGGCCAGCCTTAAACATGGCATACCCGATAAAGGTAGCAAAGATCGAACTTCCGATCAGAAACCAGATGAATCTGCTGCCAACATAGCGTATCATATTTTCACCTCTTTACCTTCTCATTGATGATAAATATGATGAAATGATCATTTTTATGTCATCTTATTCCACTCTAGAATATAGGGTCTAATTACATTACCTTAGATAGATTTTTAATAGCCACTCTCGTTTGTTTCACATTTCCTTTTCTCAAGCTGATCATCGCAATAAAGGAGATACAGTAGAGGATTGCTAGGTAGCTCATGGCAATCGTGACGTTTGCGTGCTGCAGAATAAAGCCAACTAAAATGGGGGATAGGCCGCCTAATGCTCTGCCAAAGTTAAAGATTGTGTTTGTTGCCGTGCTGCGAACTTCTATTGGGAAGTAAGCGCTGATAAGAGCACCATAGCCGGCAAACATTCCGTTCGAAAAGAATCCAACGATGGCGCCGCCAATTAACACACCTGCTGCTCCCGTTGCAAAGGAGTACAAGAAAACTGCCACTGCTGACGCAGCAAGGAAGAATCCATAAGCTTTCTTCATTCCAAATCGGTCCATCACTTGACCAAATGTTAACATTCCTGCAATCATTCCGACCGCCGTACTAATGGTCCACAAGGCAGAACCCGAAACCGACAAACCTTGTGATGTTTGTAAAATCGATGGCAGCCAAATCATCAAACCATTATAGCCGGCAATTTGCACCGTAGCCATGATCGCTAATGCAATGGTCGTAAAGGCTGTCCGTGGATTTGCAAATAATTGTTTAACATTTCCTTGCTTTACAGCTGCTTGTCGTTTTTCCTTTTGCGCCGCAAGCCATTCTGGTGATTCGTTTAAATTTTTCCTTACGAAGAAGGCAAAGATAACCGGTATAATTCCGACAAAAAACAAACCTCTCCAACCAAATGTCGGTAGAATCATGGCACTTAGTAGGGCAGCTAGGATAACCCCAAATTGAGCTCCAATACTTACATAAGATGAGGCACGGCCTTGTTTATTCTTTGGCCATGCTTCTGCGACAAGCGTCATGCCAATTCCATATTCTCCGCCTGCACCTACGCCAGCAATAAACCTGAAAATGTATACTTGTTCAACATTTGCTGCCAAACCTGTTAACGCCGTGCCGATTGCGAATAATAAGACAGTATACGTAAAAACTTTCACTCTTCCAAACTTATCTGCTAAGATTCCGAAAAGGATTCCCCCAAATAACATGCCTAAGTTGGTAATAGAGGAAATCAAACCGCCTGTTGCCATGTCTAGATGGAATTCAGCGATGATCATGGACATAGCAAAGGAAATAAACATAATGTCCATACCTTCTAAGGTCAAACCTGTTACTGATGCGACAACTGTCTTTTTCTGATAATTCATTCTGTCTTTTCCCCTTTCGAGCCTCACTGGACTTGATTAAAAGATTTTTTAGCAAAATAAAATGCCCTTTCATCCATAGGATAAAAGGGCATTCATATATACACAATTAAGTTATATGAATAGTCATGTTCGCCCTTTTTAGCCTCTCTGGACTACCTTTAAAGGAAATTTCTTTATTATCCTATCATGCTTATGGGGCAATGTAAATTTTTTTTACAAAAATAATTTACATTACCGTTTGATGAATCACCACCTTTATCCCGAGAGGGTGGTTGTCCGATGATTCTGCAAGTATCAGGCACTGCCACTTTTTACGAAAACTCTTAAAACATATTAGTGATTTATATAACTATAAAAAACAGGTAATGTTTATATACTAATGGTAAGCAAATCATGGAAAGGGGTAATTTTGGTGCAAGGATGTTCTAGCGGTATGTTTGGAAATGGTCCTGTCACACTTTCAGACGGATTAAATAAATTGGTGAGCGAACATGTCCCATTACGGAACAGTTTGGAGACACTAGTTTCCTTATGCAAACAGGTGGAGGAAGAACAAGGGGATTCCTTTGAAGTATTAATAAAAGAGGTAAAAGAGTTCACCACAAACCTTGATTATCATTCCGAGCGTGAAGAAACGATTTTATTTCGAATGATGGAAGTATATCTTGGTAAAAATGGCGGTCCGATAGCAGTAATGGAGTATGAGCATGAGGAGGCCCATGGTTTCATCAACAAATTTTTAAAAATTGTTGAGGATAATCCACAATTTTCCAGAAAAGAGAAAATAACCCATTCCAATTTAATCGAAAATGCTTATCATACATTAATTAGCCATTTTGGCAAAGAAGAACAAGTATTGTATCCAATGGCTGAGAGGATGTTTACCGAAGAGGAAAAAGAATTACTTAAGCAAAAAGTATCAGAATAAATTGATGAAGGACAGGATTGCTTTATTCTCCAGCGGTTTTGTCCCTCACTCCCCCCACCTAAAACATCCTGCTATAGCTGGAAAACTTGCAAACTCCTTCCTCATATCCGAAACGAAATCCCATCTTTTCCTCTAGAAATCTCCCAATCTTAAATGGTGGCAGTCCCCCAGTACGTTAAAGCTTTACTTTACCGGGGGAATGACCCTGAAACTAGAGATGATACTTTTTCAAAAGAAAAACACCTATATTATCATATAAGTACAAACATAAACATATCGGTTTATATTTGTATAGCGGAATTGTAGAATAAAGGAAGCATGATAAAAAGAATAAATGGAAGGAAGTGCTCTCCTTGGAATTCGCTGGTCATACATTGTTTCAATCTGTACCATTTGGAAATGAATGGTTAGCAAGCCGGTTAGTGATGGCCCCAATGACAAGAATCTTTTCGAAAGAAGGTGTCCCAGGGGAAAATGTAGCACAATATTACCGCAAACGTGCAGAGAATGGAATTGGACTCATCATAACTGAAGGGACAGCAATCAACCACCCCGCTGCGGTCATGCACGCCGATATTCCCCGTTTTTATGGTGAGGACGCCTTAAATGGCTGGGCAAATGTAGTTAACGAAGTCCACCGAGCAGGTGGCAAAATCATTCCACAATTATGGCATGTTGGGGCAGCTCGAAAAGCAGGCAGTGAACCAAATATTGAAGCACCTCCCGTGAGTCCGTCTGGATTTACTTTAAGAGGCAGCAGAAATGAGAAAATAAATGCTTTAACGAAAGAAGAAGTCACCGCATTGATTGATACATACGCCGAAGCTGCAGCCAATGCGAAGCGCATCGGCTTTGACGGAATTGAATTGCATGGAGCGCATGGATACTTAATTGATCAATTTTTTTGGGAAGTAACGAATAAGCGTAATGATGAGTATGGTGGGGATCTAGGCGAACGAACAAAATTTGCGGCAGACATTGTTCGTGCTTGCCGAAAAGAAGTAGGGCCAAATTTTCCAATTGTCTTTCGTTATTCACAATGGAAAGGAACCGATTATCACGCTAAATTAGCTAAGAACTCTAAAGAACTTGAACAATTGCTCACCCCGTTAGTTGAAGCAGGTGTAGATATTTTCCACTGCTCTACCAGACGAATATGGGAACCTGAATTTAAAGATGAAGATCCATCATTAACCTTAGCCGGCTGGACTAAACGAATTACTAAAAAGCCAACGATTGCGGTTGGTTCCGTCGGTATTAACCGCGCATATCTGAGCAATCAGGATAACGATCATGTAACAATTGAAGACAATCTCAAAATTGTAGATGAAAAAATCAAAGCAGGCGAATTTGACTACGTAGCAGTCGGTCGCGCACTGCTAGCTGATTCAGAATGGGCTGTAAAACTCAAAAATGGTAAACTTGATCAAGTTTTGCATTATACGAAGGAATCCGAGAAATACCTAATTTAATTTCAATCAAGAACCGTGCGTTTTTAATATGCAACTACCATCTTTCAAACAGAGTCGGTATCTTTGAATTTTACCCGATTAATGTACTCTTCATATGGGTCCATTATTCGGGTTTTACTATGTCCTCAGAATGAAAACCCTTCGATAGCATTAGTAAACCATTTGCCTCCTCTCCTATTCAAAAACAGGCATTAATTGGGACTTAAGATTTTTCCATTTTTGTGCTGCCTTACATATGATAATGTACCGATGACTTCAAATGGAGGAGGCGTTCATGTTGAGTGAGGAAAAGAATGGGGAATCAAGTAAATCAGGTAAGTCCCTGTGGAAACCGCTTTTAGCTGCACCTGCTTTATTTTTTCTTGCCCCTCTAGGGGTTGGGTTGTATCTAACCCATCCCTTCCCAGCAAAAACTACAAAAAAACCGATGGAATACGGACTTGAATTTGAAGATATTGAATTTTTCAGCCGAAAAGATCAAGTAAAACTGTCTGGCTGGTGGATTCCAGCAGCTTCAAAGAAAAGCAAGAAAACAGTGATCACGGCACACGGTTACATGAATGAACGTGCCATGGAAAGGATTGACGGACTGCGGCTCGTTAAGGTTCTATCTGAACAAGGATACAATGTACTAATGTTTGATTTTCGCAATGCAGGCAAATCCAAAGGGAAAACCACGGGGATCGGATATTTTGAAAGACACGATTTGTATGCAGCTATTGATTATGCAATTCAGGAAAAACATCAGGAAAAAGTTGCTCTCCTTGGCTGGAGTATGGGAGCTGCCGCTGCGCTTATTGCTGGATGCGAACACCCAGCTGTTTCCGTCATCATTGCCGACAGTCCCTTTTGTGATTTAGAATCTTTCCTAAAAGAAAATCTTTCGCATTGGACCAAGCTACCGAAAAGGCCATTTACACCGATTGTTTATCATTCCATGCGCAAGCTCCTCAAAATTGACCCCACTGAAGTTTCACCCATCAATCATGTGAAAAACACGAAAGGAAAATCCTTCTTCTTCATCCATAGCAAGTCAGATAAAGCGATTCCATATGCTGAGAGCGAAAAATTATTCCAATCGATCTCATCGGAAAATCAAAGAGAATTGTGGCTGACGAAAGATTGCGAACACATTCATTCGTATCGTTTGCATAAAAATGAGTATACACGTCGTGTACTCAGGTTTCTAAATAGGTACTTAAAGCTTGACTAAGACCACTTCCTACGTCTCAACAAGAATAGATCATTCGTCACATCCCTTTTGCTTGTAATTTAATTAAACCCCCTCGCGCTATAGCGTTAGCACGTCGGGGGTCTGACCCTTTTACTCTATTTAACGCCAGGAACCCAGCCAGGACGTGATTGCATCATACGCATCATCTGTCCAGGAATGACATTATTTTGCGTCATATCCATTTCGGTAATGACTTCTTCTCCTGCCGTCATTTTTTCAACCCAATGTGGTTCAATTAATAATTCGCGACCCAATGCTAGTAGTTCTGCACCTGTTTCCATTGCTTCTAATGCATCTTTTTTCGAATAAATTGAGCCTACACCAATTAACGGTATGCGACCATCAAGAACACGATGTACAATCTTGATACGATTTTCTTTTTCCCCTGCATAACGGTGTGCTACTGAACGGAAATCCCCGAGTGAAATGTGTAAGTATCCGAGTGGCTCATTCGCTAAACGGTCTACAAGCTGTACCGTATCATCGAGTGAAATACCCTCTTCTTCCGGCTCTTCTGGGCTGAACCGATAGCCAACGATAAAGGAATCATCTGCATATTGTTGCTTTACGCGATTCACTTCTGCTACTACTTCTAATGGGAAACGCATACGTTTTTCAAGTGTCCCACCGTATTCATCCGTACGTTTGTTTGTGAAGCCAGAGAAAAATTGTTGAAGCAAATACGTATTTGCACCGTGTATTTCAACGCCATCAAAGCCTGCTTCAATAGCACGCCTCGTTGTTTCACCAAATGCTTTCACGATTTCTTGAATCTCCTCAATTGTTACTGCGCGTGCCTTGCCACCATCTGCTGCTATCGTATCACTTGCACTGACAACATCCCCATTTGGCACAAGTTCACGAGGCGACTTACGACCACCATGATAAATTTGTAAAATCGCCTTAGCACCACCTTTATGAATCGCTTGTGCCACTTTACGCAAACTATCAATGTAAGCATCTGTATGCCCGGCAAATTGGCCCGGGAACCCCTTACCACTTGCGGCCACGTATGTACATGCTGTAATCACTGCCCCTACTCCGTATGAACGTTCTTCATAATACGCTAATTCTTCATCTGATACCGTATCATCTGGATTTGCAGAATATGTTGTCATCGGTGCCATTACGTAGCGATTCCGTAGCTCGACACCGTTATCAAATGTAAATGGTACTAAATAAGTTGTCATTTTCTTCACTCCTTGTTATTCATAGTAAACAAATGAGATTTATTGGTCAAGTGAACCGATTTCCATCGAAAGCTATTTTCAAACCTCATTCCAAAAAGTATTTAATCAAATAAATGCAAAAAGACCGATTATGGAGTTACATGTCCGATCCAACTATAGACGGTTCCCACAAATGAGTATCCAGTTCATCGGGTTGCTGCCCTTCAATTCGTTACAACATTTTGTTATGTTATTATTCATTTAATATAAAGCAATCAACTTGTGGTGTAGCGTGAAATTTTTTTCTTAGAAGATATAGGGATAAAGTGAGAAGAAGGATAGGCGGTTTTCATAAATATGTGATTATATGATGACAATCATAAAAAGAGTCAGCTCCACAGCATGCTAAAGCAGTAGCATGTCGGGGTCTGACCCTGAAAGTTAGGATGATGTTAATTCTTATCTGCGGTTATATCGTTATAGGGTAAGATAAGCTTTTTTACCCTGTCGTAACTCATAGACCCAATTTCTTGCATTAATCTTGGGATTGACTCTTCAGGATAGCCGTATTCCCGAAGTAACTTTTTCATCTTTTCTTTATGTTCCAAGCTGACACCCCCGATAAATAGTATGGTTTAGTGTCCCCTTTTATAGAAAAAAACATTTACCTCGTAGCAGATGAATTTTCTTAAAGCGTAAACCCTCAGCTTCCGCCATTAATTATTATGGACAAGGGTATATGATTGATGGCAATCGAGTGGAAGCCTTAGAAGAACAGGAACCAACAGGATTAAAATATTTCGGAGATGTTTAGTTATAAAACCTAAACATATTTTTTCATGTGGAATAATATACATTATTCATCGTTGTTTAAATGACAATAGTGGATGACATACAGTATGAAAAATGAGGTGATCAATGCATGGCTTCTTTGTTAGATACATTTACGACCGAACTAAGAAGAGGAACGCTTACCCTTGCCGTTTTAAGCCAATTGCGAACGCCCCAATACGGCTATTCACTTGTACAACGGCTTGAAGATGCTGGTGTGACCATAGAGCAAAGTACGTTGTATCCCCTGTTGCGACGATTAGAGAAACAGGAACTTGTGACTAGCAGCTGGGACACAACGGAAAGCAGGCCGCGGAAGTATTACGTCTTGAGTGACTACGGGATTGAGGTTTACAAGCAATTGAAGGATGAATGGAAAGAGATGACCCTAGAACTGAAATCATTATTAAAAGGAGATGAAGATCTTGAATCTGATTGAGGTTTATGTGTATGAAGTAACAAAAAGACTTCCTGCTAAAACACGAGATGATATCGCCCTAGAGCTTAGATCTACAATCGAGGATATGCTCCCGGAAAATTATTCGGAAGTAGATGTGAAAGACGCACTTTCGAAACTTGGAAATCCAGTATTGCTTGCTGCAAGCTATCGTGATAGACCTATGTATTTAATTGGACCAAATCTATATGACTATTATATTCTGACAATGAAAAGAGTTATTCCATGGGCCATTTTGATTTCAATCTTTATCCATACTTTCGTGAGTATTGCATCTTTTGAAGGTAAGGAAGCCATTCTTTCTGTGGCCATTAACACCATTGGAATTTTGATCGGCAATGTCATAAATGTGCTTATACAAGTGTTCTTTTGGATTACGATAGTATTTGCCTTCGTAGAAAGAGTTGGCATCACAAACGCTGATCTGCCACATAATAAGAAATGTGAAAAATGGACGCCAGAGGATTTAAAGAATATCGAAATCATCCCCAAGAAAAAAGCCATTTCAAAAGCAGATGTTGTTTTCAGCTTCATCTGGACAGCCATTTGGGCAATTGCCTATTTCAATGCTGACCATCTTGTTGGCATTTACCGATCAATGGATGGGAACGGATTGCAATTCGTTATGCCTATATTTAACCAGGATACCCTGCTTTCATACTGGCCAATCGTCCTAATTTTTATCGGTTTGGAAATAGGTTTAATCGTTTATAAATGGAATGCAGCCCAATGGACAATGAAACTTGTCATTGTGAATGCAATCATTCATTTATTGAGCGTGATTGCTTTTATCGTCATTGCAAGTAACCCGCATTTGCTCAATGATGCAGTCATTCCCTATACAGCAGATTTGTTTGAAACCACTTCTTCCACTATAGTTAATTTCTTGGATTGGATCTGGCGGATCATCGTAGCTTCCTTCGTTGTCACCACTTTGATTGAAATCATCGATAGTTATCGCAAAGCTAGAATCAGATAATTTTAGAAAAACCTCTGAACTCACGAAACTCATGGGAGCAGTCGGCCAAGACATTGTCGGTTATGAGTTGTTTATATTATTTTTAACATTCCCCTCAACCTCTGAGCTCCAGCACAAAGCTATTCCTGCCGAGCAAGAATGGCTTTGTGTCATACATTATTTTTTCAATTCCTCTATCGAATGAATCTTAACATAATCCGGAACAACTAACCCAAGTTTTGTCCCTTTTAGATTCGGGCCAAGGTCGACGATATCTTTCTTATACCTATTGTAATATTCGAGGTGGGTAGTAGGCAGCCAGGCAGCCACCATGGCGTCGGCACTTCCGTTTGCAATACCAGCAAACATCGGGCCAACTTCAACCTGACTCAGCGTTACATCGTAGCCATTTTGTTCAAGCACCTTCGCAATGACATTTGTGCTCGCTATTTCAGTATCCCAGGCTACATATACAAGTTTGATTTTTTCACCTTTCCCAGCTTGGGCACCGTTTGTCCACTTGGTTACTTTATCTGGGTTATCAGCAATCCATTTTTTAGCAGCATCAGCAGGATCCGCGCCTTTTTCAACCTCGCTCATCACATTTTCCATATCACTGGTTTCCCAAAAGAATTGGTCAAGGATTTTATAAGCTCCAGGGGCATCCCGATCAAGTCCCTTTCTAACAATTGAATTTATATTTTCAGCTTTGCCAAAGACACCTTTTGGATCTTCGAGATACTTCAGATCAAAGGAAGAAAACATCCAATGTGGAGACCATCCAGTGATAATGATAGGCTCCTGTTTATCAATGGCTTTCTTTAATACAGCAACCATTGCGGCTGATGAGCCTTCAACAAGCTGCCATTTTTCTAATCCGTAATCCTTTAACATTTGATGAGCCGACTTCATTATTCCAGCTCCAGGCTCAATCCCGATAATTTGATAATCCGTTTGGGCCCCGATTCCATTGGCATTTTCGTTTCCTGTAGTGCTTTTGGTAAACGATAATACGAGTGCCGTTCCTACTAATAGAACCGCTAAAATGGATAAAATAATTTTTCGGCTAACGATATTTTCATAGGCCGGTTTGAGAAAGTTTTGTGAGATCCGGTCAAGAATGATAGCAATGATGACGATAGATAACCCAGCTTCAAAGCCTTGTCCCACATTAATTTGACTAACCGCTCGATATACATCTGCTCCAAGTCCCGGAGCTCCAACTAATGAGGCTGTCACCACCATGGAGAGAGCAAGCATGATGCTTTGGTTTACGCCAGCCATAATCGTTGGTGTGGCTAATGGCAATTGAACTTTGAACAACTTTTGGCTAGGGGTAGAGCCGAAAGCATCTGAAGCTTCAATTAAATCATTTGGCACTTCTTTAATGCCGAGATTGGTCATCCGGATGGTCGGAGAAATCGCGAAAATAAAGGAAGCAATAATTCCTGGTACGACGCCAATGCCAAAAAATAAAATGGATGGAATTAAATAAACGAATGCCGGCATTGTTTGCATAAAGTCTAAAATAGGCGTAATGATACTATGGGCTGTTTTGCTTCGTGCGCACCAAATTCCCAATGGGATCCCGATGATAATTGTAAGCAAACCTGATAGAACAACGATGGCCAGTGTTTGAATACTTGAGTCCCAGTAGCCAAGATTATCGATTAACAGTAAGCTAATGAGCGTAAAAATTCCTAATGGCCACCTGCTCGTGTAGGAAACTAATAAGGCTAAGATGATAATTAATACGAATGGCGGACCCGCACTTAATACATCAGCACAAATATTTAAAAGACCTTCAACTGTACTAGTAATAAATGAAAATAATCCAGCAAATGTGACCGTTATCCAATTAACGAGTGTGTCGATCCACTGTCCTAAAGGGATTTTCGCCATGTTCAATCACTCTCCAAATCGTTCAAAGAATCTTTATTTCCCGCTAAAGCACCGATAATAGCTCCGCGAATCACGATTCCTTTTAATCTTTTCTCTTCATCAATGACCGCTACTGGCAATGTGCTGGTAGCCATATCATCCATAAATTCAGCAAGCACTGCACCCTCATTAACGGTTGGAAGGTCAGTTGCCATCACTTCGGAAATGGATTGGTTCTGATCAATTGCCTGACGCGCTTGTTCAGCCGTCAGCACACCCAAAAGCTTCTTCTTTCGGTCAACGACAAAGATGCTGGAATATCCTTGCTTCCTCATAATTTCCAGTGCTACCCGTGGGCCGCGGTCTGGACTGATTTTCTCCGGCCGTTTCATCACATGGGATGCTGTTAATACTTTCGATAGATCGACATCCTCCACGAACTTCTCAACAAATTCATTGGCCGGATTCATCATAATTTGTTCAGGTGTTCCTAATTGAATAACACTCCCGTCTTTCATTAATGCAATTCTGTCCCCGATTCGAAGTGCTTCATCTAAGTCATGGGTGATAAAAATAATCGTTTTCTTGTATAGCTCCTGAATTTCGATTAATTCATCCTGCATGTCTTTACGAATGAGCGGATCTAACGCGCTGAAAGCCTCGTCCATTAGTAAAACTTTCGTATCACTGGCAAGAGCCCGAGCAAGCCCAACCCTTTGTTGCATACCGCCGCTCAATTGGGATGGAAGCTGGTCTTCATAGCCTTTTAAACCAACGACTGCAAGGGCATTCAGCGCTTTTTCACGGCGCTCTTTTGGAGGAACATTCTTAATTTCGAGACCAAATTCCGTGTTTTCCAAAATGGATTTATGCGGAAATAATGCAAAATTTTGAAAGACCATGCTAATTTTCTTTTGTCTAACTTCTCTTAGTCTTGCGGCATTCATTTTGACGATATCTTCATGATCAATTAGAATTTCTCCGATAGTCGGATCGATTAGCCGATTAAACATGCGGATTAAGGTTGATTTTCCACTACCGGATAACCCCATAATGACAAAAATTTCACCGGGAAAAATTTCAAAATTGACTTTATTCACACCCACTGTCTGCCCCGTTGCTTTCAGTATTTCTTTTTTTGTTTTTCCTTGCTTTAATAATTCGATGGCAGTTTTAGGCGATTTGCCAAAAATCTTCGAGACATTTCTAACTTCTACAATTGGCTTCAATCTAAACACCTCATTCAATAGTTGCCGATATCGTATGTAGTTTTACCGAATATATATTGATATATGTTGACTTTTGTTTAGAAAAAAGGAAAAAAGGGTCAGACCCCCGGCGCGCTAATACGTTAGCACGTCGGGGGTCTGACCCACTAGTCTTGTATGATAGTAATTAAATTGAATTAATTTAAAAAATTTATATTTATTTTTCGCTATCAGTAGAAAAAACGAGAACATGGGATTAAAATGACCTTTTCCCCTTTTTTTTCCTTTTTAGTAATTTCCTAATTTCTGTTCATTTTTCCTCTTCTGTTTCCTAAGCTTTTCTTTCACCAAAGCCACAGTTCCAAACGATGGTTTTTCCCTCTCTAATGGAATAGGCACCTTCTGTCTTCCCTTTGATTTTTTCACTTTCCTATTTAGTTCTTTCAACATTTCTTTGCCTGGCAAAAATAAATAGGTTCGTAATATCCGAAAGAAAACCCAAGGTGTTTTCCTAGACTTGGTTTGAAGTTTTACAATTGGTGAAACCCCAAATGCGATGCGGGGGAACAGGCAAGCTGGAAACCAAATGGAGAGGCAACAAAAACTATTTGGGAGAACGTTAATCACCTCATTTATTACAAAGAGAGACTGACTGCAAACTTAGAAGGCAGAGAATGGGCAAATAATCTCGATGGTAATGAAACATTCGATCTCACCGATCAATCAAATGACGATGGTGAATGGAAAAAACTCATTGAACGCGCAGAGATCGCTCAACGAAATTTAAGACAAGTATTAAGTGCCATTTCCGATGAAATGCTTGACCAAAATTCACTTGAGAGAAAATTACTGGACATTATGCTTCATGATGCATATCATACAGGGCAAATTATTCAATTAAGAAAAATACAAGGATCTTGGCCATCAGTCCGTTAATATGAAAAACTTCATACTATGACAATAGGAGCTAGCTATGCAGGAGCTCTTTAATGCTTGAATGAACGATTCAATCTATTTAACAAACCGGTAAACTAGTTAAAAATGCATTTAAAAATAATGTGGCAGTTAGTCGGCGAATTTTTTTATTGATCTTCTTCAAAAATATTCTTACAATAAAGCACTGATTATTAATAATAACCACGAGAGTAAACACCATTACATTTGTCTAACATACACTAAAGCAAAATTGTAGTTCTGGGGTTGTTAATTATGGATTATCCAAAGTTTTGGAGTCAGAGTGGAAAAGACTTGAATGATGATAAGAAAAAAAAAAACTACAACTGGAAAAGGAGGTTGCATTCGCCCTTTGGGTGCAAGTGCTAGGACAAATTATCGAACTTAAAGGTTTATCAGAGCTGTTTCATTTAGAGGAAGATTCCAATAAAATAGGTGAACAACAAATACTAACCGGTGTTTGGACTAGGACAATTGGACAAATACTTGAGGCTATATCTGTTACAAAACAATTAGGCGAAACAGATTTAGTAAAACTTAACCAAGAACAAAAGATCGCCATCACAGGAGACTTGCTAGTGTCAATCGGTGCAGCGATTGAAGTAATCGGAGGAATTAATGTACTGGAAGAGGAAACAGTCACTCCTCCAATAATTGTTCCTTAATTAATGATGCATCTAACCGGTTTAGTTTTTACTTAGAACATGAGCTTGGACACCCGCACGGCTTGCTTGTATCTAATTACCTATATAAGCAGTGTATTCTCCATCTTCACCTTTCATCTCAAGTACCATAAACAAAAGTCCATTTGCCAATGGAAAATTGGGTCAGACCCCCGGTGCGCTAATGCGTTAGCACGTCGGGGGTCTGACCCTAAAACCTCACTATAGAATTGTACACTAGGGGTCACGCCCTAGATTTCATTACTTCCCCTCTTGATTCATCCACCATCGACTTCAAATCATGACCTGATGGATTCTGGAATAAGCGAAGCCCAAACTCTTGTGCTACGGCGAAAAGATGGTCAAAGATATCCGCTTGTACCGATTCGTATACTGCCCAACCTATATCATTTGAAAATGCATAGATTTCTAGTGGCAGCCCGTGTTCCGTTGGCGCTAACTGTCTAACCAATAAAGTCATTTCTTGATTGATTCCAGGATGATGTTGAATGTAGTTGTTGATATACGCCCGAAATACGCCGATATTGGTAAGAGCCCTTCCATTCACTGGATTGCTCCGATTAATATCGTTCTTCGTATTATACTCTTCAATTTCACGTTCCCGGTCATTCATATAGTCCGAGAGAAAGTCGATTGTATTAAATTTCCTAATCATCTCCTCGGTACAAAATGAAATACTAGTTGTATCGATAAATAATGACCGCTTGATCCGTCGTCCTCCAGAGGTTTGCATCCCTCTCCAATTTATAAAGGAATCGGATATCATCGCATAGCTTGGAACCATGGTAATCGTTTTATCCCAATTTTGTACCTTTACTGTATTTAAAGAAATATCAATAATATCTCCGTCTGCCCCGTATTTCGGCATTTCAATCCAGTCACCAACCCGAACCATATCATTGGAAGCCAATTGAATCCCAGCAACAAGTCCTAATAACGAATCTTTGAAAACCAACATGAGTACGGCGGAGAGAGCACCAATTCCACTTAGAAAAACAAGTGGACTCTTTCCAATCAGGTTCGCGATCACCAATATGACACCAAGTGTTATGACTATAATTTTAATTACCTGAATGTACCCTTTTATTGGCTTAATCCTAGATATTTCATACGTTTGATAAATATCATTTATCGCATTTAATAAGTTGTCCATCACCAATAATCCGACAATGATTATATAGGCAATTGCACTCTTTTCTATCAAATTCTGATAGTTTGGAAAGGTTGATGAGAACGAATAAATAATGATGGCAGGAACAAAATGAGATAACTTATGAAAGACCCTTCGTTCCAAAAGTATTTTATCCCACGTGAATTTGTTATTTTTCACAATATGTGTGATAACTCTGATTACTACTTTTCTTGTGATAAAATGCGCTACAACACAGATAATCGATATTAATAGAATCATAATTATAATAGAAAGATACCCAGCAATGGTGGGGTCTATTTCAAATTCTAAAAGCAGGTTACTTATGTAATTCATCTATTCTACTCCCTTGATGTTTTATTGATCTATTTCAATTATAACAGAGATTCTATAGGCCCTTTTATCTATCTTAATCATTACATTCAAAAAGCCCCTGGAAACGTTACATGGAAGGGGGTAAATGAAATATGATCCGGTATGAAGTGATATTCCTCTTATTATAAGGCCTTATCTGAACTTCGGAGCCCTCTTCCCTGCAAACTGCGATTATACAGAAAAAAGCATCTACAAATTTTTGAAGATGCTTTCATGTTAATAAAGTTTTTCATTCGGATGGGCTGGTTAAAATTCACTGCCACAGCATTTTTTATATTTTTTTCCGCTACCACAGGGGCATGGATCATTTCGGCCGACTTTATTTTCGTTTCGGATCGGGGCACTTGGAAGAGCATTCCCCTTTCTTGTTGAATTTCTAAAGTCGATCTCTCTTTCCATTGCTACTTGTCTCCACTCATCTAGTTCAGGATGATCTAAGCCTAAGATCGAATAGTAGCTATAAACCGGCTGTTCAATATCAACTAGGCCTGAAGAGTATTCCAGCTTCATATGTTCGTTAATTTCAGGAAGTGCCTCTTCCGACAGCTGATGACTAAGTGCTTCGGCTAGTATGTCTTGTTGGTCCAGTTCTTTCGCAGAATGATAGGCTTCTCTGAGAACCTTTACAGCAAGGTCTGATTTAATGTTTTCAACGATAGAAGCAGCATAAATAATGGATTTGTCTTTCCTTAGATAAGGTGCTACATCCTTCACAGCCTCATCCGATTGAAAACGAATTAACGCTTCGGAAGCTTCTTCTAACAAGGTGTCATCATCACGAACCAATAAGTCGGCTAGGATAGGAATATATTTTTCCAACTTTAATAATCCAATCATATAAACGGTCAAGATTCCATTAAATGAAAACCATTGTTCCTTTACTTCCTCTTGTAGCACCAGTTGTATTTCTTCTTCCGAAACCCAGCCCTTCTTCACCAAACAGGCTGCGAGTTTTTTTGCTTTTATGTAAAGGTCATGTTGGAAAGAATCCAAACAATCAAGGTCATTCAAGATTTGTCCATATTCCATGTAAACTTCTTCTTCCGTACCATGTAACAGTAAATCATATAATGACCATGTATCTTGGGGAACATACTTTTGAAGCTGTTCCTTATATTTAAATGCTGTTTCTGGTTCAATCCGTTGGACCAAATCTATCGCTAAATGGCGCTTGGATGGATCCATTAAAGGGATATTTTCAATTAGAATCCTGACACCTTCTTCAGCGATCGGTTGATTTTCTACATAGATCAAGATCGAGGATTGTTTGTCTTTTTTTCTAAAAGCTTCTTTCAGTAACTCATTGATCCATTCTTCCGGGACATTCGGATAATCATGCAGCGCATGCAAGACTGTTTCTTGGATTAAAATATCACCGCTAATCAAGTGCGGTTTAATTTTTTCTAAAAAGGTCATGATCTTTTCCTCGCATTCTCCTTATTTCATCACAATCATTGTACAATAATGTTGAAAACTTAGAAAAGAGATAGGTCTTTCTATTAAAAAAAACAGGCAATAAGCACCCGGTCATTATCGTTATTACCTTCCCATGTGTGTTGGAGCATTTTTCAGGGAACTGTTTTTCATATTCTTTTTCATAGCCTTCACGAGGAAACCGCCTTTAAATCTTCGTGGTTCATAGGAAACGATGAAAGCTTTAGGGTCATATTGTTCAATAAAATTCATCACTTCAATTTCAACATTCCGCTTTGTCAATATTTCTAATTGGTACCTTTTGCTATCACGGCCGTTCCCTTCAAAGATGGTCACTCCTAGTCCTTTATTTCTTAACGCTTCAATTAATTCTTCATTTCTGTCCATTAAATTAACATATAATGTTGTGTATCCAATTGCTAATTTATTTTCAATGTGTGTTCCAAGGTAAAGCCCCACACCGAAGCCAACTGCATAAACAAGCTTTTCAGTGATGCTTTGATTACCGGAAAATACGATGGATAAGCTGAAGATCGAGATTAATGTTTCTACTATACCGAGCAATGAAGCTGCTTTTCTCATGTTTTTTACTAAAAAGATGGTCCGTAGTGTCATAATGGGAACATATACCAGTTGGAGTATAAAAATCACAAGAAGATTTACTAACATAATGGACTCCTTTTTCTATGAAAATTAATCATCCCTGTGAAGCGCCCTTTGTGCTATCGCAGGGATGAATGGTTAAACGTTCAATCAGGCACCCGTTTCAATCTTTAGCAATTGCTGCGGTACTTCACTACTGAAGGCATTGCATATATTTTCCCAGGCCTGCTGCGTTTCTATAAAATTGTTATAATGCTTTTTCACATTGTGATGATAGTTTTCTAGTTCGGCAGCGATCTTCATGAAATCGTTTCTGCCAAAATACTCACAGATTTTTGGCAGAGTTGCGGCCAGCTGTTCACGCATCTCCTGAATTCTTTCCTCATATTTCTTCCGATCCGTGATATATAACCAAAGCGGTTTATAGCGGATCCAGCCGATACACGCCTTGTAAAAACGCTGGATCACCTCTTCACAGTCCGCTTTAATGTTGTCTAATTTCGTCGGCAGCACTCCATCCAGCAAGTTCTTGTACATGGAGAAACCGTCGTGGAAGGTATAGCTTGGCACACGCAGCACTTTCCGATCATGAAGGCAGGTTGCTAAAAAGGTATCTTCCCCACGGGCGTTCGGGGGATTGTAAAAAGCATTGACACGATTAGGATCTGTTAAATTAATACAAAGATTAGAGCCAGAGATAAATTTAGAATGGTTGACTTCTTCCACCTCTTCTACCTCTCTATTAACGAGCACCCTCGTATCTGCATATGTAACACCACCGTTTGCCATTACCGATTTAATCGTATCCCAGTTGACAATATCATTACTGATGGCTTGAATGAAGGTCTGAAAATCGGATTCCTGTAAGATATCATTGTATTCAAGATATGGAATAGGAGAAATGTACCCACAGTGGTGGCCATTCGTCATATCGGCGTGCTGAATATATGTAAGATGGGTGCGCAGACCCTGCTGACCGCCCCATACAGCTGTTTCGCTATTGGTAACAGCTAAAGGATATTCATCGTCATCGAGAAACATCAGATAATCTATGCCTTCCTTTAAAGCCATATATTGAATAATATTGCGTTTACCTGCATATCCTCTACCGAAAACAAGCTTTGCTTGTCTTTCATTTATAATCCCCTGCTCGATTAACCCGCTGATTTCTGCCTGCATTTTTTCATTTCCGATAAGGCAGATCCCATCAACTAGTTCTAGTAATTCAGAATTGATATTTGTATAGTCTGAAGGCTTTGTATTGTGGTAGTTTAAATCGTAGGCAACAAACAGGTTTAAACTTACCTTATCGCTGGAGGTTAATTCAGATTCCCTCCAATTATAAATATAGGTTTTTAAAACCTGTTTGAATTGTTTGCGGCCAGTTGCAAAGCCAATACCTACTTTCATTTCCTTTTTCACTAATAATCCCCTCTTCCATTTTACATAACTTCGTCCCATCGACACTCGCCTATTTGAGCATTCCTTGGGTAATGTCAAGCTTCTTTAATTTCTAAGTACCCTATTACTAGCAGGTCAAAACATGTAACAAATTTTCGTTAAATTAGTAGAATCAAAAAAAAGTTCAGCTCCTTTATTGAGCTGAACCATAACAATCAAATATTTAAATTAATGATTTTAAAAACTGCCTGTTCAGCTGACTGGAGTGCACCTTCAAGATGTCCACTATATTGTGAATTCGTCTCTGTTCCAGCAAAAATAAGTTTCTTTTCCCATACACCTTCTACTGGCGGCTGACCATAACTCTGGTAATTTTTAAGAGGACTTAAGTCTTCCTTAACAGTGGTTTCAGTATCGCTGGACCAATCTTTATAAAGAATAGCCTTTGCGTTTTTAGCTTCACTTCCAAAGAGCTTAACTAACTGGTCAGCAACCAAGTTTAAAATTTTATCTTGACCCATTTTTTCACGCGCTTCTGCAGGCATTCCGAAGAAACCAAATAATGCACCAGGGCCATTAATAGGCGAGGCATCATATATTTCTTCTAAGGGACCAACGGCACTTAATACATATCCAGAAAGTCCTACTTCTCTCCAGAAGGGACGATCATAGACTGCAACTACCTTGGCCTGTCCCGCCATCCACGTAGGTTTTTTTACAATTTCCGTCATAAGATTTGGAGGGAGGGAAGGCGAAAATTCAATGTGATGCGCCACAAGACGAGGTGGCAATGCAAGAATAACAGCCTCTGCAGGAATTTTTTCTATCTTTCCATCAGAATGCTCTGCTTCAACCGTGATATCACCAGCTTCATTCAGCTGAATTTTCTTCACTCGTGTTTCTAGCTCCACTATTTCGGAAGGAATCGTCTCCACAAGAGCATCGATAAGGGACTGCACACCTCCAGTCAATCGAACCCATTTTTCGTCAGAATTTTCTTTCAGCACACAGCGCTCTGGTGGCTTGATTTGGAATCGTTCTATAAGTATTTCGCCTTCCTTATATTGTTCGAAAGTTTCTAAATTTAGTTCTTTCACAAGATTAGCCATATGGCTCTCATACTGTGGCCAAAACCACGTTGGGCCTAGGTCAAATCTACCTAGATCAGGTCTGTTGGGAACGGACGTACTCAAAACCCTACCACCAATCCTATCTCGTGCCTCTAGGACCCTACATTTAATGCCTTGTTCAGTAAGTAATGATGCAGCACGTAGGCCACTTAACCCCGCACCGATAATGATTACTGGATTGTTCATATTTTTTTCCTCCTTCTAACTGTGTTTATGTTGTATAAAGTTATTTGAAAGGGTTATTCCTTTCCTTCTACTAGTTTGAATCATCATAACACTCACAAAAAAACCATACAATATTAAAATTGTATGGCAAACAATATTAAGAAAACTCGTTTAGTAGACCTTTAAGGATTATTAATCCTTGCTCAAGCTCTTCAAGCGTTTTCGGTGCACAGACAGATATCCTTACAGCTCTTTCTGGAGAACTATTTCCAACTACAAAACGCTCGGCAGCATATACTTGTACTCCCTGCTTTGCAGCTAACGTTTCAAATTCAGCACCTGTAATCTTGCCTGGTAACAGCAACCAACGAAAGATGCCTGTTTCCACACCTAGACACGTATAGTCTGCCAAATATCGGTTTACGACTTGGTTTCTGCGAATGGTTTGTTCCCGATGACTCTCAATTAAGATTTCAAATTGATTCGATACAATCGTACGTGCTGTCAGTTCTGCTAAGAGCGGGGAAACTGTTATATTTAAATTATAAAGTGCCTTTGAAATTGGTTCCTTGAATTGACTCGGCACTGCTACATAAGCTAGTCGTAACCCTGGGGCTAATGATTTAGATAAACTTGCGATATAGATAACCTGTTCAGGTGCAAATGATGCGACTGCTGGAAGAGGTTTCTTGCCCAGAAGATGGTACGATGCATCCTCAATAATGAACTGATTATACTTTTTGGCAATTGCTGCAATCTTTTTTCGATTCTCAACAGACATAAAGGAAGCTGTCGGGTTATGATAATCTGGGATCAAGTAAACGCCTTTAAGATTATCATTTTTACAAGCATCTTCAAAGGACGTTGGACTCATTTCATCGTTCTCTGATTTTATCGGTACTATTTGTACACTAAGCATCGCCGCAACCGTTTTTAAGCCAGGGTACGTATGATGGTCAACACCAATACGATCTCCAGGGTTACAAAGACTTGCCAGTATAGCAGCAATCGCATTTTGACCCCCATTGGCAAATAAAATGTGATCAACTGTGGTTTCAAACCCACCTCTTCGGATTAGCTTTATAGCAGCATCCTTTTGCCAAAGGCTTTCACCTGCACGACCATAACCAAACCACTTAGCATAATCTGTCTCTTGTAACATACTTTTTAGTTGGATTAGCAGTGACTCGTAAGAAGCATTATCTGGTAGTGTTGCTCCCATTTCAATTAAATGCTTCGGCTTTGTATCTTCTAGTAAATACGCATTGGATAACGCATCATACGATACAAATGTGCCACTTCCCACCGATGCACTTAACAATCCCTTTAACTCGCAGACTTTAAAAGCCTTTGAAATGGTACTTAGATTTAAATTCAAATAATCAGCCAGTTCTCGCTGTGGAGGAAGTTTTGTTCCAGGTAATAAAACTCCTTTTACTATATCCTGTTCCAATTGCACTGCGATAGCTTGATAAATAGGCTTTTCCGTTTTATCAATCGATGGCTTCCAGCTCATCGGGTAGTTTTCAAAAGAATTAATCGGCATCATCTGCATCCTTTTTCAGATAATTATAGGATTGTGCTTTTTTAAACACAATTGAACTCCTGCTCCTATTTTGTAACAAGAAAAAAACCGCTGGATCCACAGACGGATCTTTAAGTAATGCACGAGTTAGCTAAAGAAGAAAGAATATATTATTACTCCTACTATTACTACAAAAATAAGTATTCCCGTACCTTTCCATCCCAAACTACCTACCAAATCAACAAGACTGCCATTGTTTGCTTTGTTGAAAGCATCGTTCAGATTGCCCGTTGGATTGCCTTTCAATTCTTGTTGTCTTAGTCTCTCTCTTTTTTGTTCAGGAGTTTCTTTGTTTTCTTGCATTTAAACACCCCTTAAAAAAGATTCACAAACTACTATTGACTATTTGAAAATTAATTCCGTACCATACGAGTTGTCTATTGCACAAAGCCAATTACCTTGTGGACTTTTCTTAAACACGTATGTTGCTCGTCTATCCATAGAATATTCACTATCATTTTTATTAGCTTCGAGCAAGGTTTGGGAGATAACTAAGGCAGTGTCGCCAGCTTCTAATATAATCATTTCCCCTTGTGTTGGGGTAAGGCTGTTATTGAAATATTTTGCAATTTTAATAAATGCAGATTTAATTTCCTCTTTGCCTCGTGCAATCATTCCTGGCTTTATAACCAAGATTGCATCATCCGTATAATAATTCATTAGCCTATCAAAATCTTCCTGTTTTATTGCGATATCACATTTTTTAATAACTTCCTGTAATTCCTGATCCATAATATCCCTCCTCAGTTAGTTCATATATATTCTCCATTTATTCCTGTTATCCTTTTTCAAAAAAAAGGTCAGACCCCCATCGCGCTAAAGCGTTGGCACGTTGGAGTCTGACCCTTGAGCATTTATTTTTTGTTTTTGCCAACAAACATATTGATTACATATCTTATCAAAAGAAAAGCAACAATTAACAAAATAATACCTACAAAATTAACTGTGAGCCTATTCCCTTTTCACTCCAAGGAACAATCGATTCCCCTCCCGTTTAAGCCTAAATATCATCCATATCTTTGTTACTATCTCTAAACTGTTTTATAATACAATATAATACTTTACATAAGGGTGTTTAACATGAGACATGTAACATTAATTCAAATTTTCAATCATCATATTGCGAAAAAATATCTGAATCGCTCTGGAGTGGCTCATGCCATCGCTTGTGCGTACCACGCTTTCAAATTAGCGAAAGAGCGCAACGTATCGGTTGACTTGGCAACCAAAGCCGCACTGCTGCACGATATGGGCCATTATACGTGGTATCAAAATGGCAAATGGGATTATGATCTATATAAAAAGAATGATATACATGCAATCAAAGGCGCAGAAAGAGCTCATAAATTGTTGATCCGATTAGGAGAAAATCCAATTATTGCAAAAGAAATTGCGATAGCCATTTTATTTCATACTGATTCTTATATGCCAGAAGGTTTTATCAAAAGGACACCGTTACAAAAAATTGTAAAATTAGCAGATGAGTTAGACGAGGAACAAGGTGGTATGCATCATTATCGAACAATAGAGAAAGACAAAGCTATAAAAATGATTGAACGATTAGATCAAATGGTGGAAGAAGAATTGAGAGAAACGAAAAGCTGTCAGGAAAAACCTTTATAGTACAGGATGACCCTAGACGTGTTTGGTAAATATTGTGTATTTCTCGAAGAAATAGGGTCAGACCCCCAGTGCGCTAAAGCGTTAGCACGTCTGGGAGTCTGACCCTCATTATCATAAGAAATACACCATCTACAATGATATGGGCTGGAGCCTATTGTAAAACGTTTTATTATAAATCAGAAATCATACCGCCATCCACAACGAATTGTGCTCCAGTTGAATAACTAGAATCGTCAGAAGCAAGATAAATAACTAAATTAGATACTTCATAAACCTCTGCTCTTCTTCTTAATGGGATGTCCTGTTCCAGTTGTTTCAAATAATCTGCAACATCTCCTTGTTCAGCCATTGGAGTTTTAATAATTCCTGGGTGAACGGAGTTTACACGAATATTATATTGACCAAGTTCAGTAGCAGCACCTTTTGTCATACCAGTAACAGCATGTTTTGATGCACTGTAAGCAATGGCAGTTGGTGCACTAACTAATCCATCAACAGAAGAAATATTAACGATAGATCCAACTCCAGCCTTTTTCATAGAAGGGACGACTGTCTTCATGCCTAAAAATACACCTAATTCATCTACTTCAAATGTTAATCGGAAGTCTTTTTCTGTTAGTTCCTCAAGAGGTTTAAAAATCCCAACTCCAGCATTATTTACTAAAACAGTAACAGGCCCAAACTTTTCTTCCGTTTTTTCGACTACTTCTTTCCAATTATCCGCATTTGAAACATCCAGTTTTAATGCGATAGCATTCTCACCAATTTCATTTGCTAATGCCTGCGCTGCTTCAACATTGATATCCGTAATGGCTACTTTTGCCCCTTCTTCAACGAATTTACGAGCATGCATAGCTCCCATTCCTTGTGCTGACCCAGTAATAATAGCTACTTTATTATCTAATTTTCCCATTTTTAACATTCTCCCATCGTTTTTGAATCAAAAGTAGTTTAAGTATAAGTAATTAATATTATGCATTAAATTACTTTTAATTCGAGAATTTTTAATTACAAATATATATTATTCCTATTTAAATATAGTGTCAAAAAATCTGTTTTAAGTGCCCTGCCCCTCCAAAAAAAGAGTCAGACCCCCAGTGCGCTAAAAGCGCTAGCACTTGGGGGGTCTGACCCTCATTATCTGGATGGTTTTGTGAATTTTACTTTGAATATTATGTTAGTATTGATATAGAGATAGTGGGTTAACGCCGCAGAATAGTTAGAGGGAGGAAATTGGTTTTGAATGAAAATAAAAAAGCATTGTACTTCAGTATAATTTTGGGTACAATCGGAAACATTCTCATTGCCATAGCTACAATGAAGTATCTGGTTAAAGAAAATGATATTCTAGGATATGGTATTATACTTTTTGGTTTAGTATTAACGAACTTATATATAAGTGACTTAGAAAAAAAAGCAGGAATAAGAAAAAAATTGACTTTGATTAGAGTATTTTTTGTTACTTTAAGTTTATTTATTTCTGCTTTATATTTCTTTTATTACTGAAAAAAAGGTCAGCCCCCCAGTGTGCTAAAACGTTAGCACGATGGGGGGCTGACCCTTGGGCACATTTTGCCTGGCTATGAATCTTTTAGAGTCACTAATTGGTCTCTAACTTACTTTAACCATTTTAAAAATCAATCTACCTTTATATTTGCAATTCTAGTGCCAAGTGATTGAGCCGCTAACTTTTTATTATTTCCAAATTTTTCTATATTTGTGAGAATAAGTTCTTTTTCTTTATTTTTTATACTTTGTTTATTTGTTGTTTCTTTCGAAAACTGTCTTCTTTTTATTTTTTCTGAAAGAAATTTTGCCCCCTAAAGTCTTAAACTATTACTCTCTTCAAGAACCACCCTGCGTTCAATTGTATCCTTAATTCACGAATATTCCCAGGCCAGTCGTACTTCTGAAAAAAGCAAATTAATTCTTTTTCAACGGTTATAATTTTATTTTTTCTTTTATTATTAAACTCATCTAGAAAAGATATGTGCCTTTCTCATATCCAAACATTTCACTTTCGAGAAGATTTTCTGGTAAAACGGCGCAGTTTACAGATACAAAGGGGCCAAATGATCGATGACTTGCCGAGTGAATCCCTTGAGCAAATAATTCTACTTAGCTTCAAAGCCATTGTGATGAAGTTTTTTACGAAGTTGCAATTCTACCTTTTGAAAATCTGTAATTTCTTTAAAATTTGATACTGCCCCGACAATTTTTCCTTTGACGATAACTGGAGATCTATTAATAACATGTTGCCCGTATTAGAAGCTGGGAAAATTGAACGAGGCGGTATTGTTACTGTAGGAGGGCGTCAAATTTAAAAATAATTGAAATAAGTAATGTTGCAGAAATTAGTATGTTAAACCACAAAGGCTCTTTTTAGGAATTGTTTAACCATAAATTTTATCCACTACATAACGGTATAACCCCCTTCTCTAATGTTTACTGGGTCTGCCTTTTTTGATCTTAAAGAATGAAAGAAACACTCACTTTAAAAGAATTGGTACATGTTTAATTAGAAATGAAAGTGTATAAATCATTTTTACTTTCACATCGCTTATAATATAAAAATAAAATAGTAGTTTTTTTCAAGGCATCAGTTTGGAAACTGATACACTCTCTTGTTTATTCAATTTGCAGCCATTGCTCATCGTAATCAGAAGCGGACAAGTTATCATGGAGATAAAAACTTATTATCAATTATTGGGAAGCAGACATAAACCTAATAAAGTTTTGCATCTGTTTCGTTAAAATTTGATCTTTCCTGTATATCAAGAGGGAATATCGTTTGATGGGTACATAATCATTTATATCTGCTTTTACCAACAATCCCTGTTTTAACTCATCCTGTACGGAAATTTCCGGCAAAATAGCTACACCAGTTCCTAACTTTGCCATCTGTTTAACTGCATATATATCGTTTAGTTCCATAATAATTTTGGGTGAAACCCCAAACCTATTATACAACCCTTGAATTTGTGGCCAAAAGTTTGTGTTTTTTCCATAAGCAATCAGTGGCTCCTTAATCAGGTCCTCAATAGCAATAGAATTCATCCGATTAATCTTGTTGTTTGGTGAAAATACGAAGACAAAGTTGTCAATGCCTATACATTTCGCATTGAACTTCGGATCCGAAACAATATCTGTAGAATTTCTAATTATACCAATTTGAATTTCTTTAGAATTTAACATATGGATAATTTTAGGACTGATTTCGGCAAAAAGAACTATTTCGACTAGAGGGAATTTCCTGTTAAATTTTTCAAGTAACTTTGGAATATTGTAATAACAAAGTGTAGGAGAAATTCCAATTGATATTGAACCAGATAAACCTTTATTATAGTTTTTTATCGTTTTTTTTGATTCGTTTGCCAATGCAACAATTTGAGAGGAATATTGTAAAAAAATATGTCCAACTTCAGTTAGTTCTCCTGTTGATTTTTTATTACCCTTAAACAGTCTTATCCCCATCTCTTTTTCTATTAAATTTATGTATGAACTTACAGTGGATTGTGAAATAAAAAGTGCCTCAGCGGTCTTTGAGAAGCTTTTAAGTTCACAAAGTTTATTAAATACCTCATAATGTCTTAAATCCATTTAACGCCTCTCCATTATTATAATTTGCGATAATTATATGCTGAATTTTGAAAATTATCAAATAATTAATGTGATAAGCTTAAATAGTAAAAGTTTTAAAACATGTGGTTGGAGGTGAAAAACTATGAATCTGCCTTTAGAAGGTATAAAAGTTCTGGAATTGGCTAAAACATTAGCTGGTCCTGTATCTGGACAAATGCTGGGTGATTTGGGCGCGGAGGTTATTAAAGTAGAACAACCAGGAATAGGCGATGAATCCAGACATATGAAGCCCCCCGAATGGAATGGTGAAAGCTGCTTTTATCTAAGTTCAAACCGCAATAAAAAAAGCATCACCTTAAATCTCAAAAGCGAACAAGGGAGACAAATTGTATATGAATTGGTAAAAGAAAGTGATATCTTAATTGAAAATTTTCGAACTGGTGTTACTGAAAAGTTAGGAATTGATTATGAGACGCTACTCAAGATCAATCCCCGATTGATTTACTTGTCTATTTCAGGTTTCGGGCGGACAGGCCCTGAAAAATATCGTGCAGGATACGATCTTTTATTACAAGGATATTCAGGCTTTATGAGCACAACAGGAGAGCCAGATGTACCATACAAAACAGGCCCTTCAGTTGTGGATCTTTCAACAGGTTTTCTTGGAGCCTTGGGTGTATTGGCAGCGTTATTGGCACGTGATAAAACAGGGAAAGGACAATTTATTGATTGCGGTTTACTGGATGGACAAATTATGGTTCTAAACCACTTAGCAACTGGTTTCTATGCTACGGGCCAATCAGCTAAACCTATGGGCCAGGGGCACAACTCTCTTGTTCCTTATCAAGTTTTTAAAGCAAAGGACAAGAATATTATCTTGGCAGCTGCTAACGATGCACTTTGGGTCAAAACGTGCGAGGCAATGGGCTGGTTGGATTTACTAGAATACAATTTGTTTAAGACAAACAGCTTACGGGTAGAAAACAGAGAAAAACTCATCCCCATCCTTAGTGGGCGAATTAGAAATATTTCCAGTGATGAAATATGCACAAAACTTGATGAAGCTGGGGTTCCTTGCGGTCCTATCAATTCAATTGGTGAAGCACTTACATCTCCTCAAGTAGTGGCTAGAGAAATGATGGTTAGAATCAATCATCCCAAAATAAAAGATTTAAGGACACCAGCGTTTCCTGTAAAACTATCTGAAACCCCTGCAACCGTCAGGCTCCCCCCACCTTCTCTAGGAGAACAAACGGAAGAAATACTGACGTCCTTAGGCTTAAGCTTTGAAGAAATTGATAATTTCCGAAAAAACGGTGTGATTTAAAGTCCTAGTTAGAATATATAGATAGAAAATAAGGAGGAGTAATTCTATGATTATTCATCATTCCAAGTCTACCTGGAGGGAAAAAGCAAAAGAAGTGGGAGAAAAGCTTCAACCTATTGCAAGAGAAGTGGATAAAACAGGAGAGTACGATCCCAGGGCTTTGGAACTGTTGATTGAGAGTAAATTAATCGCCCCAATACTACCTGAAGTTTACGGAGGAAGCGGGGTTTGTGAAACTGAGTGTCAAGATATTATGGAGGAAGTTTGTAAAGCGAATACAAGTGCAGGTTCAATGATTGCTTGTCAGCTGATGGCTGCATACGCATTTTTATCAGGGGCTTCTGACGATCAAAAAAAGCTTTATCTTCCAAAAATGGCAGCAGGTGAAATAATAGGAGTTCCTGCCATTACAGAAAAAGATGCAGGCTCCGATGTATCTGCCATTCAAATGACAGCTGTCCGAGACGGAGATGATTATATTCTAGATGGCGAAAAAACTCTGATTTCTTTTTATGGAATTGCAGATATATATGTAGTTTTCGCTAAAACGAATCCTGAAAAAAAGCATAAAGGAATTTCTGCTTTCATTGTAAACAGCTCAAATAATGGCCTTGAGTTAACTTATAGATACAATAAAATGGGTCAAAGGGGCATGCCTACAGGTTCACTTCAATTTCGTTCATGCCGGATCCCGGCAAAAGACCTAATAGGTTCAGAGGGAGAAGGCTTTAAAATTGCGATGGAATTGTTGAATCGTTCAAGAATATTGATGGCTTCACAGGCTATCGGCATATCGATGGCAGCCTATGAAGCAGCAGTTGACTACGCCACAAAAAGAAAAACCTTTGGCAACTCTTTGTCTAGCCATCAGGTAATAGCCTTTAAATTGGCTGATATGGCAATAGGTTTGAAGACTGCTAGACTGGCAGCGCAAGAAGCGGCAATAAAATACGAAAAAGGCGAAAATTACTTAATGGACGTGGCCGTTGCGAAAGTTTATGCATCCGAAGTTTGCCAAAAAATTGTAAACGAATCATTACAAATTCATGGTGGAATCGGCTATACAACGGAATATGACATAGAAAGGCTATACCGTGATTCCAGAATTATTGAGTTGTATGGCGGAGCCTCAGAAATTCAACGGCTAGTCATCAGCAGGATGATTTTGGAGGACCCTAAATTAATGTAATAGCCCTCTTTATAACACATGCTTCCTCTTTACCGGCAGGTGCCTTTATCCCACCCGAAATTCAAAAAACAAATTGGCTGCCCATCCCGGCAGCCATAACTTTAACTTCTAGTTTGAAGATTATAGTATGAATTTTTTGTACGGGCATCTTTTAACTTTTCACCCTTTAATACAGCAGCGCGAATATTTTCTTCGGCAGTATGGATCATCCATGCGGCTTCTAATACTAGCTCTACTTTTGATGCTGGAATGGCCACCACTCCATCACCATCTCCACGTAAATAATCCCCGGGACTAACCAAGACGCCGCCAATTGAAACAGGTACATTTTCCTCCACAACCATTACTCGATCTTTGCCCGTTCTCATCCAATTCCCTCGACTATAAATCGGATAATTTAGTTCCAGTATACGGTCCACGTCGCGACAAACTCCATTGATTACTGTTCCTGCAAGGTTATGCTGATGAGCGGTTAAAGTTAATAGATCACCCCAAACAGTTACATCCTTCCGTCCGCCATTATCAATGACAACAACCGTATCCGCTTCAAGTTTATCTATATAATCACCAACAGTTCCTCCTTCTACGCTTATGGGGCCATATCGAATTGTAAAGGCCTCCCCTGTTAATTGAAATGATCGTTCCAGCGGCATAATCCCCAAGCATTGGCCATTAATTCCTAACCGATCCAGTGCATCACTTATTGTCGAAGTACCAAATTTCCGTAAATGACTTAAAATTTCCGCCTTTTCCATGCGCTATCCCCCATCCAAAAGTTCAGAAGCCTAAAGCTCAACCTTTTTCATTTCTTTTTCAGCCTCTACTTGGTTTTCGTAATATACTACATTTTCTTTTATCATTGCAGACCTCAAATTAAAGATATCTAAGGTGAATTCTCCATTAACAATCCTATTTCTTGTGATTTCTTCGTCCAAAACTCTCTTTTCCGATTGGTGAGAAACTTTCTCCAGATAATCGCTTTTTACTACAACCACTCCATCATCATCAGCCATTATCAGGTCTCCGGGGCATACCTCCGTGCCCCTGCAAATAGCTGGGGTATTGACCAAGCCGCCTTTTATTTTAGTTGTTCCTTCTGAGTAGATAACCTTGCTCCAAATAGGGAACCCGAGCTTCCTGATTTGTTCCGCATCACGGATGCCAGCATTTATAATGACTCCTTGGACATCCTGCTCCATCATTGCTCTTACCATGAGCTCCCCGATCATACCTGATACACTCTCACCTATTGTTGTAATGACAAGAATATCTCCAGGTTGACAGACTTCAAGGGCAGCATGAATCATTAAGTTATCGCCTGAATGACAGATAACAGTGACTGCGGGACCGCAAATCATCTTCCCTTTTATGAGCGGCATTAATCCGTACTCCATCAGCCCAATTTTCCCTTGTGCCTCATAAACGGTAGATACATCAAACTCTTTAAACTTATTAATGATTTGTGGACTTGGCCGTTTGAAATTTTTTACAATATAGGGCTTCATAAAATATCTCACCTCGATTCCAGTTGTTTTACAATATCTAAACAATGTTCACTTACTATATTTTCTTAAGGACCTTACTAGAGGCTAAATTTTTTATCCTATTAATAGCAGCAAGATAAGCCTCAGCACTGGCTTCTAGGATATCGACGCTCATCCCGCGGCCCTGAGCGAGGGTATCGTCCATTTTGATTTGGACAAAAACCTCTCCTTGCGCATCTTTTCCTTTTGTAACCGACAAAATTTTATAGTCTAATAGTTCAATATCTTTATCAATAATCTGGTCAATCGCATTAAAAATTGCATCTACTGATCCATTTCCTGATGAGGTTCCATTCAGTAATTGGTCGTCATCGTTCAACAACTGGACTGATGCATTCGGTTGACTGGAAGTATCATATGAAATGGAGATATTTCTCAATTTGTACAATTCCAATTCATTTTTTCTTTGATTATCCACCAAAGCAATAATATCTTCGTCCAAAATTTGTTTTTTACGGTCTGCAAGTTCTTTGAATTTCTTAAAAATATTTTTTAATTCATCTTCATCAGCATCATATCCCAGAGTGATTAGTCTTTGTTTCAAAGCATTACGACCGGACAGCTTACCAAGAACAAGGTCTATCTCATCTAATCCAATGGTTTCAGGTTTCATGATTTCGTACGTGCTCTTGTCTTTGATGACCCCATCCTGGTGAACACCGGATGCATGAGCGAAGGCGTTTGCCCCAATTACAGCTTTATTCGCAGGTACCGGCATTCCGGTCAATCTGCTGACTAATTTACTAGTTTTGGCTATTTCTTTCAAAACCATAGAAGTTCGTTTTTGAAAATGGTCATACCGGGTCTCTAATGCCAAGGCAACTTCCTCCAAAGCGACATTGCCCGCACGTTCTCCGATTCCGTTAATACACCCTTCAACCTGAGTAACACCGGCTTCAATAGCTGCAAGTGAATTGATTGTGGCCATTCCAAGATCGTCGTGACAGTGGCAGCTTAAAATGACATTTTCAATTCCTTTGACTCGTTTGCGTAAAGTCCAAAACCGATTGGCATATTCCCAAGGTGTTATGTAGCCAACCGTATCTGGAAAGTTTAAAACCGTAGCCCCGGCTTTAATTACCTGTTCAGAAATTTCACAAAGGAAATCAAGGTCTGAACGTGTTGAATCCTCACAAGAAAACTCAATATGATTAAAGAATTGACTGGCATAGCGTACTGCTTCAACAGATTGTTCTAATACCTGGCTTTTTGTCATCCTTAATTTCTTTTCCATATGAATTGAAGAAGTTGCTATAAAAATATGAATTCCTATATTATTATTTCCACTTAATGCTTCAACAACAGCGTCAATATCTTCTTTATTTGTCCGTGCCAGGCTGACAACAATTGGTTTTTCAACTGCTTCAGCAACGGCGCGAACCGCCTTCAAGTCACCAGGTGAGGCTGCAGCAAAGCCTGCCTCAATCACATCAATGCCAGCCTTTTCCAATTGCTTGGCAATTTCCACTTTCTCAGCAAGATTCAGACTGACTCCCGGCGTTTGTTCCCCATCTCTCAAGGACGTGTCAAACAGGTAAATTTTTTTACTCACTATTATTCCCCTTTCATCAGGAAGTCTATTATGAAAACAAAAAAAACCTTCACTTTAGAGGGGCGAAAATAATTCACGGTACCACCCTCTTTTACCGCACACAACATACGGCCTCTTTAAGTAAAAGATTTACTTTGCAATGTTACGGCTGCAACCGTACTTCCTACTTAATTCAGAAGTCGACTCCAAGGTGAGTAGCCTCAAATGTCAACACCTATTCTCAGCATCCATAGGTTCTCTGTGCTTGACATGAAGAAGCGTTTCCTTTTCATCATCAATTTTATTAACTATTCATAATAATTTAAATTATATGATAATTAATATTCCAATTCAATACTTTAAAGTAAAAAAATGAAAATCATTTACAATCTAATTTGATTTATGTTTGTTACTAGCGGATATAAAGATTCAGATCCATGTGATAAGATTCTTTCCCCTAAGCGAGCTGCCCAAACAGTTTCATTACCAAACTCTTCACGCCAAGCCCAAAGGCGACGTGTATATTGCTGGAGTACATGTTCATCGGTGAATCCTATTGCACCGTGTATTTGATGTGCTATTGGTGTAACGGTGCCCGCTGCCTGACCCAATCTAATTTTGGCTAAAGCTATGCTTGGCCACGAAGCTTCTTCCTCTGAATCTGAAATTGCCATGTTTGACGCTACCCCAGCTGCAGTGACCTCCCCAGCCAAGATAGCCAATTGCTGCTGGACAGCTTGGAAACGCCCAATTGAACGGCCAAACTGCTCCCGTTCTTTTGCATATGAAACTGATAATTCTAAAACTCGCTCTAAAGCCCCGCTCATTAAGGCGATGCGCGTTAATGCTGCTCGTGTGAAAATTGCTGTTTCGTCCATATGAGAAGTCATTGTTTTTACATTCTCTATCTCTACACCGACATGATTAAAAATCACTTCATCCAATGACTCGCCTGCCAGGTTTTCTCCATTATTAATGGTTAATAAATCAGGATGAAGCAGTGCAGCAACTAAAGAATCACCACAATAACCTAAGACTACAATAGCCTTTGCAAAGCGCGCCCAACTAACCTTTTTTGCAGTACCTGAGATGTCCCAACCAGCAGGTGTATTCGTAAATTTTACAGAATCAGTTGAAGATGGCATAACAATAGCCAAAGGACCATCCGGAAAAGGTAAGTTGCAAGTAGAAAGAACCCATTTTGATAAAAGTGTCTCTGCTAAAGGTATTGGGGCTGCAAAGCGGCCTGCTGCCTGCAATACACTTAACGCATCACCAAGTGAACCGCCAGATCCTTGCATCTCCACAGGAATAGATATATTCGTTATCCCTGTTTCCTCCAATGTATCCCACAATGGAGCCGGCCAAATTCCCTGTTCAACCTTAGTGATAACCTCTTTCGTACAGTGATCCTTTAATATTTTTTCAGTAGTAGTTAAAAGAATATCCCGAATTTCACTCATCTTACCCCCAACCCCCTTGCAATAATACCGCGAAGAATTTCTGTTGCTCCACCGCGCAATGTGAATCCCGGTGCGTGCAAGATGGCTTCAGCCATTAATACTTCAAAGCGGGAATCTGATGTCTCCGAAGGAATAATTGACACAAGCAGACGAATAGTTTCAGTTACATCTTTTTCAAATTGTGTCCCTAAATCCTTCACTAATGCAGCGGCAATTTCGGGAGATTGGCCCTTCTCCAACAAACCAGCGACCCCTAACGACATATGGCGCAGCGTCCATAAGCGGGTTGTAAGGTTTCCAATTGCAACATGTACAGACTTGTCTCGACTTTCACCAACTATACGTATAAATTCCTTAAATAAAGGAAAAGTACTGAGAAATCTTTCGGGACCGCTTCTTTCAAAAGCTAAATCAGCCATGACTTGCTTCCAGCCATTCCCTGTTGTCCCGATAACCATGTAATCAGGCACTTCTACATCTTCAAAAATCACCTCGTTAAAGTGATGCTCCCCATTCATTAATCGGATCGGCCGAACGGTCACGCCTGGAGTTGATAAATCCACAATAATCTGGCTGAAGCCGGCCCGGCGATCTTCTGTCCGAGGCTCTGTCCTGCAAAAGACAATTATTTGATGGGCACGGTGGGCACCACTGGTCCAGATTTTGCTTCCATTAATCCTCCAACCGCCATCGATTCTTTCTGCCTTTGTGGAAACAGAAGCCAAATCAGATCCGGAATTTGGCTCGCTTAGGCCAATCGCTACGAACCACTCGCCATTTGCGTATTTGGGAAGGTATTTTTGCTTTTGTTCTTCCGAACCAAATTTTAATAGCAGCGGTCCTGTTTGACGGTCGGCAATCCAATGGGCAGCAACTGGTGCACCAGCTGCCAACAGTTCTTCTGTTACGACAAACCGTTCTAAAGCTGTCCGTTCATGTCCTCCATATTTTTTGGGAAAGGTCATTCCCAGCCAACCGCGCTTACCCAGCTTTAAGCTAAATTCAGGGTCAAAACCGCCCAGCCATGAATCACATTGTGGGGCAAACGACTTGGAAGCGAGTTCTTCTTTAATAAAATCTCGGACTTCAGCCCGCAATTCTTCTGCGCTTTTGGGAAGCTCTACAAAAGGCAGCTGCAACTCTTTAAACAAATTCAAAACCTCCCAATGTATGCTTTTTCTTAGTAGGATTTAGGCAAGCCAAGGACGTGTTCGCTGATATAATTGAGCACCATCTGCTGAGAGATTGGGGCAATTTTTAATAGTCTTGCTTCACGCCAATATCTTTCAACATGGAATTCCTTGGCATAACCGAATCCTCCAAACGTTTGCAAGGCTCTATCACAAGCTTCAAATACTACTTCTCCTGCAATGTATTTGGCTGTATTGGCTTCAGCGCCGCTAGGAAGCCCCTTATCATAATTTACAGCAGCACGCTGCCAAAGAAGCTCAGCTGCCTCTAACTTTGCATAACTATCAGCAAGAGGGTGCTGAATCGATTGATTCTTCCCGATTGGACGGTTGAACACCACTCTCTCATTTGCATACTTCACCGCCTTTTTCAAAGCAGCCCTTCCTAATCCGCAAAATTCAGCAGCTAACAATATTCGTTCCGGATTTAAGCCATCTAACAAATGATAAAACCCCCTGCCGACCTCTCCGACTACATCACTGGCATCAACTGGCAGGTCCTCAATGAATAATTCATTGGAATCCACCGCATGCCTTCCAAGCTTTTCAATCTCCTTGATAGTGGTATATCTCTCATCCAGATCTGCTAAAAATAATGTCATCCCTTCGGTTCTCTTTTTACAATCTTTTAATGGTGTTGTTCTCGCTAGCAATAATACTTTACTAGATTCTTTAGCTTTCGTATTCCAAACCTTTTGTCCGTTGATGATATAACGGTCCCCGTCCTTACGCGCAAAAGTGGAAATGCTTGGAGTATCAGAGCCTGCATCCGGTTCAGTTACTCCAAATGAAACATGGAGATTTCCTTTTGCTGCTTCTGGCAGGTATTTTTGTTTCATTTCCTCGGAACCATGTTTGACAACCGGGTTTAATCCGAACATGGAAAGATGCAAGGTGGTGCCGCCGTTCATTCCTGCTCCCGATTCCGCAACTGCGTTTAATACTATGCAGGCCTCCATTATTCCCAATCCAGCGCCACCATATTTCTCGGGGATGGCAATCCCTAACCAGCCGCCCTCCGCAAAGGCGTTATAAAATTCCCAAGGAAATCTATGTTCATTATCACAATTCATCCAATAATTATCATCAAACTGTGAGCAAAGTCTGCTAACCTCTTTTTTTAACGTTATTCGCTCCGGTGTCCATTCAAAATCCATTATATCCCTTCCTTTAAAAAGAATTGGCTACTCATTTAAACAACTTCATTCAAAATATTTTCAAAAGCACTTATCAGTTATGTTTTTTTCGCATTAAAGCCACACGTTGACAACACATCACAATTTCTTCATGTTGATTTCTAGCACGATGTTCTAAAAATACGAGACCTTCTTTAGGTCTTGACTTTGATTCACGTTTGTTCAGTACTTCCGTTTCAACATAGATGGTATCTCCCGCAAATACGGGTTTCGGAAACTCAACTTTATCAAAGCCAAGGTTTCCGACAGTTGTGCCAAGTGTGGTATCGTTTACAGTAAGGCCAATGGCTAAACCTAAGGTAAATAGACTATTCATTAAGGGTTTCCCGAACTCTGCCCTTGACGAGTACTCTTCATCAAGATGCAACGGCTGCGGATTCATTGTAAGAGTAGAGAATAATACATTGTCATAATCATAGACAGTACGGCCGGTCTTATGTGAAAAGATATGTCCAATCTCAAAATCTTCATAGTATAATCCCGTCAATTACATACCTCCTCTAATATCATTACACTTAATATTTGTAGGGATTTATCTGGGAACAATGAAGGTCGCCGCCAAATCCCCAGCCGTGAAGAACCATGGAAAAACGTCCTAATCCACCGGCAACGGTTACGGCAATACGATCCGGGCTTTTAACGAGCGGGACCATTTCACTATCATCAGCTTCTTGAAGCCACTTGGGCCAAAACGCCTCTTTATTTTCCTTACTGTACATGCCACCCGTCTTTGCCAGATGCATGGGGACACGGGCTTTTTCAAACAAAAACTCTTTAACATCCTGTTTTGTCCAATGGTCTTTTGCAATGGTTGCTGCATGCTCTGGGCTGATAACCACCATCACATCTCCATGGCAATGCAAATTATTATTACCTAATGTTGCCATGGTATCGGCGATTGTTGCCAAAATCCCTTTTGCATGATGATTAATGTGATCATTTACACTGTGTGGCGCCTCACAGGCAAAGATTGTTGCAGCGCTGGCATCGCGTGCGAGCCCATAATCTTCATGCAAGCTTGCCCACGGATTTGATTCTTCGTCCTCTGCTATACAAAAGGAAAATTTCCCTGGATGGCCAAATGTAGAGTTGTCCAATTCCCCGGGAATCGCCCCTCCCAAGTTCAATAAAATGAGGCGAATTGCCCGGCCAATCGTGGCATTTGCTCTAAATCCCGATCCAAAAACATTACTGCCGAAATTGATTCCAAGCTTTTTTACAATTGATCCGCTGACAACGAGCAAAGGAGCACAATTATGCGTAGTTGCCTGCACGCCATTTAAATTAAAGGTGGGCTTTAACATGGTCTCTAATGCTGTAAAAACAACAGGTGCATATTCTGGCTTGCAGCCAGCCATCACCATATGAATAGCCACTTTTTCAACAGTCGCTACACCCATCATGGGCGGGATAATTCCTACAATTTCTAGAGGGTCGCGGTCAACTTCCTTTAAGACCTCATCCACTCTTTCCCGTGTTGGGGGCACAACAGGAAGTCCATCGTACCACGCCTCTTCGAAAAGCCCATCTTCAATCGTTAAAATTTTTGAAGAAACACCCAAATTGCTCATGCGGTAACCTCCTGTTTAAAACCATTTCTTATAAGGGCCTCTTTTATTTGTGGATAATATTGATGGGCAATTTCCACCACTTCCTCCACTTTTAACCCAGCAATTGGGTGAGGGACGAACACAATTTCCAAATCTTCCCTTTTTAACGCCTTGATTTGCGCTAAAGCTTCTCGCCGGAATGCTTCTGTAATTAATACAACTGATTTAATGCCTAATCCTTCCAAAATAATTCCGTCGCGCACACTGCACGATGTACATGACCCTCAGTCACCAATGCCGGTAATTGCAAAATGGGTTCGTTCCACAATTGGCGATACTAAGTCTCTACTGACGGTTTGTGAAGCATTTAGCTTTTTCTGATGAACAAATTCCAAACCCTTAAAATCTTTCTGAAGGGATTTCTCAATTTCACCCAAAAAAGGGTCAACGTTCCATTTATTATTGCTGATTATTCCTAAAACAAGGCTGCTCTGTTCATCCTCCTTAATCCTTTTCACTATGTTACGATCTCCTGTTTCATTTGCAGCTGTAATAACTAGGCTAGCTCTAATTTCTTCTGGTTTCGGATTCAATACACGAATCATATCCATCCTCCTCTAACATTCATAATATAAGGGATCATCAATTGTTTTCTTCCAAAAACTTTTGAACCTCAATTGCAGCAGTAATTCCATCTCCAACAGCTGATCCAGCCTGCCTGACCGAACCAACACGCAAATCGCCGGCTGCGAACAAGCCCTTTATCGAAGTTTCCATGCGAATATCTGTTTTAACATAGCCTTGCTCATCTAAAATTTCCGGGAGATCTTTTACCATTTGTGAATTTGGTTTCGAGCCGACATAAATAAACACGCCATTTGTCTTCCATTCTTCTTCTTTTCCATTTTTATTTAACAGGACTGACTCTACGTAGTTCGTGCCGCGGATTTCTTTAAGCGTGGCATTCCAAATAAAGTCTATTTTTTCATTTTTTAAAGCCCGGTCCTGTAAAATCTTGCTTGCCCGGAGTTGGTCCCTTCGGTGTGCGATTGTAACCTTTGCATACCGTGTTAAGAAAATCCCTTCATCTAATGCAGCATCTCCTCCCCCTACTACAACCAGCTCCTTGTCCATAAAATAAGCACCGTCACAAGTTGCACAATAGGATACACCCCTTCCTGAGAATTCTTCTTCACCTGGAACGCCCAGCTTATTATGGGTAGACCCGGTTGCTAAAATAACTGTTTTGGATTCTATTACACTTCCATCATCTTTATGTAATTGGAAGATGCCATTTGTTTTGGAAATCCCTTGAACATAACCCAAATCAATCTCAGTTCCAAATTTAGTGGCTTGCTCCAGCATCCGTGCCATTAGTTCCGGTCCGTCAATACCTTCGGGAAAGCCCGGATAGTTCTCAACCAATTCCGTTTCTCCTAATTGTCCCCCTGCCAAATTTGCATCAATTAAAATAGCGGTTAATTGTGCCCGGCCAGTATAAATGGCTGCAGATAATCCTGCCGAGCCTGCACCTATAATTGCGCAATCATAAATCATGAATAATCCTCCTTTCCATCTATTTTCCTAGAAAATTAGGTTCTCTTTTTTCAAAAAACGCATTAACGCCTTCTTTGAAATCTTCTGTTTGACTGCATAAATCCTGTCCTTGGGCTTCCAACTCCAATAAAACTTTTAAATCACGGTTGATATGCTGATTCATGATTTTTTTTGTCATTCCGACTGAAATTGGTGGTTTTTTTGCCAACTTTTCTGCAAATTCGATTGCTTCTGCTAATAGTGTTTCAACTGGCACCACCCGATTAACAATCCCAATTCGGTGGGCTTCTTCTGCGGATATCCGCTCACCCATAAACATGAGTTCTTTTGCTTTGTGCGGGCCGACTAACATCGGAAGAAAATGCATCGCAGCAAAGTCTGGAATTAATCCAATATTCACAAAACTCTGGACAAAAAACGCTTGTTCAGACGCAAAAATAACATCACATAACAATGCAAGGCTAAAACCCGCTCCAGCAGCTGCCCCGTTTACCGCTGCAATTATTGGCTTTTCCATTTCCACCATTTTCATAATCAGCGGGTGTGAGGATTGCAATCTTTTTATGGTTTCAAGAGGTTTTGATTTTCGGATTGTAGAGAGATCTCCGCCCGCTGAAAATGCTTTTCCTTCTCCTGTCAATATAATCGTTTTAATGTCTTCATCTTGTTCTGCTTGTGAAAAAGCCCGAAACAGTTCCTTTCGCATCTCGATTACCAGGGCATTACGTTTATTTGGTTCATTTAGCCGGATAATTTGAATATTACCTATCTTTTCTATTAATAAATAATCAAAATCCATCTGCAAAACCTCCTCGTAAAATGGCACATATATCAAACATTCATAATCGTATTCTGCAATATTTTCTTCGTAATCAAATCTCCCATTTGGGACGTACTTACTAATTTTTTCTTATCAGTAACAATGTCATAAGTTCCCCAGCCTTCTTGAAGAGTCTCTTCTATTGCTCTTTCAATGAAGCTAGCTTCTTTTGTGAGGCCAATGGAATATTCCAGCATAAATGCCACAGCACGAATCGTTGCAATAGGATTAGCCTTGTCCTGTCCGGCTATACGAGGGGCAGAACCATGAATCGGCTCAAATAACCCCTTTTTACTGCTCCCAACACTTGCGGATGCTAACATTCCAATAGATCCGACCGAACCTCCGACGACATCGCTTAATATTCCGCCAAGCATTCCTTCTGTTATAATGACATCGAATAACCAAGGTTTTTTAACTAATGCAAATGCACAATTATCTACATAGAGGTGCTCGACTTCCACATCAGGATATTCTTTCGAGATTTCGGAAACGACTTCACGCCAGAGCCTGGAATTCTCCAATACATTTGCCTGGTCAACAGAGGTAAGCTTTTTTTTTCTCGTTCTGGCTAATTGGAATCCCAGTCGTGCAATTCGTTCTACCTCACTTTGAAAAAAACTCATCGTATCATAGGCAATCGCCTCACCATTTCTCGATTCCCTGCCGCTTGGCTTGCCATAAAAAATGCCTGCAGACATATCGCGAATGAGTACCAGGTCGATGCCCTGGCCAAGATTTTCCCTTTTAAGGCATGATAAATGCGATAAAGAATTGCTTAGGGAAGCTGGACGGACATTTGCAAATGCACCCACTACCTGTGACCTTAAGGTTAACAAACTCTGTTCTGGTCGTTGTTTATTGGGGAGATTATCCCATTTGGGTCCTCCCACCGCGCCTAATAATACAGCGTCTGCCTCTTGACAGCCTTTTAGCGTCTCGGGAGGGACAGGCATTCCACATAAGTCAATCCCTTGGCCGCCAACTGGTAAACTCTGAATCTCAAAATGAAGATGCTTGAATTTAGTTTCCAATGCTTTAATCACTTTAATCCCTTGATTTATAACTTCCGGACCAATCCCATCACCCGGAAGTGCTGCGATGCGATACGACTTCAAATGGATTCCCACTCTCTAATGAAAATAGTTTTTAAGGAAATAGATACTGTAGGATCAATACCCAAATGTTAACCATGCATAACATCATAATGGAAAAACCATAGTTCTTTTTAGAAATATCTGTTTGAATCCTTTGTAAAACAGGTGAGACACTATTGACAGTTACTGAAAAGGGACTAGCTGCCGCTAAAGACAATGCCCCTGCTGCCACTGCAAAAGCAAACCATTCCGGCCGAATGTGCAAAGCATCAAATGGAATAGTTTCAACCATCAGCACCGCTATTAAGGCTGGCGATAGGCCCAATTGAATGCCTGAGGCAGCAATCAGAACAATAAAAATGATAATAAAAGGGCCCAGTTTATGCTGTAGATTCTCGATTATCAATGCCAGTTGATCTAGATGCCCGACATTGATGAATACTTGTGTGAAAAATCCGACAGAAATGAACAGCAATAATTGTGAAGATAGGACAGAAATCCCTTGTGTCATTTTCAGTTTAAGCTGAACAATGAGCCTTCTTGTTTTTTTTAAGATTAATGACCAGATAACCGAAAAAAGAATAATTAATAATATGACGATATCAATAATATTTAATCTCCATAAGTGATGTAATACCAAGGTCGCAGTGACAAAAAGGATAATGACCAATGCAATCGTCATAATCGATATCCAATGTTTTAATGAAATAGGTTCAGGATGAACACTGGGACCGGAGAAGACTGCTAATTGTTCTTTACTCTTCTTCATAAATGTAGAAACCATCATATAATCGATCAAAATGATGAAAACTGCAAAGGTAAGACTTACCCCAATAACCAAACCCGGATTGGAATGGGTACCTGAAATAGCAGCACCCACGGTCACGCCAACCGGGCTCCAAACAAGGGCAAGGGCATTTCCTCTCGCATACGAAGAAAATTCAATTCTTTCTGAAATGGTTTTCGGAAATTTCCTCGTCAAGTTGTGGAAAATAGAATGGGAAACTGCAATCGCAGCCATACTCATCAGTGAACTAAGCAAAAAAGTAAAAAATGATAAGAGGCCATGAACATGATTTGGCCGGTAAACCCTATTTCGAAAGATGACCTCTACTGTTCGATTGTAGGCGCCCAACTTAATAGGTATTGAAAATAAGGGAGCAACGATCAGCAATGTTAAGATATTGGTGGATGTACCAAAATAACGCCAATATTCAGCAAATGAAATATGATTTGATATTAATATCCAAAAACCCAAACTTAAAAAAACTCCGGCTATTATGGAAAAGGTTCTGCCAGATTTAAAAAATGTGATGAGAAGGAGCAAGATTGAGATCGCCGCAAAAACAAGATCGACTCGGTGATGAAGATTGAAAATAAGTTTTAGGACATAACCAATAGCTAAGAGGTTTCCTAGAATGACTAATAATAAATTAGTTATTTTTCTCATCAGTCTCCCATACCAATTTTCCTACTCTCCCCCAGCTGGTATTTTCCTTTATTCAACCATCCTGCTCCATCAACGACATAACATGCACCAGATACATAACTTGCATAATCACTGACAAGGTAGGCAGCTAAGTTCGCAATTTCTTGTAAATGCCCAAATCGTTGAGCAGGAATGTTATTTAAAATCAACGATGCGTCTTCCGGTGTGGGCCATAACTGGGTTACCGCACCGGTATCTGCAATCGGTCCGGGAGCAATCATGTTGGTCCGAATTTGATAGGGTGCCCATTCAACTGCCAAAGTCTTGGTTAAGGCCAATACACCCGCTTTCGCTGCGGCAGAATGCGCAGTTAATGGGCTCCCCGTCCAGGCATGGACGGAACCAATATTTAATATCGCCCCGCCGCTTCCTTGCTTTGCCATTTGCCTGCCTACTGCCTGGCTGCAATAAAACGTACCATTTAATACGATATTGATGACAGCATTCCAGGCGTTCACAGACATGTCCATTGTTTTCACCCGAAAGTTGCCGGCTGCATTATTAACTAGAATATGAACCTCACCAAATTGTTCAACCGTGCTTTGGACCAGGTTATTTACTTGATCGGGAACACGTACGTCAGTTTGAACCGATAAAACCTTTGTTCCGAGCTTTGAGATTTCTTCCTCAGCCTTTGTTAAGTTTTCTTTGTTTCTGCTTGCAATCACGATATTGGCACCCAGTCTTGCAAATTCCAATGCCATTGCTTTACCCAGCCCAGTCGCGCCCCCGGTAATTATGGCAACTTTCCCTTCTAATGAACCTTCCTTAAGCATGGAGTGTTTATATAACGTGCTACCTTCCTGCATGTTTATCCCCTTTACAACGTTTTATAGGAATGAAATACGGCCTTATTTATTATTTTTGACTTTTTGTTCTTCAGGTGATGGCTTGATAATTGCTCCAGCTTCCAACAAGTGTTGAATCTCTTGTTCAGAATAGCCGGCTTCTTCTAATACTTCTACACTGTGCTCGCCTAAACGGGGAGCACATCGATTCAGCTCGATGGGAGTTTTTGAAAACAGAATTGGATTCTTAATATTCCAATAGGAACCTTCAGAAGGATGGCTTACCTTTTCAAAGAAATGAACAGCCTTCAAATGTGGATCCTTAAACATATCTTCTGGCCTGTAGACAGGCATGACTGGAATATCTGCCTTTTCCAGTATATCGAGCCACTCATTGGTCGTTTTTGTCATGATAATTTCTTCAACCATTTGGTATAACTGATCAATATGCTTCGTTCTTTCGCCTATATCCCGGAAGCGGCGATCGTCTTTCAGCTCCGGATGACCGGAAAGCTCGAAGAATTTGAACCATTGCTTATCATTGTAAACAATAACGCTAATGTAACCGTCCTTTGTCCTGTAGGGTTTCCGATATTTCGATGTCACGCGTGGATAGAATGATGATTCCATAGGCGGGTCAAAAGTTAACCCGTAGAAATGCTCTACCAATGTATAGGAAATCATCGTTTCAAACATTGGAACCTCAATTTCTTGCCCCTCGCCCGTCCTTTCACGGGAATAAAGGGCTGCCAAAATGGCATTCATCATTACTAATCCCGTTGTTTTATCAGCCAAGACTGTAGCCATGTATTGTGGTGTCCCAGCCACTTCTCCTTGCAGTGCCGCCAACCCTGATGCCCCCTGAATCATATCATCATAGGCAGGTTTAGTGCCGTATGGCCCTTGCTTGCTAAAACCATAGGCACCACAGTATATAATAGAAGAATTTACCCTTTTAACATCCTCATAGGTTAATCCTAATTTTTCAATGGCTTGGGGGCGGGATGAATGGACAAAAACATCAGCATCCTCCACCAATCTAAAAAACGCCCGCTTACCTTCTTCTTTTTTTAAGTCTAGTACTATACTTCTTTTATTACGTCCAGCATATAAAAAGGTACTGGCCATCCCTTTGTTTCTTGAGGGACCGATGTATCGCGTGCTGTCCCCTTTTTCTGTTTCTATTTTTATAATATCTGCTCCCATATCACCTAATAATTGCGTGCAATATGGACCCATGAGCACCGACGTCAAATCAATCACTCGTATTCCTGTTAACGGACCTTTCATTTTATTCCTCCAATTGCTAGTTGAATCAAATTTTCTATTTTCCTTACACTGTCTCTATTTTTTCAATCACTGAATAGCTAATCCCAAAACTCGGAAGCCAAGATGAATGTTTCCCTTCTCCGCCCGTTACCAGGACGCGGATGTGCTCTGGTGAGGGGGCAATGGGGATACCATCATTATTTTCATAGCTAAATTTGTAATCTACTTTATGAAATCCAGTTTGGTGCACAAATTGATCAAAAGACATCTTTTGGGCAGGAACTCTTGCTTTTTCAAATATCTCCTGCTTAATTCTTTTCTTATTCCATCCATCCTTCGCTAATAAATAAGCATGCTCGGGTCCCAAGGTTAGGAAAATGTCTCCGCTTAAATATAAATTATTTACTCCTGACCGTGTGATTGCACCGATGATGCTAATCATCAAATCATCCCCACTTCGGCTGCCATGGTCATTAATATTGGCTGGCCCTTCAGATGCATAGACTGTTACAGTCGATTCGTTAGACTGAAACCCCCTTTCGGTATGATATGACTGCCAAGGGTTTGCTTCTTCATTCTCTGCAAAGCAAAACGTGAATTTGGCAGGGGTTCCCTGGGTTGCTTTATCCATTGTGCCTGGCAGGACTTCACCGACATTCTGATAAACAAATCGTAGTGCCCTTCCAATGGTCGAGGATGCCAGGCTGCTGGGACCAAATGCATTTCCCTTACATGAGACGCCCAATTCTTTCGCAATTGGCCCGCTTACAATGACAGCCGTTGCACAAGGGTGTGTGGTGGCAAGCACCCCAAGCAGGTTAAATTCCGGTTTTAATGATGCCTTAATTGCTGCAACGAGAACGGGAAAATATTCGGGGCGGCAGCCTGCCATTGTTGCATTAACTGCAGCCTTCAAATAGGTAATAGGATGATTATTCGTTGGCATATAGCCAATGACTTCATCCTTTTGAGATAAATAGTTTCCTAACATTTCATCTACGAGTTTTGGTACAGGTGGAATAATCGGGAGCCCATCGGTCCATCCTTTTTCATAAAAAAACGTATTTAATTTAACCGGATCGTCATCTAATTCCAGGTCATCCAGAATATTTTCCTGTTGATTGTTAAGTGAGTCATTGGCAAGAACACTTGTTTCCGATTGGTCGGAGGGAGTCGGAAGAATCATTTGTTTTAATTGTTCCAAAGCCTCTTTGGCCCTTTCAAGGACCTCATTTTCCCTAATCCCGCCAATAGGATGCTTGACAATCACCATAGGAATCTCTGTTTTCCTGGTTTTCATTAATGCATTGGCCAAGTTGACAAACGGATTGGTGGCTAAAACAATACACTCTAATCCGCCTTTTCTTAACTCAATCGAATCGTGGACACTCCACGATGTGCAAGAGCCTCAGTCAGCTGAACCGGTTATTAAAATATCTGCATAATCTTTGATTTCTTCGAGCATTTCCGATGGAGCGGGTTTTGCTGCATTCTTTTTATCAAAAAAACGAATTTCAAATGGATCTTGGCTAATTTCCTCTGGATAAAGCTCCATTAAGTGTTGATCAATAAATGAAAATATTTCGTGAACATTCGGTTTCCCGTTGCTAAGATAAGCAATTTTAATTTTTTCATGAGGTCTATTTTTTATTCTTGAGGCTGATGAAGATGAATTTCCGGTTATTTGACCATTTTCAATAGGAGAAATTACGCGAATCATAGAACCGCCCCTTTAGTTATTTACATTTTTAACGTGACTTCTATTAAATAACGGCAACCGGACGCACAGGCGAACCCGTTCCTCCCGTAATGCGCAGTGGCAAACAGACGAATAGAAATTCGTAAACTTTGTCTTTTGCAGGGTCCTCCAGATTCATTAATTCAATAATATGGATTCCGTTTTCAACCAGCAGCAGGCAATGCACTGGCAATGTATGGGCCGGCTGGATCTCAAATGCAACGGTGTCGCCCCCAGCTAAGCCCATACCTTGGTCTAGCAGCCATCTTGCCCCCTCCATATTCACACCAGGTACACCTTCCACGACGGAAACGTATTTTCTTGGCTGGTTAAAGAACTTTGCCCACCCGGTTCGGATTAATACTGCATCACCTTCTTGGATTGACACCCCTTGTTTTTTGATCGTTCCCTTCAAATCTTCTGCCCCTATGCCATAGCCGGCTTCCAAATGGGGGACATCCATATAGGTCGCCACATCTAACATCACTCCGCGTCTAAATACGGGTGTTGCGGTGTCAATACTATGCGACTTTAAACCAGACGTTTTTTCCTGGTGTTCATCTGCAAAAATGTCACCATAGATATAGCCGTTGCATGCTATATGCCCAATTGCGTCCATATGGGTGCCGGTATGCGTTCCTGTTGCAATAAAATCATTAGCTGCCGTTGTCCCTTCACCATATGGTAAATCATTATGCATCCTGCCCAAGGAATAAAGAAAGGGAGGATGGTTTGGATGATGGGGGATTCCAGGCGCATGGTGCTGACCAACCTCATACACCTTTCCCTTCTTCACTACTTCCGACATCACTTTGGGTAAATTTGCGATTAAATGACTCAAAGGATTCAACCCTTTCAATTGGTTACTTACTTAGATATTTAACAAATCCTCGGGTATTTCAACCTTCATTCTCAATAAATTGCCGCCAAAGCATTTACCTAAATTATCCAATCTCAATGTTGAAGCCGCATTTCCTCCCAGTGCTTCCTTACAGAGAAATTTTAGCGCCAAGACATTGGGAACTTCATAGCGGTATACTTCACCTTCTACAATTCCGGTAAAATGCTCCTTTACTCTCTCTGCCGTAACCTGTTTCTTGAATACTTCATATAATTCTGCATTGGGAGCAAATAATGTAATATCAGAGGAACTCCCCTTGTCGCCTGACCTTGCCTGGGCCACTTCTCGTAATTGAACTGTTGCCATTTATTCAACCTCCATTACGTTAATGTTTACATTCGATTCAATTTCTGTTCGTGGGATATAAGAAGACCACAACCCTAAAAGCTGCTTAGTTGCCGACAAGCCGCTAATCATACCTACAAACGGTGGTCCGTTGACGGTTAACGGCGGAAATAATGGGGCTAATTTGGCCGCTTCGCTTTTACTCTCCGTTTTAATGGTAATTCTTAAAAATATCTCATTAATCAAATCCTCATTTGGGGGCTCCACTGCTAATGTTCGATGCAGGGCATTGTACCCCAAGTATTCGGTATTTATTTCCGATGCTTCAATTCCCAATTCTTCTATTTGTGCCCGGATAATCTCATTTGCGGCTCTTGCTTTCGTTAATGCCTGCGGCCAGGAATATCCAATCATTCCCTGTCCCATGTACCCATCTTCATAGCCCATGAGTGCTTTTAAGGTTTCCGGTGCCGGACGGCCTTTAGCACCTTGTACTTTTACCCGATTTTCTCCAACTTGCTCAAGTGTAACGGTTGTAAAATCAGCTACAACATCAGGTGTGATATAGTTCGAGGGGTCATGAATTTCATACAGGAATTGTTCTTTCACTGTATCAACACTGACTCTGCCGCCAGCATCCTCAGATTTTGTCAGAATAAAGGATCCATCTTCTGATACTTCTGCAATTGGATACCCAATTTTATGCAGGTCTTTTACATTCCACCAGTCACCACTGAAATTTCCACCTGTCACTTGTCCAGAGCATTCCATTAAATGCCCTAACACAATACCAGATGCCAATTTATCCCATTCTTCTTTTCCCCAGTCAAATTCATAAATGATGGGAGCTAAAAATTGTGCCGTATCTGTCGTTCTGCCCGTTATCACAATATCAGCACCTTCTTGTAAAGCCTGTACAATGCCTTGTGCTCCGAGGTACACATTGGCAAATAGGAGTTTCTCTCTTATTTTTTCTATAAGATCGCCAGTGTCGCTATTATTCAGATAAATTCCCTTATTTATTAATTCATCAAGACGTGGATAGATATCATCACCTGTTACAACCCCTACCTTAATACCCGAAATTCCTAATTCACGTGCAACACGGAGAACTTCATCCCTGGCTCCTTCTGGGTTAATTCCACCCGTATTGGTGATTAATTTAATACCTTTTTCCTTTACGTAAGGCAAAAGCTGTCTCATTGTTCTAGTTACATCTTTTGTATAACCCTTACTTGGATCCTTTTGCTTATCTTTTTGCAAGATAGCTAAAGTTAATTCTGCTAGAGTATCAAAACAGATGTACTGTACATCCGTATCCTTTGCCAATTTCAACATCGGTTGTAATGAATCGCCATAAAAGCCCTGACCTGCACCAATTTTTACTACTTTACTCAAAGTAACATCTCCAATCATTTTCTAGTAATGAATCTCCCAAGCTTTTAAAAATACAACTACAGATGGATCTATGAAATCCTCAAATGCTGACTTGCAAAATTCCAAAAACCATTAAGCACTGGTAGTTCCTTTCTCTTTGTGACCCGTTGGTATGCTTGATTCCTTAGTACGAGTTAGCAAAATGGTGGCCGCAATGGAAAGTCCAGAAAGACCAAACCAAACATTTCGGTAACTTCCCGCTGCGTCTGCTGCCCACCCAGCCAGGGGAGGGCAGATAAGAATGCCAATATACATAAACATATTGCCAACCCCCAGAGCTTTACCAATTTGGGAACTATCAATGGATTCGGCAAGGAAGGTCATATAAATACCTGCATAGCCTAACGCTGTAAAGCCGAAAATGATTACTAAAAAGACAAGAAGAAAAACAGATATATGCGGCGTGACCAAGCCAAAACCTGCAATTGCCAGCGTCGAAAGACCACAAATACTTAAAAAGACTCCTTTTCTTTTCCCGATAAATACGAAATCACTCATTAATCCCCAGCAAATTTTTCCGACTGACCCTGATATCTGTGCGATAAAGACTGCCATTGCTGTTACAGCAAATGACAGCTTATTTTCATTTGTAAGGTATAAAACGAAATGAGCAGCAAATGTATACTGAATTCCTGCTAGAATCATAGAGGCTAAACTGCCAAATAGAACATTGCGATTTTTTAATAAGGTTAGCCAATTTCCTTGATTTTCAATGTTTCCGCTTTGCTCCTCTTCGGTGAGGGCATCTTGATAAAATAGAAAAAAACAACTAACACTTAACAACAAGAGCAAGGCAATCCATAGGTAACTATATTGCCAGTTTCCTGTATGGGAGACGATAAACGAAATTAAGATAGCAGATAATCCGGCACCTAAGGTTACTCCGGTTTGTTTAATTGCAATAGCCGTGCCACGCTTTCTTGTTTCAAACCATTGCACTAGTGCCAGTGTACTTGTAGGATTATAGATTCCATAACTTGCTCCAGCTATAACCATAATAAGGAATGAAAACGTGAATATACCCGTATAGGGGAAGATCAACATCGTAATCCCCAAGACGATAACGGAAAGGATTGTAATCGTTTTAGGTTTGAATGTTTCTGTAATCCAACCTACCACTATAGAACTCAACAAAGCTCCAAGAAATAGGGCTGAGGTTAGCGCACCAATCTGAGCCCTGGTAAAATGCCAATCGTTTTTTAAAAACGGAGTAACGACAGAAATAGTGTACGTCCCCATGGACAATATCGTCTGCACAAGGAAGAAAAGGGATAAGGCCATCCATTGAGAAGACCTGATTAAACGGCGTTCCAAACAACCACCTTCATTATTGAACGAATTTTGTAAGCGGGCTTCATCAAACGTGACCGATTAATAATAGTTCTTTGTGTATTTGACAACCGGCAGCATTGGCAATTCTTCACCATTGTAGGAAAGTAAAGCTGTTAATGATTGAATGGTTGGCATCACCATATTCATTTGGCCTTCTTCATGAAGTGCGATTGCCTTTTCCGGTTTAATCCATAATCCTGATTCTATCTCTGATGTTGTGGGTTGTGGTTCTTGCTGCGGGGGTAAATCTGCTAAGAAAAATCTGGTGTTAAACCTGTATGGTTTTGGGAGAGACGTGATACGATGCCCAAAATAATGCAAACCGCCAATATGAAGTAAGTAGCCCTTCTGCTTTATAAATTCATTAAACGATAATTCTGCTCCCAAAATAGCTTTTAGGGCATCACTCCAAGTAGAATCAGGCTGCAACGGCTGCCCTGTATGATCCCGGCATAATAAAATCCCAGTTTCTTCAAATAGCTCTCGTGCAGCTGCAACATAATAAGCGATATCCACCTTGGGTTTCGATGGGCCAAATAGAATGTTCTCCTTTTCCAGAACAGAATCATTATCTATTAATTTTCCTCCAGGAAATACATATTGCCCTGGGTAAGACTTCATTGACTCCGGTCTTTTTGTCATATACACCTTTATTTCATCCTGAATTCGATTAATTAAGATAACTGTGGCTGAATGCTTTGGTTTTACTGGTGTTGTCATAGAACACAATTACCTCCAGTGGGTTATTTGTAGTTCTTTTCAAGACACTCGAAGAAAAATCATCCATTTTCCGAGTGTTCATATTAACGAATGGATAATTTTTATTTCATCATTAAATCGGGAAGCCATGTTGAAAGGAACGGGAAGAGTATCAAAATAAGTAGCAAAATAAGATCAGCTATGACAAACCAGGTTACTCCTTTAAAAGCTTCTGCCGTTCTGACACCGGCAGCACCTGCGGCAACAAAGACATTCATTCCAACTGGAGGTGTAACCAAACCAATTTCTGCAGTTTTCGTGACAATAATACCGAACCAGATGGGGTTGAACCCTAATGACGTGACTAGTGGGAAGGTAAGCGGCAATGTCAAAATCAAAATGGCCATTTGGTCCATAAATACACCCAAAATCAGATAAAGAATGATAACAAGGACAAGTATTAACCATCTGGAATATCCTGCATCTTGGACAAAGGTAATCATTTTCTGTGTCACTTGAGTAGCAGTCAAAAAGTAGCCGAGGATCATCGCCCCAATAACAATGGTCATAATCATGGCAGTTGACTTTAACGTTCTTTTTAACGCCTCATTAATCTTTTCAAACGTCAATCGTTTCATGGCCAATGCTACAATAAAGGTGGCAAATGCCCCCAATGCACCTGCTTCAGTAGCGGTGACAACACCTGCATATATGCCCCCAATGACAACAAGCATAATGACAAGCATCGGCCATATACCGGCAAGGGATTGGAATTTTTCTCTTATCGTTGGTTTATCTGTAACTCTTGGGGCAACTTTTGGATCAATTTTTGCCCAGATCCAAATCGTGACAACATAGCCTAAAGCCGTGATGATGCCTGGAATAATTCCTGCAATCAGCAAGGAACCGATTCCGGTCTCGGTCATGATTCCATAGAGAATAAGAACGATACTTGGCGGAATCATGATCGCCAGTGTTCCCGAAATACTGGCTACGCCCATAGAAAAAGGTGTTGAATATCCGTATTTTTGCATCTCCGGATAGGCTGAAGCTGACAATGTTGCGGCAGATGCAGTACTAGAACCACTCACTGCCCCCAATCCTGCGCCTGCAAATACTGTTGCAATGCCAAGTCCACCTGGAAGGTTGCCAAGCCATTTATGGGCAGCCTTAAAAATATCTTTTGTGATTCCGCTTGCTGTCATTAACTCAGCCATCAAGATAAACATCGGAATGGTGGTAAAAAGAAAATTAGCTGTACTGTCATAGGGTGTTGTTTGGATAATACCTAGTACTAAGTCCCATCCCCCGATGAAAAATAGACCAATCGATCCAGAGACTCCAAGCGCAAATGCAATTGGCATTCCAAGCGCCAAAAATAAGAGTAATAATACCAAAGGAACTGCTACTACCATACTATTAAACCCCTTTCCTCGCAGTCTGTTTTCTGTCAGAAACTATTAAGAAATATTCCTGTCTCTCTCTTCATATAACTTTTCTTTATTTGGCAATAATGATTGAACAAACTCAAAAACTAATCGAAGTGTAAATAAATAGGCACCAATTGGAACCCAAATCACGGAAGCCCAGGTGGGCCACTTAATAAGCCCGGATGAGACATAATTATTTATTATTGCATCATCGGTCATGACCATTCCCTGATAGCCAAGGGCAAACATAAATGCGGCAGCCAGCAATAAGTAAATCCTGTCTAAAAATTCTACGAATTTCTTAGGCATTTTCTCTATAAATATATCAATCCGAATATGGCCCTTTTCTTTCATAACATAACTCATGCTTAAGAAAATAATGATAACCATTAAATAGCTTTCAGAAAATTCGTATGCACCCACTATCGGTTTATGTACGATATAGCGCATAGCAGCATCCGCAGAAGTAAGCAACATCATGATAAATGCGGCTATTTGAGCGAGGACATAGGCCCCTGACTCTATTTTTTCAAACACATATATGATCTTCTTCATTCTATCAACTCCTTCTCCATTGTTCGTTTGTTGTTAAATCCTCACGAGGATGTGACAACACTTTCAAATCAGGGGAACAAAGCCTTAATAAATGCATTTTATTACTTACTTCCCTGCCATTGATTAATATGGGTTCCTCTTTATGTGGGATGTTTTTACTAGGGATAAACCGGAAAGGGAATCGTAACCCGAAAAATTCCCTTTCCATCACCTAGCAATCTTATTTATTCTGAAATTCTTTATTGTACTGTCTGAATTTTTCTAAAATTTTTGTTCCTGGTTGCCCTTTTGCATCCAAATCTTTCGCCCACTTTTTGTTAAACGGCTCCAATTCTTCATTTAACTTTTCCAGGTCAGCTTCAGGGATATCATAAATCTCGACTCCTGCTTTTCTATATTGCTCTTCTAATATTGCCTCTTCATCAATGATCGCATGACCAAACTTTTCAACAATTTCGTCACTTGCTTGAGTAATAGCTTTTTGTACATCTTCAGGCCAACTATTCCAAGCTTTTTCATTCACGACATACGTAATGCCAAATGCTGATAATTGCGCATTCTTCGAAGAAAATTTTGCAACTTTATCTGTTTGATAGCCAGGCCAGCTAAAGAATGATAGGAGCGTTCCATCAATGGTTCCCCGATCCCAAGCTGAGAAGATTTCAGGACCAGGAATAGACACTGGGGTAGATCCAAGACTTTCCATCATTTCTTCTTGAAGACCGCCAGAAGTACGAATTTTTAACCCTTTAAAATCTGCAGGCTTCGTTACTTTATGGACAGAATTGACAATTTGGTATGGGTTAGTAGTGCCCCCCCATAATGGCCTTACCCCGTTTGGCTTGAACTCTAACTCATATAGATCTTCTTTGATTAATTTGTCAAATGCCTTCGAACCGCTTACTGCGTCTTTCACAAGTCCCGGGTTTCCTGTGACACCGCTTAATGGCATCTTATCATTAACATACAGGGGTCCTACGTAGGTAATATCGGCTACCCTATTTTTCGCGGCATCCAAAAGACTGGCAGCTTTCCCTAATTGCTCTGCTGGGTAGTATTCAATCTTTATTTTTCCTTTACCAAGCTCTTCAATTCTTTTTATCCAAGGAAGTGTACCTGTTTTAGGGATTAGGTGTGAAGCTGGGAAAGAATCGGCAATTTTAATGACAATTTGTTCCCCTTCCTTTTTACTGCTCTTTCCTTTTGAACTACTTTCCCCTTGTGTCTTTGCGGAATTGCCGCAAGCAGCCATTGCCAATGCCAAGAATGCAGTCAAAAAAACCAAAAGCACCTTACTAAAAAATTTCCCCATGCTTATTTTCCCCCTTAAATGATAATTACAAGTATACGTATAAAGATCCTATTAACGGCCTTGCCAATTAGGTTTTCTCTTTTCGGCAAAAGCCTTTGGTCCTTCGATTGCATCCTGGCTGCTGTAGACGATTTCGTATATTCGATTAGCATTCTTAAGCCCCAATGTTTTACCTAAATCCAGAGCATCTTTTAACGATTGCTTCGAAGCCATAACGGATAATGGTGCATTGTCTCGAATGGAACGAGCCATTTTCATGGCTTCCGATAATAATTGGTCGTGCTCCACCAATTTATTCAAGAATCCTAATTGATACAATCGTTCAGCACTAATGGGCTCGGCGGTCATTGTCAATTCCATGCTAATATTGAGTGGCAGCATCCATAAAAGCGGGACAGCCCACGGTGAGCCGCGCCCGACTTTCGCTTCCCGGATGGAAAATCCAGCATTGAAACTTGCAACCCGCAGGTCGGCATTCTGTGCCAATAAAAATCCCCCGGCTGCGGCAATCCCGTTGACCGCGGCAATAATTGGCTTTTTTACCTCCGTCATTTTCTGCATCATTGGATCCTTAACCATTTGCAGCATATCTTTACCTTGGCTGCTAAGTTCAGCTTGTTCCTTTAAATCCATCCCTGCACTGAATGCCTTATCCCCAACAGCCGTTATTATAACGACCCGGACATTTTCATCTTCATCAACTGTATTCCATATATAATCCAACTTCTCATATACTTCGATGGAAATCGCATTCCTGCGTTCAGGACGATTAATGGTAATGACACCGATTTGATCCTTCACTTCATATAATACAGCCGAGTCCTTTGAAAACATTTGTACCCTTCTTTCCCAATTCTTTTACTGGCCAGACCACTGGGAGGTAATTTTATTAATTCCCAGTAAATCGGGGCGGTCTTTTTTCCATCATTGCCGTCAATCCCTCTTTATGGTCTTCTGTATCTCTCACAATGGAGAAATGCGAAGAAATTAAATCCAAGGCTGAACGTAATTCCATTCTGCTGCTTTGATACACAGCACGTTTAATCATGCGGATAGCAATAGTAGGAGAATTTACTAACCGTTCTGCGAATTCCATCGTCTTCGGCATCAAATCTTCAGCTGAATAAACCCTGCTGACAATTCCCGTTTCTTTTGCTTCCTGGGCAGAAAGAAAGTCTCCAGTCCAAAGTAATTCCAAGGCTTTGGCAAATCCAACTATGCGGGGAAGATAATAGGCTCCGCCATCTCCAGGTACCAAACCTACTTTTACATATCCTTCAGTAAAGCGAGCATTTTCGGAGGCGAAACGGATATCACACATGAGCGACATATCCATTCCAGCACCTACAGCCGATCCGTTCACCGCACATAGCATTGGTTTATCGAGTCCTTCCAAAGCCAGTGCAATGCGATGCACATGATTATGCAAAACATTTTTACGATTAATAGATTTAGAGGAGTCCATAGAATCGAAATCGTTTAAATCAATACCTGAACAAAAGGCTCGTTCCCCTGCACCTGTTAATACAACTGCATGAACGGAGTCATCCCTTTGGTATTCCTGTAGAGCATCTGCCCACTGATCAATCATGTCAATCGTAAAGGCATTCATCCGCTTTGGACGATTTAATGTAATAATCGCTATTTTCCCTTCTTTTTGAAAAAGAATATCTGACATTCATTACAACCCCAATCTTTTCGTTAATAATTTCTGATTTACTCATGTTCTCCTAAAATTTCTACTCTTTTTTCAAATGAAGACTTGTAAGGTTCTTCCCATTCCGTCAATTGAACCAATACCCCAAAGCAGCTTTTTGGGTGGATAAATAAGTCTGTTTTAACCCCTTCTTCAACCTCCGGACCGATTAATCTGAGCCCTTTTTCACGAAGCTGATGCTCCACCCCTTGAATGTCTTCTACTGAAAATGCAATGTGATGAAGCCCTTCCCCCTTCCGTTTTATGAATCTATCAATATCGCTATTCTCTCTAGTCGGACTTTCCATTCCCACTACCACTTGTCCAAACGAGAGATAGGATGCCATAGCTCCAAGTGAATCAAGCGATACTTCCTTAAGAAAGCTTCCGCCAAATACATTAGTAAACTTATTCGCCGCAGCTTGATAATCCAAGACTCCCATGGTTATATGATCCAGTTTCCAGTTTTCTATCATTGATTATCCCCGCCATTTCTCCATTTCTTTTTGCCAAGCCTCTTGAAGTTCATCACGAAACTGAGGGGCTGCAACAGAGATGAGTGCTTCAGCACGTTGTTGCAACGATTTATTCTTTAAATCGGCTATCCCATTTTCAGTGATAATATACTGAACATCTGTTCGCGGGGTTGTGATAACCGTTCCTGGTTCTAGTCTTGGTATTATCCGCGAGATTTTGCCGTTACCTGCAGTCGACAAAAAGGCAATAATCGATTTTCCCCCGCGTGATAAAGCCGCACCACGAATAAAGTTGCCTTGCCCGCCGGTACCTCCAAACTGGACTCCTTTCATGGTTTCAGCATTGACTTGGCCATACAAATCAATTTCAATCGCGGAATTAATCGAAATTAAATTATCTATCTCCTTTAGCACTTTCAAGGAATGAGTATAATTGACTGGTCTAAAATCGAGTAATGAATTGTTATCAACAAATTCATATAAGCGTTTTGTCCCAACAGCGATACCCGTTACGATTTTTCCTCTGTCTATACTTTTTTTAGTGCCATTTACTGAACCACTTTCCACTAAATCGATGACTGCATCAGATATCATCCCAGAATGAATCCCTAAATTTTTTTTCTTACGCAGTGCAGATAAAATTGCATCAGGAACCGACCCGATTCCAAATTGTAATGTATCACCGTCCGAAATCAAGGAAGAGGCATAATCACCTATCTTCTCCATATCTAAACTACGCTTTCCGGCTGGCATTTCCGGCAGTGGATAGTCTACATGAACGATATAGTCAATGTTGCTTAAATGTATGGGTACTTCTCCGGAGGTTCTAGGCATTTGTGGATTCACTTCAGCCACAATTTTTTTCGCTTTGTGTAAAATCGCAGGAACAAAGTCAGCAGATACACCCAAGCTGCAGTAACCCCATCGATCCGGCGATGAAACTTGAATGACAGCTAGGTCCACTTCCGCAGCACTTTCTAAGTAGTTATATATTTCATTTAAATGCAGCGGTATAAATTGAACCTTTCCCTTGGAAAAAGATTCTTTAAGATCTTTGGACATAAAAAAGCAAGTTAGCGATGCATTTTCATGCAATCCTGCCCAATCTGTCCGATTCAAGCCTGGAAAAATGGTAGCAATATAGTTAACCCCATTACTTGCATTTGGGTCTTCTTTTAATGCTTGAATAATAGTCTTGGGTTCCGACACATTCCCTTGGATATATACATTCATAGTTGGATGGAACAATAATGGAACATCTATTGGATTTATTACGGCAGGCAATTTCCCAACCCCCTTATGATCCTTTTGCAGCAGGCAACTGCCCTTTTGCCACTGGAGTAATCACTTTATTCTCTTCCAATTTCTTAATTTGCTCATCAGAAAGATTGAGAACTTCCTTTAAGACATCCTTTGTATGCTGGCCATGAAGAGGAGGAGACATAATATCTTCGTCGTCAATTCCGGGAAGTTTCCAAGGAATGCCTGGCAAAAGTATTTCACCAATTTCCGGGTGTTCTACCTTGCGCAGCATATTTCGATGGATTGCCTGCGGATGGGTATATAACCGATCCGTTGGATTGATGGCTCCAACTGGGATGCCCTTTTCACTAAATTTCTTAATCCAATAGTTCGCATCCTGTGTCATAGTAATTTCTTCTATTAGGGGAACTAACACATCGCGATTTTCAACCCGGTCCCCACCTGTTAGGAACCTTGGATCGTCAATCCACTCTGTTTTGCCGATTACCTTGCAAAAATGTTTCCATGCTCGATCATTTAAGACTGCAACATTAATTTCAATATCTTTAGCAGGAAAACTTTGATAGGGCACCATTAATGAATGCGCCGTGCCCATCGGTTTTCCAACATTTCCGCTTATCGCATAATTTGCTAGGTAATACCCCATCAACGTTATTTGTGCATCCATCATCGCGATATCCAAATAAGCGCCTTTTCCAGTTTGCTGCTTTGTCATGATTGCGGACATGATGCTAAAAGAAGCAACCATTGCTCCGAAAACATCCGCTTGTGGAACACCAGGTTTTAACGGACGGCCGCCTCTTTCTCCCGTTACACTCATGGCACCGCCTTCCCCCTGAATAATCAAGTCATAAGCAGCGATATCCCGGTATGGCCCTGTTTGCCCAAAACCGGAAACGGAACAAAAAATAATCTCTGGATTTCTTTTGCGGACTTCTTCATAATCAATGCCCAATTTTTTCATAATCCCGGGCCTGAAATTCTCGATTACGATATCCGACTTTTCAGCCATATCAAAAAATAACCTTTTTCCGGTTTCATTCTTTAAATCCAAAATAATACTTTTTTTATTTCGATTGACTGCAAGAAGATGTGGGCTGTGCCCATTTGTATCTTTCGTGACCCAGCTTCTGACATGGTCTCCTGTAACCGGAGGCTCGATTTTGATCACTTCTGCACCAATATCTGCCAGCATCATAGATGCATATGGCCCCGCCCAAGCCTGGGACAAATCTAGAATTCTAATACCCTTTAATGGTTTATGCATTTTGCACCTCCTAACAAATTTTCAGTTACAAAAATTCCATTTAGAATAAATCCATCGACTTTAATTGGGCAATCTTATTCTCTGGATAGCCAAGAACCGATTTCAAAATTTCTTCGGTATGTTCTCCCAATTCAGGTGGAGCAAACTTAATTTCAGCCGGTGTCTCTGAAAATTTAACAGGAAACGGAACTTGGTAAATTTCTTTATGTAGTGCCGGAACAAATAAGCGTTCAACCATACCTCGAGCCTGCAGCTGCGGGTCGTGAAATGCTTCTTCCGCATTATTCACCTTACTTGCAGGCACTTTATTGGCCAGCAATTCTTCCATCCATACTGCTTGATCTTTTTGTATAAAAACATCCATCAGAAGCTTATGCAATGAATGCTTATTTTCTTTGCGAAGTTCATTCGTTTTATATCTCTTGTCATATAGCAGTTCTTCCCGGCCAATGCTTTTGCATAATCCAATCCAAAATGGATCTTCCAAAACACCGAGGGCAATCCTTTTTCCATCCTTCGTTTCAAACAGGTCGTTTGTGGCTGAAATATGTTCCATTTCTTCCGCCGGAGTCATTTCTTGATCAATCATATAATCCCCAAGCCTTGTGCTTGCCCAGGAAAAGACTCCGTCCGTCATGGAAACATCAATGTACTGCCCCTTTTTTGTTCTGGTTCTTGCCATTAACGCTGCTAATATACTAACTGTGGCAAACATGGCGGAAGATAAATCTGCGACTGGCAAACCACTACGATTCGGGGGCTGCCCAAGCTGGCCCGGGATGCTCATCGTGCCAGCAACAGCAAGATAGTTTAAATCATGTCCAGGTTCCAACCTGTATGGTCCATCTTGACCATAACCAGAAATGGAACAATAAATGATTTCAGGATTTACTTTTTTGATAGTCTCATAATCAACTCCCAGCCGTTCGACAACTCCTGGGCGGAAACCTTCAATGACTACATCGCAAACCTTCGCCAAATCCCAAATAATTTGGCGTCCTTCATGTTTCTTCATATCTAATGAAATACTTTTTTTGTTTCGATTAACTGAATAGTAGATGCCCCTTAGCATTTCACGGGTATAATCACCACGGCCTTTTTCTTCTACCTTAATAATCTCCGCTCCTAAATCTCCAAGCATTAGGGTGGAATAAGGGCCAGGCAATAATCTGGTTAAGTCAAGTACCCGAATCCCAGCTAACGCGCCATTATCAGTATTTCCTTCCACTATTTCACCCCCTAATGATTTAAGTTGCGAGCAATATGACTGATAACCGGTACACTTTTCCTTAAAGTCAAATCGATCATAACGTTTAGCACCGACGCATCTGCTACGACTTCCCCATGCTGATTTATGATAAGCTGATGGAATTCAAAACTTGTATTACCAATCTTTATTGGCGATGTTGTTACCTCTAGACGGTCGCCTAAAACGGCTTCTTTTTTAAACAGGATTTCAAGCTTGATTACCACTGTACCCAGATTCATTTCCATCATATCTTTAAACGACAAGCCGGCAGCTTCTTTGTACCAATGCTCTCGTGCGGTTTCCAAATAATTAAGGTAAACGCTATTATTGACATGACCTAAGTCGTCCAGATCACGATTTACGACATTTATTTTTGTAATAGTTTTCATTTTTCACCCGCCATACCAAGCAATTGCTTCTTCAGCTGGTAATTTTTCTGCATAATATTGATTAATCGGATCATTGGGGTCAGGGTATCCTACGGCTATTCCTGAAATTAATTTGATGTTTTTATCCAAATCCAACGTTTCTCTAATACGGTCCGGGTAATAAACAGAAGATGCCAATGGGCATGTGCCCAGTCCTGACATATTTGCGGCAATCATGATGTTCTGGATGGCTAAACCTAAATCTAAGATAGACCATGGCCTAGCTGCATCTAATCCAAAGATAAAAAGATGTGGGGCATTAAAGAACTTATACATTTTTCTTTGGAACTCCAAACGCTTTTCTTTTTCATGCCTTTGAATTCCAGCATATTTCATTCTTTCGATTGTATGTTTTTTCATTCGAATGTGGAGGTTGTCCGGCCAATCATGTTGGTCTGGCATTTTTAAATCTGGGTTAATTGGAACTCCATTATCGGCATCTTCAATCATTTTTTGGCTGATGGATTCTTTCGTATCGCCTGAAATAACGAAAAGTTTAACAGGCTGTGAGTTTTTCCATGATGGCGCTAACAATGCAGTTTTAGCAGTCCGTTCCAGTAGATTTCGATCAACTTGTGTGGGCAAAAAACCGCGGACACTATGCCTTTTTAACATTTTCTCAATTTCGATACTCATCCCTATCCCCCGTTCAATTAACAGAGAAACTTTAGACATTTAATATTCCAGAATCTCAGACCTTTGAAGTAATTTCTGGGATACTTCTTTTGATCCAGCTTTTAAAATGGATATTAAATTATCAAGGTCATATTCCTCAAACCGTGCAATAGGCATTGTAATACTCATGGAATCTTCCACATGGTTAACCGAAGAAAATATCGGTACACTTACGGAAAATGTCCCCTTTACTCGTTCACCATAGCTGATGGCATACCCGTTGTTGCGAATTTCTTGCAATTCATTCACCAGCCGATCTCTTTCGGTAATGGTACTATCACTGAATTTAACTAATGGGTACGATTCTAGATACCTTCTTATCTCATCGTCGCTCAGATGTGCAAGAATGACTTTGGCAGATGCTCCTGCATGCAAAGGTGAAACGATGCCAATATGAACATCTGTAACCAATTCATGATAACTTTTCAGGAAGGCAATACATTTTTGACTTTTATTTTGAAAGAGAGTATTTAACGATACTGATTCAGTAATTTCTTCTCTGATTCTCTCCATTACCGCCATCGCAGCATTTAAAATATTGGAATTCTTTTGGACTAAGTTCCCAAGAAAGTACAGCTCCATACCTAACTGGTATTTTTTTGTTTTTTCATTCTTTTGTAAAAACCCTTCATACACAAGCGTTGACAATATTCGTTGGAGACTTGGGATGGAGATGTCAGTCATCTCATTTAATTCCTTCATAGATAATGAAGGTTTAGCCAAAGAAAATGATTTTATAATCTTTATTGTTCTGTGTATGGTTTTCATAGAATAATTTTTATCCATACCTTTTTCTACCATGCGAGATCCCCTCTGAATACCAATTATTTATTTCTATAATGTGATTTAGTATTTCTATCAATTGCTACCTTCTATTGACATTGAAACTTCCCTGTCCTTTTTCTTAAGGAAGTAATTTGTAACATAAGATAGGGTTGTAACCGCTTTCTCAGGGCTTGAAAAAACAGGAACCCCATTCTTCCTTAAAATAGTAAAGCCGTTTTTCGCCAGTACTTCAGCTATTAACCACGATACGAGAATGCTTTTCTTGTTCGTTTTCGTCAGTTGAACAATATCTTCTGCAATCATTGTGGCAATGGGTTCACCCACGGAGGTCAGCATAATGATAATAGAATCGATGTTCGGATCATCCATAAGGAGTTCGATAACCTTCTTAAAATTTTCCGGCTGATTCACAATATGGGCTGTCGTATCAAACGGATTCTGTACAACCCCAAATTCAGGAATTAACTTTTTCATTTCCACTACGGTTTCCGGAGAGAAAGCCGGGAGTTGAAAACCACTGTTTATACAAGAATCCGCCAAGATTGTACAGGCTCCCCCAGAGGTAGAAACGATACCAACATTTTTCCCTTTGATATTCTTTAACGTTAAAAATACTCTTGCCACATCAAATATTTGTTCAATCTCATTGACGGAGATAACTCCATATTGCTTAAATACAGCCTCATATACTTGAAAATCACCAGCCAAACTTCCTGTATGAGATTTCACAGTTTTTTGTCCCTGTGATGTCCGACCATTTTTATAAATAATGACTGGCTTTTCTTGATCATTAGCATGTTTCAAAGCTTGGATGAATTTCCTTCCATCCTTTATGGCTTCCAAATAGAGGCAAATCACGTCTGTATTCGGATCATTTGCTAAAAAGTAGATATAGTCGGAGGAATCTAAATCAGCCTCATTTCCCGAACTGATAAAATGACTAGTTGCCATATTTTCAGACCAAACTCTGCTAAGCAAACTGCCGCCAATTGCACCGCTCTGGGCTACGAAAGCAATCCTTCCGACTTTTGGAATGTCCGGTGTTTCCATCGCCATGCTGAAACTTCCGAAGAAATCAAGTGTTGTATTGACAACCCCTATTCCATTTGGCCCACAAATATGAATCCCTAATTCATTTGCCTGCTGAACAAGCTGTTCCTGTAATACTTCCCCTGCTTCTCCCGTCTCTGCAAAACCTGATGAATAGATGACCAAAGTTTTAATCCCTTTCTTGGAACAATCTCCCATGACAGAGAATATAAGTTTACTAGGAACAATCACTAAAGCCAGATCAATATCGTCCGGAAGTTCATCAATAGTTCTATAGCATTTTCTCCCCTGAATCATGGTCTCATTGGGGTTCACAGGATAGATTTCGTATGGATAGCAATGCCTTGTCAAGTAAGACAATAGCCTGCCACCATTCTTATTCGTATTATTGGATGCGCCAATTAAGGCAATAGATTTCGGGTATAACAGTTTTTCAATGGCAATCATTCTATCGGTATTCATTCCATTCACCCCCGTTTGCAGTCAAACTCTCGTCGGCAAGAATGATTCTGGCATCAGCTACTAGAGCACCTTTCCCTTTTTCATAAAGAAAAACAGGATTTAAATCAATCTCGCTTATTTCCGGGTATTGAAAAGCCAGATTTTCCAGCTGCTTGATTAATTCTTTCAGCTTTGTAATATCTCGTTCCGGCTTACCGCGAAACTCCCCTAATAGTGCGCTTCCCTTAATTTCATTAATCATTTCTTCGAGATCATAATCTATTAAGGGCGCAACCCTTAGAGATACATCCTTTAAGATTTCAACCCACACGCCACCAAGGCCAAATAAAATCGCTGGACCAAAGACACGGTCTCTTCTCATCCCAACAATGACCTCGAGTCCGGATTCCACCATTTCCTGAACACAAACCATTACATCCTTGGTGCCGGGGTGATAGAATTGAACATTTTGAAGAATGTCTTGATATCCTTTCCTGACTTCTTCATCCGTTTTTAGATTTAACAGTACACCTTTACTGTCACTCTTATGAGTAATTTTAAAGGAGTGCACTTTTAGAACTACTGGATAGCCGATTTGATTTGCTAACGAAATGGCTTCTTGTTCAGAGCCTGCTAACCCTTGCTTGGGAATAGGCATGACAGCGGAAGATAGGATTTCCTTTGAATAAAACTCCGGGACAATCTTACTTTCTTTATCTCTAGTTATTTGAAAAATTTTTGCAGCTGATTGAGTAGTTTCTATGATTCTCACCTTCTCTATTTAACACCTGTAATAAATGGCCAAAGTTCGTCCTTTTCCAACTTTAGAAGTTCATTTGTAAGTTTAGCTTCCCACACCGTTTCATTTCCATAATCTTCTCGCCAAGACCAAAGTCTCCTTGTACTATGATGCAAAGTATGTTCATAGGTAAATCCAATTGCGGCTAGCACTTGATGGGCAATTGGCGCTCCTTTTCCTGCAGCTTCATTGATCCGGATTTTTGCCAAGGCAATTTCTTTTTGATCAGTGCTGTTCCCGAAAGATTGAACGGCACAATCAGCAGCCATTGAGGCAGCGGCAGATTCACTAGCCAACTGTGCAATTTGATGTTGTACCGCTTGAAACCGGTGAAGCGGTCTGCCAAATTGAGTGCGCTCAGATGTATGCTGTGCCACAATATTTAAGACGTTTTCTAATGCTCCAGCCATCATGACACTTCTTGTTATTGCACCAATATTTTCTATTTTTTCGATTATTTCATCGGGACTGATATTGATAATTTTTAAGTTTTCTAGAAGCACATCTTCAAAGACAACTTCATCCCTTGCTTCCCCCGCCATATTCTGTCCGTGGCTGATGATTGCCCGTTCAAGCGGAAGTACTGAAAGTATTGGCCCTTCGCTTGAATCACCAATTACGAGCATTTTATTGGAGTACCTAGCCCAAGGGACATTTAAACCCTTTCCATTAACTCTCCAGCCTTGACCTTCTTTGGTAAAAATGAATGGCTCGGATTCATCTGGAGATGCAATGGTCAGAATCTCATCTGAAATGGGTTCACCCAGATCAGCTAGGAGCCAATTAGCAATATACGTCTCTGCCAATGGAATAGGTGCTGAATATTTGCCAGCTAAACGCAATATGCTAAATGCATCTGAAAAATCGCCACCATTTCCACCAAGTTCCTCTGGAATAGCTATCGTCAACATGCCATTTTCAACTATCTGATGCCAAAGGTCGTTTGCCCATATTCCCATTTCTGCGTCATTAATCACTTCTTTTGTTGAATATTTTTCCATTATTTTTTCGACAGTTTCGATAATTAATTCTTGCATTTCACTCATTGATTAATGACCCCCTTTGCAATGATTCCACGAAGTATTTCCGTTGTCCCGCCACGTAAGGTAAAACCAGGTGAATGAAGAATGGATTGTGCCATAAACCTTGATAATAATGAGTCGGATTTCATGGTTGGAACAACACGAACAATTAATCTCGCAATTTCAGCAATCTCTTGTTCTAATTTTGTTCCCATATCCTTCACCAATGAGGCTAAAATATTGGAAGGTATCCCTTCTTCAAGCATTTGTGCTATACCCAAAGACATATTGCGCAAGGTCCAAAGCCTTGAAACAATTTTGCTGACTTCATTTAATCCGTTTGAATCCCTTTTTTCTACCAGCACATTTGTAAGTTCGTTAATAAGTGGATATGTACTAAGGAATCGTTCGGGGCCGCTTCTTTCATAGGCCAATTCAGCCATCCCTTGCTTCCAGCCATTCCCCAATTCGCCGATCACCATATCATCTGGAATAAATACATCATCAAAAAAGACCTCGTTAAAATGATGTTCTCCTGTCATTAAGTGAATCGGGCGGATGGTTACTCCAGGCGCTGATAAATCGACTACTAATTGGCTCATGCCAGCATGGCGGTGATTCGGATCCTCGGGGGATGTCCGGCAAAGTGTAATCATGTAATGGGCGAAATGGGCACCACTTGTCCATATTTTACTGCCATTTAGAATCCAGCCATTTTCAACTTTAACTGCTCGGGATTTAATGGCTGCCAGATCTGAACCGGCATTCGGTTCACTTAAGCCAATCGAGAAATAGCATTCCCCTTTTACAATTTTCGGCAAAAAGAATTGTTTTTGTTCTTCAGTTCCGAACTTAAGAAAAAGCGGGCCAGATTGGCGGTCTGCTACCCAATGCCCTGCAACCGGAGCGCCAGCTGCCAATAACTCTTCAATAACAACGTATCTTTCAATTGAAGAACGACCTCCGCCGCCGTATTCAACTGGCCAGGTCATCCCAATCCAACCGCGTTCCCCAAGACTTCTGGAAAACTCAGGTGAACATCCGCTAAGCCAGCTGTCAACTTTTGGTTGGTACGTTCCCTTTTTCAATTCCTCTGCAAGAAATTGTCTTACCTCTCTTCTTAACTCCTCTGTTTCTTTTGGGAGGTTAACAACAGGAATCTGGATTAATTTCATTCTTTTTTCACCTCAATGTTATTAGCATAATCATAATTCGATAACGATTATCTATATTAGATAGTATAAAGCGTTTTCATTTTATAGTCAATTCGTAATTTTCAGAATTATTATTTTTTTAGTATACTAAAATGCTTGAAAAGATACTCGTACTTATCAATAATTCATTAAATGAATACTATCTTACAAACATCACCATAGTTAAAATGGGAAATTCGACCTAGATAGAATATTCATAATTTTCTATATGCAAGCTTGACTTATAAATTTGAAAAACTATATATTATATAAAAACTGTAAAAACTAGGAGTGGTAAAATGGGTGCGAAAAATATATTAACTGAAACAGTTGGAGATGTTGAATGGATTATTTTTAATCGGCCGGAAAAATTAAATTCAATGACAAGGGAAGATTTATTATTTATTAGCAAACATTTAAATTATATTTCTACAAATAAAAATATTAGAGCCGTCATCTTTACCGGAAGTGGGGATAAAGCCTTTTCAGCCGGTATGGATTTCAATGAATTTAATCAATTAACTCCTCAGGATGCCTATCTTTTAATTTCTGATTTAAAAAATGTTTGCCAACTTATTCGTAAGATTCCACAACCCGTTATAATGGGGATCAATGGCTACTGTATTGGTGGTGCCATGGAAATGTGTATGGCTGCTGATATAAAAGTTGCCGCCAAAAATGCAGTCTTTTCGATGCCCGAAATTAACCTGGGTATTCCTTCAGTATTGGATTCTGTTCTTTTACAACAGCATGTTGGTTTAAGCTTAGCAAAAGAAATGCTTTTGACAGGAGAACCGGTCAATGTAGAGAAAATAAATCAATTTGGATTTTTAAACGCAGTGGTTGAGAAGTCAAAATTAAAAGAGAAAGTGAAGGAATATGCTGATACCTTCATCAATAAGCCATATGAAACTATTAAACAGCAAAAAGAACTCTTTGAAACTTGGCAAAATTCGAGTTTAGATTATGCCATTAACGATAGCATGAACCAATTTGCCCTAGCCTTCACGACAGAAATTCCACAGCAAAGATTAGAAGGATTCATTTCTAAAAGAAAATAACTAACTGCCTACATCCCTTTCCCATGAATGTTTAACTTGGCAAGTTTTTCCAATGAAAATTGAAGTTGGTGCAAAACATGAATGAAAAGAAACACCTCTATTTTGGCTGGTATATTGTTATCGCTGCCTCATCAATTGTATTGCTTACAACAGGAATACGGATGGGGATTGGACCATTTGTTAATCCCATTATGAATGATTTAAGATTGTCTCGAACGGAGCTTTCAATTATCATTTCTGTCGGAATGATCCTTTATGGGGTTGGGATGCCACTAGCAGGCATTCTTTTAAAATCGTTTAATACCCGTATTGTGCTATTGTTGGGGATGACAATAGTATGTATTTCAATTGTATGGACCGTTAATTCCAAAGGGATGCTTTCTTTTCTGCTTTCTTTTGGTGGGTTGTTGTCGATTGGGCTTTCCTTTTTAAGCAGCATCACCTTATCTCCCATTATCAGCAAATGGTTTGTCCGCCAAAGAGGGAAGGCACTATTTTATTTGACGACCGGGTCAATGGCTGGTATTGCAATTATAACACCCGTCGAAACCTGGCTGAATAGTCTTGTCGGCTGGCAGAATACGCTCTTATTATTTGGGGGAATACTCATCTGTTTGGTTTTTCCTTCAGCGATTTTTATTATGCGGGAAGATGTGCCGGAAAAGGCTGATAATCCGGGTGATTCAGGCGATAAAATAAAACATTCTCCTCCGTTAGATCTCACTTTGAAGGATGCTTTAAAGACACAAACCTATTGGAAAATTGTTTTTGCCTTATTTGCCTGTGGTTTTGGGATGAATTTATTAGGCTCACACGGGGTCCCGATGTTGATGGATCACCATTTTGCACCAATGACAGCTTCCTTTGGAGTTGGTATGATTGGTATTGTAGCCATCTTCGGCACATTATTTTTAGGACAACTCGCTGACCGATTTCCGCGCAAAAACATTTTATTTTTAGTGTTTTTTGTCCGCGGCCTTGGCTTTTTCGGTCTTGTTTTATCTTCGTCTGCTTGGCAGCTCTTTCTTGTTTCTGCTATCGGGGGATTGGCTTGGGCAGGTTCAGTAGCCATGTCCACAGCAATTTTAAGTGACTTATATGGAATACGGTTACTTGGAATTTTAAATGGATTTGCCTATTTTGTGGGGCATCAAATTGGAGCAGCAGTAGGTTCATTTCTTGGAGGGTGGGGTATCGAAGTGTTTGGAACACATTTATTTTCGTTCAGTGCCGCGGGTATACTTGCACTTCTTGCCAGTTTGGCATCCCTAACAATACCTCAAAGTATATCGTTCTCCAAGCCAGTTAAGATTGGTGAAAACCATAACATAACGACTGGAGAATGAGAGTGTTTCAAAAAGGCTTGGATACACCAAGCCTTTTTAAATGAAGAATAGACTGATATTTAGAGTATAATTTCTGTGTATATTTACACCTTTTTAACCATATTAAATCCTATTTTCGTCGATGCATACTCAGCACTCGTAATTGCTGTAAAATTTCAGTATCAGTCATTGTCCCCCTCCGTATTTACCAATATTTCTTCATAGGATGCGCCCATTACTTCCACCATCTTATAACCTTGTTGAACAAGTTCTGCCATTATTTTTTCCTTTCTTACAATATTTTCGGCTAATTGAATAACCCGATCGGCTATCGATTTAGGAATAAACACGACTCCGCTTGCATCAGCTATCACATAATCACCAGGTTCTACATGAATTCCGCAAACGGTAATCGGCTCATTCCAATATTTTTGCACGATTCTTCCACGTGCTGTAATAGGAATAGCTGCTTTTGCGTAGATAGGTAATTTTAATTCCCTGCTCTCATCCACATCCCGACATGCTCCATCAATGATGACACCTTCAATCCCATTCATTACAGCACCTTGTGATAAAATGCCTCCCCAGCCAGCGATATTCTTCCGATTTTCATGGGCAATGACGATCACATCCCCTGCTCCCGAAGCATCAACAGCTTCCGTACATAAATGCCGTTTAGAAAGTGTACCGTCAGCCAATCCTAATTGAACCGTAACGGCTTTGCCTACTATACGTTTTGAATGTGATACATTCTGTAATCCAATGGCAACGCCTTTAAGATGTAATTGATCAAGTGCATCGGAAACGGCGCAACTATCCAAATCTGCAAGTCTATTAATTAAAGTTTCTGACATTTCTGACTCCCCTTTTAATCTTAAATTTTAAGACCACTTTTTAGCTAGGTAATGACTACCCGAAACAACTTTGTTCATTTTTGCAAGAACGTTTTTCTTGAGAACGTACTCAATTTTATTTTCATATATATGGTTTAAAAAGTTTGAAGAGGTCTCATTATAAATAATCATTTAACTTTTTCCTCACTTCTGGTCACTAGGTATTTAATAGCGTTTTTATCCAGCTTGTTTAAGACTTCCTCTTCAAGATTAATCTCTAGCTTATCAGCAAGTTGGATAAGGTATATTAAAATATCCACCATTTCTTCACTTATATTTTGTTTGGATTCAGCGATCGCTTATTCACTAGTTCTCCATTGGAAATTTTCCAGCTGAGTTACAGCGACCCTCCTTCGAGTGGAAAATGTTACCTCCATATTATCATAAATCATAATATTCGGGTTTTTCGTTTCATTAAACGGCTAAATTTCTTTATAAAAGAAAAAGGGTCTCCACTTGTGGAAATTTTGAACATATTACCTAAAAGTGCAAGGTATTCATTTTTTAAAAAACTAAGTTAATAAAAGCCCGACTTCTCGGGTCTTCATTATAAAAACGTATGTATAAATGCTAAACAATCCTTCACAAACTTATTATCACTTTGATTTGCCGAAATAACCCAAACAAAAAGAAGCGTTCCCTTCACTAAAAGAAACACCATTTTCTTAAAGACTATATCTATATTTAATCGAACGTTCGGCATTGTATTTTGCTTTCTTCTTGCGAAATATGTTTCTTTATTTTTACATTTTTCACTTGTAACCCTGTTAGGTTAGAATCCCTTACAGAAAAAGTAAGTTTATCATACTCCACCGTGATGTCCTGAATAGTTTAAAGCACTGGCAAAAATGAATTGTTTCCTGGGATCCCCATTAATGGGTTCAATTTTGATTTTTGGACACATAAAAAATCCGAATAAGATAGGCCCATATTCCCTCATAATAGTGATTTTCCCACCACTGATAATTCTAAAAAGTCAGCTCCTTCATTACACATTGTATCATCGTAAAAATTGCTTGTTCTCAAAACAACCAAATTGGTAAACTCCTTGCTTTTAATAAACTCTAATTATTAGTTTTGAGAATATCATTTACAATTATTCTTCTTCAACTAAACTCCCAAATTAGTTCATTACAACTACTACAAAAAATGGTGTAAATATTAGTATCCATACATTTTTTCCATTTGAAAAAATGTATAATACAAAAACCAACGTCAATTTATGCTAGAAACAAATATAGTAGTTTGGTCAAAGTGTCGATAAAAAGGGTCAGACCCCCAAGTGCGCTAAAGCGTTAGCCCGTCGGGGGTCTGACCCTTGAGTAGAGCACTTGTATTATGGTTTTAACAGCTGAGGCTTTAACCTTTCTTCAATCTCTTTAGCAAGAGATTTAATAACTCCCTCAATCATCTCAGACCCATCAACCTCTGAAGCTACATCGCCGATAGCATCCGAAAGTTTTTGATAGAAATCAATCTCTCCAGTTAATCGATACCAAAATTCTTGACCAACAATTACAGGATATTCCTTATTAATGGTTTTATAATGATTACTTACATCATCTGGAGTTCCATAAAAAACTCCTATAACCAAATCATCAAGATTCACACTTAATTTGTTCGTCCTGGCAAGATTTTTCACTCCTTGAAAATGTCCCTTAATTGTTTCAATATCATCCTTATTGATTGTATTTGGCCCAGCCTTTATTTGACAGTATTTTTTCCTGCCATCTACTTTATCGATAAATTCAATATCAATACCCGAAGTGGTGGATGCAAACCCTTCCAAAACTTCACTACAAAATTTTTGTAGTTTATCTCCAAAAATGGTATTGATCGATGTTCCTAATACCCTTGGATAGATTAAAGCTCTGGCAATGCTCTCAGGGTCATCATTGCCTGTTAGGAAACTTGCTTTATACTTGTCCAAAAAAGGATTAAGATTAAACTGCTTTAATTTTGTCAGTTTTAATGTATTCGCTTTATGACTTGGGACTATTTCATTTTTAAAGAAGTCTTTTGCTTTTTTTATGATTTGATTTAAAGATTCCTCTTTTAGCTTAGTTTGACTCATTTTAAACCTTCTTTCTAAAAAATTAATCCGTTCAAAAATCGTTGCATGGTTCTATCTTACCATTTCTTCCCTAATGGAGAAAACCTAAAAAAAGGGTCAGACCCCCAGCATGCTAAAGCGTTAGCACATCGGGGGTCTGACACCACCATTACCCAAAGGGTAAGCTTAACTTCCCTTATAAACACTGTCACATGTTCCCGCTTTTGGTTCATAATAACAATGATTTTTATATTGACCAGATTGAGGTTGACCGTACCATGTTGGGGGGCATGGTGCGTATGGATTAAAATACCATAGTGCATATTTCCCTGGGTGTTCCCTCCAGTAATCCAAATTCTTTTTTGCTAATCTTTTTTCAGCCGTTCGCGCTTTTTGATAAAATACATTCCCTTTTTGAACCGCTTCAAAAGAATAATTTCCTCCTTGTATTTGAAAAATGACATCGTGAATTTTTCTTAAACCTTTAAAGTCTATACAATCTGCCTTAAGACGATTAACGATTACATTCCCAACGTATAACATTCCTTGTTTTCCTTCACCTTCGGCTTCTGCTCTCATCATCCTTGCCATTAAATCAACGTCTGAACTTCGGTAATTTACTCTTGGCATTTTCTCACCCCAAAAATATAGTATGAAAAATAGCCTGTATTGATGAATATTTCTTTGCATTTGCCCCATTCATTTCATAAATATCCTTCCATATTTGAAACTTTTATTAGAAAACTTAAAAAGGGTCTGACCCAAGATGTTAATACGATTGGAATTTGTATGATAAACTATCAATATTACATACTGTAAGGGTGATGAATCATGAAGAAACTAGTAGCATTATCATGGAGTGGCGGCAAGGATTGTTGTATGGCATTGGATACTCTTATTCAAAAGGGTTATGAAGTCGCCTGCCTCGTTACAACGGTTCCAAAAGAACTTGGGCGAACATTTGGTCATGGAGAGCGAACAGATATGATTCGATTACAAGGAAAGGCCCTATCCATACCTATTCATTTTATAGAGTGCACCTTTGAAACCTACACGGTGGAATTTGTAAAAGCTGTTCAAATCTTGAAGAATCAATATAAGATTACTGGTATTGCTTTTGGAGATCTTTATTTAGATGAACATCGAAATTGGGGCGAAAACGTAGCGAATGCTGCAGGTGTTGATGCCTTGTACCCTCTTTGGAGCAAAAAAGAAGCTGCTCAATCATTACTCGAAAACTTTGTCCAATCTGGCTTTAAAGCCATTGTTATTCGTGTAAGAGAAGATGTCCTCGACGAAACGTGGCTTGGCAGATTGCTGGATGATTCGTTTTTACAAGATGTACAAATGACAAGTATTTGCCCAATGGGTGAATCAGGTGAATACCATACCTATGTTTTTGATGGTCCCCTATTCTCGAAAAAGATTCAATTGGAACATGCTGAATTTATCCAGCTTGAAACAACTAAGAAACTAGAATTTAAGAGTTATCTTTTACTTGATTCAGAAAAGTAGGAATGAATGTCCAGTTTTTCAGCATTTTTATTAAAAAAAGCGTTGATATTTAAGTTGTACAAATTACCATTTCAGGACACGTTTTTGGACAGAAATAATCGACTTTCATCATGCTCCTCTGTCCTTTAAAAGGCACAGAAAACACATAGTTTTGCAATATTGAGAAATTAGATGGCAACTTGAAAGAGATCTTTTGCGGGCATGATTCCAATCCTGGATACCAGCAGTCACAATGACTGCAGTTACAAAATGCTGTTATTAGTAGTATCTTTTATAAATGGAAGAATGCCAAGAATACGCAAGTAGTGCATAAAAACTTGCATATTTTTGGCTCTTTAATTTTATTCCTTATTGTGTTAAAGCATCCGTTTGTTTAAGTACATTTGAAACCACCAGTTATCCAAAGTGATTATGAAACCACCAAACAATAAGAATCATACTCACTATTCCCCAAGCTGTGGTACTCACTATCCACCAAATTATGGATTTAGCTTTTTTTGAACTTTCCTCGTCTTCCATATTTACTGTTATAAAAGCGAGCTTACTTTCCATTCCTTTTTTCATAGAAGTGAGAACAACAAATCCGATTATTATGAAACCAATAGTTATCCAGAGTAATAAGTCCACCTTTTATACCTCCCTTTTTTGTGATTACTTTTCTTTCAATCTTCTATATTCAATTATCCCACCCAGTTACTTGAATAAGAAAAATACCTTGTCTTCTTGTTGAAGCAAAGTACCTATTTGCTGAACAGGAGTCGAATTTGGAAAAGTAATTATACAAACTTTTTATAATCATCTATATAGAATGAAACATACCCTCAATTAGGACAAACTGCTGCTTTTGGCTTTGCTGAGATATTGTTAAATAATCCTTTCCCTTTTTTGCTTATTTTAATGCCATACATAACGCCTTCAACCTTCACACTACAGTCTAGAACCATTTTCACGTTGGATAGGTAACATTTCATTCACTTTTACACCACCGTTATTAGGTACTTTGATATGTTAGTTTTTTATACGATTTAATAAGGGGTTAGGTTTCACTATAGTTCATACCTCTTACACTAACCTCCCTTTAGTTTAAGTAAATTGATTCACAATATAAAAATGGAACATTGCCTTACAAAAATCTTAAATTCCTCCGTACCTTAGAAGAAAAAATCAGCCAAAGTAAAACAGATAATGAGCAGACGTACGATAGGTGGTGCGAACTGGTATAAAGCTAAAATTAAAGTGGCAAAACGATAGGTTGGTGTTCTTAGTAATCCCCCACTTCAAATTTTCGATAGAAAATAAGTGGTAGGTAGTTCAATGACAGTTTCTCTTAAATAAGATGAAAGCATAAATGATGTTTACGAAACTTAAAGCCGAATTCACAATATGGTTTTAGTTTTTAAGTATAGGGTTCAAACTTTTATCACAAATTATAATTGATTCTATTAAAAAATATAGGGGATGGTTTTATGTTACTTAAAGATAAAGTCGTTTTAATTACAGGTGCTGCCGGTGGTATCGGCACTGCAGCAGCAAAAGCATTTGCAAATGAAGGGGCAAAACTCGCGCTTGTTGATTTAAATGAAGATGCTCTGAAAAAGGTTTCCGGACAAGTGGAATCTAGCGATATCTTATTGGTCCCTGCTGATGTTACAAAAGAAGATCAAGTAAAAAATTATGTTGATAAAACCGTAGAAAAATATGGTCGTATCGATGTTTTTATTAACAATGCAGGTGTAAACGGTGCTAATGCCACCATAACAGAACAACAGGAAAAGAACTTACGTTTTGTTATGGATGTTAACTTCTTTGGCGCCTTTTACGGATTGAAATATGTTCTAGGTGTCATGCAAGAACAAAAGTCTGGATCTGTTGTCAATACAGCATCGAACGGCGGATGGCTCGGTGCTCCAGGAATGAGCGTTTATGCGGCATCGAAACATGCTGTTCTCGGACTGACAAAATCAGCAGCTATCGAGATGGCACCTTATGGCGTCCGTGTCAATGCGGTTGCTCCAGGTGCTACAAACACAGATATGATGCGCCGAATTGAAAGTAACGCAGTTGGCGAAGAGAATGTTGAAGAAGCGAAAAAAGCATTTGAAGCAGCTGTTCCGATGGGGCGTTATGCTACACCAGAAGAAATTGCAGATTTGATGGTATTTTTAGCTTCAGATAAATCTTCGTTCATTGATGGAACGATGGTTCGTATTGATGGCGGTATGTCCGCTAATTCAGCTCAATAATTTGTAAAGAGGCTGTCCCGAAAGTCATCAAAAGTGACTTTCGAGGACAGCCCTTCCATTCTTAATAAAAATTGAAGATGACAGACATGTTCCTAGAAAAAATCTGAGTATCTGCCAAATACAAAAAGACACGTTTTATATATGAGCGCATCAATTTTGATTAGAGTGTTTTCGTCATCGTGGATTCCCCATTTTCATTGCATCATTAATTGCAATGTAAATGAAACCTCACAGCCACAAACAAACGTCCCTGTTGGTACAGCAAGAAAAAGAAAAGTCTCTAGGTCGAATGAAAAAATCATTATTTCTTGCTACAGAGACGCGCTCATTTGTTGATTAAAACCTAGCAATTACTTAAATTCACTTCTAAGCAAATATACAACATCGTAGTTTTTTAGCTCGTTCATATGACTGTCCACATCACTATAAAAATCAGTAGAAAGAGTGCTAGTCCCTTCGTTGCTCCTTGAATAACAAATACCAGCTAAAACCATCTTATCCATAATTGGAATGTTGTCTAATGGATTAATTCCCCAATCAATGCCAATATCATCCTTTGTAACCGTTACTGGACTCCATCCTGTACTTGTACCGCCATTACTACTAATGCTAATAGTAAATAGAGCTTGATTAGTTTCTTCATTCGTTTTCGATGTTGATAAAATAATCGTCCCCTTATTTTTAATCCCAGTAGAAATACGGTCTATCACACCAGTTAAATTGCCTGATTCATATTTTTCAACCCATACGGCTACATCTTTATACTTATCATCTACATTGAAATCAAATTCAAAATATTGATCTGCAGTGCTTGAAAGTATGACTTTCTCTCTTTCCGTCAACTTAGCGTTAGAAACAGTGTTAATTTTCAAGTTCAAGGCAATTACAGCTTCAATAATCAATGCCATACAAACGGCTTTGGACAAGAGGTTATCCCCCATATCTTCCAATGACCCACTGGTAGTAAAGGCAGCTGAAACTATTGCCATAATTACAGCCAGCCCTACGGCAGGGCCAATTTGTTGCCCTGTATTTATAATGGCAGATGCAATCCCTTGTTGTTTCATTTCAACACCTGAACTAGCCGCAATAAACATTGTGGTAAATACAAACGCTTGGCCTAAACCTATAACAATCGTCCCTAATATCATTGCCCAAATGGTACCATATATAGTTAATTGGGTAAGAATCATAAGAAAAAAATGTACCCAAAACGTGGTTTGGGAACATACTGATCATAAGCAGTAAAAAGCAAATCCCCATTCAATTGAATGGGGATTTTTATTCTCTAACTTTCATTTGATAACGTTATTAGACTTAATAAATCTTTGATAAAAAAATATAACCAATTGATCGAAATGGTATACGAAAAATTCCCAGTGGAATATATGAATAATCAATGGAAATAATTATTCAGAAGACTATTGATTGAGTGATTTATTTCATTTATGTTAGGATTTTCTACTTTCGTATCGTGAATGCTATATTTCCTTTTTAGTTGAATAATTCTTTCTGTACTTTCATTTAATCTTTGTTCGGAAATTTCCCCATTTTGAACAGCAGTTTTTAAAGAGGAAGTAATCTTTACAACATTATTATAGTCATGTCCTACTAAAATAATATCGCTTCCTGCCTTTACTGATTCTACCGCTGCTTTACCAATATCAAAATGTTCTGTAATGGCTCCCATTGTCATATCGTCCGTTATGATTACTCCCGTGAAACTAATTTGTTTTCTAAGAAGATCCGTCATGACAGCTTTTGACATGGACGCTGGATTAGTTTTATCTAATTGAGGCAATAAGATATGGGCGACCATCACAACATCTGCTCCTTGATTAATCGCACGTTCAAACGGAATTAACTCTAGTTCTTTAAGTTCCTTAAAGCTTTTATTTACAATTGGGAGTTCCAGATGGGAATCAACCGATGTATCTCCGTGACCAGGAAAATGCTTAATTGTAGGGATGACGTTTTGCGACTGCATCCCTTTCATCGTTTGAATCCCAAGTTTACTTACTATTTCCGCATTGTTCCCAAATGATCGATCCCCGATTACTGGGTTATTTGGATTGCTGTTAATATCAAGAACAGGTGCAAAATTGAGATTTAAACCAAATTCTTTTAATTCATGCCCTAAAAGTGTTCCGACTTTATAAGAAAACTCGGGATTATTTACCTGTCCAATCTGTTTACTTGGAGGAAAGTTAACAAGTTCACCTGGCAATCTTGTCACACGTCCCCCCTCTTGGTCAACGCCTAAAAAAAGCGGTAGACTCGAACTATTTCCAGCTTTAAGTTGATTCACAAGTTGAACGGTTTGTGCAGGGGTTTCGAAATTATTTTTGTAAAAAATAATTCCTCCGACATGGAATTGGCTTATTAATTTTTTTGCGTTTGTATCCATTGTGGTCCCGGAAATCCCAGCAAGGACCATCTGGCCAATTTTATCTTCTAAGGTCATTTTAGAAATTACTTCTGAAATGGTTTGATTTTTTTGTTGATTCTGCTCTTTTTCAATTTGTGCTTGTTGATTTGGTGTCTTTTCAAGCTGTGTATAGAGTGAGATATGGTCAACTTTAGGATTTGGCTCCTGCTCTGTTTTTACTGGTAAAACCCATAATAAATCAGTAGAAGCCGTTGCATGATAGACAAGTATCATTTGGTCATGTGTTGAATCTTTATAGTATCGAATGTCATCGGGTTCTCCACCAGTTTTCTCAATTACATTTAAAGATATATTTTGCAGTTCAGAATCATAAGATCGTATATCATTTACAGTCTGATCGGCATAGCCGATTGTAGCATGATGACTTTCATATTCCTCATACCTGCCTTTAGCAGTTTCCGAAATATGGTCTGATTTTCCCCACTCATTAATAACTTCCTTCCATTCTGTTTTACCAGAAACAATGGAAATGTTCGGAACCCTACCTACCTTAGACAGAGTAAATGTTTCTTCTACTAATTTCTCAAGATTTGAATTCTGATTATTCTTTGAATCCACTTTATTTTTACCGGAAGGTTTTGTATTAATTGTGCTTTCTTTAACTGGCATCTGCTCGCTACCATTTTCTTTGATTGCATAATAAACTCCAATGAATAAGGCAAACATTAAAAGTAGAATCGTAAAAATACGAAGCTTATTTCGAGAAGCTCTTTTTCTTTTTGTTTTCATTTTCCAATTCCCCTTTTTACCTTTTTAGGGTATATTTAGTGTTTATATGTTACCGTTTATTAGTTGTAATAGCTTAAAAAGAATTATTGCAAAAATATCCCTTTTCTCTTTCCAACTCCACAAATATTCATCCACATTGTTCTTTCCAGTAATAATCTTCGTCGAAATGCCCCTTAAATAAAAAAGAGCAACTAACAGGAATATGAATGGGTACATCGATTTTAAATTCACATTTAAATACATGATTTTACACACTATAGGTGGAAAATGGAAAGGAATTATTATCGATGTCCTATCTAATCTTTTCGTCAATCCCCTTTAGGTATTCTGTCATCAAATTTGGCAGAATATGCCTTGTGAGAGAATCCCAAACAATACGATACTTGTTCGTTTTCTCGTGAGCTTAAAGACACAAATGCGCAAATTTATGCCGTGGTAAGGCTGTTATAGAGTTATTCAATAAGTTTAGTAAAATTAAGGTGCTTATTCAAGCCAGACGCACACGTTTGAGTAAAAAAAAGCTGATTTTCCTGATTTGGAAGATTAGCTTTTTCTACTTTGTGAAGAACTGTACTTAAACTAAACTGTCACGTTACTTCAATAACATGCAGTGGTATGCGGTAAATCTTTCTCATTTAGCAAGTTAATAATTCTTCTTTTGAAACAATACGCCATTCATGTGCTACAAATTTTTCTATATAGTTATTGATACTAATGTCTTCTAATTCAATTGCAAGTGGATGTAGAGATACATAGCATTCATTTGTCTCATAATTTAGGGTAACTTTTACATTCTCATATCCATTATGAAATCTTGAATCAAAATCTGGGTCATCAATAATATCTCCTTCAACAGGAACAAGAAAAAGCTACTTTTGGATCTATTAATACGGGATGTTTTTATAGTATCTTCTTGTGGAGAGTGGGTGGTTCCTTTGTTCTTCTAGATGGCAACTTACTCGTTAGAGAAAAGTTGCTAGGGATAGAGTATTGGACAAGTACTCTCATGGGACAAGGGACCTGTCCCCTCGTCCTATATTTAAAACCATACCAGTAATCTTTACTATTGTTATGTAAATAAAATAAAAAATGGTTTCCTCGTTTGGAAACCATTTTCGTAGTTGACCATATGTGTTACCAATTCGTTTTTCTCTTTTACGTAAAGAAGATAAACAATTACTATTCACTGTCTCAGTAGATGTAAAAAATTCTTAAAGATAGAGGTGAGATGATTGTTTTTTCTTCTAGAAATAATGACTTAAATAATATATTTTATACCTAAAACAATGAAAGCCCTACCTCTCTTTCATCCTTACGGCTCCTTGTCCGTGCCAGTGTGAATCAGGATTGTAAAAATCAATTGACTATTTTATCAAGTTATTTGATGAAACTTCAAACGTTCGTAAAAGAAATTTAAATAATAAAAATGGATTAGATTGTAGAAATAACAAAAGAGGTTAATGCTCTAAAGGTGAGTTGGAGAAGTTGAATGTCTTTGAAATGATTTACTTTTAATAATAAACATATTCCCAAAAAATTCAGGATATTTTTGGGAGATGTAATACATTATCTTAAATTAACCTTAACAGAAACTTTTTATTTGATTTTCAGTAATCCCTTTAATTAATCCCAGTTCACTAATCAAAAATTCATGTGCGTTATCTAACATTTTTTTTTCGCTTGTATTAAGTGCTTTTTCTTTCTTCATACGCATTAAATCCCGTACAACTTCAGTACATTCTTGTATTTTACCCGTTTTTATTTTGTCCGTGTTCACTTTATACCTTTGTTTCCACGGCAGTAATCTATCTGATTCTCCATGATGAAAAATGTTTAAGATTTGCTTTAATGCAATTATGTCAGTAACAGGGCGTATACTTGAACTCAATATTTTACCCGTAGGAATCATGACTTGCATATTACCGATTAACATTTTTATGACATAATACTGTTGTTTTTCCCCTGAGATTTCCTTTTCTTCTATGGCTTTAATTATACCTGCTCCGTGCATTGGATAAACAATGTTATCGCCAATTTGAAACAAATAATACACCTCCACATATTGTAACCTTCTTAACCTTAACATATATATTATTTTTTATCAAATTTTTAATAATATCATAGATTTATTTTCAGTGTCAACTACTTTTTCTTTAAAAATCAAAAAAAAACAAAAACAATAGGAATCGTGTCGGTTTACCAATAAAGGGAAGGTTAACTTTCCCGCGTATATTCTGAAACCTCTACTAACCTAAATATTATTATTCTATATAAAACCTTCCTGGGCAAATAAACACAAAAAGCTACTGACTTGTTCAGCAATCGCTGCCCGTTACTCTAAGTGCAATTCATCACAATCTCTATTTCTTTATGATAATCATTGCCGTATATTTTGTATCAGGATTCACTCCATATTCAGTGTGCATGCTTACAGTAAGAGGAACAGCATTGTATTTAACATCTATCAGCTTTCCTTCCTCTAATGCGCCAAGAAAATCATTAACTATCCGAATAAGTTCTGCGAAGTCTGTACTTTGAAAACCTTTTGCCTCATACAAAAATTTATCCCTCCCTTCATCTTATATTTATACACAAAAGACATATTCTCCTATAAGAACTCCTGTTATTTAAATTCCTTTCACCCGTCTTATTTGTTTGTAATATTTATGTACTTTTGTTTTTCAACTATACTGCTTGGTTATTTCAACAAGAAAAAGATCGCCGCAGCGATCTTTAACTATCGCACCCTATAGTTTAAGTGAAATCATGCACAAAGTTGGTCTTAATAAACACGCTATTTAAGGCTATACAATAAGAAAAAGTCCGTCTTAAAGATAAATAATTACCTAAACGGACCTGTTTATTTCAATCTTACTTTTTGAATTGTACCTTAGTTAATTGTTTTGGTTTCCACAATATCCTCTCTTTTTATAGGTGTCATATTTTCATCACCCGGCATTAATCTCAAGCCCTTATTAACGACAATCCTTAACCAAGTCCCTGGTATCCAAGAAGTCACTAAAGCTAACATGACAAGTACGGCAAAAAACTCTTGATTAATAATCCCGCTGGCATAAGCAACCGATGACAGAACAATTCCCGGTCCTCCCCGGTCATTGATAGCGATGCCAAGATTAAAACTAGTTAGTGGATCAAGTTTAATCAGACGAGATGTAACATAAACTGCGATGGTTTGAGTAAGTGTTGCGAATAACAGGAACCCCAAGAAAAATAATGGATTAAAGTGTTTAACTAGGTCTAATTGCAAGCCCACAGTTGCAAAGTAGATTGGAATGAACCATGAAAAAGAAATATTACTTACACCTTGATCTACCCTTTCAGAAACAGCCTTTGGCAACGCCAGCTTTGCCACAACTCCAGCCAATAATGCACCAAATATTGTTTCTACATGTAAATTCCCGGCTAGAGATGCAAGCATAAACATGATAAACAAAAAATACCCCAAATTTGACGACCGAAATAGCAAATTTTGTTTTATGATGGTTAACTTATTAAATAAAAGATATCCTAGCAGGAGTGTCCCCACGATAAATGCTAAACTGATCCCCACGCTTTGAACAGCAGACCCCACTGTTATAACTCCCGTTTGACTTGCAATAGCAGTGGCTAAACCTAATGCAACCCATAGTAAAATGTCATGAATCCCAGCACATGCAATTACAATTTTTGCAAAACGCGTGTGCATTATTCCAAGGTCATTAAAAATTTTCGATATTACGGGAATCGATGTAATTGCAATAGCAATTGCGATGACAATCTTGATTGCGACCGGATTATTGGCTGTTCCTAAATATGGGGTAATATTAAACAATCCTGCTGCAAACCATCCAACCACAAAAGCTGGTATTGTTGCACCAATGACCAGAGCAGAAGTGATTTTAGCATCTTCTTTACTGAAATGAGTCTGAAATTTTAATCCACTACTAAACATCAACAACAACAAACCAAGTTGGTACAAAAGCGCAAATAGTTTGGGTTCTGATTCAAATCCTAAAAATAGCCACTGGAAAGCTCCGGGAAAAAAATGTCCTAGTAATGTTGGACCTAATACTAATCCCGCTGCAACTTCCCCAATTACACGAGGAATAAAGATTTTCTCTGCTAAAAATCCTAACAGATGTGCGCATGCTAATAAGCAGCCCATAGCAAAAAGAAAATGACTAATTTCTTGCCCGGTTAAACTGAACATGTGAATCCTCCTTGTTAAATTGTTTTCTTTCCCTTCAAAATATGAGTAAAAAACTTTCCTGTATAGACAGATGCCCTTACGCTTAAACAAAAAAAGCCCTCCATTATTATGAGTGCTATTTTTGAACTGCCGGGCTTTATATTTTTTAGACAATTCTTTTGACCATGTGGAAAACAAACTCAATCGGTGCTGTATTTGAGTTAAAGAAAGAGATTTTAGGAAAACCCTGTGTTTCTGAGAGCCTCTCAGCGCAATCGAGATCTTGATCGATGGGTATTGAATCCATGTAGATACTAACGGGGCAGTTTAGACGTCTTTGAAGTTCTTCTTCTCCTTTATCGCCGTAAAGCACCTGGACAAGATCCTCTTGGAGAATCGTTCCAACTCCGATTTGCTCTCAATGATTGCTTTGTCAATCGCCTTGATGTTGTTCGTATTAAGGTTAAGTCTCTTTTCCAAGAGTTTCATTTGACATTCAAAATCTCTCTTTTGTTTCATGAAAGAGGACTTGTTTAAATAGCTTGGGTTTGACAATAAGATATCCTTACATATCTTGAGTTTATGTCTGATAGTAACAAACCTCGCTAAGTTCTTCCCGTCCTCGGGTTGGAATAAATCAAACCTCGAATACTTTTCAACTAGGTTATTAAACTCCTCGACAAGACCATCATCCAACCACTCAGGAACGCTCATTGTAAATCCCTCGTTATCTATCATCATTAAATATTGATACCAAAAGTTTTCGTGTTTTGGCATTTTTGATTTCCTTCTTTTCTTCGTAAAGCATTCTACCTTTACAGTATTTCCGTTCCGGTACCGTATATAGTTTTAATAGAGGTCATAATAGTAACGAATAATTTATTTACTCCTCTATAAATGGGTTTATTTTTCTACTTTGGGAAAAGATAATTTTTGTTGAACAAGGTAGTCACCTTGGAGATCTCCACACAGATGCCTTGTGCCAACGCCAATGTGTCTGAGTTACTTCTTAAAAAATGACATAAAATAAACCTGAACAAAATATCCTTTGCTACACCTTTTTGCTTCGGAGCCTTAATGGCTCCTTTTTTACGTTGTCCATTTTTATTGCAGCGTGTCTAAGTGACGCTTCTTTTTTAACTTTGCATTTGGTGTCTTTTGTTAGAATTATCTCGGCCCTTTACTGCATATTTTTGTGTCCAAAAACTTCGTAGAGTGCTTCATTGAATATTTCTAAATTAGGTATACGACTAGTCCGTACAAACAAAAGTTCACATAGACTAATGGTGACACAAGACAAATTCACATGGAGGTTATTTAACGATGAATAGAAATTTTCCACCATCAAATATGATGCCAAATATGATGCCAAATATGATGCCAAATATGATGCCAAATATGATAGCACCTGTACAACCAATGCCAGCCCAATGTTGCCCGCCACCACCTTGTCCGCCAACATACTGTCCGCCACAAGTGTTTCCAACACAGTATGACCCGGGACTAGTTGACCCTGCACAACAATATGTAAAAACAAACTTATTTAATAAAGTAGTCTCTCATGTCCATCCTTCTCATACGACAACAGTCAACAAGCTTCATGTTAATCATCAACATTATTTTCCCCACACAGAATCATGTGTAAATGAATGCTGTGAAACACATACAATGTGTGGATATCCAGTCAACCCTTGTTGTCCATCAGGTCCATTTGGATATTAATTTTCTCTAAGCCCCCTTTTGGGGGTTTTGTATTTCCGTTACCAAAAACTAAACAATTTCATATACTATTAAAGTTCCTGATACATGCTCTCCTTAGGTACCTTATGGGTGCCTTTTTTATTTAAAATACATTGGTTTTTCTTATTACGCAAAATGTGTCAATTGGGAAGTTAATAAACAACTCCATCTTCCACTAACCTGCCACGTTATTTTAAGTGAAAACATTCACAATTCTTACTGCAGAATTGCGCCCGATTGTGGAAGATCATTGCCTAAATATTATTAAATGTACATCCTTGCTTTCATATTTGTTATGCCATAAGGTGGAAAATAAGAAATTGAAACCCATAAGCTCCTAAAGAGCTGATGCTACCCACTAAAACAACAATCGACAATAAGACTTTATGTTCAGATTGTTGTTTCGCATGGAGCAAATTAAGAAGTGCAAACAATAAACTAATTAAGAAGAAGACAATCCATAGTTTTCCTAAAATAGTTCTCCAGACGTAGTTATAAATAGAACTCTGGACCCGTTATGATAAAACACCGCTCATGTATCATCAAAGGTAAGATGATCAAAGGAGTTGGAGTATTTAAAATGGAGACGCAATTAACCACAAGTCAGAGATGGTTAGGATACGGGGCATTTTTCTCGGCATTTGGTCTTGGCGCTATCCACTTTGTCGGCAACCTTTTGGGTGGACTTTTCTATTTTCATTCGAGTCTTAGATCCCGGTCCATGGTCTTTAATTGGAAGTATATTATTTGGTCTCACCGCATGGAAGGCTCAGCTCCCAAGGAGGAAACCTTATGAGTAATAAGAATGCTGGAGGGCCACAATTGATTCGCCTGGAATCTCAGTTGTCACGGTCTCGTGAATTGGTTTGGTCGGGATATGCTGTTTTTATTTGGTCTATCGCTTATATGATCCCCCACCTTTATTGGGCTTTGGGCGGAACAATCGGTATGTCCATCCTAAAGCCATCTGTATTAGAACTCCCTCAATGGGAACTAATTAATTGGCTTGCATCAGCATTCCTGACGGTAGCAGGGTTCCTGGGGATTGCCTTAATTTATTTTGGAAACAGTAAGCCGTTAAAATGGTTATTGCTAACGATAACCTTAGCAGGTTCCTCCGTGGCTGCCTCCCACGGCATTTACGGAATCATCTACCGATTACTTCAAATCGCAGGTGTTGTTAATTTAGAATCAGGACTTTTCAATGTTAATGAACATGCATTTGTGTTGTGGGATCTTTTACTGTTCGAACCTTGGTTTTTAATTGAAGGTATTCTTTTAGCAGTGCTTGGTTGGTGTTCCTTTAACAAATCGAGTGAGAGGAGAATCTGGCTGATCCTTTGTACGTTTGGCATTATCATCGGACTTGTTACAGGTCTGATAGGTGTTCGATTCGCATAGCTCATTTTTAAAACATGCTCAAGCAGGTTCAACATTCTTTAATAATGTCAATCTTTCGCAATCGGGCGCGCGATTATGGAAGAAAATAATTATTTTAAATGGCTGTATTGCTAAGGCATCCTTATTCAAAAATTTAACAACTTTATTTAACCCCCATCCAAAACAGGACGGGGGTATGCATGTTGAAGTATAAAACTTAAATAACTTATTGTAATCTTTACATTTTCTTATTCCGGGTTAAAAACTCGAGGCCAGTTGCGAGGTACCACAACGTAATACGTGCACCAATCAAGAAGCAGTGGGGAAATAAGGTAACCGATTGGCATGCTCGACATTGTCATCAGTTTCTTTCAGTAATAAATTTTTATTTCTTTATTACTCTAGTTTCGCAACATGGAAGCCTTCTGTATTATTGAATTGCGCCCGATTGCTGAGGATCGGTAGAATCCCTTGAACGAGATATCTGTACATGGAGTACCTCCTTAATTTTTAATGAAGTACTCTTTTTCCCCTTTTTTGATATGCAAAAATACCCTAAATCAGAATGCAGTTGTTTTAATCGCATTGCTTCGTTAGCATAGGGAGAACTGCTATGAAGAATACTAACCGTTGCCTGAGATAACCGTGCATCGTCAGAGATTTTGAACAATCTGAATTGGATTACCGTCCGGATCTGCCACCCAAGCAATGAGCAGCCGACCGAGCCATTCGTGGGGTAAGACCAGGGCTTTAGCACCATTCGAAGTGACGGTTTCAAAGGCTGCAGCTGTATCATCCGTCCGCAAAATCACTGCAACACGCTGCCCATGAGACACGGGGTCGAGGCCGTGATCATCGCGCGTAGAGGAAACAGTTGCGATGCCTATTCTGTAGTCATCGAGAACCAAATCAATATGAATCGGTTCTCCATCGTATGGTACTCGAAAGGTCTCGGTATACCCTAGAATCTCGTAGCACGTAGCTGCTCAAACTACATCCGAACTGATCAGAATAACTTGGGGATTACGGAAGATCGACAATTTGTTACACCTCCTATTGTTCAAGTTTGAGCGTGAGCCATTAATTTTTAGTTCAATTGTTTCGTGAAAAATCCTTTTTTTTATTCAATTAATGGCCCGATTATGAAAAAAGGACGCAAAACCTTATTCCGGATATGCACCCGATTGCTGAAGATCAAGATAATGATCATGATTGCTGCCTCTAGCTTGTAGAACTAACGCACCCGTTAGCTTAAGTACAGTCTTTCACAAACATCATACTATCATTACCTAATTATTTATTTTTCTTGATTTTATTGAAGTATCATGTCCAACCGTTAAATATCTTATTATTAGGGGACATTACGTTAATCCAATAAAAAGATAAATGGCAGTTCCCCAGATAAACAGGGCGGAGCATTTGTTGAATATATTCATTAAACCTCCTGTTCCATCTAGCCTCTTCATGATTGCGCCCGCCAGCATTAACCCAAAGAACCAAATCCAAGATACTGTAATACATGCAATTGTAAAAAAAACTTGTTCCGTTCCTTCATATTTTAATGCACTTGTCCCAATAACACCGACTATATCTAAAATGGCATGAGGATTTAATAAAGAAACGGATAAAGCGAAGATGATTTGTTGACAGATCGGTAATGCTTTATTAGTTTTAGTTGTTCTTGGTTCAGAGCGCCAAATAGCATATCCCATGTAAAGTAAAAATAAAATTCCAGTAATCATTAGGCTAATTCGTAGCCATTCAAATTGCAAGACGATAACGGATAGCCCAAAGATGGCTAAAAGTATTAAAAATGTATCGCACAATGCAGCTGTAACAGTCGCAGGAAGTGCTCGAAGTAGCTTGGGCTGTGTGGCTCCCTGTGAAAATACAAATACATTCTGTACTCCTAAAGGTAAAATAAGACCGAATGCTAAGATTATTCCATGAAGAATGGCTTCCATATAGTCAACTCCCTTTCAATTACTATCGTACTATGATACAACTAAAAGAAAACAACCAATTGGATGCTTTTATATCCATCCAATTCGGGAGGGATTAGATGAAATGGAGACCAAATCGTCATTCTCATTTGACCATTCAAGAGCAAATTGTGGATTGGATAAAATCTCGTATTGAACGAGGTGATTGGAGTGTTGGCACAAAGATTCCAACACAGCGCCAACTAGCAATGGAATTTAATGTGAATAGAAGCACCGTGCAACTTGCAATTGATGAATTAAAGGCGGATGGTTTTCTCGAATCAAAAATGGGGTCAGGAGTATTTGTAGCTAATAATTCGTGGAATGTGCTTTTGGACAAAGCTCAACCGAATTGGCAGCAGCACATAGAATCAAGTATTCATAAACCAAACTACCATACGATCCAACTCATCAATGAATATGAGCAAAAGAATCATATCATCCGCCTTGGAACAGGTGAATTATCACCAGAATTACTACCGACAAAGCAAATTGAACAGTCATTAAAGGCGATATCTCTTGATTCAAAGGCAATTGGTTATTCATCACCTCAAGGAAGTGAAAAGCTTCGGGGAATTTTATGTAATTATTTAGAAAAAAGAGGTATTCAAACAGATCCAGAGAACATTTTAATTGTTTCAGGTGCGCTGCAAGCACTTCAATTAATTGCAATTGGATTATTAGAAGAAGGTTCTATCGTCTTTCAAGAACAACCTTCGTATTTAAATTCTATCCATCCCTTTCAATCTTCTGGAATGCGAATAATTTCAGTTTTACGGGATGTACATTTAGCAGATACCTTACGGAGACTTAAAAGAAAAAGACAATCTTTATTTTACTGTGTACCAACATTACACAATCCAACAGGGAATAATTGGTCAGTAGAAGAAAGGGAAAACTTTTACAATGTGTGTAAAGAGCTACAAATTCCAATAATTGAAGATGATGTGTATCACGAACTGTTATTTGAATCATCCTTGCCAGCTATAAAGTCGTTTGATACATCAGGACAAGTGCTTTATATTGGCAGTGTGTCCAAAACGCTAAGTCCTGGATTACGGATTGGGTGGGTTGTTGCACCTTCACCTGTTGTCAGGCGATTAGCTGATATCAAAATGCAAACGGATTATGGTTCAAGTGCTTTTTCTCAAGAAATCGTTGCACACTGGATATCATCTGGTTTATATGAAAGGCATTTAATTAAACTCCGTGAACAACTGAGAAAAAGAGCTACATTTGTAGAAGAAATATTGGAACAACAATTCAAGAAAATTGCCACGTGGAAAAAGTCAGATGGTGGTTTCTATATATGGCTCAGGTTTCATGAACCTATTGTAAATAAGACTTTATTTCTGAATTTGGTTAATCAAAATGTTTTGATTAATCCAGGTTATATTTATGAAACAAGAGATCTACATCATATCCGTATTTCCTATGCCTATGCGTCATTTGAAGAATTAAAAGAAGGATTAAATATTTTATTAGAACTAATCCAGCATTAAGTAGCAGGCAAATACAGATTAACACGTCAAGAAATTAAATATAAAAAGACCAATTAATCAGCATTAAAATTGAGAAATTGGTCTTTCCAGTTGAATAATCCTTTGCTCTTTCCATTGGTCGAAATACTTTTGTTAACCCATTTCCTCAGCAGTCATGGTGTATTGCGTATCTCCCCATTTAAAAGTATGAGGTCCCGACAATGCTTCATAGGTCGGATTTCCTTCTACATCCCCGAAAAGCGTTTCGAATGTATTCACATCCACTGAATGTGTTGTTCCATTCTCGTAGGTTTCAAGAAAAATGAAATCAACCTCTCCCTGTTCTGTATGCCCCTTAAAAATCAAGCCTGCTTCATTTAATGACAAATATAATTGATTCATACTCAACCTCTGCTCTCCCTGAAATATTCATTACCTTATTGCACTAACCTGCGACTTTATTTGAAGAAGAAAAAAGCATTACCGTTGTTCCAGTAATGCACCCGTTAGCTTAAGTACATTTCTTCACAATAGAATCGTAGTGTGCAATTAATTCTTTTCGATGACTTTTCGGAATTGAACCTAACTTTGGATCATATGTTAAAAAGAGGTGAATGAAATGGATAAACATCTTAAACAAACATTTGAAATAAATTTTTTAAAAATAGGCATAATCGCCAATGCTGGAGTTATACAATTGGGTGTTGGGTCTGGTCATAAACCACGTCTCCCTCATGCTGGATATACTCAAATCGGAACATCATTAGTACATCTAATGTCAAGTGCTCCTTCTGTCCCACTAGCATCACCAGTACGTCGAAATTAAAAAATTTGTATCTCCTTACGACGCCCTTTCTGTCAAATACGCATTATTCGTTTTTCTTCTTCAACTAAATTATACTATTCTGCCCCGTTCGTATTATAAGGTCAGCCAGATATTTCTGGGTGACCATTTTTTATATAGTTTTATCATTACGGTAGCCGGGGTAGAACGTACCTGTCCATAGGAGGAGGATCCCGTTAGCCGCCATATCCACCTTACCTGGCAGACACCTCCTCAGGTAAGCGAAAAGACCGGCCATATTGCGGGCCGGTCTTTTTGTTGTTCATTTAATTTTGTGATTTTACAAAGTCAATAAATGCTTCGACTTTACTGTCCAAGAAATTAAGCGTTCCTTCGTCAACTAATTGGCCTGATTGTTCATCAAACTTCTGATGGGCAAAACCGATTAGTACTTCATTTCCGCCCGGAGGAAGGATTCTTGCTTGAATGCCAGGGGCATCCAGAATTTCACGCAAATGCATTTGGGCACGGACGGTTCCGAGCATTCCCATAGTCGCACCGAGAGCCATGACTGGTTTGCCAATGAAAACCTTATCCACCCTCGAAGCCCAGTCCAAGGCGTTTTTCAAAACACCAGGAATCGACCAGTTGTATTCCGGAGTAATAATGACAACTCCGTCAGCATTTGAAACTGCCTCTTTGAATTCTTTTACAGACTGCGGCGGATTGTTTTCTTCATCTTGATCAAAATGAGGCAAGGAACGGATGTCGGCAATTTCCAAGTTCATTTTTTCTTTGTATCTTTCCTGCATTGTTTTAGCCAGCTGCATGTTATAAGACTCTTTCCTTAGACTTCCTACGAGTACAACAATATTCATCCTTTATTTCCTCCTGATGTATTGGTAATAATTTTTGAAATTAAATTATGTAACACTTCGGATTGTTCATCCGTTATTCCATTCAATACGGTTTTATGGGTATCCCTAAGAATAGGGATAACCACACTTTCAAGGCGTTTGCCTTCTTCGGTTAAATGATTAAAGATTCAACGTCATCACGCATTCGTTATATGACTTCCCCATTCGCCCTTCGGTTGCAACCAGCTGACGCTTCTATCCACAATTAAATCGCCCAGTGTTCCTTCGTAATTCTTGCGGTATGGTTTAATAAATTCTTCCGCAAGCCAGCTATCTCTCGTGCCTTGCCATGTTTCATAAATGATCAAGTCATCCGGCTGATCCAGATCGTCCGATACAATGGCGCTAATGAATGCCTTCTCGGATGACATCTCCTCAATAAGGGAAGATAGCTCCTTGCGGAATTCTTCTTTCTTCCCTGGTTTAGCCTTAAAACGAATATTGAGTTGAACTTGTTGATTGGTCATATTGACTCCTCCTATAAATTTTATATTTTGCGGCGATTCCGTTACACCATTCCCCAAGTACTTGAAGAACAACTTACAAGATATAGTATCCTAATTAATTTTATTTTATATCTAATACCTTTAAGTACTTGAAGAACAACTTACAAGATATAGTATCCTTCAGTAAGCACATTAACGGAAGTACCCACTTTTTTGTGATATAGTAACTAAAAAGTAATAAATGTGGAATGGAGAGGTTTAGACTTGAAAAAATTTAGTTGTGGTTTTGAAGTGACAAAGGAAGTTATTGGCGGAAAATGGAAAGGTCTTGTATTATACTTTTTAATGAATGGACCAAAGAGAACGAGTGAATTAAAGCGCATTGTCCCAAATATAACTCAGAAAATGCTGATTCAAACACTTAGAGAGCTTGAAGACAGTGGACTTGTGAGCAGAAAGATGTATAATCAAGTACCACCGAAGGTTGAATATTCATCCACTGAACTTGGAGAATCTCTTAAACCTATCTTGCAGGAGCTCTGTCAATGGGGAAGCCATTATGCGGAGCAAGAGTATGCAGAAGGTGAATTTGAAATCGCACAACCAGAAGAGGCTTCTTAATGAGGAAACCAGCTTATAACACCTTATATGTAAGGTATTTTATTGTTGTACTAAGATTTGGCCATTTTAATTCGAAGTAGATGGCCTCGACTGATTCTTTAAGACCATTAAAGCTTCCTTAATGTAGTTAAAAACGGGGGTAGCGTCCTTGGAATCTACTTACGTTGAAATCCGAATTTTCCTGACGCTAACCCATTTATTATAGGGATTCTGCCCTGTTGTAACATAAGTAGAACTTCTTTACTTTTTACTACAGGATTACTGGCACGACTATTAGAACAGAAAACAGTTACCAATTAGGTAACTGTTTTCTGTTCTCTAATATAAAATACTGAATTAATCTCACTCTGTTTCCAAATGGGTTCTCATTATCTATACAAAAGAAGTTAATTATTACGGTTTTTTTCTCCCCATTCACATAACTGTTCAATAGTTTGATGATACTTTTCGGGGAAATCAGAACTAAATCTTATGGCATCATTTTTGTTTTTTAAGATTATAAAACCATTAGGAGGATGAAGTTTTGTTTTATGCAAACTCATATCTTCATCAAGAGATACCATTACTTCTATATACGGCATAAGAGCTATCCTTGAGCGCTCTTCTTGAAATTTTAAATTTTCTTGATTCTGAATAAAAATCTTTTCATTTTGTTTAATAACCTTCATATTTTGGCTTAATGTTAAGCACACTGCGATTAAGGTTGCTGCCCCTCCAAGATAACTCCCCCAAAACGCCAACCATTCGGCATTACCTAAATCCTTACCTGTATTTAAATCACCATATATATAAAAGATATTTAGACCCACAGGGATTAATACAATCAATAATGAAATAGGAATAATCCACTTATTATCTTTAAAAAATTGTCTCATCTATTCTCCTCTGATTTATTATCGATAGTAGTCAAGGTATATAATACCAAATAATAGTCCTTTTCGCTTTCGAATAAACTACTTTCTATTTATTTCAACTAGTTCAATATTCAAAGTAAAATACTCCTAATCATGACTAACCTTATTCAACTATCCTGCCAGTTACTTTAAGTATAAAACTTCACAATCTCTTCTAAACTCTAACATACATATCCAATTTTCTTGAAAGTGGTATGCAATTAAATGGCTATTTACATGAAGAATAGGCACATTTCTTATTCTTGAAATGCGCCCGATTGTTGAACAAGAAAAAGAATAACAGTGGTAATCTAGGACTTAATCTTTCGTTCCAAGGTTGCTTCAGCTTCTATTTTTGGGTCATAAAAGACAAGTTGAATAACGATATAATTTGTAAAAAAACAATTCTTTTATTATTTCCGCACTTTTTTCTTTACTTTTTTATTATTGTTTTATAAAATCAGATAAAGATGATAACCATTATCCTGTTTATCTGATTTTATTCATTATAGAAATGTGGTGATTATTATGCAAATTAAAAATGGATTCGAACAAAGTGTATATGCCATTTGTTTACTTAGTATGTTACCCGCTAAGTCCGTTTTACCAGGCGAAGCAATAAGTAACCAGATAGGAGCTTCACCGACTTATTTTCAAAAAATTTTAAGGAAGCTTGCAGATTCTGATCTAATTACTTCAGTTCCTGGTAAAAAAGGGGGATTTAAACTAAAAAAGACCCCTAGTGAAATAAGGATATATGATATTTTCCTAGCAATCGAGGGACAACAAGCATTGTACTATTCCAATAATGTTTTAGGAGAAATGGTTCATAAGAAGGACAAAGAAGCATGTGTGCTAAGTGACTTAATGGAAAGAGCGGAAACTTCTTGGATAACAGTCTTAAAAAGTGAGACTATTTCCTCTCTATTTACAGAGTTGCATAAAGAAAAAGAATTGCAAGATTGGGTAAATCAAAATTTAGTTCAATAAACCAACAGCCAAAATTAACCATAGAATGGAGAAAATAATCATGAATACAGATTTTCTAGTAAAAGAACAAGTAATTAATGCTTTACAGTTTAGACATGCAACTAAAAATTTCGATAACAGCAAAAAAATTTCAGAAGAGGATTTTAACTTTATACTTGAAGCGGGAAGGTTATCTCCAAGCTCATTAGGTTTTGAACCTTGGAAATTTTTAATTATACAAAATCCTGAATTAAGGGAACGACTAAAGGAAGTTTCTTTGGGTGCAGTAAGTCAACTTGATACCGCAAGTCATTTTATAATCATACTAAGTCGCACTGATGTTAGATATGACTCTGATTATATTTTTAAACATATGAAAAGCGTTCAAAAGATGCCAGATGAAATTATGGAGTTTATATCCAATGCTCTAAAAGATACGCAAGAAGCCCGTGGAATTATAAACAACGAACGAGCATTAAATGATTGGTCTTCTAAACAAAGTTATATTGCTATGGCTAACATGATGACATCTGCTGCTCTTATTGGAATAGATTCCTGTCCAATGGAAGGCTTTAATTATGATGAAGTGGAAAATATCCTAAAAGAAGAAAATTTAATTAAAGGGGAAAATTGGAAGCCATCGGTAATGGTAGCTTTTGGCTATAGAAAGGAAGATCCAAAACGTGCTAAAACCAGAAGAAATTTAGATGAAATTATAGAATTTGTATAAAGAATAATGATAAAAAGATAGCTAAAGATTAAGGTAACTCCATTTTTGAGTTACCTTAATTTATTTTTTTATACATTATCAGTTTTTTTCTATATCTTCCGTTGCAATTACTGCATGTATCTTTATTACACATTTTGAGATTGGTCATTTTAAGAATACATATAAAGGCATGGTTAAAGATTTAAAATAAATATTGATTAAAAACTCCGTTCTTTCCATATACAACAGCTGTATTAAAAACCGTTATTTTGAAAAATAGATTGATCAAAATGACTTTTTTCTGTTTGATTAAATATCAATTTTTCTTAATAAAATTTGATCATTTTTTATTAAACTAAAGCACCCGATAGTTTAAGTGTAATATTTCACAATTTATATTAATAAAAAAGGCGAACTTCATCTGAAGAATCGCACACGTTAGATTAACAAGGGCTTTCTACTTTAATTCTCACTATCTTTGATTTCAATCTTTAACCCTTTGATTTTTGGTGGATATGATTCGAGAATAGGTCCACCATACCAAACTGATACATTCTGACCTACTTCTAATTCGTCTAACATTGTTTCCTCATCTACTCCTACGTGTATTAACGTACCTGTATCAAACATTTGGTGATCCTTTGTCACTTCAAGTAAAAAGCCCCTGTTAGATGTCTGTTTTTTAACGTAACCCTCAACACCAGGACCAGTAATTTCTTCACTGTTGGCTACCTTTTCTCTGTCGCTCTTTTTAGTATCAATGCTTTCATTGTTCGAGCAACCTAGAATCATAACTAAAAGGCTAGCTACCACTAATGAGACTGTTTGTTTTTTATTTAACATAACATCCTCCTCCATTTAAACGTAAGCGTCAAATAGCC
>NZ_AJLS01000098.1 GCF_000307875.1 Neobacillus bataviensis LMG 21833
ATCAGGAGTATTTGCCCCAATTCCAGAATCAGAAGGGTTAGAAGTTGAGCCAGTGTCTCCTGTAGAACCAGTTGAACCTGTATCTCCAGTAGAACCAGTTGAACCTGTATCTCCAGTAGATCCAGTATCTCCCGTTGAACCTGTATCACCAGTACCAGGTACAGTTAAATCACCAGTTTGTGAGCCATTGTTCAAATCTCCGTTAGGAGTATTTGCACCAATTCCAGAAGTTGCACCTGTTGCACTTGTTGAACCAACGCTAGTATCAGAAGAACTTGTTCCAGCAGCAGCTGCGACTACAGTCACTTCTTGAGTGGCAGTAGTACTAGCAGCTCCTTGTGTCGTTGGGCCGATGTAATTGTAAGTATAGACAACTTGATATGTACCAGCAACTGCAGTGTTCACATTATTTGAAAGAATCATGCGATAACCACTGTCCGCTGTATAGTCTGTATCAGTTACAATTGCATCACCGGCAGATGGAATAAAGTTATCTCCAACGGTTACTGTCACGTTTGCAGGAGCAGTAATTGTTGGCATTACAAAGTCAGTTGACTTAGCAGAGTCGGTATTATCTGTTGTAGTTGTTTGACTAGAATTGCTATTCCCCGGAATTACCAAACTACCTGTTTGCGTTCCACCGGTTACACTACCATCAGGCGTGTTTGTGCCGATTGTTGTAGGACTTGCTACAGTTGTAGCAGCAACGGTATCATCACCAGGGATTATCAAACTACCCGTTTGAGTTCCACCAGTTACATCACCATCAGGCGTATTCGTTCCGATTGGGTCACCAATACAGAAACCAGCGGTCAAAAAAGTATT
>NZ_AJLS01000099.1 GCF_000307875.1 Neobacillus bataviensis LMG 21833
AATGAAATCTCGTTGTATCCAGAATGAGATTAGCAGTGCCAATAGATCAATCAAAATAAAGGCAGCTAATGTCAAAGTATAATTGTGGAACAGTTGATGTGTTAATGATAATAGTAATGGTCCAACAACTCCGGCAGCAGCCCATGCTGTCAGTACATATCCATGAACAGCTCCTAATTCTTTAGTACCAAAGACATCACCTAAGTAGGCTGGGATGACAGAAAAGCCTGCTCCATAACAAGACATCAACAAGCATAATGCAATGACAAATAGGAGCGGTAATTTGAAGATGAGTATGGCTGAAAGCATTACAATATCGAGAATAAAAATGGCACTGAAAGTAGCAGGGCGCCCGATATAATCAGACAAAGTTGCCCATATCAAACGTCCAAAGCCATTGAAAAGGCCTATGATTCCAACCATAATTGCGGCTGTTTGGACAGACATGCCAGTCATACTTTGAGCCATGGGGGATGCAGCTGAGACAAGGCCGATCCCGCATGTAATATTGATAAAGAACATTATCCAAAGAAAAGTGAAGGATTTAGTTTTGAGGGCTTGGTTAGCTGTTAGCTCCGGTCCTCGGGTTAGACGTGTTCCCTTTTTTTGAGAAATGCTATTTTCAGTAGTGCTTGATAGTGCCAGATTTGGACGAACAATAAACTGTGCAGCGAGCAGCATAATAACAAAATAAAATGTTCCTAAGAAATAGAATGTTTGTTCAAGACCAACACTAGCCATTAGCTGTTGAGCAACAGGACCAGTCAGCATTGCTGCAAAACCAAATCCCATAATAGCTAACCCCGTTGCTAAACCGCGTTTGTCTGGAAACCATTTAATAATTGTTGATACAGGGGTAACGTATCCTGCTCCCAGTCCTAATCCGCCTATGACACCATATGAGAGATATAATAGCCAAATTGAATTTTGATGGATAGCCCAACCAGTCATAATGGTTCCAGTTCCGTAAAGAAAGCTAGCAATAGTTCCCGTTAGTCTAGGGCCTATTTTTTCAACGACTTTGCCCATAAAGGCGGCTGACATTCCCAAGAAGAAAATAGCGATACTAAATGCAAGAGCGACTGAGGATTCTGCCCAACCATTTTGTTTTGCAATTGGATTAGTAAAAACACTCCAAGCATAAACTGAACCAATCATTAAATGAAACATGACACCTGCAAACGCAACAACATAGCGATTTGTTTTCAAGACAAATTCCTCCATTTTTGATAGTATACGAATAAGTATACGAATAATTTAAACGTTGTTAACAACCATTGTTGGCATATAATAATAATATCACATTGATTATCACATTTAAACAATTAAATTTTAGTATAAGACGAATTTTAACGTTGGCTAATGAAAAGTACATTTAAGTTAGCTATAGTACTGGGAAAAAACAAATTACGGTTGCTGTTTTTGAACAAATAAAAAAGCACAGGGAACCTAAAGTGCTCCATAATTGTTAGACGTGAATTCGAATTGTTATATGATCGTGGAATAAATGTTTGTCATACTACGATTTATCGTTGGGTGCAAG
>NZ_AJLS01000100.1 GCF_000307875.1 Neobacillus bataviensis LMG 21833
ATCAGTTCCTTTTTTTTTTTAATGATACGGCGACCACCGAGATCTACACTCTTTCCCTACACGACGCTCTTCCGATCTCTAGCGCAAAAGCAAGATACGTGCAATGACGTTAAACTGCTTACGGTAATCCTACACAAGCGTTCGGACTTTATGATGTGTATGGGAAGTAACCATGATGATAGAAGATAGACTGGGCTGATCAAGTCCTATGGAATGTTCTTAGTGGCGAAATCGAAAGGTCTAAATGAAATTAAGTAAAGTTGCTATTTCAACTGGATTAGTTGCATCATTCATGATGACTGCAGGCGAAATCGCTCATGCGGATACACCTAAATCAACTCATGAAGTTGCTATAGAAGTTATTAACGGAAATTACGGTAATGGAGACGCTCGTGTCACTAACCTTAAAACAAAAGGTTTTGATGTAAAAGCAATCCAAACAGAAGTTAATAATATTCTGACAGGAACAACAACACAAGTTTCTGCTACTGCTAAGACTACTGAAGAACAACCTACTAAAGTTACATCAGCTGCACCTGCTCAAGCAGCAGAAAGTGTTTCTGGTGGGCTTAATATGAGCCAAACTTCTGGACAAATTGACATCCAAGCTCCATAATGGTTGAGA
>NZ_AJLS01000101.1 GCF_000307875.1 Neobacillus bataviensis LMG 21833
TTCATCTGATGAAAAAGTAATTTATGTTCAAATTGGTGATGCATTTGCAGGTGAAAATCTAGTCGTGGTTACACGAAATGGACAAATTAAACAAATTGAACGTGAAAGTTTTTCACCATGGCGAACTTACCGCTCGAAATCAACTCCTTATGCTAAACTTAAAGGAAATGATGATGAAATTGTACTCATTAGTCCTGTTCAATTTACTGACCTCATGATTATTTCTGAAAATGGCTATGCCCTTCGCTTTAATCTGGATGATGTCCCAGTCTTGGGTGCTAGAGCAGCAGGTGTGAAGGCAATGAATCTTAAAAATGATGATAAGATAAAAGCAGCTTTCTTTGTCAACTCAAATAGTTGGTATCTGTTGACTCAACGGGCATTTATTAAACGAGTTAAAACAGAGGATATTCCAGCCACATCACGAGCAAATCGAGGTCTTCAAGTTTTACGGACATTGAAGACAAATAACCATACCGTATTTGCGGCTGGTTTAATCAATTCAACTGCTGATTTATCAGCATTGACCGAAGAATTAGATTTGTTCAGTCAAGCTAAAGCACCAGCGACAAAAGAAACTGATGAACAAGTATTAGAAGTAATCAGTGAGACTGGCAAGAAATAGGATATTAATTTGTGCGATTTATCATTATCAGATCGAACAAGTAATGGACATCCAATTGCTGATGATCTTGAAAAAATT
>NZ_AJLS01000102.1 GCF_000307875.1 Neobacillus bataviensis LMG 21833
ATATTCCAAAGCGCTTCATGTATTTCATTTTCCCGATTTGACTTGTGTATGCAGGGTTTACTTCAAAAACTTCCACACCCATTTTTTCAGCTCTTGATTTAATGGCAGAAATCATTTTGTTATAGGCAAACATGGACATCATCATGTTCGCTTTCTTATTGCCATAAGCACTTGAAACTTTTGATTTAGTCGTATCTAATTTTTCAAGAGCAATCGGTTTGTTTTCTCGATATGCGGCGTTTACTACTTCAATTGCTTCAGCTTCAATAACTTTCGTAATTTGATTGGATGTTTTCCCCAAATCTCAAATTTTAGCGACCATGAAGAAATAAGTTGACCCTTATTGTTCACATTGGATATGGCAAAATGGTCAACGTTACAATCTATACCAATAATTCCGTCCGCTTTAGAATAATTTACGAATTCATTTTTTCCTTCAGTAATAATGCATTTGAATATGTAATATTCGCCTTGGTCTTCGATAGACCAAGCAATCGGTTTTCCGTATTGCTTTTTATTTTTGCAATTTTTTTGAATAGAAATTGCTGCTTCAACTTTTTCTTGTCCATAGGGGAAAGAAATTTCTTTGACTTCAACTAAAACACCTGAAGGAGTTTTATAAGTTAAGGAGTGGTTTTCAATATTGTAGTTAAAAACAAAGTTTCCAGAAGCAGCATCCTTACGTCCGGATATAACCATTGTCTTGTATCGGGAATCTTTCCATTTTTTAATCCATTTTTCGTGATTATTCTTATATATATTCATGGTGTATTGTGATTTAAATAATTTTTTGGTACCAAAAACAACGTTTGAAATTACTGTTTTCAAACGTTTTAATTGTTCTTCAAACTTATTTAACTTGAAAGCCAAAAAACCAATTTTAGTTTTTGTCCGATTAACTTGAATATCCAAATAGGCATGCTCAAATTGATAAGCATGATAATAGATATCTGTTTTCTTTTTATATTGCACCACAAAATAAT
>NZ_AJLS01000103.1 GCF_000307875.1 Neobacillus bataviensis LMG 21833
GACCGACAGATTTTCCAAGGTCGACCATTGTTTGAGCCAGAAGTCGTGCATCATCTACTGATTTCATGAAGGCACCATCGCCCACTGTGACATCCAGTAAAATAGCGTCAGAGCCTGCAGCAATTTTTTTAGACATGACCGAACTTGCAATTAAAGGGATAATATCAACAGTCGCCGTGACATCTCGAAGAGCATAGAGCAACTTATCAGCTTTAACTAATTCATCTGATTGGCCGATGATGGCAATTCCAGTTTCTTTAACTTGTTTGATAAATTCTTCTTCTGTTTTTTCAAACTTGAAACCTGGAATAGATTCTAATTTATCAAGTGTTCCCCCAGTATGTCCAAGACCTCGTCCTGACATTTTGGCAACTGGAACACCGAATGAAGCAACTAAAGGCGCCAAAATCAGCGTGACCTTGTCGCCCACCCCTCCGGTAGAATGTTTGTCCACTTTGATACCAGATATAGTTGACAAATCAAATTCTTTACCTGAATGAACCATAGCCATCGTGAGATAGGCAGTCTCTTGTGTCGTCATTCCTTTAAAATAAATTGCCATGGCCAAAGCCGACATTTGATAATCTGGCACAGTTCCATTGACATAATTTTCAATCATCCAATCGATTTAGATCGGAAGAGCGGTTCAGC
>NZ_AJLS01000104.1 GCF_000307875.1 Neobacillus bataviensis LMG 21833
CTATAATCGGCAACTTCAATTAACTTACGCTCTTCCCAATCATCCGTAAAACCTTCAAACCTTAATTGTGGACTTTTTTTACTCATCATGACCACCTCTCAAAAGAAGACGCATCGATTCAATCATGGCTTGATTCTCTTCACTTTCTGAAAAATCGTTAATCAAAGATAAGAGCGTTTGATCTTGTTGAACTAATTCTTCATTGATCTTAAGGAGATTGGTATTCACTGCAACCAAATCAACCGGTTCTTCTTCCTCAAAGGTATCGACATAACGAGGGATATTTAAGTTAAAGTCATTTTCTTGGATCTCATCAAAACTTGCAACATGAGCATATCTTTCAATATCTTCTCGCTTTTTGTAGGTAGAAACAATTTTATCAATATGTTCATCCAACAGGACATTTTGATTTTTTTGTTTTTCAAAGTCTTGAGAAGCATCAATAAACAAGACATCACGACGAGAGCGGTTTTTCTTCAAAATAATAACCGTTGTCGGAATACTCGTTCCAAAGAAG
>NZ_AJLS01000105.1 GCF_000307875.1 Neobacillus bataviensis LMG 21833
CGATTTGCATTTTTTTGTAACCATTTTTGAAAAGCCATTTTACAGTATCCTTTTATTTTTATAATTACATAACGTGAAACCAATTCAGTATCGTTGGCATCTAAAAACAACAATTTAAAGTTCACACTCGTGTTATCTGTCAATTCGGTCACAATACTTTGAATATCTTCAAAGAAAGCACGCGAACGCATATCAACGACTAAGGCCACTTTATCAATTTTATTATCAGGTGTATTCAATAGCCCAACAAAGACTATTCTTAAATTTGGTGGCATATTGTCCACTGTAAAATAACCCATTAACCATGAAGTTTCCTCTAATCGCCGAGGCCGCGGTTTCATTTCCCACAAAAATTTCTTTAACTGTTTTATTATTAGAAATAAATTGGTCCATTTGACCAAACATCGAACCATAAACCAGACCTAGCACAAAACTTCCAATAAGCCAGCCAAGAATCATCTTTTTTTCAAGACTTAAAATAAGACCAGGAAAACCAAATAAAGCTTTT
>NZ_AJLS01000106.1 GCF_000307875.1 Neobacillus bataviensis LMG 21833
ACAATATGGTGAAGTAGGGAGGTACCGCCTTGTTCACATTACTGTGACTGGTTTGCACCACCCTCTTCGGGAACCGTACGTACCCCTCTCGGAGTATACGGCTCTGTTATTGTTCGTTCGTAAAAATTCACTTGTGTTTATGAATCACGTGACGATGACAATGAAAGCATACAACAAGAGTTTTACGTTGTTTCGCTATCATTGCCATTTCCCATTTTTCTTTGCCTTTAAGATTTTTGACCTTATTGACATGGTGAATTTCATAGGAAGTATTTTCATCAGATGTTCCACATAATTCACAACATTTAGCTTTTAACCTGTTTTCAAGAGTATTCCGGGCATAGCCATACAATACAGGAGCTTGACTTATCTTATCCGTAAATTGATAAGGGGATTTACATTCACTAAAATTTGCAAAATAACGGCGCTGCTTACCTTGCTTTATCTCATACGGGATGCCCCACGAACCACTTCCATCTTTAAACATGGAAATGGTTTTTGAAAGTGTTCCCTTATGTTTGGAGGCTATCGTTTTTAGACAGCTGTATTCCATAAGATAAGCAAAATAATTGAGCTGGTTAAAATTACTTGCTAGACCGTAGTAATTACAAATCCCTCTTAATTCAGAATTATAAATTGTGATGATTTCTAAGTCTGTTGAACGAATAAGATATTTCCTGTGAACTGGAAACCATGAGCTATCTTTCTTTTGGATAGCTATTTTCTTGTCAAAAATAAATTGACGAATTCTGTCTTG
>NZ_AJLS01000107.1 GCF_000307875.1 Neobacillus bataviensis LMG 21833
TTTATAGTTTCTCCTCAGATTGTTATTTTATGCAATAGTAATTATGCTTCTTCAACTTTTACCAAGTGAGAAATAGAGTTTACCATACCAAGAATAGCAGGTGAACCTTCTTTTACTACTGAGCTGTTGAGTTTACCAAGACCGAGTGCTTTAACAGTTTTGCGTTGAGCAGGGATACGGCCGATTGGTGAGTTTACCAATGTAATTTTAATTTGAGCCATTTTTTCCTCCTTAGGCGAAATCTGATACAGATTTACCGCGTAATGCAGCAACTTCTTCAGCACGTTTCAATTGAGTCAAACCATCAACTGTTGCACGAACAACGTTAATTGGTGTATTTGAACCAAGTGATTTTGATGTTACGTCAGCAACACCAGCGAGTTCGAGGACGGCACGAACGGCACCACCTGCGGCAACTCCAGCACCTTCTACAGCTGGTTTAAGGAGGATTTTACCACCACCGAAGACACCAAGTGCTTCGTGAGGAAGTGTAGTACCTACCATAGGAACTGTAATAAGGTTTTTCTTAGCTGCTTCGATTGCTTTACGGATAGCTTCAGGAACTTCTTGAGCTTTACCAGTACCGGTTGATACCTGCACGTTTCAAACCATTGTAAGCACGAACTGAGAAGTCCATTTCTTCAATAATTTTATCGAGCACACGTTCTGTTTTAACTTCATCTTTAACCAATCAGTATTGATTGTTTATAAATTAATAAAGATCGGAAGAGCGT
>NZ_AJLS01000108.1 GCF_000307875.1 Neobacillus bataviensis LMG 21833
TCAAGTGAATCCATGACCTTAACGTATCTTGGATTAGATCAAGCTAGTCGAGAAACGATGTTAGACCAAATTGATTTTGGGTAATGAATGTTTAGAACTTAGTAGTCGTCCAAAAACGACTACTTTTTTTGTTGAATCGTCCTTGGACGATTCGATGCTTTTGACTTGTAAGAACAGGATTGAATGAAGCCATACTGTTCGCATATTTTTAGTGGATGAACAAACAAAATACGAGAGATTTTTTGTTCGTTCATCCATGGTTTTAGGAAAAAGAGGGACGATTTCGGAAGAAGAAAATCGTCTCTTTTTTTCTTCTTTTTGTATGACAAAAAGAAAGATCTTTTGCCCATTTTATTTTTATAAAATGGGTAGGTGGCGTTTGCGTAAAGCAAATCGACACAATCCAAAGGGGATAAAAGGGGAAAGTGAAACTTCCCCCTTTTCAAGCCACATTGTAATACAAGAACGAAGTACTTTGTATTACAATGTGATAGCTTGCAGTATTTATGGTTTTATATGGTCTATTTTGTTGTGAGGATTGTAACCGAATAGGGCGCAATGCTTATTACAAAATCAATGACAAAGGGCGATTGAGGAATGAGCGCTGAGGCATTTTATCTTTGAGTAAGTTATTGATGGATCAGAAAAATGTATCACAAATTGAAACAAAGACTCACTCATTTAAGAGAAGCTACTATCATGAAA
>NZ_AJLS01000109.1 GCF_000307875.1 Neobacillus bataviensis LMG 21833
GAGCCCCTAAGATCTAACATTTAGATCTTAGGGGCTATTTTTTTTTATAATGATATAATAACTCTAAAAGGAGTAAGCAAATGAATAATGTTTTTAAACCCATTAAGTATTTAAGTATCATTGTAATATATTCATTTTTTCTTGCCATTCCACTTTGTGTACCTTCTCAAAATTTAATCGTCTCATCTATCAGTTATTTCTTTAGACCATGCATCTATATCTTCTACAAAAAATCTAATGAGTTGCTGATTATTAGTAGAATTTACATCATCTTCCGAATCAAATTTATATATTAATGGGTTCGTTTGTCTAAACCTGTAAGAAATAATGTCTAGTAGCTCTTTATCCTCTTTACTAGCTTGAATATCTCCATAAAAAATATTATTTTTCCATAGATACAAAAATAAGCAATATTTTTCCTTCAACAACTCTGCAAGTCCATTTATTAAAGTTAGAACATAACCTATTGTCTGATTATCTTCAAATTTCTGCGCCTTATACATCTGGGTGTCC
>NZ_AJLS01000110.1 GCF_000307875.1 Neobacillus bataviensis LMG 21833
TTGTGAAATTCCCCAAAGAGTATCACCAGATTTGGCGGTATAAGTAGTTGAACTGCTATTGGTTCCAGAATTATTATTCGTATTTGTGGTTGTCGAGCCACCAGAATTAGTATTTCCAGCTGAAGAAGCTCCGTCAAAACGAGTCAAATTATATTGAGAAATAATGCGATTCAGTGAAGCGCCATAACTTGGGTCGGTAGCATATTTGCCCGTCAAAGCAGCAGTAGCGTCTTGATAGGTGGCAGCATTAACCCGCCAAGCCTTAGCGTAATAGGGACCATTCCCAAAGTTTGTTGTTTTTAGGACATAAGCATTGTCTTGAAAACTTTGATTAAAGGAAGGATAGACCTAGAACTACTCAAGGGGGAACAGCAGAATTTATTAATCTGACATCTAAGGGGAGGGAATATATGGTAAAAAAGTCTGCTATTAGAAGAAATTAAAGTTTACAAAGAAGAAAAGAATTTATATAAATAGTATGACCCAGTATTAATCTAAGTGAGAATCGTGCGTGATGCGCCTTCCTCCAACCTATAG
>NZ_AJLS01000111.1 GCF_000307875.1 Neobacillus bataviensis LMG 21833
CTTGCTAAGACACCAATGGTAACGAATAAAATAGCTAATAACCAGTAGAAACTTCCGTTCACAAGATAATAGTGACTCGACATCTCAATAACGGCTGTTTGGCTACTTGAAATGAAAGCAGTGGTGAAATAGAAGTGAGCAAGGTTTAAGATAATGGCAAAGATAATTGACCAACCGACAGTAATTGTAAGAGCCCGTGTTAAGCCTTGATTAATTCGTTTGTACTGTTTAGCCCCATAATTTTGTGCTCCAAAGGTTGCCATGGCAAGGCCGATTGAAATCATCGGGAGCATCGCAAATTGGTCAATTTTAGAAACGATGGCTTGGGTAGCCACAGCATTTGTTCCCATTTTATTCAAAGCGACTTGGAGCGTGATAGAGCCGATCACAATAATACTTGATTGAAAGCCCATTGGAATACCAAGTCTTCATGCGTGAAGATGTGGCAGAAAAAGGACTTGACCGTGAAAAACTCATGGCAGCCGTTCCTGAAAAAGAAGACG
>NZ_AJLS01000112.1 GCF_000307875.1 Neobacillus bataviensis LMG 21833
CGCCTCCGGCTCTTCGTGTTTCCTTTATCTCAGTTGGAGCGCTCCAGGCCATACGCCGCTGAACAGGGCGCTTACGCTTTTCTTATCATTTATTTTTTCCTAAAATAAAAATCGGTTCTAATTCCCCATCTTCATAATAGAAGGACAATGCTGTAACTGGCACACGTCCACTCGCAAAAAAGCTCATTGCCATTTGAGCAATGACATCGTAGCCCCTGTCGTTGCGAATATCCGCAATAATTAACACATCCTGATGCGGTACAGCCAGCACCATTCTACCGGTAATCTGCTTCTCGATTTCGTTTAAAAATCCTTTATTTAATATCCTGCTGGCATCATATCCATCATTGGTATTAAGAAAATAAAAGCTGTTCCCGGCAACTTGATCCTCCTTAAGCGATGTTGACAGCGACCGTACATTAAATAAAGCTATTTCCCTAATCCTGCTCGCATCCCATCCCTCTTTTTCCAAAATCCTTGTGTCAATCAAGCGGTAAGTTTTCCCCATGTCATAAGCATAATAAATTTTCGTTTCTGCCGTATGTTCGTCAATCAGGAATGGGATGCCTTCCTCAGCCTCAGTAGGAAAAGATGCAGAGCGGATGACAGGAAAGATTTTTTTCTCGTGATCTGTTAACTGAATAGAATCGTCCATGGCGCGAAGACCCTCTTCGACATAATAGACAATCTCATCAATTGCCTTTTCTTTTTCTATATCCCATTTGGCAAGGATTCCAGGAATCGAAACCGTGATCCCTTTGCCATTTTTTTTACTTTCAAAACGGAGCTGATCTTTTTCACGGTCAAAAGTGATCAATCTCTCTTCCCCAGCTAAGCGCGCCTCTAATTCACGACGCATTTTTTTGCTATCCATTTTCATATGTAACCCACCATTTCTAGGAGTTGTGTATCCTATTGTACATGAAAAAATCCCCCATCTCAAAAGAAAGGGGATTTAGCTTTCAAAATTACTTTAGACCAGAAATGAAGGCCTCGATTTCTTCTTGTGATTTTCGGTCTTTACTGACAAAGCGGCCAAGCTCTTTTCCGTTGTCATAAGCGATAAAACTTGGAATTCCGTAAACGTCTACTTGTTGGCATAAATCAATAAATTGATCACGGTCTACATGGATAAACGTAAATTCAGGAAATTTGGCTTCTATTTCCGGCAGAACAGGTTCGATGAAGCGGCAATCACCGCACCATTTAGCTGAAAACATTAAGATTGTCTTTGATCCGTCACGAAGTTGTTCAAATTGCTCCATTGACTCTAAGTTCTTCAAGGTTAACGCCTCCGATTTGCTTTGTTGTTAGATTCTTCCCAAATCATAGCAGTACTAAAGCTTTTCCGTCCAATGATATGCACCTAGTTTATTATTCCTTCGTTTCTGTTGGATATTCCACGGAATTCACGATTTGCATCATTGTTTTAGAATCTGCATTCATATCACTTGTTTTTATTTGAGTGGTTATTTTAGCACCGCCAACACCGATCGTTACCTCATTCAAGCTATCTTCCTTCAACTGCTTAATGGTCAAAAAGCCAACTTTATTTTCTCTATTAGAAAACTTCTCATTCGTCTCAAGTTTCTTATATTGTTCAACTGTTGATTGATAGACCACCTCGCTTGAGGAAGCTTCTTGCGGATTAATAAATAAAATATAAGTGTCAGAGCCATTTTGTAAAATAATATTATTTAAAGACTGTTCTTTGATGTTATAACCAGAAGGTAGATAAAAGCGGATTTTTCCACTCCTTTTATTGGGCTTGTTCACTTTTTCAGTAAACGTTGTTTTTACGGTATTAATGGTGGCCTTACTTTCTTCTTTAAATGAAGCACTGTTACACGCGCTTAACAATAGAACCGATAGCATGAAAATGATGATAGTTTTGGTGATTTTCAGATTTTCCGCCTCCTTGCAATATGTCCAATGTCCTATCTTTATCATACCTGTCGGAATATTCAAATGACAAGACCTTTGTCGATAATTGCTGTCGAAAAAAATAAATTATCCTCTTTGTTGATTTTGTTGATAGGCAAATTGCCCAACTAATAGCTTTGTCACATGTGTAAACATATCAACGCGATTAATCATACCGTTTGTGAAGATTCCAACGGCCCCTTCGTGTTTCCTCACATTCTTCATTTTGGCGTATTCATCCATAACTGGGCCGAGTTCATCCCCTGCTCTCAGTCTCTCTGCCACCTGTTCTGGAAGAAGAAATCTCGCACCGCCGGCAATAAACGGCTCCATGTTGCGGGTTGCGAGCGCACCCCAATTACAAAGCAGCAACCCGTGGCTTGTTTCATGAACACCACCCTCAAGTCCAATGCCTATATCGCCATTGCCTTCCTTTAACGCGCCCACCGCGCGATTGATAGCTCCTTGGATCGTTTCCTCATCAGAAAATGGCTGTGACTTTACTCCAGAAGGAATATCAATCGAAACAAACTCTGCTTCTTGGTCTGCAAAACCATTTTTCACTGCATTCATTTTAGCTGGATTCTTTGATCCGATGATAATTTTCATGTTAGTGTCCCCTTTTTAAACATCAAAATGGAGGCATGATGAATGCCTCCTCAAAGATTAACTGTTTGATTTAATCGTATCTACTGTTGTTTGGTCACAGGCTTTAACAAGCTTAACCAATAATTCCTTTGCGGCAGCGTAATCGTCCACATGAATAATGGAGGCATGTGTATGGATATAGCGCGAACAAATACCGATAACAGCGCTTGGAATGCCCTCATTGGATAAATGAACACGGCCTGCATCTGTTCCGCCTTGGGAAACGAAATATTGATAGGGAATTTTGTTTGTTTCTGCTGTATCAAGAACAAACTCCCGCATACCGCGATGTGTTACCATGGAACGATCAAGAATACGAAGTAATGTTCCTTTACCTAATTGACCAAATTCATTTTTATCACCGGACATATCATTAGCAGGACTGGCATCCATGGCAAAAAAGATATCAGGCTTAATCATATTGGCTGCCGTCTGTGCACCGCGTAAACCAACTTCCTCTTGAACGGTTGCACCGGAATACAAAATATTGGGCAATGTTTCATCCTTTAATTCTTGGAGTAATTCAATTGCAAGGCCGCAGCCATAACGGTTATCCCATGCCTTTGCCATAATTTTCTTTGGATTTGCCATTGGTATAAATGGACAAATTGGCAAGATTGCTTGACCGGGCTTGATGCCAATCCGCTCCGCATCTTCACGATTATCCGCCCCAATATCGATCAGCATATTTTTTACTTCCATTGGTTTGTTTTTCTTCGATTCATCTAAAAGGTGCGGTGGAATAGAACCCACTACACCAACAACTGGGCCATTCTTCGTCATGACTTGTACACGCTGGGCGAGAAGAACTTGACTCCACCAGCCCCCAAGTGGTTGAAAACGGAGCATCCCATTATCAGTGATGGCCGTTACCATGAAGCCGACTTCATCCATATGACCTGCCGCCATAACGATTGGACCTTGGCCCTTACCTTTTTTTACCCCAAAAATACTGCCTAAGTTATCTTGAATGATTTCATCTGAGTATTGAGATAGTTGTTCTCTCATAAAATTTCTTACTAAATGCTCATTTCCGGGGGCACCGGGCAGTTCAGTTAATGTTTGAAAAAGATTTAAGGTTTGTTCGTTCATGTTCAGGCTCCTTTTAATTTATGAAGTGTATGTATATTCTTTATTTTACAGAAACTACGAAGCCGTTTCCAATAATTCATTTCATGCCCTGTAATAATACCCTCCTGAAGATAAATACGATATACTTAGAAGAGAAATCTTTCCAATTTGGGGGTGTGCTTATGAACTGGAGATCCTTTTTCCTTGGTGCTGCCTTGGGTGTAGTTGGTGGCTATGTAACCAAAGAAATCCTCATTCAAAAAACAAATGTATCACCAGAAAAAGTGTTAGAGCATGTAAAAAGACAATTTAAGCAGAACGAGCCCATCAGTGGCTCATGGATTCATATGATCGCGGAGCCATATGAAAAGCAACAGATCAACTATCAGGTTTACAAAGGCGGTATTTCTAAAAATAAAAACGGAACCAACGAACAATTTGAATTCATCGCCGACGCGCAAACAGGAACGTTATTGGATATTCGTCCATTATAATAAAAGCGTAAGCGCCCTGGTCAGCGGCGTATGGCCTGGAGCGCTCCAACTGAGATAAAGGAAACACGGTGAGCGAAGCGAACCGAT
>NZ_AJLS01000113.1 GCF_000307875.1 Neobacillus bataviensis LMG 21833
GCAAGGCGCTTCCGCTTTTCGATTTTCCTTTATCTCAGTTGGAGCGCTCCAGGCCATACGCCGCTGACCAGGGCGCTTGCGCTTTTCTAGTACTGAGGAGACTCATCATCGCGCTCCCCAGAAGCGCGCATCCGCTCTTGTGGATGGGTATTAATCGTACCATTGGCTCTCTTTGAAGCAAATTCGGCCTTCGCTCTTGGCTCTCCCTCAAGCTTGTTATTATTTTGATTAGGGAAACCTGTTTCTTTATTTCTCATGCTGGTACCTCCATTTAGGGAATGAGAAACACACGTGAAAAGCAAAGCATTCTCAATGCTTACCACGTACTATTAGTATTCACGTTTTGAATGAAGCTTATTTTAAAAGAAAATGGAAAAACGATGACCACATGTCATCGCTTTTTAACTAGGTATAATACTCAACTTTTTCCGTAATTTCTTCTCGCTAAACACCCAGCCCGTATATGAACTGATTCGATTTAAGTCCCTATCTAATTGAACAACCGCCACAAAGGGGTAGTGGCCATTACTTCGATAGCGTAAATCAATAAACCGAACTTCGTAAAAATCATTGTACTCATCAACTTCCCAGCGGTATACAGGAGAAAATGATAAAAATGCTGAAAGATTCTTATCTTTTTTGGCTGCTTCGATGACAGGTGTTTTTGGGACAGGTATACGGTTAAAGCGGTCTAGAATTTCCACTTGATCTTTAACAGCTTCCCCTACAAAAAACTGCTGTTTATTCATGGCCGCAATTCTCCATTGATGATATCTCATGGTTGGTGCAATAATGATTTCGGTAGCATCGGGGATGATGGCTCTTACCCCAACCAACACTCGTTTTTTTGCTTGATACCTTCTTATATAGTAGGCTATGATGACGGCATACATTAGCAAAAAGGAAATACCCGGATTTGCCCCTAAAATCCAAATAAATATCCCTATGACATGAATGCCGAAAATAATCGGATCAAAGGTGTTAATGACGCCTAGAGCTACCCATTTTGATGAAAAAGGTCTAAGCGCTTGTGTACCATATGCATTAAAGATATCAACAAATACATGGATGAACACAGCTGCAAACGTCCATGCCCATAAATGCAATAAATTGGCGGCTGGAAAAAAAGGATAAATGACTGCTACAATGAGTAGAGGCCATAATAACACAGCCGGTATGGAATGGGTCACTCCACGATGGTTCCGAATGTATATGGCATTATTTCTTAGTTTTAACACAGTATCGATATCTGGTATTTGTGATCCTGCAATCGTGGCAATTAACACACTGGTTGCAGTAGCATGGCTTGTGGCGACGGATGGATCCAAGGTTGCAAGACCGCCAAGGGCAATCCCCATTACAACATGTGTTCCAGTATCCAAAAGGAAAATCCTCCTTTAATGTCCAGCTCCAGCGCCCCAGCGGCTAATGTCCTTCGCTCTCCGCCCTACGATAAGTCAACATCGGTTCGCTTGCGCTCACCGTGTTTCCTTTA
>NZ_AJLS01000114.1 GCF_000307875.1 Neobacillus bataviensis LMG 21833
CTTTTTAGACTAACTTTAATATTATCCAAATCGTTGGATTTTGTCTTATTTAGAGCAATTAATCGGAATATCTCCGCTTATATCTGCATCTTAAGCTTCCTTTATATACATTAACCGGAAATTCTCCGCCTATGAATTCTCATAACTGCACTTAAAATAGTAACAGAACCAATTTAAGATGTTACAACTGTTTATAAATCTGTGTATAATGGATTCAAGACATTAGTCAAGACAGTTAAAAGGGGCGATGGAAGATGAAGGCATTCATTAATATCGATTACACCTATGATTTTGTGGCAGATGCAGGGGCGTTAACCTGTGGAGAGCCTGGGCAGGCGATTGAAGGGAAGATTGTTGAATTGACGAAGGAATTTATCGCAAATGGCGACTACGTTGTTTTTGCGATTGACGTTCATGATCAAGGAGACGAATACCATCCGGAGACGAAGCTGTTCCCGCCGCATAATTTACGCGGTACCGCCGGTCGAGACCTGTATGGGGTACTTCAGGAAGTATATGAAGAGAATAAACAACTTGAAAATGTTGCTTATATGGATAAAACAAGATACTCAGCATTTGCCGGAACGGATCTTGAAATCAAATTACGTGAGCGCGGTATTACAGAGGTTCACCTGGTGGGCGTTTGTACGGATATTTGTGTTCTTCATACGGCTGTTGATGCCTATAATAAGGGATTTAAAATTGTTGTTTACAAAGATGCCGTAGCATCTTTCAATCTGGCAGGACACGAATGGGCGCTTGGACATTTTGAACAATCGCTTGGTGCAACGGTTAAATAGACTTTTTAATCTAATAGCTGTCTTCATCCTATATGACTTGTCAGTCCGCAAGTTTCCATTTACGGTATTATGGGTTATAATGGTGAAAAGCTGTAATAGTATTTCGGAGGTCGAATTATGAAACACATTTATCATGATGATAGTTTAGCTCTGCATACTGATCTATACCAGATTAATATGGCCGAGACGTATTGGAGAGATGGGATACATAATAAACGTGCGGTCTTCGAACTATTTTTCCGCAAGCTTCCTTTCGGGAACGGTTATGCTGTTTTCGCAGGACTAGAGAAAATTATTCAATATACTCAGGGCTTCCGTTTTAGCGAAGAAGACATAGAGTATTTGAAAAATGAAGTAGGATACAAGGACGATTTTCTTGAATATCTAAAAAATATGCGTTTCACTGGTTCCATTCGTTCGATGAAAGAGGGCGAACTTGTTTATGGCAATGAGCCGATTTTACGTGTCGAAGCACCACTTGGTGAAGCACAAATAATTGAAACTGCTTTGCTTAATATTGTGAATTACCAAACATTGATTGCCACGAAGGCTTCAAGAATCAAGCAAGTCGTCGGCAATGAAGTCGCGATGGAATTTGGGACAAGACGAGCGCAGGAAATGGACGCAGCCATTTGGGGAACAAGATCTGCCTACCTTGCCGGCTTTGAAGCGACCAGCAATGTAAGAGCCGGGAAGCTATTTGGTATTCCTGTTGCGGGCACTCATGCCCATTCTATGGTTCAAGCCTATAAGGATGAATATACCGCGTTCACGAAATATGCAGAATCACATAAGGACTGTGTCTTTTTAGTAGATACGTATGATACCCTTCGTCTCGGTGTACCAAATGCTATTAAAGTGGCAAAAGAGCTAGGGGACAAGATTAATTTTATCGGGATCCGCTTAGACAGCGGTGACCTTGCATACCTATCTAAAGAAGCACGGAAACTGTTGGATGAAGCAGGATTTACCAAAGCAAAAATTTACGCATCAAGCGATTTGGATGAGCATACGATTATCAACTTAAAAGCTCAGGGTGCTAAAATCGATAGCTGGGGAATCGGCACAAAGCTGATTACTGCCTACGATCAAGCGGCGCTCGGCGCTGTTTATAAAATTGTCTCGATAGAAGATGAGAACGGTAATATGGAGGATACGATTAAGATTTCCTCTAACCCCGATAAAGTGACGACACCAGGGATGAAAAAGGTTTACCGGATTATCAATAATACGAACCACCATGCTGAAGGGGATTATATCACGATGGAGGATGAGAAGCTTCCTGAAAAGCGGCTCCGGATGTTCCATCCAACCCATACGTATATTAATAAGGTGGTTACAAACTTTACAGCAAAAGAGCTTCATGAAGATATTTTTACTAATGGTGAGCTTGTTTATGAAATTCCTTGCCTTGAAGAATCTCGTGAGTACCTAAAGCAAAACCTTGATGCATTATGGGACGAGTATAAGCGGATTATGAATCCAGAGGACTATCCGCTTGACTTAAGTCAAAAGTGCTGGGATAACAAGATGAAAAATATTGAAGAAGTGAAAGAGAAAGTGGCAGCAATGAAGGAATAGGCATAGTCGGGCGTCCTGTGAAGGGCGCCTTTTTCTATGAAAAAAAATGGGAGTGTGGCAAAAGTACCGTAATGGAATAGACAAGTATAGCTAGTCAACCAAATTGACAACCAATACCGGATTTTGTATAGTAGGTGGCGAAGATGATGATTGGAGTGAATCGTTTGATTTCAAACTCTGAATTGCAAAATTTGGATCTTATCGACCTATTAAGTGAGCGTCATAGTTTGGTTCGAAAAATCTCAGAGAAAGCATGGAACAATCAAAGTGAGATTTATATTTCAAATTCTGAATGGTATATCATGGCTAGGATTTATAAAAAACAGCCTAGCATTTCGTATGTGACAAAAAATGTAGAAATTTCTCGTCAGGCGATCCATAAGTTTATCAAAAATCTTTCTGATAAGGGATTAGTTGAAGTCAAAAATGTAGAAAACAACAAGAAGGAAAAATGTATCCGGTTAACAGCCTTAGGTGAAGAATGCTACGAAAAAAACGGGGCACTCAAAGCCCAACTAGAGGAAAAGATTGCTGAAAAAATAGGCGCGGAGCAAGTACATATTCTTAAAGACCTATTAAAGTTAGATTGGGACATATAAAATTTACAGCTACGAAAAGAAACTAAAAACCCACGCTTTGTTCATTTAAATGACGAAGCGTGGGTTTTTCTTTATATTCAGATCGTCAATCTTATTTCATTTCCTTTATAAACCTTATTACCATTTCATTTATTTCTTCAAAAGTAGTCTCCAATGATATAGCTAATTCTTTAAATAGGATATTTTGTGTATTATTCAATAGTTTACGGTCTTGTTCGTAGAGTTTTTTTCCATGAAGTTCAGCTTCAACTTTTTTCTGCATCAGCGTATTTACCACCATAGCAATGTCTTTCCGATCACCGGTGTTTATAATATCGGAAAATAACTTGAAACGTATATTAGGATTATCAACCCATTTTATCCCTGGATTTTTGAAAGATTCAAGGATTTCATTGGTCTCTTCTTGTTGGATCAGTTCAAGCATGACCACTTTATCATTATTTACAGGAGTACTTATGGTTAATTGATGATTATTATCCATAGGATGTAATACATAATAAGTTCTTGTAATACCTGAAATAGTTTTCTCACAAATATCGTCAATTTTGCAAATACCATGTGCGGAATAGATGACCAAATCTCCAATAGTAAACATTTGTTCACTCCCCATATATCTCACCAACTAAGTTAATAATACCTCAATGAAAAAATAATGTCAACTAAGTTGACATTTTGAAAAAATTTTTGATATAGTTAACAAATCGTTTGTATCTGGGGGTGTACTACGGATTGGATTATTGCTGATAATCGAAATTATGACATATCTATTTCAGCAGGAAAGAAACAAAGGGTACACGAAATTTTAATTGAAGGAGTTTTAAATAAGTGAATAATACAGCACGGAAGCAACTTAACATAAGTCAGAATCAACAAAGTAATACAGTACAGACTCAACAATTCAAAACAGGCCCAATCATGGCTGCGCTTTTTGTAGCAGGATTTGTCGGACTGTTTAGTGAAACGGCATTAAATATTGCCTTAGGAGATTTAAGTCAAATATTTAGCGTTAGTGCAACGACGATCGGTTGGTTAGCAACTGGCTATTTCTTAACGTTAGGTATTTTAGTGCCGGTAACCGGCATATTGATGCAGAAGTTTACAACAAGACAAATGTTTTTGACTTCTATATCACTATCCCTAATCGGAACCTTAATAGCCGCAGTTGCACCTGTCTTTAGTCTTTTATTGGTGGCACGTGTAATCCAAGCGGCGGGATTAGCCATTGCTTTACCTTTAACGCAAAATGTTATCTTCACCATCTTCCCGCCAAATAAACGAGGCGCTGCGATGGGAGTTATGGGCTTAGTTATGCTAGCTGGCCCAGCATTAGGCCCTACCATTGCGGGACTTATTTTAGATACATTATCATGGCATTGGATTTTCTGGGTTACAGTACCTTTCTTACTATTTTCTCTATTTTTTGGGATTAAGTATTTACCGAATGTGAATGAGGTTCGCAAGGTTTCGATTGATGCAGTATCGGTTATTCTTTCGACAATCGGATTCGGTGGGGTCGTTTACGGATTTAGTGTATCGGGGGATGCCGGTTGGACAAGCGCATCAGTTCTTGGATCCATCATCATTGGATTTGCAGCACTTATTCTTTTTGCCATTCGTCAAACGAAAATGGAGATGCCAATGCTGAATCTAAGAGCATTTAAAACCCCGCTTTTCGTTATTGGCGTTATCTCAAGTTTTATCACGTTTTTTAATATGTTGTCCATGCTTGTTATTTTACCAATGTACATGCAAATGTCTCTATTAATAGCTGCATTTACAACAGGTCTCGTCCTTCTGCCAGGAAGCTTGCTTAACTGTATATTAGCTCCAACCATTGGTCGTTTATTTGATAAATATGGGCCGAAAGCGGTTATTACACCTGGAACTATTTTAGTAGCAATTGGTTATGTATTTTATTCACAATTTGGTACGGACACGGCTTTATGGATGATTGTGGTCACACATATTGTCATGATGTTAGGGATAGGGGCAGTGCTTGCATCTGTGCAAACAAACACGTTAAATTCTCTTCCAAAACAGTACTATCCAGATGGAATAGCTATCACTCAAACGATCCAACAAGTAGCTGGCGCCATTGGAATTGCCGTAATTGTTTCGCTTTTATCAGCTAAACAAAATAGTTACCTAGCAACTACTGCCAATGACTTGCCACAAGCAACCGCAGCTGGGTCATCACTAGTCTTTACTATCGGTTTAGTATTAGCGGTGGTGAATGTTGTACTGTCTTTATTCATGAAAAAGCCAAGTTCCCATTAATCTAAAGGCAAAACAAATGTTAGTAGGAGATGTGGCAGATGGATCATTATAAAAGTATTTTAGTAGCGGTAGATGGTTCCAAAGAAGCTGAATTTGCATTTCACAAATCAATCAATGTTGCAAAACGTAATAAAAATTCTTTATTAACAATAGTAAATGTAATCAATACTCGTTCATTTGAAGCTTTTGATCGCTCAGTTGTTGAGCATGCACAGAAGTCAGCAGAGGAACTGTTAAATGGCTACAAATCACAGGCTGAAGCTGAAGGGGTTAAAAATGTAAAGGTAGTAATCAAATACGGTTCCCCGAAAATTATGATTACTGGTGAGATGGCTAACATAGCCAAAGCTGATTTAATTATGTGTGGTGCTACGGGGCTAAATGCGGTGGAACGATTCTTAACTGGTTCCGTATCTGAAGCAATCGTTCGGTCAGCTAAATGCGATGTTTTAGTGATTCGCAGACCAGTTTTACATGCCGTTAAAGGATGATGATATTGGGCATTTTAAGCGGGGGAAATCCCCCGCTTCTAAGTACTATTCGTCCTTATTTCATATGCGATTAATAGCCGAAAGTACCTGAAATTTCTTTGCTGATTCGGATTAAATATTGAGATAGTTCATTATTTTCATCGAAAGGGATAAACTCAGAAAAGCCGACAACCGTTATGGTTCCAAGAAGTTTTTTCTTATAGTTTAATACTGGGATAGATACCGATGACACAGAAGATACCAGTGGCTCCCGTGCAAAGGAAATTTCTTTCTCTTGAATGATTTTGCATTCATCTTCAAGCTGAGAAACCTTATCTTGCGGAATTTGAGTAAATTCCTTTGCCTTCCATTCGCGAATTAGATGCTCGTCCATGAAGGCCATAAACACTTTTCCTGTTGCAGAACGAATAGGAAGAAAGGTTCCTATTTGAGCGCCAATATTAATCCCGCGATTGTTGTTCAACTCTTTTACAACCATTGGACCATTAGAGGTCCAGCTGGCAAATAGGACGGTACTCGAACTCTTTTCGTTAATTTCATGCAAAAAAGGTGAGACCCGGTCAATCACATTTTCTTGATCTACAGCAGCCATTCCATATTCAATCAACTTGCTTCCTAATATATATTCTCCCGTATCCTTGGTACGATAAAGGATGCCTAATTGTGTGAAGGTATTTAAATATTTATAAAGATTACTTTTTGTAATCTGTGTTAATTCTTGAATATCGGAAAACTTAAGTGGCCTGCCCTGTTTGGCTATTGCTTCTATAATCCCCATCCCTATTTCTAACGATTGGATGGTTGTTCCTTTTTTAATGACTTCCATATTGAACCTCCTAGAGACCTTAATCCCTATTTTACCATATCTGTAAATCCTACAGTCGAACAAGGGCAATAATTATCCAATTTAGAATTATTAGAAAAATGTTTGACTTTGGTATAACAATATTATAATATAAAATCAATAAATAGTGATCCATGTCACTATTTATGGAATAGAAAGCGATTACAACCCTAAGATAGCATTTTGGGAAGGATAATGATATTTACCCAAGCAAGCAGATTTTTTTTTCGTTGGATTAAACCGACTGGTCTGTTATAAAAATCTTTCTTATTATCTAGACCGACTGGTCTGTACAAACATTCTCTTTACAACTCAATCATCGTCTTCGACACCTCTTAAGGTGAGGAACTATTAAATGATAGGAGGTTTTATAATGCTAGATAATTTAGAAACGAAAAATTCAGGTGCTGTTCGTACAGTTCTTGGACTAGTGCCGACTCAACAACTAGGGATTGTGCTCATTCATGAATCACTATTATCTGTAGTGCCTGGTGCACAGTTTGCACCAGAAATTGAGATGGACAGAAGTAAGATATTTGAGGAATTAAAGCGTAAGCTTACTGAGTTTCGTAGAGTTGGAGGAAAAACAATTGTTGACCGCAGCGGTATGTTTCACGGTCGTGATGTCAAGCTTTACGAAACACTTTCCAAAACAACAGGTGTCCATATCGTAGCGTCAACGGGTTTAGGGCCTGAGCCGATGTTAAGCGGTTACTTTCTTACACCACAAAAAAATCCGCCTACACCATGGTCTGCAGAACAATTTGCTGATTTGTTCGTAAAAGAGGTGACAGAAGGAATCGTTGTACCACGTATTGAACGTTCAGGACTTGCAGGATTAGTGACGTCAATTGCAAGTCAAAGTGGTATTTCGGAAAAAGAGACGAGTCTTTTCCGTGGTTCTGCGCAGGCAGCTCGCGCAACGGGAGTACCTGTATCTGTACAATACGGAACAGATGCTGTTAATGATCTAGAAATTTTATTAGGTGAAGGCATTGAACCAAACCGTGTCATCATCGGAGGCCTTGACCGTCTGGATGCAGCAAAACGTAAAGAAGCATTCGCTGTTGCACGTCGCGGTGCTTATATTGCTTTGGATCATGTTGGCTGGACAACGCACGAAGGTTACGTTAGTGACGTGGATCGTGCTCAATTAGTTGCAGTGTTATTTGCAGAGGGTCTTGGTGACCGTGTATTGATTTCAACGAATGCGGTGGGTGTTGCAAAGGGTCATGAGGCAAAAGATCTTGGATTCGATTACTTACTGACAAAATTCGTACCAATATTACGTAAAGCCGGTGTGACGGACGAACAGGTTCGTGTTCTTTTAGAGGAAAACCCACAACGTGTACTTACTGCCCAGCTTTTAGCAGCTGCAGAAAAGGAATCTGTTGTGGCAGCAGAGCAAAACTAAAGGTGAGGAGTGAATAAATAAATGGGTAAGGTAAATACAGTTCTTGGTCCAATTGCAACAGAAGATTTAGGGATTACAGCCATGCATGAGCATATTGGGTTCGGTCTACCAGGGTGTGACTTAGACACGCAATGGTGGAAAAAACCTGAAGAAGCGTTTGACGTTACAATTCAAAAGTTACGTCGTTTCCGTGAACACGGAGGTAAAACATTCGTTGACTGTACAGGAATCGGAAATGGACGTGATGTCGAATACTTTCAAGTGCTTTCACGTAGAACGGGTGTAAATATTGTTGCTGTAACAGGATTTGTAGCAGGAGACTCAGCGCTGCCATATTTCCGTAACCAATCAGTCGAGTATCTTACGGATTTATTCATCCATGAAATTATGGTTGGTATTGACGGTACGGGCGCAAAAGCAGGTGCGATCAAAGTAGGTGTAAGTCGCGGCGGTAAACTAAGCGAACTTGATAAACGTATTTATCGTGCAGCTGCCCGAGCAGCGTTAAAAACAGGTGCTCCTATTATTACTCATTTATGCGTTGATGCTGAAACGGCCATAGCCATCTTTGATGAAGAAGGCTTACCACTTGATCGCGTGCTTATGGGTCATGCTGATGATGGCGGATATCTTGATGAAGAACGTGACAATTTGATTGCAAATCTAGGTGGATGGGTTGGTTTCGATACAATTGGCTATGACAGTGAGATGGAAGGTGCTCCATATTGGTCACGTCCTCGTCAAGATCGTGTTGAACATTTCCTTCGTTTCCTTGCTAAAGGTTATGTTGACCGTGCGCTTATTTCAGCAGATGCTAACTGCTGTGCTCTTGGCTGGCCAGGATTAAAAGGACATTCAGTAAATTACCTGTTTGAAGAATTCTTACCGGATCTTCGTAAAGCGGGTGTTGGTGAGGAAGTTTTTGAACAACTTTTAGTACACAATCCTGCGAAGATCTTAACTATGCAAGAACCTCGTTCATTCGAATCATTTGAAAAAACGGAAGCGTTACTAAAAAGGAATTAGAAGCGCCGTGTCGGTCGGCATCTGATTCCAGAAGCCAATCCTCTTTTAAAAGTAATAACTTAGTTCCGTGAATAGTGACATGATGTGATTTCAAAAATGGTTGAACAATATTTGCGAGGGGATTACGAAAATGAGTATTAAAGGAATGGCTTATATTGCAGGGGCGTTCGAGCATCCATCACGTAAGGCCCCGGATAAATCGGTTGCAGCTATACATGCGGAATGTGCTAAAGGTGCATTGGCAGATGCCGGACTTACATTTAAAGATGTAGATGGCTACTTCTGTGCTGGAGATGCTCCAGGCGGAGTCCTATCGATGGTCGATTATTTAGGGCTAAATGTACGACATGTAGATGGTACAGATACAGGTGGCTCTTCTTACATTGCTCACTTTTCACATGCCGCTCAGGCAATAGCGGCGGGGAAATGTAATGTGGCGCTAATCACAATGGGAGGCCGCCCACGCTCAGAAGGCAGAAGTGGTGTTAAACAAAAGGTAGTTGCTGCGAATGTTCCGGATACACCGTTTGAACTTCCTTTTGGGCCAACTGCTGTAAATGAATACGCGATGGCTGCGATGCGCCATATGTATGAATTTGGCACTACGAGTGAACAGTTAGCATGGGTTAAAGTCGCGGCTTCACATCATGCACAATACAATCCAAACGCGATGCTGCGTGATGTAGTAACAGTAGAGGATGTGCTTTCATCTCCCATGATTGCGGATCCATTGCATCGATTAGATTGCTGTGTCGTAAGTGATGGCGGTGGTGCTTTAGTAGTGGTTAGTCCTGAAATTGCCCAGAGTCTAAAACGCCCACTTGTCCGAGTGATGGGAGCTGGGGAATCAGCTAAAGGATTAATGGGTGGTAAAGTCGATCTTACTTATAGTGGCGCAGTATGGTCAGGGGCAACAGCCTTCGAGGAAGCCGGTGTTACGCCTCAAGATATTAAGTATGCGTCAATTTATGATAGCTTCACAATCACTGTGTTGATGCAGCTAGAGGATTTAGGTTTCTGTAAAAAGGGCGAAGGCGGTAAGTTTGTTGCAGATGGGAACCTGATTTCAGGTGTTGGGAAACTTCCAATCAATACTGATGGCGGCGGATTAAATAATAATCACCCAGCGAGTCGAGGAGGCATTATTAAAGTAATCGAGGCTGTACGCCAACTGCGTGGAGAGGCCCATCCAAAGGTGCAAGTAAACAATTGCGATCTTGCATTAGTTCATGGTACTGGCGGCGGGCTGGCAAGTCGTCATGGCAGTGCAACATTGATCTTGGAGAGGGTGTAAATAATGGGAACGATATATCAATCCAGAACAATGACCATTCCTGAAGTTCAGCCAGAACATAAGGAGTATTGGGATGCCGCGGCAGAAGGAAAGCTACTTGTTAAACATTGTGATTCTTGCGGAGAATATCATTCTTATCCACGTGTGCTATGCCCGTTTTGTATGAGTGATAAGAATTCATGGATAGAAGCGATAGGCACTGGCAGTATTTACACATATAGTGTGATGCGGCGAGGTGTTCCATATGCTATCGCCTTCGTTACGCTTGATGAAGGTCCGAAAATGATGACTAATATCGTCGATTGCGATTTAGATACGGTGCACATCAATCAAAGAGTAAAAGTGGTATTCAAGCAAAGCGGCGATCAGGATAATCCAGGGCCTTTTATACCTTGCTTTACACCTGTCGAAGCTTAAATGAACCTACGTTTATGTAAGCGGCACATTAAGAACACCAAACAATGAATAGGGATCGAAAATCTAGCAAACGGCCCTTAATAGGCGTTGTTGAGGACAAAATGGGGTTGAAAATCTAGCGGACTGTCCTTAATAGGCGCTGTTGAGGACAAAATGGAGTTAAAAATCTAGCGGACTGTCCTTAATAGGCGCTGTTGAGGACAAAATGGGGTTGAAAATCTAGCGGACTGTCCTTAATAGGCGCTGTTGAGGACAAAACAGGGTCGAAAATCTAGCAAATTGTCCTTAATAGGCGCTGTTGAGGACAAAACGGAGTTGAAAATCTAGCGGACTGTCCTTAATAGGCGCTGTTGAGGACAAAACGGGGTAGAAAATCTAGCGGACTGTCCTTAATAGGCGCTATTGAGGACAAAACAGGGTCGAAAATCTAGCAAACTGTCCTTAATAGCCTCTCTGTAGACAGAACTTAACGTTGATCTTCTTTTTATAGGGACATAGGCCGATGGAATGAATGATGAAAAATCCGTCGGATTCAAAACATACTTAGATGGACTGAGAAGAGGAGCGAATTGAAATGATAATCAAAAAGAACGTAGGGATTCCCATGCGTGATGGAGTGCATATCGCTGCAGATATCTACCTTCCTGATGGAGTAGACAAAGTGCCAGCGCTACTCGCCCTTAGTCCGTATGGGAAGGAACTGCAAGCACAAGCATTAACACTACCTCCACAGGCACGCCCAAGTCATCTGTGGAACGGAGCGATTGAAGCAGGTGATATTCGTGAAGTAGTATCACGAGGTTATGCACATATAATCGCTGACGTTCGTGGTACAGGTGGTTCTGAAGGTGAAATGTGCGGTAACTACAATTCAGGTGGTCATGGCGACGGTAATGATATCTATGACATCGTTGAGTGGTTGGCAGAGCAAGATTGGTGCGATGGCAACATCGGGATGATTGGCATTTCTTACTTTGCATCAGTACAAATTTTAGGTGCAGCGGAGCAGCCGCCACACTTAAAGGCAATTTTTGCGAACGGTGGTCACTTCGATCTTTATGAACTTTGTTATCACGGTGGGATTATGTGGTTAATGCCACGTGCTTCTCGTGAAGGACGCGGTGGTGATAGCGGTAACGCCTTCAATAACGTAGCAAGTAAGACCTCGAAAGTATTCACACCAGAACAGATTAAAGAAAAAACTCTAGAACGCTTAAACGATCCAGATATCGCACATTGGTCAGATTTTGTTCACCTTTTACATTATCAAGACCGTCACGAATTATGGATGGATTACTTATTAAATCCACTTGATGGCCCATTCTGGCAAGAAAAAAGCGCTATAGAAGTGGCCCATAAGGTTACCATCCCAACATACTTCCAAGCAAAATGGGGCCGAGGTTGGAACGTTGAAGGCACAATTGAATGCTTCCATAAAGTATCAGGCATTAAAAAGCTGGATATCCAAGCGCTGCCACCAATGTTAGAGCGTCCATTCCATGAAAGTCATGATGAAATGTTCCGCTGGTATGATTACTGGTTAAAAGGAATCGATAATGGCATTATGGATGAACCAACCGTGCAGTTTTCTGTAGAAGGTTCTTACAAATGGCGAAAAGAAGATCACTGGCCATTGCCATATGAAGTAAAGAAAGAGTTCTACTTGCGTCCTCGCCACAAAATGAGTGAGAAGAAAGAGCCGTTAACATCTGAATATGCACATCCAGATGGATTCTATCAAGCGCCATTAACCGTAACGACCACATCAGAAAAGATTAAATGGACTAGTGATAAATTTCTAGAGCCTGTAGAGATGACAGGTACAGGAGCGTTATATATTCATGCAGAAATCGATACCGATGATACAAACTTCATTGCTAAGCTTTATGATGTAGACCCAAGCGGCAAACGTACATTAATAACATCAGGTTATTTAAAAGCATCCCATCGTGAATTAAATGAAGAAAAATCAACATACGGTGAGCCATGGCACCCACACAACCGTGTGGTACCAGTAACACCTGGTGAAATTAACGAGTACGCCATTCGCTTATATCCATTCTCATTCTTAATTAAACCAGGAAACGCAATAGAATTAGAACTTGCATGTAACGAACCACTTGATGGAGAAGATGCAAAATTATTACCGCCAGATAGCTATCACTTACCAAGCGGACGTGCAACAACACACAAAATCTATCGTGATGCAAAACACCAATCCCGTTTAGTATTACCAGTCATTCCGAAAGAATTTGACGTTACAAATAAATAACAAGGAAATGGCAGAATAAATTACACCCTGAATTGGCGGTATCTCCTGTTAAAAGGGCAGCCACAGCCGATAAGGCCGCTCCTATTGGACAAAACGCGGGCCCAAACCGATGAAATTGTCCAATAGAATGCTCCTATCGGACAAAACGGGAGGCAAAACCGATGGAAATGTCCGATAGACCGCTCCTATTGGACAAAACACGGACCCCAAACCGGTGAAAATGTCCGATAGACCGCTCCTCGCGAAAGCGTTGTGTTTAAAATTAGAGCAGAGGAATGAACAAGATGATAAATTCAGTACGTGTTATACCAATTGAATGTAGATTTGGTCCCATTTCTGCATTTGCCTATTATGTAGATGCCCCAGAACCGGCAATCATTGATACGGGTGTGAATATCTCAGCAAGGCAAGACATAGAGCCAACCTTAGTTGAACACGGTATCCGAATAGAAGATATTCGTTGGATTTTACTGACGCATGGTCATGTCGATCATCTCGGTGGTGCTTTTGAAGTATGGGAAAAAACAGGTCGCCGTGCAAAAGTGGTCATTCCTAAAAAAGAAGCTCGACTATTGCGTGATCGCAATGAACATATTGCTGATTATAAAGCATTACAAGGTAAATACATTACCGATCCAGCAATACAAGAAAAACATATTACCATGTTAACAACAGATATTGGGGGCAATATTGAACCGGACATGGAGGTGGTTGAAGGTGATTCTATCAATCTAGGAGGAGATATTACACTTAAAGTAATTGAAACTCCAGGCCATTCAATCGGTTCTGTTACATTTGTTTTGGAGGGATTAGACTTTGCATTTGCAGCGGATGCTGTTCAAATGTATGGTGGCGCAGGTGGCTTACCAACGATTGAAAACCCAGTATTATATCGTAAAAGTGTGCGACGTTTATTAGAAGAAGTTCGTCCTAAACGATTGTACTTAGGTCACCCATTCCGCAATAGCAATGGCGAGATGCAAAGTGCACAAATTGAAGGCGAGCAAGTAGCATCTGTGTTACAAGCAAGTCTTGAAAGGGATGCCAAATTACGTGATGTTGTGCAGCGCCATATAACAAATGAACTTGCTGCCGAACAACATGAACTGTATGGACCATTTGGAAGGGTTGCTGAGGAAATTGGTTATACAGGCGATCCCCGCCATTTACCTTGTGCATTTTTTGTAACAATACATGGCTATAAAGAAGAATTGATCAAAACTCGCAATATATGAAAGGAGGAGACTCTACATGATCCAAAAGAAGCTTGAAAGTGCTGCACAAGCCGTTGCTGACATGAAGGACGGGGCAACGTTACTTGTTGGCGGATTTGGGGGAAGCGGATTACCGTCACATCTCGTTGCGGCCCTTGTAGAACAAGGCGCGAAGGAACTAACGGTTGTATCGAACAATATTGGCGCCGTTAGTGATGGTGTAGCAGCTTTGATTAGTAACGACCAAGTAAAAAAAATCATCTGCTCTTTCCCAGTTGGTCCACACGAAAATGATTTAATTGAGCGGCTCCAAAAAGGTACGATTGAGCTAGAAATCTCTCCTCAAGGTACATTAGCGGAGCGTATACGTGCAGGCGGAGCGGGTGTTCCAGCTTTTTATACACCGACAGCTGTTGGCACGGAGCTTGGCGAAGGGAAAGAAACGCGAGAGTTCAATGGACGCGTTCACGTGTTAGAACAGGCTATTACAGGCGATTATGCATTTATTAAAGGACATCGGGCAGACCGTTGGGGGAATATTGTTTACCGCAAAACACAGCGTAACTTTAACCCAGTAATGGCTACAGCGGCTACTGTGACGATTGCCGAAGTAAGTCAAATCGTAGAAGTCGGCGAGCTTGATCCAGAAAACATTGTCACTCCAAGCATTTACGTACATCGTTTAGTCCTAGTAGAGCAGGGGCAAGAAGGGAAGGTGTTAGTAAATGAGTAAAGATCAAGCGATTGGCTGGTCAAAACGTGAATTGGCAGCTCGTGTTGCGCACGATCTTAAAGATGGTTGGTTCGTCAACCTTGGTATTGGTTTACCAACACTTGTAGCGGATTACATTCCTGAAGGTAGAGAGATTATTCTCCATAGCGAAAACGGTTTACTTGGACTAGGGCCAAAACCAGCACAGGGTGAAGAAGATCCGGATCTTGTGAATGCTGGAAAAGAACCTATTACAATCGAGCCAGGTGGTTGTTTCTTTTCACAAGCAGATTCATTTGCCATGATTCGTGGTGGCCATCTTGATGCAACTATTCTTGGGGCTTTCCAGGTTTCACAGTATGGGGATCTTGCAAGCTGGAAACTCCCGAACTCACCTCTTGGACGTGTTGGCGGTGCGATGGACTTAACGGCTAGTAGCAAGCGTGTCTTCCTCTGCATGCAGCATACGAGTAAGGGAACACCGAAAATCGTTGAGGAATGTTCGTACCCACTGACTGCGCCCCGCTGCGTAGATCGAATCTATACTGACCTCGCAGTGATAGATGTGATAGATGCTGGCCTTGTCGTGCTAGAACTTGCACCTGGCGTTACGTTTGAATATCTGCAGGAACGTACTGCTGCTCCGCTTAAACAGGTAGACAAGGAATCAGAGACAATCGGGGTACAACAATGATGGGGTACACCTAAAGGCCAAAAATTGATCGCAGCTCCTCAGTACCTCTTTATAAACAAATCAAGGCTATCTTGATTGAGGAGTTACAGACCGCTGATGGCGAGAATGGTCGACCCTTCAGCACGGAACAGGAGCTTGTCCAGCGCTTCCATGTGAGTCGGGCACCTGTTCGCCAGGCTCTGAAGGAGCTTGCCGACGAGGGGTACGTTTATCGAGAGCGTGCGAAGGGTACCTTCCCCGTTCAGGAACTCCCTGTAAGGCCCCCAGGGTTAGAGTTAGGAGGACTAGTTGGCTTCCTTCGAGATCAAGGGTTAGATTGCACGTCGAAAATAGTAGACACAGACCGTGTGTTACCAACAGAGAATCTTTGCGCAATTCTTGGTCTTAAGCCGGGTGATCATGTCTTAAAAATATCACGTTTAATTCTGCTTGCAGAGAAACCACTTGTATGGGCGCAGTCCTATCTATCCGTTTCGGAGGATTTCCAACCGAATAAACGGGAACTAGAGAGGGTCGACAGTGTCTTCCTTCTCCTTGGAAGCGAACAAGGCATTGTTATTTCTCGAGGCGATCACCAGATCTATGCGTCAGGTGCAAACCGTGAGGAGGCTGAGCTTTTAGGTATCAAAAACGGGGATCCTGTTCTTGTAATAGAGACGAAGTTATACACGCGTAATAATCGCCTCATAGGCTGGAGAAGGGCTGTCCATAGAGCCGATGAGTATAAGTTCTCTTTCACGGCGAATCGTTGAGACTTGTCTTTGTTATTAAAATATGAAAGCGATTAAATCTACCTTTATTAACAATGCTGTTGAAGGGTTTCCTTAAATAATAGGAAAACTGTATATTCGGAAGCTTTTTTTATCAGTAAATAAATAAAATTAATAGCTTAGGAGGGGAAATATTTATGAAATCAAAGACAGAGTTAAGAATTGCTATTATCGGTAGTGGAATTGGCGGGGCATCAGCAGCGGTAGCTTTACGTCATGCGGGATTTAATGTTGATGTCTATGAGCAAGCATCAGCAATAAAAGAGGTAGGAGCAGGCATCGGTTTGCGTCCGCCATCCATCCGTTATTTCAAGAAATGGGGGCTTCTAGAGGAAATTGAAAGGGTAACCCATAAAAGCGTGTTAATGGAAATCCTTTCAGTTCAAGGAGAGGTATTACTTGAGGAAAAATGGCCTGCGTTAACAGATGACCCGGAAGAAAAATGGGCGAGATTAATCCATCGCGCAGACTGTCTGGACACGTTAATTAATGCAATACCTTCTGAGTTCATCCATTTAAACCACAAATGTAAAAATATCGTTCGCTATGAAGATTATGCAGAAATTGAGTTTGATAACGGTGTCAAAGTGGAAGCCGATTTGGTTATTGCTGCAGACGGTATTCGATCCTTAACTCGTTCTCTATTTTTCAGTCAAGCTGAGCCGGTTTTCCACGGTTACCATGCTTACCGAGCTCTTGTGAATGAGGATGAAACATATGGTTTAGCTTCTGAGAACACATTGAGAATTTTCTGTGATGATAAAATCAATTATTATTTACTGCCGTTAAAATATCGGAAACAAGTTTCGGTTGATATTACCGTCCCACACGAAGACAGATCAGGCAGACCGAACGTACCGAAAGAAGACATGCTCAACCAATTAAAGCATTTCCACCCTGGCCTTCAGAAGATTGCAGAAAATATAAATCACTTTGATGTTCGGTCACTATACGATATCGACCCAGTCGAACAGTGGACGAATAGTTGTATCGCACTGCTTGGGGATGCCGCACATTCGATGCTTCATAACCAAGGTCAAGGTGCAAATATGGCCATCCAAGACGCAGGGGTATTGGCAGAATGTTTACTTGAAGCCGATAGCGTTGAAGAAGCTTTACAAAAATATGAGTCTCTAAGAAAACCAATCGGAACTTTATTTCAAAATCTATCTCGCCAGTTCCATAGTGATAAGGAAGAAACTGCTTTCCCTGAAAAGGAATTTCTTGAAAAGACTCATGAGTAAAGTGATATAAAAGAAAACCAAATAGGATTTACCAAATTATTAAAATAGATTTCTGAGTATTAGCTAACATTGGAATATTTGTCCCTTATTTAGTCAAATTAGGGACAAATTGAAATAAGGAGGTTATCGCAGATGCCTGTACATCCCGAGATTAAAAAGATATTGGATTCCATACCACAATTTGATACTAAACCGAAAATCATTCCGGAAGAACATAGAAAAATGTTCGATGCACCCATTTTACCTGTTGAAAAACGTGTGCAAGTTTATTCTGTTGAAGAAAGAACTATCCCGACTGCTGAAGCAGATATAGAAGTTCGAATTTATACGCCGGAGGAAGCAGAAGCTTATCCACTTCTCATGTATTTTCATGGGGGAGCCTTCTTCTCTGGAAATTTAGAAAGTCATGATGAAATCGTTCGCCCGATTTGCAAGGAATCCGGTTATAAAGTCATATCTGTTGGTTACCGTCTTGCTCCTGAACACCCATTTCCAGCACCATTAGAAGATTGCTATAACGTAACAAAATGGGCAGCTGAAAATAAGGATGAATTGAAATGGGATGGCAAGAATCTCGCTCTTGCAGGTGATAGTGCGGGTGGTAACTTAGTTGCTGCTGTCTCATTAATGGCCCGTGACAAAAAGGAATTTACCGTTACGAAACAAGTACTATATTATCCATCCCTAGACCTTGATGTAAGTGAATTTCGCTATCCATCATTAGTTGAAAATGGGAAGGGATATTTCGTTGAAAGCGATCAATTAGCTGAATATAACTCCTTCTATTTAATAGGGAATGTCGATACGGATAATCCGCTTGTGTCACCCATTCGAGAGGAAAATTTAAAAAGCCTTCCATCAGCACTTGTCATCACATCCGAATATGATCCCATGCGAGACGAAGGAGAACTATTTGCGGAGAAGTTAAAAAAATGTGGTGTTCATGTAGAAACAAAACGGTATGAAGGTGCTACTCATGGCTTCTTAGGTAAATTTACGCATCTTGATGAATATAAAGACATTTACACACTTACAGCTAATTTTTTAAGTTCAAAGTAAGGAATACTGGTTTAACCACGGAAGTGATTATCGCAATAGGAATCATAGACATTGCGATTAATCACTTCCATATTATAATTTTAGCCTTCAAAAAAACTTCTACATCATGAAAAAAACCGCAGATAATATTCTTAATATTCCGAATTTGATTTTATAGTCGATAAAAATATAAGTATTTAAGGAAGGTGTTTTATTTTATGGAAAAGAAAAAGTTTTGGACGTATGAAAATAAGTTAGTGGTAATCGTCTTCTTTACGATCGGATTCGTATTCTTTGACCGTTTAGCAATTAACTACCTATTTCCAATGATATCAGTAGATTTAGGACTAAACTACACGCAATTAGGTTTACTGGGAGCAGCTCTTGCGTTAACTTGGTCAGTTTCTGGTCCATTAGGTGGATTTATTTCAGATAAAGTGAAGAGTAAGAAATCAATGTTAGCCATTTTAGTATTCGCATTCTCGGTTGTTTCATTAATGCACGGTTTAGCACAATCATTTGCCATGTTATTCGTCCTACGTCTATTAATGGGGATTGTAGAAGGTCCACTGATTCCGCAAACCCAATCAATTTTAGCAATGGAATCGTCGGAGCGTCGAAAGGGATTTAACTTAGGTTTCACAATGAACACAAGTAACGCTTTATTCGGTAGTATTTTAGCGCCTGTAGTAATCGTGGCATTAGCAACAAATTTTGACTGGCATACTGCATTTTATTTAACGATTATTCCGGGGATTATTTTAAGCTTTGTCATCTTCAAATCAGTTAAGAACCCAGATCAAGCGAAATTCCATGCTATGCATGCTATTAAATCGACTGAAAAAGTTAAAGTAAAAGATGTTCTTAAGCACCGTAATATTTGGTTATCAATTGTTGTTTTCAGCTTAGTTATGACAACGCTTATGGCATTCCAAATTTTTGGGCCAACGTATTTAGTACAAGCAAAAGGGTTATCTGATACAACTATGAGTTTCGTAATGGCATCATTCGGGGTTGGATATGCAATCTTCGGTTTCTTAATCCCAACAATTTCAGAGCGTACTGGACGTAAACCAGCTTCTTTAGTTTCTGGCTTGTTGTTAATTCTTATCCCACTAGCTATCGTTTTCGTGGATTCAATTCCATTAATGATGCTCCTTTTATTCATTGGTTCGGCTGGTTCAGGTGTCATTGGTATGTCAATGTCCGTTATTCCAGTTGAGTCTGTTCCTTTACAATACTCAGGTCTTGCCATCGGTTTAACTATCGGAATCGGTGAGTTAATCGGTGGATTCCTAAATCCAATGGTGAATGGTGCTTTAGCAGATATGTTTGGTATTCAAACACCATTATTCGTAGCTGCTGGTGCCGCTGTCTTGGCATTACTATTCTCATTCTTCTTCAAAGAAACAGCACCAGCCAAGGTTCAATCAACACAAGGGCAAGATGTCAAAACTGGTTTCCCAGTATAAATTTCGATTGTAAGCAACAACTTAGCCCACTTCTTCTGGAAAGACGCGGGCTAAGTTGTTTTTATTCTATTTTAGGGGGGACATTTGTTGTTTAAAAAAAATAATATGGAAGTATATCCTGTTATCGTTCCGGCCTCTAACAAATTGAAAAGTTTTAACTTTTTCTTAGTTAAACATAAGAATTCCTTAACGTTAATTGATGCTGGATTGAACACGGATGATTGCTGGAATGCCTTACAAAAGACCTTAAAGAAATATGACTACACACTTACTGATCTTACAGGAATTTATCTAACTCATCATCATACAGACCACATAGGCTTAGTTAACCGAATTTTATCCACTCATTCCATTCCCGTATATGCCCACCCTTACGCCATCCTTGTACTGAAAAGAGACACAGAATATATAAAAATGAGGGTAGAGTTTTTTAGAAAGCTATACCAAGAAATGGGATGTGGTGAAAATGGGGAAAAACATGTAACTGATTTACGTAATCCAATTATTCTAGATGAGGATAAAAAGATCCATTGTGAAATCCAAGATATGAACGATCACCCATTTTGGGGATTTGATCTTTTGGAAATTCCAGGTCATTCTCCAGACCAGGTCGCATTTTATAACAAAGAGTGTAAGTGGTTATTTTCAGGCGATTTAGTCATTGAAAATATTCCAAGTAATGCCTTCGTTGAGCCAGATTTTAATGGAGTCCGTACAAAATCCTTAGTGCAACAAAAGCTGTCATTAGAAAAATGTTTATCATTGAACGTAGAGCTCATTTTTTCCGGCCACGGTAATATCATAGAAAATCCTGCTGATTTATTAAAAGAAAGAATAAAAGAAATTGATGAAAAAGCTAACAAATACCAAAACACTATTAAATCCGGAAAATCAACCGCAAGTGGAATTGCCCAATTCCTATATAAAGAATAGGTTGAAAAGCAGTTTTTCATTATTATGTCTGAAGTTATTGGTTATTTAGATTATCTCGAATTTCAGGGGAAAATTAATAAGGAAATGAGGAAAGGAATTTGGCATTATTATTGCGAATAAATCGCTGATTGGCTTTATTATTTCTATAAAGAGGCTGGCTAAAAAGGTCGTTGAATATGACTTTTGAGCCAGTTCTTTCTTTTTAAACTCAATTTGAACCCCATTTGGTTATTAACTTATTGAAAAATCTTGAAATTGGGAAAGTCTTTTTGATAGAGTAATGGAAAGACCGGTTGGTTTGAAGGGGGTTACTAAAGAGATGGACACAAAATCATTGATAATCGACATCACAACCACCCTTTTCCAACAAAAAGGATATAAGGGTGTAGGGTTAAACGAAATATTAAAAGTATGTAACATTTCTAAGGGGTCATTTTATCATCACTTTCCTAATGGAAAAGAAGAAGCACTTATTGCTTGCCTTCAGTCAATGAGTGAAGCAATTACTTCGGATATAGAGGATATTTTTAACCGATATCCAACTACTGAAGAGGCGACAAAGAAGATGATTGAAAAAGTAATAGGTATCTTTGAACGGGAAGGTACGATTACCAGTTGTACAATTAGCAGTATCGTTAGCGAGATGGAATCGTTAAGTGATCAAGTCCGACATACCTGTTCGGATCTTTACATAAAGATGCAGCGGATTTATTCTGCTAAGTTGGCAGCAGACGGGTTTTCGAAAGAAACAGCTAATTCCATTGCTGTCATGATGAATGCTTCTATTGAAGGTGCGATTATGCTTTGTTTAACCCAAAATTCAAGCGAACCACTGACGGTCATTTCAAATTTATTACCCAAACTATTGAAGAAGGTTTAGTTACTGGTTTCAGTAAGCCGTGCTCAATTTCTTATTAATGCATCTTTGATGAAGACCGCTTACACGGAATTTATTCGGAATTTTGGTCTTCATTCGCTTTATGAAGACATTTTTGCTGGCTTCGAATCAGGGATTTGGTCTTCATCACCTCGATGAAGACCATTTTGCAGGTATTCGCAGAGGGTTTTGGTCTTCATAAATATAAAAACTGACATTACATCGGAATTCGTTCCCATTATGACATAATTCCGACCACTTATTACTCATTTTTCGGAATTTACAACATTTTCTGGATATTAATTGATATTCCTCGGAACTTAATTAGCTTTATCCGGGTTATAATTTCACAATTATTCAGTTTTATAGTCAACTTTCTACAGCTGAGTTCGTATGGTGCTCCCGCTCTTCTATGATCTTCTCTTGCTTCGATACACTCTTTTTAGGCATAAATAAATTCACAAGGAACGCAATAATCACTAAAACGACGGTAAAAATGTATGCATCACTTGTGCCGAGTATCGAAGATTCTATTATTAGCTGGGATTTGGACTGCACATTGCCAGAATGAATTAACTCTGCGGCATAGCTTTTCGTTCGGGATGTCATAATGGTTACCACTAGTGCAATCCCAATCGAACCTGCTACTTGGCGGACGGTGTTAGATACAGCTGAACCGTGAGAATGCAGGTGTTTAGGAAGAGCATTCAATCCGGCAGTCGTAATAGGCATTGTGATGAAAGACATCCCAATTCGTAAGATGATGGTTCGAATCATCAAATAGCTATAACTAGTGGTTTCACTTAAATCTGTAACTTCCCATGATGCAACGATAATAAAGACCAGACCAATAATCGCCAGCGGTTTTACGCCAAATTTATCGAATAAGCGACCCGATACAGGTGACATGAAAGCATTTATTAATGCACCCGGCAGTAACAGTAAGCCCGTTTCAAGGACTGTATATCCTCTGCTTGATTGCAGATAGATAGGCAGTAAAATCATATCCGCATACATGACCATTGTCACCAAAACATTAACGATGGTTGTCATCGTGAACATTCTATCGCTGAAGACTTGAAGATTTAACAAAGGATCCTTCGACGTTAGCTGACGCCAGCAGAAGAGTAGTAGAAAAAGAACACCGACAGCTAAGCAGATCAGCACCCAAGCGCTTCCCCAGCCTTTGTCACCTGCAATGCTGAATCCATAAAGTAACGCGCCAAACCCTGCAGTGGACAGAATAATGCTGTTAATATCGAGCTTGGGTTTGGATGTTTCCGATACATTTACTAGAAATTTAGCGGCTAAAGCGATTACGATGGCGACAAGCGGGAACATGCCGATAAATAACCATCGCCATGAAAAATGTTCAATAATGAATCCGGCCAAGGTCGGACCAATCGCTGGTGCAAAAATCATCACAAGTCCGAGCGTTCCCATTGCCGTTCCACGGTTTTCTACAGGAAACACCACAAGTACGACCATCATTAATAGGGGCATAATAATACCGGCTCCGGCAGCTTGAATCATTCGACCAATTAATAAAAATGCGAAGCTAGGGGCAATGGCATTAATGAAAGTACCTACCAACAACAAAAGCATTGAACTGATAAAGAGTTGCCGAGTGGTAAATCGTTTCATTAAAAAGGCAGTCACTGGAATTAAAATACCATTCACCAGCATAAAGCCAGTTGAAAGCCATTGAACGGTTGTGGCAGAAACCTCAAATTGCTTCATCAAATCTGGTAAAGCAACGTTTAATATCGTCTGATTCAAGACTGAAAGAAATGAGCCTAAGAGTAAGACGAATAGAAGAAGACCCTTTTTAATTTGGTGATTAGGTTGATCCATGATCTCATACACGACCCTTTCTCTTTTTATATCTGATTGACAATAAGTTGTTTAATTGATACTGTGTCAATAAAGTACATATTAACATGGGATAAGTGAAAATAGCCATTTACACTTTTAAGATAAATGTAGACTAATTGACAATTTATTAAATAAGTGTCGAAAAAATATAAAATCATAGACAAAGGGCTGATTAAATGTCTAACAACGAGAAGCCAAAGGTTGATCCTCGAATTAAACGGACAAAGAAAATGTTTAAAGATGCACTCATTTCATTGATTCAGGAAAATAGCGATAAAAGCAAATTGACTATCCAAACTATTGCTGATCGAGCTGAATTAAACCGTGCAACTTTCTACTTACATTATCAGGATATTGATGATTTAATGGAGCAAACGATTGATGAAATTCTTGAAGAGTTAAATATGACGATGGAGATTCCTTCCGAGGATAATCAGGCAACGAAAAAAGGAAACCTGTCACCCCGTAACCGGCTTATCTCTTTTCTAGAGCATTTTTATCAAAATGCCGGGCTCTACAATGTGATGCTGGAAAACAAGGATTTTCGCAAAAGAGTGCTCAGTATATTGCTAGATATCGTCACTTTTTGGGCTGAAGATAAAAAAGCAAAGGGCGGGGCGTTTAAGGTGCCTAATGAGATCATTGCTTCCTCGACACTTGGCATCATCTCATGGTGGTTACAAGAAGGAACTCCTTATAGCCCAAGCTACTTAGCAGACCAGATCATTCTGATGTCCAAATAAAAGGAAAATGGGAAATAAAAAGAAGGCAGACCCAAGGGGAAGTTCCCCCATCGGATCTGCCTTCATTTATTTTTGTTTAAAGTATTCCATAAAGGCATGGAAAATTTCTATGCCTTGGAAGGTGAGCATGCCTGCTGCTGATAATGAAAAGAAACCAATTAAGACAAAACGAATCCACATATTACTTCCTCCCTTATTTGGATTTTCCCTATAATTTGGGAGGGAGGACTAAGTAGTTTGATTGATGAAATTTGGGGCTTAAAAAAACGTACTTTCCCCGAAATTGCTCGGATAACAAATGAAGTGGAATTACCGCTGCAGTTATGCTGGAAATAAGTACAAAGAGTGTTTGCAGGCCGAGTGGCTGCTTTTTCTCATCGTCTGAAGGTGTCTTTACTGTCCAATCGTCTACGACAATGATTGCTTTTATTTCTGCATGTGGGTGTGGAATGGTGCTGGAAAAGTGTAAAAAGTTGAAAGCAAAGAAGGCAAGCAGTAAGGGAATGGAAAGGGTACTTAATTTCTTAATCGATATCCACTCCTTCCAATGAGATTGTTTTAATCATATACACTTTTATTATATTTTAAAAGAAAAAAGTTCTGACAAATTATTTGGCTTTTGTTGAAAAAGGGCGCTTATCATGCCGTGGGTTTCGCAAGTACCTTGCATTGTGTTACAATCTTAGCTAGTCAAAACGTGTAAAGGAAGAAATAAATGAGCAGACAACTACCAGTAAACAAAAATGAATATATAGATGTCCTTTTCCAAGATTTAACCCATGACGGGGCAGGGGTTGCGAAGGTGGACGGTTACCCGCTATTTGTCCCCAATGGATTGCCGGGTGAAAAAGCTAAGATTAAGGTAATTAAGACCGGTAAAGGGTACGGGGTTGGCCGCTTAATCGAGCTTTATGAAAAAAGCCCATACCGAATCGATATTGCGAGCAGCGAGCGCCACAAATACGGTGGTTGCCAGCTTGAACATATCAGCTATGAAGGTCAGCTGAAATACAAAGAAAATCAAGTACGGCAAGTCCTAACCAGAATTGGTAAATTGGAGGATGTGGTTGTACACCCGATTTTAGGGATGGAAAACCCATGGCATTACCGGAACAAGGCACAGGTACCGGTCGGTGAAATAGACGGCAAATTGATTGCTGGATTTTTTAAACCGAGGAGCCATGAGATTGTCGATACAAATGAAAGCTTGATTCAATTGCCAGAAATTAATGAAGCAGTGCAGGCTGTAAAGGAAATTTGCAATGAACTTGGCATTTCTGCCTATCACGAAGAATCCCATAAAGGTGTACTACGTCATATTATGGCACGGTACGGTCAACAGACTGGCGAGCTCATGGTTGTCGTTATTACCAGAACTGCAGATTTTCCACAGAAAAATCAGTTAGTCGAAAAAATTACTGCCCGGCTTCCAAAAGTAAAATCAATTGTTCATAATGTGAATTCCAAGCGGACAAACGTGATTATGGGAGAAAAAACGAGTGTCCTGTGGGGAAATGAAGTCATCTATGACTATATTGGCGACGTGAAGTTTGCTATTTCTGCGCTGTCGTTTTATCAAGTGAATCCTGTACAGACAAAGGTTTTGTATGATAAGGCACTTGAATATGCTGGACTTAGTGGTGAAGAAAGTGTAATTGATGCGTATTGCGGCATTGGCACGATTTCTTTATTTCTAGCACAAAGGGCACGGAAGGTTTTTGGGGTGGAGGTTGTTCCCGAGGCGATTGAGGATGCAAAACGAAATGCGGATCTGAATGGCATTACGAATGCGGAATTTGCGGCTGGGGAAGCGGAGATCGTCATTCCTAAATGGTATAAAGAAGGAAACACTGCAGATGTTTTAGTGGTTGACCCACCGCGCAAAGGCTGTGATGAAGCTTTACTGCAAACGATTATTGAAATGAAACCCAAGAAGGTTGTTTATGTTTCCTGTAACCCGGCAACGTTAGCACGGGATTTGCGAATTCTAGAAGATGGAGGTTACAAAGCCGTTGAAGTGCAGCCGGTGGATATGTTCCCGATGACAACGCATTGTGAAGCGGTCGCGTGGTTGGAGTTAGCATAATGAAAAAGTAAACTAGAACGGATTCTCAAGAAAGAATTTTGTTCTTTTATCATTTAGGTCATTCAATAATAAGAACATTATATTCCCTTAGATTCGGATATGAGTCTATGGGAATTTTTTAATCGGTTTGTAATATAAGCGTTGATTAGTTTTAGGGTAAGTCAATTTCATAAATTTATTTTATATAAAGATTCACCAAATGGTATTTTCATGTGTGTTATAGGTTACATATGAAGACAGTCTCTCTGCTGGTGGAAAGGTAAAAAAATTACTCGTGAAAAAGCTGTATTTACAGCATTTTCATGGGTTATTTTTTTGAAGAAATTGAAGGATTTTTATTAGGTATTATGGATGCAATACTTGGAATAGATCTTGGTTTAATCTAGTTATCTAAATATAGGAAATATTATTGACAATTAAAAACTATGATGCTACCATTCTTATAAACCGAAGACGAGGGAGTTAAACTGTTAAACGATCTCACAGCGAATCCGGGATGGTGTAAGCCGGACAGATGCAGTAACAGCAAGTGGGCCTCTGAGGGCGAAGCGAAAGAATTTCTTTTAGTAGCTTAGACGTATAGCCAGCGTTATAGTGCTAAGGGTGTGTGTGCACTCTGCAGAGAGGGTATGTATGATACATATCAAACAAGGTGGTACCGCAAGTTAACACTTGTCCTTGAATTATTATTTAAGGACAGGTGTTTTTTATTATTTTATGAGCCCAAACAACTGTTGTAAAAAAATGAAAACAGCAGCTTTATTATTAATTGCAGTTATGTTGATTGCAAGTGTTGATAGGAGTAAGTGCCATGGATGATAAATTTACGCTATATAACTTAAAAGTAGAGGTTGTATCTACAGATATACCAATGGTATGCAGGCATAAGGAAGGGGACTATTTCTTAGTTATTGGGGAAGACCTTATCTTCCCAGAAAATAATTCATTTTCCATGTATGCATTAAGTGCTATTTTGCCATTACTGCCTGCAAAGCAGCGGCCATTACACGCGAATGACTGGATGTTGTCCGATAGTGTAATTGCCTGCCCAGACCCGAACTGTGGTGCCAAATTTAAAATAAGCCGTATTGGAACGCAAGAATTTAGTCATGCGGATTGCACAATAGAACCAATACAAAAAGGAGATAAACAATAATGGCAGAACGATTCGAACTAGCAAAAGATTATACAATTAGCAGAGTGATCAACGGCTGTTGGCAGCTATCAGAAGGCCATAGTTTACAAACAAAACTAGATATGCAAGATGTCATGAAGGCCTTCCATATGCTTGCTGAAAGAGGATTTACGACATTTGATTGTGCAGATATTTATACGGGTACTGAAGAACTCCTCGGTGAATTTTTAACGGAACTAAAAGAAGGGAGCACTCTATCACCGCATGATATTCAAATTCATACTAAGTATGTGCCGGATATCAATTTGCTTAGTGAGGTCGATTACAATTATACAGAAAAAATAATTGACAGAAGTCTCAAACGTCAAAAACGAGATGTATTGGATCTTGTTCAGTTTCATTGGTGGGATTACAATGTGCCAGGCTATGTTGAGACAGCGGGAGATCTGTTAAAACTTAAAGAAAAAGGAAAGATCCGTAATATTGCCGTTACAAACTTTGATACGAAGCATTTGCGCGAAATCGTTGATGCCGGTATCCCTGTTGTGTCTTGCCAAAATCAATACTCGGTGTTTGATAGACGTCCAGAAAGAGAATTAATAGATTATTGTAAAAGCAAAGGAATTTCCCTGCTGTGTTACGGTACATTATCTGGCGGTTTGTTAGCTGAAAAATGGATTGGCCAGACTTCGATTCAACCCGAAACGCGCTCTCACGTTAAATATTTTCAGGTGATTGAAGATACTTTGGGCTGGGATGGCTATCAGGAATTGTTGGTACTGCTGCAAAGAATCGCTAAAAAGCATTCTGTCAAGGTTTCTCAGATTGCTACAAAATATATATTAAGCGGGCAAGGTGTTGGGGCATCTATTATTGGAGTTAGAAATAGCAGGCATGTGGAGTCAAATACAAAAATATTTGCTTTCGAACTCGATCGTACTGATATCGAAGAAATAAAACAATTCTTAGACAACTATCCAATAGTAGATGGCGAACCGTTTGAGTTAGAGCGTACTGTTGATTCGAAATATCGCGATATTATGAAGATGAACTTAAATGAGAAATAAGAGAGAGTGTATGTTTAGTTTAGAATAGAGAGTTTAGTAGAGGAGAGGGAGTTTCAATATGAATAAAAGACTTGAATTTAGAGGTGGCTGGGGAGCTGCGTTTATTCCAGTCGTTATTTTTCTGTTTTTCTGCATATTGTTTTTTATCGTTTTTAAAGCGTTCGAAATGTATGCTCTTGCAATGGGCGCTTTTGTCGCACTTATGGTTGGTGCAATTTTTGTAAAAAAGGGTAACTACAATCGTTTCTGGGATTCAGTCTATGAAGGCGTAAAGGAAGCCGTGCCGATTACAATCCTGCTGTTTGTCATCGGGATGTTTTCGGAGCTAATCAAAGCTACTAATATTTCGTCAGGTTTCGTATGGCTTGCAAACTTACTAGGCGTGGATGGTGGTTTATTCACTGCGTTTACATTCTTAGCAGTTTGTATCATTTCTACTGCAACTGGATCATCCATCGGGACAATGTTTACCTGCTTCCCTATTTTCTACCCGGCAGGAGTATTGTTGGGATGCGATCCTGCCGTTCTTGCGGGTGCAATCGTCAGTGCTTCTATTTTTGGTGATAACTTAGCTCCAATATCAGATACCACCATCATCTCTGCAGGAACGCAAGAATACACAAAAAAAGAAGGTTTTGCTGAGGTGGGCGGCTGTGTTGCTGCCAGACTGAAGTATTCCTTGGTCGCGGGTATTATCTCTTTTGTTCTGTTCTGGGTCTTCGGCGGCGGCGGCACGGTTGGAGTGGGCGCTTCGGATATTCTTGCGAAGAACATGAATCCTACCACACTGGTCATGCTGGTTCCGGTAGCCGTCATGTTAATTGCAGCAATCAAAACTCGCAATATCTATATAGCTATTACTATAGGTATCATTTTAGGGACAATAACAGGTCTGGCGTTTAACCTTTTAAATTTCGACAATATTATTTCAGTTGTGGATGGTGCTCCGAAAGGATTCTTAACGGGCGGCATCAGCAGCATGATGGCAACAGTCACGCTGGTAATTTCAGTCTATGGTATAATGGGTGTGCTAAACGGTGCGGGAGTGCTTGAAAAAGTCACAAATGGCATACTTAACAGCAAAATGGGTCAGACGGTTCGCGGTGCTGAAATCGCTATGATGTTAGGTATTTCGTTCACAACTTTGATCTTCGGTGGTGTGACTAGTGCATCGATGACGACATTCGGAAAAGTACAGAATGAGATTGGCAAACGCGTTGGTTTGCATCCATACCGTCGTTCCTATCTACTGGATGGTTTTGCTAATGCTATCGTGCTGGTCATACCTTTTTTAAGTGTTTTTGTATTCCTAGGTGCTTTGCTGTCAAAAGGTTATGATTTTGTTTCACCGCTTTTACTAACACAAGTTAGCAGCGGTATGATCTATTGCATGGTACTGTTCTTGGTTCTGTTGTTCTCTATCATAACGGGATGGGGCCGCGAATATGAAGGCTTGGAAGGGAAAGCGGTTAGCAATCCTCAAGAATAGTAAAACAGGATACCAAGTTCGGCTCTCATAATATGGTGAGAGCCTTTTTTTTGCATCGAATCGAACCGGATAAATAAATAAGTTTTGAATCAATTCCTAAAATGGACTGAGCAAGGTACATGAAACGCATCTGTGGCTCTCTAAGCACATCTTTTCCCTTCTTCACCTCCACAAAGAAACAAGTTTCCAGATTGTAAACGAACATTTGCTTATACCAGGTCCATTCCATTCAAGCAAGAAGGATGGGACAACGGATTAGTCTCTTTTCTTCCATTTTAGAAGTAGTTCTTCCTCATAAGGTATAGTGATTTTTTCAATCATCATAGTTGGCATAATTGGCTCCCCTTTCCAATCCTTTTCAAAAGTATAGCTCACCAATGTATGATTATTCGGCTACGGTATACATATAAATACCATATCCATAGCGTACTTCCAATATTTCTTCTGAATAGAATTACTTAATCAATTATTTTAATTTAAATTATGTAAATAGATTATTGAGGCAGAGTTGAGTAACATTAGTAACATATGGCTGCCACATTTAAAGAAATATACAATAGCCAGGTGAAAATAACAATATTTCAAGAGTAAAAGGAGTGAAAACTATGATCAATAACGAAAGACCACGAAGAATAATTTTAGATTTAGCAGTTACTTTAGATGGATTTATTGAAGGGCTAAATGGAGAAGTTGATTGGTGCATCATGGATTCTGAGATGGGATTTATTAATTTCTTGAATCAAATTGATACTATTTTATATGGAAGAAAAAGCTACGATTTATGGGGACAATTTACTCCAGAAAGTGATGTTGCTGATACTGAAAAAGAAATGTGGGAAATAGTTCATAGTAAAGAAAAATATGTGTTTTCCAGGATACAAAAAGGGACTGATAGTAAAGCAATATTCATAAATAACAATATTCTTGAAGAAGTAAATAAATTAAAGAATAAGCCTGGTAAAGACATCTGGTTATATGGTGGAGCAAGTCTTATTACAAATTTTATCAATTTAGGGCTTGTTGATGAATTTAGATTATCTGTTCACCCTGTTATTTTGGGAGAAGGAAAACCGTTGTTTATTGATATAAAACAGAGGTTGGATTTGAAAATGGTTAATACAAGAACGTTCTCCTCTGGTGTTGTGCAACTAATCTATTATTTGAATAGGAATTAATAATATTGCACATTCCAAAGATAAAATACAATAAATATCACAACCGAAGGCAAGAGGGGCTAACTTATTAAGCCCGTAAACTTCACCAGCACCTAAAAGAAGGCAACTAACCCAATTAAATAGGGTGTTGCCTTTTTATGTTTCATGTAACGGAATAACAAAACAGTTTTGAATACGGACACTTCTGTAGCAGTGTCAATGTCTAGCCTTTACCTAAGTAATGTAGCCATTCTTAATTTATGCTAGATTTACTTTAAGTAAAATCCTTCGTTTCAATTATAAGAAAACGACTAGGCATCGCCTAGTTAATTTCTTATAATTATGAATAAAAGAATCAGGGGGGAATATATGAGTTATTACGGTAAAGTAATAGCAGGTTTCATTGTGCTGGATTTGTATTTGAACGTGGGAATTGCGAAGTCAAGTTAATTTTTACTACAGGTTTTATTAGTTCTTTTGTTTTTTCCATTATTGAAGGGAATTTTAATGTTAACTAAGGTAAAAGAGTATAGAAGTATCGGAATCAGTTTTCATCCAAAATGGTGGAGAAATACGGTAATTGGGTTTATTATCGGTTTTTCATTTTGGCTGATGAAGTACATACTCGTTTATCTTTTTGGCGGATTTGAAATGACGGTTGGGAAGTCGTTCCCGGAAATGATCATGTCACTTTTGATGGTGATGCTCACATTTTTGGTCGGATCTTTTTTAAACGACATCATCATCCGAGGGTATGTATTTGGGCATTTAAAAGAGAGAATTCCTGTGAAATGGGTGTTTATCATTTCCCTTATACTTTATGCCCTAGATGACTCCTGGAATGAAGGGTTTAGTATAACTAACACGCTGTTTTCTCTTATCCTCGGACTATCGTTAACATATGCGGTTTATAAAACCGGTTCGCTTTGGGCGGACACCGGCATCCATTGGGGGCTGAACGTCTGCTATGGTATCTTTAACGGAACACTCGGTAGCTCAGATGGGGGAATCATAATATCTACGTACGAACCACAATCCATGTTTCTAGAAATGATCAGCTACATTGTGCCTTTGTTCATGTTTGTGTTCGTATATTTGATACGAAACAAATTTGTACGAGATAACGGCTAAGGGTACCTCTAGCCGTAACCTGTATGCTTATCACTAAATTCATTAACAGCACTTTACCAATTTAAAACACAAATCGTAATACCATTATAGAAATAATTCCAGCTACAACAGTTCCTAATAAACTGCGTGTGACAATCGCAATAATAAAAGTAGGCAATGCGGCAATTAGTTCAAGGTTTTTTTGCAAAGGTTCCAGTTTTCCGTTTGCCATTAGCAATTCCTGCCCCACTAAGGCTGCCATAACGGCAATGGGAACGTAGTTCAACCAGCGCATGGCCCATTCTGGCAGTTCAACACGACTCAGAATGGCAATTGGAAGCACTCTTGGAATGAATGTTACAAGGGCTGAGCCTAATATTATTAAAAGGATAGACCATCTTACTTCCATTTTTCCACCGCCATTCCTATGGTTGAGGCAATGATTGTCGCCACAATCACACCTACACTTCCAGATGCCACTAAACTTACCCCTACAACAATAGCAACAGCACTTAGTGCCACAAGAACATCTTTCATCCATTTTCTTCGGCTAAACATCTGCAGGACAAGAAGGCCAATAAACATACCAGGCAATGCAAAATCAAGACCGAACTTTTCCGGATTCGAAATCCATGCTCCGAAAAATGCTCCTGCAATATTGGCGATGAACCAATTTAAATAAGCAGTTATATTTAGACCATACATCCATTTTTCGCTGAGCCATTTCTTACTTGCTGCTTCATTCATTGCCACACCAAATGTTTCATCCGTAAGTAAAGATCCGATGAATATATTTTTGAAGGGGGTAAGATGACGGAAATAGGGCGATATAGCCGCGCTCATTAAAAGATGGCGGAGGTTAATAAAGAAAATGGTAAAGATAATTGCTAGAGTGGGACTATTAGCCCCAATCATCGCGGCAGCAATAAATTGACCAGAACCTGCGTATAAAAGTAAGGATATTAGTCCAATTTCAACAATCGAAAGTCCTGCTGTTTTTTCCACAACACCGGCCGCAAATCCAATACTTAAGTAACCAAGTACAGTGGGCAGACAATCACGTACACCGGCAAAGAAGTTGCTTTCTTCCCGCAAAAAGGTGTTATCACTTATGTTCATTCTCTTTCACCCACTTTTTCAGAATAATTTGTATGTTATTAACTTTATCATCTTCATTGTATGGCTTCAATGATATAATTGTATGCAATACAATTTTTTTCGAGAAGGGTGTTATATGCCAGTTAATTCATTTGAAAACTATCCTATATCCTGGAAGCCGGATCAAAAGCAGCTTGTTCCTCCATTGTATCGCTCGATTGCTAGTTTGCTGGAATATGATATTCTCAATGGCTTTCTCGCACCCAATACGAAACTTCCTCCTCAACGAGAATTAGCAGATTTTCTTGATATTAACCTCAGCACTATCACAAGGGCATTTAAAATATGCGAGGTGAAAGGATTAATCTATGCCGTTACTGGAAGGGGAACCTTTGTTACTCCCAATATAAAAAATGCTATTTTCATGGCAGGCAGTGATGAGAATAAGAATTGTATAGAGATGGGGATCATCAAGCCCCTTGACAGCACAAACTCATTCGTCGCACAAGCGATTAAAAGCATTGCCACCAAAGAGTATCTGGAAAATTTGTTAGATTACAGACACCCGTTAGGAATGCCTTATCATCGAATGGCAGCCAAAAAGTGGATGCAGCGCTTTAACATGGATGTAGCCATTGAAAATATTGCAATCACTTCAGGAGGGCAAAATTCGTTTTCGCTGATTCTAATGACCTTGTTTCATCCGGGAGATAAAATAGCGGTAGATATATATACTTATCCTAATTTTATTGAACTGGCCAAATTATTGAATATCCAATTAATCCCTATTGAGGGTGATGAGTTAGGCATGAAGCCGGAGAGATTAGATGCCGTCTGCAGAACAAATCCATTGCAGGGAATTTATTTGAGTCCCTCCTGCAATAATCCTACTGCTGTAACAATGAATATGGATCGCAGAAAGGAAATAGCAGAGGTCATCAATAAACACGGGCTTATTTTAATAGAGGATGACGTATACTCTTTCCTGGCACCAAATGGCTATTCCCCTATTTCATCTTTTGTACCGGAAAGGTTTGTTTATATCCTGAGTATTGCCAAATCACTCAGCTCTGGTATACGAGTTGCATTTATCGCTTATGCCAATCAGTTCGTTGAAAAAATCACGTATGGTATTTTCAATCTCAACGTAAAAACATCTGCCTTAAATGCAGAAATTATAACAGAATTAATTAATACAGGGGCTGCCGAACAAATCATTAACAAAAAGCGAGAAATTTCACAAGATCGGAATCGGATTTATCAGAAATATTTTCAAATCGATCACAAGCGTGAAAACCCTATTAGTTTTTTTCGCTGGTTACCATTGCATAAAGAATGGCAGCTAAACCAGTTTGAGCATATTGCTTTAACCCGGGGGATTCATGTTTATCATTCACATCGTTTCTTGGTCAAAAAAGATGAATCTCCCCAATTTACTCGTATTTCACTAACATCTCCTAAGGACTCAGATGAATTGGAGAATGGGCTTTGCATCCTAAAAAAATTTTTGCTAGAGTCGTAAATATTTGGTCTTTTTTGAAGCGAAAACGGGTGAAAGCAGGAGAAAAGGAAAATCTTTTTTATGACAGCGAACGGAGGAATGCGGGGTGAAGGGGGAAGAAGTGAAAGTTAATTTTTTACAGAACATTAAAGAAAGGCAACTAACCCATTCATATGCTCCCCTTAAAGTAGACAGATTAAAAAACAAAAATCTATTGTTACTTTAGGGGAGATTTTTTATGGAATTCAATCAAAGACTGTATCCTTATGAAAAACATATAATTTTTTGAAACTAGTGTCTATTATTGAGCCAGCTCCTCTATAGAAAGGTTTCGAATCATCATCATTATTGACTACCAATCTTTTGGAATGGTCCCTGCCTTTCTGTTATAAAAAAGTAACGGTTCCTTGTCATTTTTAAATAAATCTAATACTTCACCTACTAGAATGATATGATCACCTGCATCTATTCGTTGAACAGTACGGCATTCTAAAGTTCCGAGGGAATCCTTGATGATTGGTAATTTGTTTTCCGATGTATACCAATTTACTCCCTTAAAACGATCAGATCCCTTTCTGGCAAATGCCCAGCATGCTTCAACTTGATCTGAAGCTAGGGTATGAACAGTAAAACCGTCAGCCTTTAAAAACGTTTCAAATGAAGATGTTTTTTTATCGATACACCATAGTACTAACAATGGGTCGATTGACACGGAGGTAAAGGAATTTACCGTAAGTCCGGCAGGCTCTCCATTCTCGTCGATAGTCGTAATAATCGTAACGCCAGTTGGATAGTGACCCATGATTTGTTTAAAGACATCTCCTTTTTCCATTGTACGTTTCAAAATGATCCCCCTTTTCTACAAAAAAGGCTACCGAAGCAGCCTTTTCTGAATAGTTTTTAAACCTCAAATTTGTCGGAAGCCATTTTTAAGGAATTTCAATAGCTTCCAGCTTTTTAGTTACATAGTTTCCAATTTCATTGATAGCTTCTTGCGCTTCTGGGACACTTGCAGCAAATGCGTGGAACACGTGCCACATGTCTTCGAATATTTTGAAGGTGACTTCAACACCTGCAACTTCAGCTCTCTCTACGAGTCGAACAGAATCGTCCAGTAAAATTTCGTCATTACCGACATGAACTAGCATTGGAGGCAGCCCCTGTAAATCTGCGTAAATAGGGGAGACCAATGGATGACGGCGATCCAAATTCCCTATATACATAGGGGGTGTTGCCCTGCTCTGGTCAGGGTTTAGCCATGGATCTACATCTTTTCTGGTTTCCATTGTTTTCCCCGTTCCTTCCATATCAGTCCAAGGTGAGAGAAGTACAGCAGCGGTTGGAAGAGTGTCACCCGCATCTCTTAAAGTTAATAACGTGGCCAAGCTTAACCCGCCACCAGCGGAATCTCCGCCAATAATTATTTGAGACGGATCAACCCCTTGATCCGAAACAAGCCAGCGATACGCAGCAACTGCATCCTCAATGGCGGCAGGGTATTGATGCTCAGGAGCCAGTCTATACTCAACTGTAAGCACCCGGCTATTTGTTGCTTTGGAAAGGCGTGATGCCAAATCCCGGTAGGCTTTACAGCTGCCTATGATGTAACCGCCTCCGTGTAGGAAAAGAAATACGCGGTTCTGGTCAGCGGTAGGTGTTGAGACCCATTCAGCCGGTGTTTCTCCTATTTGAATCCTATTGACAGAAACATCCGACGGTAGTGGTGTACTACTCATCAAGTCTTCCAGGCTTTTTCTCATTTCCTCAATGGAAGGCTGTTTTTGTGCCTGCTGCACTCCCCATTCTATTAACCCCTGCCTAACGGCCAAACTCTCTTTACTTGCCATCTAGCATACCTCCTTAGTGTCTATAGATTTGGTAACGTTTATAAAGTGCGTAAAAAATTTATTCTTTTCTAATTTTTGGCTTGAATTGTTTCCGTAATTGGCAGTCGTGGAGGTGAGACCACTGTATAATCCTCATCCGCGTGACGAGCCGGGGTCTTGCGTGCCAATGCTTGCTCCATTGCCAGGGTCAGTCTTTCCTGTTTGCGTGCTTGATACTGCTCATCACGTTCTTTAAATTCCGGCATTACTTCCCGGGCAAATAAAGTCAGTGCCTCACAAATATGCTCATGCTTGTTATTCCCTGCCTGACTGATGAAAATCACCTGGTCAACACCGGCTTCTTCATAACGGCGTAGGAGTTCGCGCACTTGCTCTGGTGTCCCTACTGCTCCTCTCCCAGAAATGGTCTCATGACCTGTATCATCAGAAACACTAGTAGCGGCCTGCATTTGGTTTTGGTTAAATTCATCCCAAATATCCGAATATCCAGGGCGGTGCTTACCGAAGGCATAATAATGTCCTAAAGCATAATCGAAAAAGTTAGCCCCCTCGATACCTCGTTCGATTGCTGTTTTTTCATCCGCATGTACCATAAACGGCAGTACTAAAGCAACATTTGGATTGACGGAAAAACCGGCAGGATTACATTGTTCAGATGCAAATATCTGATAATATTCATCTACCCACTCTTTAGCCTGCTCGGGTTCAATAAATGCAAAGGACAGAGCGCCAATTCCTTTTAATGCTGCAGAACGAATATATTCATGCGCGCTGCACGCCATCCATAAAGGTGGGTGCGGCTTTTGCATTGGCTTTGGAAGGACGTTACGTGCAGGCATTTTTAAAAATTCGCCATCATAACCAGCAAACGGTGCTTCAACAAACATCTTGGTAATCGCATCGAGAGCTTCGCTCCATTCCCTGCGCTTGACACCACGGTCGACATTAAAGCCACCCAGTTCAATTTCAGCTGAACCTTCTCCTGTTCCAAATTCAACCCTGCCATCAGAAATTAAATCCAACGTTGCAATCCGCTCAGCTACACGAGCTGGATGGTTGAATTCCACTGGAAGCTGGACAATACCGTGTCCAATACGAATGTTTTTCGTACGCTGAGAAGCTGCTGCGAGAAACACTTCTGGTGCGGAAGAATGGCTGTACTCTTCAAGAAAGTGATGCTCAACCTCCCACAGGTAGTCATAACCCAGTTGATCGGCCAGTTCAATTTGATCCAGCGCGTCTTTTAAAAGCTTATGCTCGTCCCCATCTTTCCATGGTTTCGGCAATTGGTGTTCATAGAATAATCCAAATTTCATTGCTTTTTCCTCCTTCATAATTGAGGCTCAAATTAGGGTGGCTGGCAGTTTCTGTATTCAGTTTATTGTTGTGTGAATTTTTAGACTAATCTAAAATTAATTTTACAAAAGGAAGTGACCCATGTAAAATTAATATAAATCATGATTTCATGAGTTTTATTCATGGATGGAGGGATTAGGTGAATATTGAGCAATTAAAATATATCGTTGAAGTGGCAAAAACAAGATCGATTACCACGGCAGCGCAAAATCTGCATGTTACGCAATCCGGTATAAGCAGGGCGATTGCTTCACTTGAAGATGAGCTTGGAATCTATCTTTCCAAGCGTACACGTTTAGGGGCAGAACTAACGGTTGATGGAAAAGAGTTGATTTCACAAGCCAAAGAGATCCTTTTGAAGCTTCAAGAATTTGAGGAGAAAGCAAGGAATAAACAAACAGAATTAAAAATATCAGCAATATTTGGACTATGCAACACAATATTACTTGATGCCTTTAAATCTTTTCAGGAAAAACAATGTCATATTAAAGTAGATATTGAAGAAGATTCCACAGAGGGGATTATTGAAGGGGTCAAAGAAGGAAAAACCCATGCAGGTTTAATTCATATCTACGAAAGTATGCTTAAAGAGCATGATGATTTGCTATTTAAGATTCTTTTCGATTCAAAAGTATATGTCCTCGTAAACAAACATTCACCATTAGCCTCCCGTGAATACATAACACCTTATGATTTGTCAGAGCATCCTATTGTTATTTATAACAGTGTGTATGTGAGGGCTTTTTTTCAAGAGCTTTCCGATAAATATGCTTCTAATAAGATCCTTTTTGCCACTAATAACACCGATATCATCGAAAAAACAGTTGCCGAGGGAAGAGCCATTAGCTTTATTCTAGTCAATGATATAAAAAATGAAAAAGTTATGTTAAACAATATGATAATCTCTAAACCTTTTCTGATAGATAATTACCCTGTAAAGATTCCTATGGGATACGTAGTAACAAAGAATAATTCATCAAAATCTGCGAAGATATTCCTAAATATTATCCAAGACCAAATGGAAAATTACAAAATTTGAGAAATCGAAGAGGAGTAAAGCAATAGGATAGAAATGGCCCTGTTACAAAACCGGGCCATTTTGTGTGAACCTGTATAGCTCCTTAAGTGTTTAATCAACAAGAATCCCTATACTTCGGGTTGTGACCGCATTTATTCTCAATAAACAACAACCGGCTCATTGGTGCTGAGATTGTCATACACTGTTTTCATCATGCTAGGAGGAGTATTGACGCAGCCGTGTGATCCTGCCGTAAGATAGGCATTACTTGCCCAATTGCCTCGCCAGCTGGCATCGTGGAACCCCTGTCCGTCATTTGTAAAAGGAGCCCAATAATTAACAGGAGCCTGATAAGTGATTTTTCCATTTTCTCTGCCCGTTAGTACGGCAGGCGTTTGCTTATAGAGGATATACCACACTCCAGGTGTTGTATCATGACGGTTATCATGTGTACCAGTAACAACATTGGTTGTGACGACTAATTGCCCATTTTTGTAAATCCAAATTCGCTGCTCTGCAATGGAGACTTCAGCATATGTATCGCCAATACCATTATTGGTGATTGTGTCATATCCGTAGCCTTCACCCTTCCAGCCATGTCCGTAAATATTAGACGCAGAAACGGATTTTCCGCCATTTTCAAAAGCTTCTATAATTTGTGGTATTTCTTTTTCAACATCTATGGCCCAGCCATAGCCTTTACCTTTAACGGATATCACCGAACCTGAATGGGTCTTGAATGTGAAATCCTTATTTAATGTGGATTGGGAGTTGTTAATTTCAGCAATCTTATTCTGAATATCACCCGCATCATCCATCTTAATCTGTAAATCATTTGAAATAGATGCATTCTTAATTAATTCGCTCGCGTTTAACGTAAAAACTTTATCCTGCACCTTGTATTCAACGGTCTGGGCAAGGAATTCTTCAAACTTTTTCTGTTGATTTTTTACAAACTCGCTGTCTTCTTTAATTGGCTGTATGTATACTGGATCGAGGCGGATTTCACTAATATATTCGTGCTTGTCATAGTCCTTCAAAAGACTAGCTACATCATACTGCTCTCCGCTAATGCTGTTTGCGACAACAATTTTGCCTTGTTCCAAACGAACCACTGCATCTTGTGGTGCTTTTAAACTCTGATTCATGGCTAGCAGCTTTTCTTCCACCTGCTTTTTCAACGCCTGATTTCTGAAATGGTCCTGACTGCCCGGCATTAATGAATAATCTTTTACTTTTGAAGAAGGAAAAAACGTCCACTGGCTCTTTAATAATTTTTTGATGTTGGGCAGGTCATTATCCGTAAATCCCATCTTTGAATCTGTTCCATCTAAAATCTGTTGACTTCCGACAAAGACTACATTTTTTAATACGGTGGTTTTTAATTTGTCTAGTGCCTGGTCAACGGTCATTCCACCGACTTTGGTGTTATTAATCTTAATTTCTGAATTGAAATGGTTTGCCTGATAGTAGCTGCCTGCTGCAATGATGAGTGCGATAATAAAGATGATACTTGCTGTAATAAACCTCCAGTTTGCATACCACTTAGTTGCCTTACTGTTTTTATTCCCAATCTTTTGAATATTCAATGTTCTTTCCATGAAGTTCCCCCCAAATATGTTCCTCAACTATCTATGACCTTAACCTTATGATTTGTGTCATACATTACCGATATTTTGAAAAAGGTGGTAAATATATACTACTATTCTACAAAATGTCATATTCGAACATTGTCGGTTTTTGTGTATGTTTAAATTTTTTATTTTTTTATTTTTGCATTCCTGTAGGAGCTATGTTTTTGATAAAAATTACACTTACAATAGTGTAATAGGGGAAATGTAGGACAAACCGGCTCAGTTTAGGACTGAGCCGGTTGTTTTTTCAAAAATCACAACAAATTCATTTTAAGTTGTGCTAACATGGCAATACTAGATTTAGAGAATGGGGAGGATATCAGATGAAAATAAATCAATTAATTGCAAACAATATTATCCGTTTAGATGCAGACTTGCCGGAAGATCAATCGTTAGGGATTGCCGGTTTGTCCGGATCTGGCAAAACAACTTTTTGCAGGACCATTGGTGAAGAATCCAAGAAACGTCTCGTTTCCTTATTGCCAAAGGCTGAATATCAGTATTTATTCCCTGATATTATGGAAACCAATTTCAGTGCCATTAATATGGAAGAAATGCCTTTAGTGCTTTTTCTGGGGAGATCATCGATTTCTTCTAATCCACGTTCCACCATTGGCACGCATACGGGCGTTTTTACAGAGATTCGTGTTGCTCTTGCTGAAAAATATAACCTTTCACCTGAAGTCTTTTCATTTAATAATGAATTAGGCTGGTGTCCTAAGTGTAAAGGCCGCGGTACGAACAGTAATGTCGAATGCCCTAAGTGTAAAGGCAGACGTTATAACGAGGAAGTTGAGAAAAATACAATCGATGTATTTGGTAAACCGCATAGTATATCAGATATTAACAACTTAAGTATTGAAATGATTCTTTCGTTATCGGAAGATTTACATATTAGTGAAGAAAAACAGCATATTCTAAAAAATATTATCAATATGAATATTGGTTACTTAACATTAAATCGCATTATGGGTACATTGTCAGGTGGAGAATTAACGCGACTTTACTTGGCAGAATTCATGGCAACAAGTGAAAATACGGTCATTATCATTGATGAAATATCAGTGGGTATTGATCATGAAACATTACTAAAAATTTTAGAACAAATTAAACAGTTAGGCTATAAAAATCAAATTTGGCTTATTGACCATTCTGACACTGTGCTCGATACAACAGACGATCAAGTATTCTTTGGACCCGGCAGTGGTAAATATGGCGGGAAAATCGTGGATGAGTCACCGCGACCAGAACCGGTATACTCAGGACGAAACGAGGAAGAGCCAACAGATTACTACCATTTTCATGATTTATATTGCCGTAATATTCAAATGGCCGAAATGAAAATACCAAAAAATAGACTTGTAGCTATTACCGGAGAGTCTGGATGTGGTAAATCAACACTTGTCAACCAATGTATTGCCGAGGATTTCCAAAAGCGGTACAAAAAAGATAAACTCGTTATGGTTGGACAAGATCGAAACCAATCCATTACTAGTCGGTCAACCGTTGCGACTTTTCTTGATATTAAAAAGAAAATCACAAAATATAGTGAAGAAATTGATGATATATTCGATCGCTCCATTGAAGACATCATTGAAGAGCTTCCAAATGAAGATATCGCACATAAACGTTTGAGCTTATTAATTAAACTTGGACTAGGCTATTTGACATTAAATAGAAAAACACAAACATTATCGACTGGTGAATTTCAATGTGTACATTTAGTCTCGGAACTGTTTGCAAATTCTCGAAATCCTCATACCCTTTTTATTTTTGATGAACCATCAAAAGGCTTATCACAAAATATTTTAAATCAATTCATTGATAGTATCAGGGATATTTTACAAGATGAATCCGTTTCCATCATAATGATTGAACATAATGCCTATATGATGGAGAATTCTGATTTTATCGTTGATTTTGGTAGAAGAAAGAATGAACCTGTAACAAATCTTGATGTTGTTAGTCATCATGAATATTATGAGACTAAAAATAGGGAAGATAGTGCGCTGGCATCACCTATTGCGTCTACACTCCATTCACAACATGGCATAACGTATCTAAAAGATAATCATATCGACTATTTTAAACGGGCAGAAAATGTCTATAAGGGCGGTATTTTAAAAAGCTTATCATCAATGGCTCGTTTAATTTATGGTGAATACGATTCTAATAAAATTGCACCCGTTATTGCCATTGATCTTGAAAGACATTTGTATAGTCAATATAGTTTTCTTTATGAAATGGGTGGGGTGATTAACCATATTGTGGCGGCACATCCAACCAACAAAGATACGAGAAGCTTTGATTTCTATTCTCCAGACAATCATTGTCCATCATGCTCAGGACGCCTCAAAATTGAAATCTTTGATAAAGATCTGGTGATTCAAGACAAAAATCTTCCATTCTGGGATGGTCTATTCTATCCAGAAATAATGGAAGTTTTAAAATTTTATAAATACCCAAAATTAGAATTTCTTTTTGAAGAATTAAAAAACGAGCTCGGTCACGATCTGACGAAAAGCTATAATGAGATGTCAGATGAAGAAAAACATACATTTTGGTACGGGTATTTTGAAAAGTCATTTTATGATAAGGAAGGAAAGGCACGCAGGACATGGGTAGGGTTTAATACCATCCTTGGTATGTATATTGTCGTTTCAAAATCAATAATTAAAGAGAAAATGAAAGCCTCTAAGGAAAAAATCACATGTCCAATTTGTGAGGGTACTGTTTTAAACCACCATAAACCGCTTAAATTTGGAGACACAGATATTCGTGAAATGATCAATCAACCAATTGACCAAGTATTGGAAATAGTAGGTAAGTTACCTGCACTTGTCAAACTAAAATCGATTGTCGGCGGCGATATGGTTTTGACAGAGGATGTCTCTTTACTGCCTAGAAAAACACAAGTTGCTTTGAAAATGTTTGAATTAGAACAAGCAAGCTTTACGGGGTATGAAATGGTTTTACAAAATGTCTTACCATTCTGGGATATAATCAAAGACCATATCGAATCCATTAGCCACAACAATCAAGTGACCATCTGTGATTTTCCTTCTATTAATGAAACAAAAGAAACGATCATAGATCAGTATTTCACAAATGGAAAATATAAAAAATTAACCTATGTGTATGAAACATTTGGTTACAAAAAATTAGTTACCGAAATGAATAAAATGAAAAAAAGCCATCCATGTCCATTTTGTAAAGGAAAGAAAGTGATATCAGAAGATAATCTGCATGATGGCGTGTTTAAATTAACTATTCCATGTGTAAGTTGTTATGCAACTGGCATCAATGATGAGGGTCTTAAGGAACTTGTTGAAGGCATCACAGTAAAAACATGGTTAACTGGAACAGTAAGTGATGTTGTGGATGAAAGCTTATATACAGAAGCTGTCCGGGACATTCCCATTTTCAATCGTATTCGTGAGTTAAATAAACGGGATATGATGGCAGTTTATCAATGCCTTGAGAAAAATAGCTAAATTAGAATGATTATAACAAGCAATATTTTAAAATAAAGCTAGCAATCAGCTAGTGGTTATTACCCATTTGCAAAAAAAATTTCCCTCAAACTAATTTGTTTGGGGGATTTTTGTTTAGGGGTATAGTTCCTAAACATTGTAAATTAATCTAATTGCTTCTCGAATGTAAGGAATGTGTATTCCCAAAATTTGTACTTCTATAATGTTTAATATATGTGCTATATTAATAAAGTGATGTTTTTGTTCTATTAAAAATAATCTAAAAATAGGGGTGCCTTGAATGAGAAAATATGGTTTATTTAGTTTGCTTTTAATTCTTACTCTCTTTATCGCAGCTTGCGGAAGCAAGGAAACATCAGGAGAGAAAGCGAATAGTGAAAAGGTGTATAAAGTTGGCGTGGATACCACTTATCCTCCATTTGAATATAAAGATGGAAATGATTATAAAGGTATCGATATTGATTTGATTAATGCAATTGCGAAAAACCAGGACTTTAAAATTGAACTTTCTCCAATGGACTTCGGAGGTATTATTCCAGCCATGCAAGCCAATCAACTTGACGTAGCTATTGCTGGAATGAGTATTACAGATGAAAGAAAGAAAGTAGTAGATTTCTCCACTCCGTATTTTGATGCGGGATTAACAGTCGTTGTTAAAAAAGATAATTCTATTATTAAATCAGTTGATGACCTTAAAGGAAAAACCGTTGCTGTTAAAAAAGGAACAACAGGTGCTAAATATGCAGTAGATAATGCATCAAAATTAGAAATTAAAGTCGTTCAATTTAACGATAGTCCAGCAATGTTCCAAGAAGTTTCAAATGGAAATGCTGATGCTCTTATTGAAGACTACCCTGTTATCTCCTACGCTATTGCCCAAAAGGACCTTGGTTTGAAAATTGTCGGTGACCGATTAAATGGCGATCAATATGGAATTGCTGTATTGAAAGGGCAAAACAAGGATCTATTAGAAAAAATTAATAAAGGCCTTGCTGAACTCAAAAAAGATGGAACATATGATAAAATTGTAAAAACTTATCTAGGTGAATAAATACTGATTGGGCGCGCATAAAGCGCGCTTTCTTTTTGAAAGGGGATGAAACTGTGGACATAATTGTTGCAGCTTTACCAATATTACTAAAAGGATTACAAGTCACACTTTATATATTTATTATTGCCATTATTCTAGGTTTTTTAATTGGTTTACTGATAGCCTTGTTACGGCTTGCGCCAATTAAAATCTTGAATTGGATTGCGAAGGTGTATGTAGATGCAATTCGAGGAACGCCATTTATTGTACAGTTATTTTTTATTTATTTTGGAATAAATTCACTGCAAGTAGTTTCCTTAAACAGTACAACAGCGGGTATAATCACTGTTGCCATCAATGCAGGGGCATATTTTTCCGAGATTATCAGAGCGGGTATTCAATCGATTGATAAAGGACAAACAGAAGCAGCAAGATCGATAGGTTTTACAGGAGCACAAACCATGCGCTACGTGGTCCTGCCGCAAGCTTTTAGAAGAATGCTCCCTACGATTACAAACCAATCCATTATTAGTTTAAAAGACACTTCCCTTTTATCGGTTATTGGTATTGCTGATTTAACACAGCAGGGTCAAATTCAGGCTTCAGCAACCTTTGAAGCATTTAAGATTTGGCTGGTTGTAGGCGTTATTTACTTTATTATCATTTATTTATTGACCGTACTTGCTAATTTCGTAGAAAGGAGGATTCAGCTGCGATGAGCATTATAAGTGTAAAAAACTTAAGAAAATCATTTGGAAATCTAGAGGTTTTAAAAGATATTAATGCAGAAGTGCAAGAAAAAGAAGTAATTTGTGTAATAGGTCCTTCTGGATCAGGGAAGAGTACATTCCTTCGGTGCCTAAATCGCTTGGAAGAAATCTCTGGTGGTCAAGTAGTGATTAACGGACATAATATAACTGACACCAAAATTAATATAAATAAGGTTAGACAAGATGTTGGAATGGTATTTCAACAATTTAATCTGTTCCCTCATAAAACCGTTTTAGAAAATATCACTTTAGGACCGATTAAAATTCTATCTAATGATAAAACAGTGGCAGAAAAAACTGCCCTTGAGTTACTAGATAAGGTTGGTCTCAGAGAGAAAGCAAATAGCTATCCGGGTGAATTATCTGGAGGACAAAAACAGCGGGTTGCTATAGCAAGAGCACTGGCAATGAATCCAAAAATCATGCTATTCGACGAACCGACTTCTGCACTTGACCCAGAAATGGTCGGAGATGTTTTAGAGGTCATGAAGCAGCTTGCAAAAGAAGGCATGACGATGGTAGTTGTTACACATGAAATGGGATTTGCTCGAGAAGTTGGAGATCGTGTTATTTTCATGGATGGAGGGTATATTGTAGAAGAAAATGAACCCAATCAGTTATTCGGTAACCCACAGCATGAGAGAACTAAGGCTTTCTTAAGTAAGGTGCTTTAAACAAAGATAGCAGGGTTATTTTAAAGGGGAACCTTAAAAGTGGAAAAACTTTTGAGGTTCTTTTTTTTTAGCTGTGTTAAAGGTTATTATTGGACTCCTGTAATGAAATTATCCAGATATAAAGGGGGACGTTACTGTTATTTGATTATGTAAACTGATTGTGATATACTAATGATACATTAAAGCTTACGTATTCTTTTTTTTAATTAAATTATCCTCCGGTTTATCCTTTTTTTTTGAAGTTTGCAGTTTATTCTCTCCGTATAGTATAACTTAGATCTGATAAAACGATCGAATGATTCAATAATAGTGAGTTTGAATCAATGAACATAATCCTAATTACTGTATATCGATATTTCATGATATTGTTGAATTTCTGCAACAACATTGTGAATTCGTCATAAAAAATAAAACAACATGTGAAATCATTCACAAATGAAAGGAATGATAAAATGAGAACTGGACAAAAAGCAGATCTCAAAGCAAAAGAAGTGATGAAGGATGATTATTCATACGATAGGGTACCAACAGAAAAAAGGAATATGGGCTGGTTTAGTATTACAAATATTACTTTTGGAATTGCAACGGCTATTTTTTACTTTCAAATGGGAAGTGTAATGGCACTTCAATTCGGGGCTGTTAATGCAATTATTTCAGCTATTTATGCAATCATTGTTGCTGGGATCCTTGGAACAATCATTGCCTATTTGTCGGCTAAATCTGGTATGAACGTAAATTTATTATCTAGAGGAGGATTTGGGTATATAGGCGCATCATTAACCTCGTTCATTTATGCATCAAACTTTATCATGTACTGTGCATTTGAAGGCATGATATTAGTTGCTGCTATACATGCATTTTTCCCCATCATTCCAGTATGGCTTTTAATAATCATCTTTGGTTCAATTGTTATCCCTTTAAATTGGTTTGGTATAAAACAATTGGATAAATTGCAAAAATGGTCATTGCCAATATTCGGTGTTTTTTTAATCACAACTATTATAGTCGCATTCAATAAAACTTCACTTTACGAAGGAAGCTTTTGGACGTATTTGCCCGAGGGAGTTCAAACAGGCGGGACAGCTTTACTGCTCTGTATAGGGATGCAGCATGGCATAATGGGCTTAACAGCGCTTCTTGCTTCAGATTATGCACGTTTTCTTAAACCAAAGGACATTAAAATAGGGTCATTCATGATCGGATTTGTCCCACAAATTTTCTGCTTTGGGGTCATGGGAGGTCTTGGTATATGGTTTGGAGTTCGTTTAGGAGAATCCAACCCGGGTGTTTACATTGTATCGCTCCTTGGCCTCGGAGGTGTTCTATTTACCTTGTTAACTCAAATAAGAATTAACATTACCAATATATATAGTGCTTCTCTTTCGCTTTCTAATTTTTTTGAGAATGTTTTTAAATTTAAGCCAGGTAGACGATTTTGGATTGTTGTAGCAGGGGTAATATCTATGGCCTTGATGCTTGGCGGGATATTGGATCATTTAGATACTGCCATGACATTCCAAGGGGTTTTTCTTTTGACATGGGCTGGTATATTGGTAACTGATGCCTTAGTAGTGAAAAAGATATTGAAAATTGGCCCTGGATATTATGAGGCAAGGCAGGAGAAATTGTATAAATGGAATCCTGTTGGGGTCGTACCGTTAATTGCAGCAAGTGTTTTAGGTACAATCGCTGCATTAGGATACATGGGTACGTTCTTACAAAGTACTGCTGCTTTTTTTGCCGCAATTCTAGCTTCCATCCTTACAGTCGTTTTTGCTGTTTTCACAAAAGGAAAATATTACAGTATGTCTAAAGCTGATGATGTAGAAGAAGAAGAAACCATTGCATCGTAGGTTTTTTAAAAAGCTGGCTCTTTAATATGGTCCGTCTGCGGCCTTAAGGAGCTGGCTTTTTTACAGCTTTTTTTAATCAAAAAAGTATATGTAACACCCTATTAAGTTTACAATAGGACAGTTGGTATTATGGAATTGGACTGGTGGTAAAATGTTAAAGGCTTATATTTGGCTGACTCTTTGTGTAGTAGTATGGGGAAGTAATTTTGTATTTGGAAAGATTTTGGTTGGGAGTTTTTCTCCAGCATTGTTAACTATGCTAAGGCTATTGTTTATTTTTCTTTTTTTAATTGGATTATCCTCATACAAAAAACACTATAGACCTGTAAATAAATCGGATCTTCTTGCCGTTATTTTTCTGGGCGTTTTTGGTGTATTTATTAACCAATGGTCCTTCTTTAAGGGATTACAAACAGCTGATCCAACAACTTCTGCCTTAATATTAGCAACGACACCTATTCTAACGAGCTTTTTAGCCGCTATTTTTTTGAAGGAAAAATTAACTATTCGTATGTTTTTAGGATCTATTGTTGCAATTATAGGGATTTTTTTTGTTGTAACAAAAGGTACCTTAACATCTATACAAATCGATAAAGGTCTATTGTGGATTGTTGTAACGATGATAACATTTGCGATGATGATTATCATAACTAGGCTACTCTCAAAAAGAATGGACCCACTTACGATTACCTTGTATTCGAATATAGTTGGATTGATTGTATCGATTCCGTTTTTTTCCTTATTAGATAGACCTTTGAGAATAAGCACGAATATGTTTGATTGGGGTTTGTTGATTGGAACAGCAGTGATTGTACATGGTATAGCTACACTTATTTGGAATAAAAACATAAGGTATGTAGACGCTTCGAAGGCTTCCATTTTATCAAATTTAGAACCTTTTGTAGCAATGATCATGGGGCTAGTTTTGTTATCCAAACCAATAATAGGTGTGGAACTATTAGGTTCATTCTTTATAGTGGGAGGGGTCGTAATATCAACGTATCAGGGAAAAAGAAAAAAGCTTGGTATGTGACCAAGCGCATTAGATAGTAAATCTCTAGATCTTCCCTTATTTAACATTGAAAAAAATGCCTAATCTATTAACGGAAGTCCGCTTTAAATTCACCTGTAACTTTTTGGTGTCCGTTATTTTCTTCAAATGATTGCTCTTGTTCTAAGTCGAAACGATCCATAATTGGTAAATCGTTTACTGAGAATAGGTAAGAGTCTTCTGATGCAAAGTGTTCATACCAAGCCCAGTTTGGAACAACGAAGTAATCGCCTTTTTTCCAATCAAAGCGAATGCCATTAATGACTGTGTGACCTGAACCTTTGTGTACCTGGTAAACGGTTGAGTGTGTATGGCGTAATGCCTTTGTTTTGAAACCATGTGGTAAATGCTGCATTCTAGTGCCAAGCGTCGGGTTAGCCGATTTGCCTGTAGATGGGTTAATGTACTCTACTGCATATCCATGGTGTGGATTTGGATCGAATTCCATCAAGCCTTTAATTCCTTCAACGGTGCGATCCCATTTATAATTGGCTAGTGGAGCAACAGTGAACTTATCATCACCTACAGGGCGAACCATGCCACCGCGATAACGTATTTCTGAAAAGTTATCTGGGATATCCGGTTGTTGTAAACCATCTTCATACGGTTCAAAGAAAGTACCGCCGATTGCGTAAATGGTAGGAATATCTAAAGCGTCCATCCAATACATAGGCTCTGTACCTAAATGTGCATGCCCATGCCATAAGCCCTTTGGAGTAATTAAAAAGTCGCCCTCTTCCATGAAGATACGCTCACCCTGTACAATCGTGTAAGCACCCGAACCTTCAGAAATGAAGCGCAATGCACTTTGTGAGTGACGGTGGGATGGCGCTTTTTCACCAGGCAATAACATTTGTACAGCAGCATAAATCGTTTGAGTAGTAGATCCCCATCCCCAAGGTTCACGATAGGTTAAGCCAGGATTTTGGAAATAAATTGCACGACGTTCGCCACCGCGTTCTGGTGTGAAGATTTGGGCGGCTTCAGCCATTTTCTTTTTGATTAATTCATCACTCCAAAGATATGCTTGTGCTTGCGGCTTTGGCGTTTTGTGCATAATTGCAGGAATTGCTTCCCAAAGAGGTCCTAAGTTATATTGTTGAATATCTCTTGTGTAATCGGTTACAACTGAGCTTTTCATAAACTCTTGAACTTCTGGATTTACTTCAGCCATTTCACATTCTCCTCTACTATTCAAATTTTAAAGGGGAAAAGGGGGAGCGTATTTGCTACTTGACCCCTTGCATCTCCTAATCAAACAGTGGCTACCACTTCTGTTGCCTTTACTTTATTCTCAAGAACACCAATTTGGTCAATTTCAATACGAACTACGTCTCCGTCTTTTAAAAATCTTGGTGGATTCATAGCAACCCCAACACCTCCAGGAGTTCCTGTTAATACAACATCACCCGGCTCTAACGTCATCAAATTTGATAAGAAAGCTACTAATTTCTGAACCGTAAATACTAGATTGGCAGTATTCGTTTTTTGACGGATCTCCCCATTTACTTTTAGGACTACATCTAAGCCAGATGGATTTTGTATTTCATCGGAAGTTACCAAATATGGTCCCATTGGTGCACTGCCTTCGACTGTTTTTCCTTGTAACCATTGAAGAGTGCGCCGTTGAATATCACGATAGGTTACGTCATTTGTAATCGTATAACCTGCAACATAGTCTAAGGCATCTTCTTCGGAAACATTACGTGCTTGTTTGCCAACAACAAAAGTAAACTCTGCTTCATAATCAAGTTGATCTGAAATTGGATAGTGTGGAATATCGTCCTCTGGCCCTAGAATGGTATTAGCAAATTTTGCAAAAATAACTGGGTTCGGCGGGATTTCACGACCCATTTCTAAAATATGCTCACGATAGTTGTGACCAACACAAATAATTTTGCCTGGACGCCCGACAGGTGCCTCTACCTTAACTTCCTCGAGAGTGTAAATCACTTTTTTATCAAAGCTTTCAGGATTAGCTAAAATGAAATCGATTGCATTTTGCGCGAGAATCAGCGATTCTTTACCACCTTGATATAACTCATCTGTATTATCTGGCACATATGCTTTTGCGATTGCTTCGAAACGGTATTTTCCTTCTGTTTTTAACTGTGCTTGGTAAGCAAAGTTTAAGTCGATTACTTTGTTATCAACAATTGCCCCTGCACGTGTATACCCAGCGACAGTAAAATTAATAAGTTTCATTGTTGCCCTCCTCTTTTTCACTAATTATGGAATCAGTTCACTATTTATAAAAATATTAATTGATTTTTAAAAGATTGTCAATATTATCTGTTTTCAAAAAAATGGTCACCTCGATATTTCTGAATTTTAAAACTTCCGTATTGACGAATTGGTGAAAGATGGTTTAAAGTTTACTTATTGGGAACTTTGTTCACTATTTATGGAAGATAGAAACTTGATTGGAGGGGATTTTCAATGACAAATGTAAGCGATATTATTATAGTAGGTGGAGGGATCGGTGGTTTAGCAGCTGCTCTATCCATCCAAGAAACTGGTAAATCGGTAGCAGTTTTTGAACAAGCACCTGAATTTGGTGAAGTAGGTGCAGGGATCCAGTTAGCACCAAATGCATTAGAAGTATTAGACCGTTTAGGTGTTAAGGAAGAAATTTTAAAGCATGCGGTATTACCAAAACGTCTTGTACTAAAAGATGTTTATTCTGCAAAAGAATTTGCAACTCTTGATTTAGGGGAAGGTTTTCAAAAGGAATTCGGTCAGCCCTATATCGTATTGCATCGCTCTGACTTACACAGAGTTCTTTATGAAGCATGCAAAAAACGCAGTAATATCAAATTCTTTACAAACCAAACGATTCAAACAGCGGAACAAAAGGGTGATACTGTAACAATTGTCAACCAAAATGGTGAAACATTTACTGCAGAAGCAGTTATTGGTGCGGATGGGGTAAAATCAAACATGCGTAAGCAACTAGTTGATGATAAACCAGTAAACTCTGCGTATGTAGCCTATCGTGGAACGATTCCAATCGAAGAAGTGTCAACAAACGCAAACTTAGATTTAGATGATGTAATCATGTGGATTGGGCCAAACCTGCACATGGTACAATACCCAGTTCGCCGCGGAGAGCTCTATAACCAAGTAGTTGTATTTAAATCATATGACGCTACAGTAGAAGACTGGGGAACTCCAGAAGAAATGGCGCGTCGTTTTGAAAATTGCCATCCAAAAGTTGAGAACGCTTTAACTTACATTAACCGTCAATTCCGTTGGCAAATGTATGACCGTGAGCCAATCGACAATTGGACAAATGGCAACATTACGCTATTAGGAGATTCTGGTCATGCTATGCTTCAATATTTAGCTCAAGGGGCCGTTCAAGCCCTTGAAGATGCGTTTGTATTAGGTGAGAAATTAAAAGAACATAATTCCTATGAAGAGGCATTTGAAGCATACCAAGAAATGCGAATTCCACGTTCTGCAATGGTTCAAGGATCAGCTCGCAGATGGGGAGAAATTATTCACGCGGAGGATCCAACTGCACTTGCCCTTCGTAACTTTATTTTCGAACATCACCAACCAACTGATTACAATGTTGTTGATTTCTTATATGGCTATTTCAATAAAAATTTCCAACGTGTAGATTGCTAATAGTTCACCATAAGTGAATTGAAGGGGGAGAATTCTATGACAACAGCAGTACTGAATGAAAAATTGGAATTGTTTAAAAAGAGTATAGATGATATTGTAGCGATTTTGAAAAATACTGAAGAGGCAACGCTTTATGTGAAACCTTCTGAAAAAGAATGGTCAACAATGCAAATTGTTTCTCATATATTAGAAGCTGTAGATTTTTGGGTTGCAGATTTGGAAGCGTTGCTAGTTGTTCCAGGGGCAAAATGGGGACGGAATCATGAACATGTGCGTCGGTTAGCTGCAGTAAATGAAGACGTTGTCTCCCGTTTTAATAAAGATGATGCTATAGCTGCACTACAAAACTTAGTCCCAAAAGTAGAGGCAGCACTTATAAAAGTGAAAGAAGAGGATTTAGTAAAAATAGCTCCAAGTTATAATCCAAACTTTGATGGAAAACCGTTATCATTTTTAGTCGATCATTTAATCGTTCAGCACGTAGTGGGTCATTACGGGCAAATTGAACGTCATTTAAAAAAAGTTCAATAAACTCTAATATTATAAATAAGTGTCTATCACTGGCCGGAACTTGTCAGAATTCATGCAACAATATTCGGGTGGTGACAGTCACTTTTATTTATAAAAGAAGCATTCGCTGGAATTGTCCGCGAATGCTTCTTTTTGTGTGTAAAGGTTAGAGTACACGACTTGCTGTCACATAGTTTTGTTTAGCCCAGATAGAATCAAGGTTATCCTTTACAACAGATCCTTTTGTTGATAAATAGATAAACTGATTGTCGCCAATGTAAATGGCTGGTTGTGTAATGTTTGTACCCTTGTTGTCAGTTGAAAAGAATAGAAGATCGCCTTTTTGCAAATCTGCCTTTTGAACGGCTTGTCCCTCCAAGGACTGACGGCTTGCCAATTTAGAATTTAAGTCAACGCCAAAATTTTTATATACATAATACGTAAACCCTGCTCCGGTAAACTCCAGGGTATTCTCATCGTAAGAGTTGTATCTAAAGCTTGCTTTGCCAATTAAATTTGAAGCAAAATCAACAAGTTGATCCGCCTTTGTTACGGCGGGTTTTTCAATTAAGGAATTTTCTGTAAAAACTCGTTTCGCTGTAATATAGTGAGTTTCATAATAATCAACGAAAAGAACCCTTGTTGATATCCCGCTTGAAGATGGAACAATGATTCGATGATCACCCGCATAAACTGCGGCGATGGTAGGCGTACTTGAACCTGTAACACTATTAAAGAACACTAGGTCACCTTTCTTTAAATCTGAGCGTGATACGGTTGTGCCTTGTTTCATTAACTCTTTTAAATTCGTCTGATTTAAATGAACACCATTTTTCTCATAGACGTAATTAACAAATCCAGAGCCTGTAAAGGTTAAGGACTTTTCATCATTTACTTTTCCTATCGTCACCTGTTTCATAAGATTATATGAATCTTCTACAATAGTATCCCCTTTTGTAGCTGGATTGGATGGAAGTAACGTCGGCAGCACTCTTCGGGCTGACATATAGTTTTCTGTATAATATGGCTTGGAATCCATGTCCGCTATGATAATATTTTGCTTCGGATCCGCCATGTGAATAACTTTATTATCACCGATATACATGGCTACATGGTTGGGAACAGTGCTTGTCGGGCTGCTTCTAAAGAAAACTAAATCCCCTTTTTGCAATTGATTTCTTGGAACATATGTCCCTTGCTGAATCATATAATCTTCATTATATGTTGCTAGATCCACACCGGCTTTTTCAAATATGTACATAAGAAATGTTGCACATGAAAATTTATATGGATATGTCGGTTTATACTCTGAATTACTATATGTTGCCTTTCCTATTAAACTAGTGCCCAATTGAATTAATTCATCGGCCTTCGCGTTGACGGACGCTTGATTATTCTGAGCATTCAATACTGCCGCTGATGCATGCACTTGATTTAAAGAAATCGGAGCTCCAAGAGTACCAAAACCCAGAGCGAAAACTAATGAAGTAGTAACTAACGTTTTTTTCATTGGTAGCCTCCTAATGTTTTATTATTCTTTTGATTTTACCATATAAAATTGAATGCCTTTTGAGGGAAAACCTCCCAGATGTTTTTTGGGGTTTGCCAAACCGCGTCCTAGATGGACTAATTGCCGTTTTTAACAATTTAGTTACATTAGAGACGGCTATTTTAATTTTCTGACAATGAGGCGTTATACAAGAATAAATGTAATAGCCTGTTCATCTTCCATTCATACAAAGATTATAAACTAAGGGTGTCAAAAAGAGATGGAGGGAATAAAGATGAACATCGCGTGGAAAGAAATGAAGAAAAATAAAATGAGGTTTACCATTTTAGGTTCAATCGTTTTTCTCGTTAGTTTATTAACGTTCATTATATCCGGTTTAGCAAATGGATTATCGCAAGACAATGCAGCCTTAATTAAAGATTTACCAAACGGACTTTTTCTTATGACCAAAGATGCGGCTGAAACCTATAATCTCTCAAGAATAGATAAAAGTACTCAAGATAAAATGTTGGAAAAACAGAAAGATGCTACAGCATTTTCTATTCAAATGGGTTTTTTAAATGATCGTGCGGGGAAGCAACGTAGCGTTGCCTTTGTAACATCAACTGATTCGAAATATTTTCAACATGTTCAAAAAGGGGAAGTTGTACTGGATCGTTCTATGGAGGATGAGGGGATAAAAATAGGTGATACTTTAACGAATAATCAACACAGTGGCAAGTTTATTGTAAAAGGTTTTGTAGATCAAAGTAAATACAGCCATGCCCCTGTCGCTTATATCAGCAATGAAGACTATAAAGAAATTTACCGGGTCAACGAAATGCAATTGATTTTCGTGCCAGGTGGTGATTCTACACAGGTATCAGCAGGTTTACAATCCTTTTCAAAAAAGGAGTTCCTTAATACCATTTCAAGTTATAAGGCAGAACAGATGTCTTTAAATATGATTGTTTGGTTTTTAGTTGTCATCAGCGGCATGTTGTTTGCAATCTTTTTCTACATGATGAACGTTCAAAAAATGGGTCTATACGGAATTCTAAAAGCAATTGGTGTTAAAACAAGTGCCTTATTCAAAATGATGTGGACACAGATGGTTTTTATTACGGTCATTGCACTTGGTCTATCAGTTCTGCTTAGCCAAGGTTTTAATATGATAGCACCCAAAGGAATGCCTTTTAGTTTAACATCCGAGACAACCGTACAATTATCCATTGTCTTCTTAATCATTGGATTTATTGGGGCTACGCTTTCAGGTATCCAAATTAAAAAAGTTGAACCATTACAAGCGATCCAACAAGGAGAGGTTTAATATGACAATATTTACAATAGATGATGTGAGAAAAACCTTTACGAACGGTGATATAAAAGAGGAAATACTAAAAGGAATTAATCTTTCTCTTCAAGAGGGAGAAGTAACAGCATTAGTGGGTGCCTCTGGTTCTGGTAAAAGTACACTCCTCACCATAGCTGCAGGACTTCAGCCCGCATCAAATGGGCAAGTAATATTCGATGGGAATAATATGACTGCTATGAATTCTGAACAAGTGCGAAAAATACGGGCAAGTCAATTTGGTTTTGTCTTTCAATTTGCACATCTCGTTCCTTTTCTTACAGTAGAAGAGCAGCTCGTGTTAATGCTGGACGTATCTGAATCTAAAAGTAAGAAACGTGAACAAAAAAGGGAAATTGATAAAATATTGAACTTAGTTGGAATGGATCATCGGAAAAAGGCCTATCCTTCCTCGTTATCCGGCGGGGAAAAACAGCGGGTTGCCATTGCTCGTGCTATGATCCACCAACCGAAAGTTCTCTTTGCGGATGAACCAACTGCAAGTTTAGATTCAAAGAGGTCTAAAGATGTTATGGTGTTAATCCGAGATTTAACTAAAACATTGAACATTACTACCCTAATGGTCACCCATGATGAGGAAATGCTTTCCTACGCCGACCATATCGTTAAAATGAGCGATGGAATGATTTTACAAGGTGAAAATTAACATTTATCGAAGTAGAAAATTTAAAGTAGAAGATTTTCCATTTGCTCTGCTGGAAGAGAATATACTAGATAATTTATGGAAATAGCTATTCTATGGAAATTTAGGAGGTAATCATGGGAAGATTAGTTCATTTTGAAATTCATGTAAGTGACATGGAACGAGCCAAGAAATTTTATGGAGAGGTATTTGGATGGTCATTCCAAGATTGGAGTGAGTATGCAGGAATGCCTTACTTTGGAGCAGTGACCGGTGATGAAAGTGAACTTGGAATTAATGGTGCATTGATGCAGCGTCAAAGTGCTCCGCCGGAATCAAACCAGGCTTTAAATGGATTTGCATGTACAATGGGAGTGGAAAACTACGGTGTAACGGAAGCTAAAATTATGAAGAATGGCGGCAAGGTCGCAATGGCCAAATATGCTCTACCTGGAATGGCGTGGCAAGGGTACTATATGGATACAGAAGGCAACCTTTTCGGAATTCATCAGCCAGACGCGAACGCAAAATAGTATGAAATCAAAACCCCATAAATAGGACATCACGGGAAAGAGTTGCATAAAGGATAAAGAAAGGCTGACCTGTCTAAAAAACAGGGCAGCCTTAGATAAATATTCAAGACCATCCTAGCCGAATTTTACCAAGAACTATTAAACTGGTTTTTCAGCCAAGTTCTCCTTTAAAAATTCAAACTCCTCCTCATCCTGGTAACCTATAAAATAGATTTTCTCTATTTGGTCATGATTAAATAAATACATGTATTGTTCGTTAATGTTACCTTCAGGGTAAAGGCATGCAATGTAATCCCAAATTTTTTTTGTATTTAACTCCTGTTGCCTGCGGCCATATATCATGACTCTTTTAGTACCGCCTTCCAGCAGGACAACCGAACCGATCGGTAAATATTTATCCATTCCTTTTCGCTCCTTTACTCTTTGCTCGACCTGTTAAAATGAGGATCGCAATGGCGATATATCCGAATCCGACGGAACTAATCAAAATTTCATAGGAAGGTTTCACTGTCACAGGATTATTGAAGACATGATTCAAAATTTGCATCATGATTGCATAGCCAAGTAGGACTATAGCAATACCGAGTATGCTGGCCCAAACATATGCTTTTGTTGTGATTATTTTCCAATTTAACACTTTGGGTGATGATAGGATAAGAATGAGCCCTGCTGAAATGATGATGATGACAAAATACGTCAATAATGAAAAGGAGAAGTAATGTATACTTTCGATAATAGTTCCTTCTACGACAGCGGCATCATACAGGACATTGGAAGTTAAGAATAGCAAAGTGCTGACGAGCAGGCAATAAACACCACTGAATAGACCTACTGCTTTTTTTAGGTTTTTACTCCTTCGCAACCATAATCCATAAATAAAAAGGCCTGCGCTTATAAACATCACGAAATAAACAAACAAAAGTAAAAACTGATTTTGAATAACATTTGAAAATTGATAGCAGACCAAGGTAGAAAAAGCCGTAACGGCAAAGAAAAACATGTTTATGAAAAGCACATTTTTCTTTAATCCCTCCTGTTGGACATCAGAAGTTTTTGAGTGTTTTGTTTTCATCAAGTTTCTCTCTTTCTAAAAATCTAGTATTGTATTGGTTAATTCACTGGGTGAACATTTTAGCAGTGTCGTTATGTCTTTTTCTTCGGTGTGGATTATTTTAACCAGCTTAAGGATACCAGATTCATTTGCGATCCTTGTCGTGATCGTGCCAGGCTCGTTAATTCTCTCTGTTAGAATCAATTGACATTCCGGGAGATGAAGCGCATGTAATATAGAAATACAAACATCAGCATTTACCAAGCTTTGGTTGCAAAAGGTGTTAATTTTACCCACTTCCCCCTGAGTATACCAACTAAGCAGCTCATCAAATTGACTGGTTTGGAGTTGGAATGAAAAGCGTTCAACAGCGTTTGAAAAAGCGGTCTCCTTACTATTTACCATTGCTAAAAAGGTTTGTATAAAATCTTCCTCATGTTCAAAGTGCTCCAGGGTAAACCCAATATCCGTCTTTCTTAAAAGTCCCCGATCCGCGTCCTGCAAATAGAAGACAGAATGAATCTCTGTCTCCTCGACAAGTGAAATGATCATATCGGCTCCAAAAACGCATAATAAAGCTTCTATGAGACGATCATCCAATGTCACATTTCCCGTATCATCTGTATGTAAGAGTCCGGAAGAACGAAAATTTTCGATAAAAAGCTGCCATTCTTTCTGAATCTGTACCTTTGTCCATCCATCAAAGGGGTCTTCAACGATTAAGGGTAATGGATGGTGAAAAAGAAAACTTAGAAAGCCTAGATCTTTGTTGGAAAAATAATACTTCATTCTTTTCCCTCCCGTAGTGATGGTTGCTATTCCCTATTATCCTGCACCCGTTACCGGCTTAGGTTTATCCTTAAATAGATTTCCGAACCACCTTGATGCTCCTTTGGCTGCATTTCCAACGGCATCAACCCCGATTTCAACGCCATCCCCAATGACATCCAGCGTTGATTTTTTTTGTTTTCCGGATCCCCATATTTTTAAATTTACGCCCTTGTCCATAAAGTAGGAGCCTACTGCTGCAACTCCGGCACCAACGACAGCACCAACTGCCGTTCCCACTCCTGGTGCAATAATTGTCCCAACGGCAGCCCCGAGTTTTGCTCCTACAACCGCGACAGCGGCTACTTCTGCACCCTTCACCCCGGCGTTGATCACCTTCCGTTTTGTTGAAACATTATCATTAGTTGTGAGTTCTTTATACACTTGAGCAGCACCGGTGATTAATGCTCCCGCCGCTCCGACTTTCCCTGCGATTTTTAAGCCATTATCAATATTTACTAGTTTTGACACATTAGGATATCTGCCGTTTTTTACATTTTCTATTGTGTATCTTCTCGCTAACCCTTCGCCGCCTTTATAGAATTCACTATTCAAAACCTTGAGGTATCTGCCATCTTTTAAAAACTTTGGCATCTTGTAATATTTTGAGACTAAGGAAGCGGAGAAGCCTCCTAAGAGCAGCTCGCTGGCAAGTCCGCCTTCATCATTCGTAAGGGCTTCAACAATTCTGTTACGCCATTTTTTCCATTGACTATCATCCTTGGAAGCATGTTTCTGCCCGGCAGCAGCAGCCCCTGCCATTTGTTTTTCAATATTTATACTATTGATCCCAAGCAAAGCTGCAGCCCTGCCATCTACTTTTCTTTCAGCTGAAGTGTATTGGTTAATAGATTCTTCCATGAAAGCTTTCAATTTGTTTAACTGGCTTTCTGCGTTGTGAATATCCTGAGCAATTGTATTCAGTTTTTGCCCTATGGATCTTCTGGACAGGATTTTACTACTGATTTGATTCCTTATGGAGGACACACTTTGTTTAACATCTGAAACTCTTGATTTATCTCTCTCTAAATTGCTTTGATAACTTTTTATTGTACTTAGGTTTATTTTGATTTGATCCAAAGAATTCCCCCCTTTAAATAGTATTTTGTGGTAACGATAAATTTTGCACCATTCCGTCCGGCATATTCCTCTTATTGCGATTTTGCAGCAGCTGCATCCGCAGCCGCCTTTTCTTTCTCTATTTCTTCATTTCTAATTTCGTGAGCAGTGAGGACAATATCTTCGCCAATTTCATCAAGCTTTTGGGAAAGCGTATAAAACTTCCTGCTAAGATGATCAATTGCGTCATTTATGTACATTACTTCTGTTGCCTGCCAATGAGCAGCTATATTTCCTTTATATTTTTCCATGCTATTTTTTAAATCCCGCAATGTATCAGCATCTTGGCTTAACCTTCTGGCATGTGAGATAGCCTGGTCAACATCAAATTTCATATGGGCACCTCTCTACTTATTAAAAAAAACATCATTACGTAATTATAAAAGTTATTTTCCACCGGCTAATAAGCAAGTGGAAATGAATAAGACAACATTTCAAATTTCATTGATGGTAAAAGGTGGAACTATCAAGATTATAAAAAAAGTATAACCTTTTGTCACGGGGTCATTAATAAAATGGTGCTTTAGGAGGAGTATTGAGAAGGTGGAAACCCTTTACTTACTTTTATCCGTATTCATTAACGTAATCACATGCTCCTTGGGGCTCCAGCAATTAAATTTATAGTTCGTTTTTGTTTCAAAACCTAATCGGCTGCAATGATATTTCATTCTTTCAGCTTTTTTCTCTACTTTAAAATGCCGGCATGTCGCACAGCAATGGAAATCTTTCATATTTAGATGCCCCTTTTTCTCACAATCTTTCTTTGCATTTTAACACAAATATCCAATGCTTTGGCAAAATCTATGAAAATCGGAGCATGCCGTCCTCAAAATTTTAAATTGGTTTTGTGAGGAAAAGGTCGAGCGAATTTCGACATTCATTTTTATAATTTCCTGGGAAAAATCAAATGGTAGAAGGATTTTCCTTGTTTTTAATCAAATGTTTAATGGAAAGGGAAATAAAGATGTTCTTGTCGAAGAGTGAAGAATTAGCCAAGAGGAGCTGCTATTCGCCATGATTTTCGAATGAAAGGAACAAATTCAATCCTTTTTTCGACATCATTTTCTTGTGCTTAATGAGATGATCCCTTTATTCGTAAGCATAGCTAACGTTTTAATCAAACATTTGATTAGTTTATTTTTTATTAACCAATCGTTTGATTGAAAATGTGAATAACATTAGTATAACGGGCTTTTTTTACTAAAACAGCTGAGAAATTTGTTGGAAAATGGCTGTAATAAAAATCAAGAGTTTAGAAGAAGGATGTGCGGCGGAGATTTGGCCAACTGTGACGTAGTCTGCACATAGTTTGATTGATATTTTCATGAATTTCTTGTTCTGTAAATAAGTGAGTCCTAGCTTAATAATGATAATAAAAGACTTTTCAATGGTAAGAAAATGTCTTTTGTCTTTAAAAAGGGCTCTTAAAGACATTTCCGGCGAAAGGAACATGCATTTTGTCTTTAATAAGGGGTCTTAAAGACATTTCCAGCGAAAGGAACATGCATTTTGTCTTTAATAAGGGGTCTTAAAGACACTTCCAGCGAAAGGAATATGCATTTTGTCTTTAATAAGGGGTCTTAAAGACATTTCTAGCGAAAGGAACATATATTTTGTCTTTAATTCTTATTCCAACAGCCTTTTCGTCTTTTCCTCCAACTGTGTCGTAAAAAGTTCTAGAATTATTCTACTTGGAGGTTACCTTAGATTTTGGGTCCAAACGTTGATGTTGAAGGGTTCTAATGGAAAAAACTACGTGAATTTGGATAAAAATGTCCAATAAAAGCCTTCTACATAGTAGTTTCCTGGATATTAATTAGGAATTTTCAGATCTTAAGTGATCTCTATTACACAGTTTCCTCCAAGTGTGAAAAACTCGCCTTTGATGACTTGATGAAGACCATTTTGCTCAGGATTTTTGGAGCTTTATCCTTCATCGGCTTGATGAAGACCATTTTGCTGGCATTCACAAAGTGTTTTGGTCTTCACAAGTATAATGAAGACCATTTTGTCGACGTTCGCTGAGTATTTTGGTCTTCATAAGCATGATGAAGACCATTTTACCGGTATTCGCTGAGTGTCTTGGTCTTCATCGGTATGATTGAACGTTACTTCGCAATATCCTCCAACTATGTAGATAGTAAGCGGGATATACAGAGTCATTTATGAATAACAACATGAGTGCCAATTGAAACTCTAGATGATAAATCTAGAACATCATGGTTAAACATTCTAATACATCCATGTGAGACATTCTTACCGATGGAAGCAGGGTTATTGGTTCCGTGGATTCCGTAATGCGGTTTAGACAAGCCCATCCATAGCACTCCAAAAGGGCCGCCTGGATTACGTTGTTTATTGATGATTGTGTAAGTCCCAGGAGGTGAGGGGGTCAATATTTTTCCAACAGCAATAGGATAAGTTTTTATAAGCCTATTTCCATCAAACAGTTTTAATTGATGCTTCGCTGTTGATACGTTAATCCATTTCGCCATGAAAAACAACTCCCATTTTTTTGAATAGTGTATGAAATAAAATGGGTATTTGTGATAACCAGTGATCAAATGGCTCATCTGTTTGGTATCTTTCTAGTAATTATCAAACTCTTTCGAAAAGGCCTGTTATTCCTTATAATAAGAGGGTGCACAAATTCTTGAGCAGATCCTCATGAACGTGTTTGAGTGTTATACACAGTAAAGGAGGGGAGAAAATGTTCAATTTAGCCCCATTAATGCTCGAAAAGGTGGGAATTATCGTCATTGTGGCATTTTTGCTATCAAAAATGAGGACTTTTCGCCAAGTTATTCAAACCGAGCATAGTACAAAAGAAAAAATCATGCTCATCTTATTGTTTGGGGCATTCGGAATTATTAGTAATTATACAGGAATCGAAGTGCATCATCATACTGTTGGGAGACCTGATTGGCTTACTGAAATGAACCAGGAGAGTGCACTAGCAAATACAAGAGTAATGGGGATTGTGATTGGCGGTTTACTAGGGGGACCCACGGTTGGCATCGGTGCCGGGCTGATTGCAGGAATACACCGTTATACCCTTGGAGGGTTCACCGCTTTTTCTTGTGCCCTTTCTACGATTCTAGCTGGAATGGCAGCGGGATACTTTGGAAAAAGGCGAAAACAAAATGGGAAACAAATCTCGTCAGCTTTTGCTGTTATTATCGGAATGGCCTTAGAAGCTGTTCAGATGCTAATTATTCTTGTTGCAGCAAAACCGTTTCACGATGCCTGGGAACTCGTTCAGCTCATTGGTCTTCCTATGATATTCGGCAACGGTTTAGGTACCATGCTGTTTATGTTCATTATTCAAACCATTAAACGTGATGAGGTACGTGCTCGTGCCAATCAAACGAACCAGGCTTTTCTTATTGCCGATCAAACCCTGCCTTTCTTTCGCCAAGGGCTAAACTTTCAATCATGCAAGGAAATTTCGGGAATTATACTGGGGCTGACCGATGCCGATGCAGTGGCGATTACTGATGACCATCAAGTCCTAGCGCATGTCGGTACCGGGGCAGATCACCACATCCCAAAGAGTAAGCCTGAGACGGGCCTGACGAGAAAGGTGCTTGAAAACGGTTTGATTGCTATTGCAAGATCGAAGGAGGAAATTTCCTGCTTTCATCATCAATGTTCGTTAGAAGCAGCCATTGTGCTGCCATTAAAGGTAAAAAACAAAATATTTGGTACGTTAAAAATGTACTATACGGAGCCGGAAAAACTGGATAAGGTGCAGCGGGAATTAGCTGAAGGTCTGGCGAATCTTTTTTCAACACAGCTGGAGCTGGTGGCAGCGGAAAGACAAACGAAGCTATTGAAGGATGCAGAAATTAAGGCCTTACAAGCGCAAATTCATCCACACTTTTTATTTAATAGTATTAACACCATTTCAGCACTCTGCCGGACAGATGCAGATAAAGCTCGTAAATTACTATTGGAGCTAAGCTCTTTTTTTCGCGGCAATCTCCAAGGGGCTAGACAGATGCTAATTCCTCTGGAAAAGGAACTAGCAAATGTTAAAGCGTATCTATCATTAGAACAGACTCGTTTTCCGAACAAATACAAGATTGTTTTTCAAATAGAGCCGGATCTAGGTAAGGTACTAATTCCTCCATTTACCTTGCAGCCATTAGTTGAAAATGCCATTCATTATGGCTTCCCGCGAAGTAAATCGGAAGGGAGAATTGAGATAACGATCTTTTCGAAAGACAATCAATTGCAAATTATTGTAGCTGATGATGGAAAAGGAATACCGGAAGATCGGTTAGAAGTGCTTGGTAAGCAAGTTGTTCATTCAAAAAAAGGAAATGGTACAGCCATATTTAATATTACGGAACGCCTTAAAGGAATTTATAATGGTCAAGCAAGTTTAAGTTTAAAAAGTAAAGTAGATCTAGGAACAACGATTATTATTTCCCTTCCATTTGACAGCAAAGGAGGTTTGAATCAACATGTTGAAAGCATATATAGTGGATGATGAACCCTTAGCGAGAGATGAATTAAAATACCTGCTTATTCGAAGTGAGCAAGTGGAAATCTTAGGAGACAGTGATTGTATAGAGGATGCAATCACTGATATAAGGGTGCTAAAGCCCGATCTTGTATTCTTGGATATTGAATTAGCTGAAGATAATGGATTGAGTTTAGCGAAACAATTAGAATCCCTTGAGCAAACACCGGCCATTGTCTTTGCAACGGCTTATGATGAGTATGCCTTACAGGCATTCGAATTGAATGCAGTCGATTATATTTTAAAACCTTTTGATGAAGAACGGATTCAAAAAACGTTGGGGAAAATTAAGAATATGCAAAAGCTTGTGAATAAACATATCCCCATCCAATCTCCTTTGAAACAAAACGGGAATGGGAAAATTGCGGTCCTTGTGGATGAACGAATTATTTTACTAACGGTTGCAGATATCCTCTATTTAGAATCGAGTGAAGGTAAGTGCAATATCGTAACCACCGATCAAGCATATAAAGTAGCAGATGCTTTAATAGTTTTAGAGAAAAAGTTACCAAGTGCAAAATTCTTTCGTGTTCATCGCAGTTTTATAGTGAACTTGGATCATATTATTGAAATTGAACCATGGTTTAATTCTACTTATAATTTACTTATGACGGACGGCTCCAAGGTTCCAGTTAGCCGAACCTATGTAAAAGAGTTGAAAAAGCTTCTAGGTTTTTAACTATTTTGTATTTCATTTGTTTATTTTTGTAATTCACCCTTCTTTTCGTGCATTTTATCCTGAAAAGAGAGAAAATGCATATTCATTTTGTAAAATGAATGATAATGATACGAAAGTAGAGGGGGAATAAGTAAAAATGAATGCGATTACAATTGTTGTAGGTTCAATTTGTATCCTTTTAATAGTTTACCGATTATATGGTACGTTCATGGCAGCAAAAGTTTTGAAGCTTAATGATTCAAAGCCAACTCCTGCTCAAAAATTAGAAGATGGACGAGATTATGTCCCAACGAACAAATGGGTAGTATTTGGTCACCATTTTGCGGCAATTGCAGCAGCAGGTCCGTTGGTTGGTCCGATTCTAGCAGCACAATTTGGTTATTTACCAGGATTGATATGGCTCCTAGTTGGTGCTGTTATTGGCGGGGCGGTTCACGATATGGTTGTTCTCTTCGCGTCTATGCGTAGAGATGGAAAATCGTTATCAGAAGTGGCAAAAGAAGAACTTGGTCCTGTGGCAGGATTTTGTACAGGTTTAGCCATGTTATTCATTATCACGATTACCATGGCAGGCTTGTCCTTGGTTGTTCTTGGTGCACTTGAACGAAACCCTTGGGGAACATTTGCAGTTGGTATCACCATTCCAATTGCAATGGGGGTTGGCTTGTATCATAAGAAAACAGGAAACTTAAAATTAGCAACGATTGTGGGCTTTGCCTTAATCATGGCGGCAATCATTTTTGGTCCAAACATTCAAGGTACATGGTTAGGTGATCTATTAACCCTTGAAAAAAGTACATTAGCACTTATTCTACCAATTTATGCCTTTTTCGCAGCTGCCTTACCAGTCTGGTTATTGTTAGCACCTCGAGATTATTTAAGTACCTTTATGAAAATAGGTGTATTTGCCGCCTTAATTATTGGGGTATTCATTGTGAATCCAGATGTTCAATTCCCGGCTTTTACAGAATTTCTTAATGGCGGGGGTCCTGTTATAGCGGGTCCAGTTTGGCCATTTATATCGATTACCATTGCTTGTGGAGCTATTTCAGGCTTCCACGCATTCGTTGGATCTGGAACAACACCAAAGATGATTAATCGTTGGAGCGATGTGAAGGGTGTTGCCTTTGGGGCGATGCTTGTTGAATGTTTAGTAGCGATTATGGCATTAATTGCGGCTGTATCGTTGCAACCCGGCGATTATTTTGCCATCAATTCATCACCTGAGAAATTTGCAGCACTAGGAATGGAAACGGTTCATCTAGATGAACTTAGTAAAGAGGTTGGAATGGATCTTGAAGGTAGAACAGGTGGAGCCGTTACATTAGCTGTAGGGATGACGTATATATTCGCTGCTGTTCCACTTTTTGAGAAATTGGCCTCCTATTTCTATCAATTTGTCATTCTTTTTGAGGCAGTCTTTATCTTAACGGCTATTGACTCAGGAACACGGGTCGCTCGTTATCTTATACAAGATTTCTTTGGTGACTTCATTAAGCCGTTAAAACGGATGGATTCCATCGGTGCCAATATTGTTGCCAGTGCATTAGCCTGCTTCGTCTGGGGATATCTTCTTTTCTCAGGTGATATTAGCTCCGTTTGGGCACTATTCGGTGTATCCAACCAACTGATGGCATCGATTGGGTTGATTGTTGGTGCGACAGTCGTACTGAAAATTGCCGAAAAGCGCTGGTACATGCTGACATGTCTCATTCCGCTTGCCTACCTGTTTGTGACCGTTTTGACAGCAGGATATTGGATGGTCAAAAATGTTTATTTAAATGCAGCTAACCCGGGTTACAACGTTTTAAATGGAGTCCTGTCCATCATTATGCTGATACTTGGGATCGTCATCATGATTACTTCCATTATGAAGTGGATTAAGCTGTGGAAAATTCCGCAGCATATATTAGTAAAAAATTCAGAAAAAGAAGTCGCTTAAAAATAGCAGCACTCATTCACTGGAATGGGTGCTGTTTTTTTAAAGAGCACCAAATAGAATCATGATGATATAATTAACCCAAGTTTGTTTATAGTATTCTTATTAACTTTAGACAGTCGAGGAGGAAGAATAGATTATGGTTTCAGAAAAGTACAAAAGTATGTTAGCAGGGAAATCGGTCATTAGAGAGCTGTCTGAGTTTGCCGCGGAACGCGGGAAAGAAATCGACTATGAGAACGTTTTTGATTACAGTTTAGGAAATCCATCCGTTCCTGTTCCAAAGGAATTTACTCAGACCATGATGAATCTACTGTCTAGTAAAAGTCCAGCAGAGCTTCACGGGTACAGTCCTAGTTTAGGCATACCTTCCGTCAGGAAAAAAATCGCTCAATCATTGAACCGCCGGTTTGATATGAATTATACTGAAAACCACATTTTTATGACGACAGGCGCTGCCGGTGCTATCGCTCATGCTGTACGCAGCGTAACGGAACCAGGAGATGAAGTGCTGACATTTGCTCCATTTTTCCCTGAATACCATCCATATATTGATTTAACAGGGGCCGTACTGAAAGTGGTACCCCCCAATACAGAAGATTTTCAGATTAACTTTACTTTATTTGAAGAAATGCTTTCGGAAAAGGTGGCTGCCGTATTAATTAACTCTCCTAACAATCCATCTGGGGTTGTTTATTCTGCGGTGACCATTCAAAAACTCGCCGATCTTCTTCACAAAAAGGAAAAAGAATACGGGCACGAAATTTTTATTATCTCAGACGAACCATACAGAGAGATTTTATTTGAAGGGGCAGATCCAATTTATGTGTCTAATTATTATGACAACACACTGTCCTGTTACTCCTATTCTAAATCTCTATCACTGCCGGGAGAACGGATTGGCTATATTGCAGTAAATCCCGCGTGCGTAGATTCCGACTTGATTGTCAGCATGTGCGGACAGATTTCTAGAGGCATCGGACACAACTGCCCGCCATCCCTGATTCAGCTTGCTGTAGCGGAAGTGGTCGATCTAACGGCCGATATGTCTGTCTATGAAGCCAATATGAACTTACTTTACGATAAATTAATCGAACTGGGATTTACCTGCAAAAAACCGGATGGAACCTTTTACATTTTTCCGAAGGCTCTGGAGGAAGATGCCAATCTCTTTTGCAAGAAGGCCTTAAAATATGATTTGATTCTGGTTCCAGGTGACTCTTTCGGATGTCCGGGGTATTTCCGAATGGCTTATTGTATCGATACAGAAAAAGTGAAACGCTCCCTGCCGGCATTGGAAAAGTTCGTAATGACCGAGTACGGAAAATAGTGAACAATAAAAATGCTCCAGCCTGTAATCTGAAGACTGAAGCATTTTTACCGATCTAATCATAGAAAGTGAGTACAGACATTATGGTAATTAATAAAGTTCATGAATTGAAAAATTTTTCAATAGGATTACCCCAAAAAATGAAGGTTGGGAATGACCAAGAAATAGAAACGGGAATATGTAAACAAACAGTTGAAGAAGCTTTCTTAACAAAAGATGGATTCCGGGGAGATGGTGTGGCGGACATACGGTATCATGGAGGGCCCGATCGTGCAGTATGTGTCTATCCGTATGAACATTATTTGCATTGGGAGAAAGAATTCAAGAACCCTTTACCATCTTCCACTTTTGGAGAAAATGTAACCGTAGCAAATATGCTGGAAAAGGATATTTATATTGGTGACATTTTCCACCTCGGTAATGCTGTTATACAAGTAAGTCAAGGCCGAATACCATGCAGCACGATTACAAAGAGAACGAATAATCCTTCTCTTTTAAAAAGAATGGTACAAACCGGTTTCACAGGTTATTTGTGTCGTGTATTAGAAGAAGGTATTGTTCGAAAAGATTCAAAAATAACATTATTAGAACCACATCCAAAACAGGTATCCATTCTTTACGGAAATGAGATTTACTTTCATAAGCAAAAGGATGCAGAAGGCATAAAAAGAGTACTGGATGTTCAAGAATTGGCTGACGAATGGAAAGAGCTGCTGGCCGATCGATTAAATAAGCTTACGCCACTTGCCTAAAATCAGGAGTGTTGAGATTGTATTTTGAATTGGATATAGTTAATCTTAATGTGCAGGACTTCACAACGAAGATTAGAGGGTGGAAAATTGTATAAATTAGTGGCAATTGATGTAGATGGTACGTTGTTTAATGATCAGAAAGAAATCACGAAGGAAGTAAATGAGGCGATTCAAGCTGCAAAAGAAAAAGGTGTGAAGATAGTTGTTTCCACCGGCAGGCCAATTGTCGGGGCTCAGCCTATTATTGAGGAATTGAAATTAACGGATGAAGATGAATATGTGATTACCTTTAATGGTGCACTTGTGCAAAATACCCATACGAATGAAGTTGTTTCTGAAATTTCCTTATCATACCAAGATTTAAAAGTGTTATATGAATTGAGTTTACAGCTTGATTCACCGATGCATTTTTTTGATTCGAAAAATCTCTATACACCGAATAAAGACATTAGCCCGTACACTGTTCATGAATCCCATATCAATCAAATCCCTCTTCATTATCGGGCAATTGAGGAAATACCCAAAGACTTTTTGCTCCCAAAAGTTATGTTTATTGATGACCCAGAACGTTTAGATAAGATCATTGCTGCCATACCAAATTCATTCAAAGAAAAATATACGATGGTCAAAAGTACCCCGTTCTTTTTAGAAATTCTTCATCCAAGCGTTAGTAAAGGGAATGCAGTCAAACAACTTGCAGAAAAACTTGGAATTAAACGCGAAGAAGTGATTTGCATCGGTGATGGTGAAAATGATTTAAGTATGGTGGAGTATGCCGGCTGCGGCGTAGCAATGGGGAATGCAGTCCAAAGCGTAAAAGCGGCTGCCGAGTTTCAAACGTTTTCTAATAATGAAAACGGAGTGGCATATGCCATCGAAAAATTGATATTAAACAAAAAATAGAGACTAATGCGACCATGGGGGCGGTTCTCCTGCGAGATAAATGGGGGTCTGCCTTCAAGGCGTACCAACGCATCTAATCCTATTTTAGACATTGTTTTTTTGGGTCTTTTCATATTTTCCTTCTTGAAAATCCCGTTATGACAAAACACGTAATAAACGCAGCGGTTGTCACGATTATAGCGAATAATATTCCAAACGCCCTCATAAATGTATCTTCACCTGGATAAGACGGTTTTAGAGATAGGAACATATAAATGAAAATAATCGTTAAAAAGATATAAAAACTGCTGCCAACGACCCCCATTTTCAAACGATTTCTTCTTGTTCCTTGCCATGCATTATTAATTAACATCCATAAAAAAATACTTCCGATCACTGCCAAGAACATCACAAGTAAATGGATATATGGAATCATGAAATGCATGAACACAAAAAGAATAAGACATGTTGAAAAAAATAGAACGCCATTCATGAAAAATAAGAAAATTCCCGTTACCCAATGGTTTTGAAACCATTTTGTGCTTCTTAGATTCCTCACTACCTTGTTGTTATCGCCCAATGTACTTATGATGGGATTCTTGAGAAACATCACAAGTATCACGCCAATAAGTCCAATTAATAAAATCGATGACATACCATTTTCCCCCTTAAAGCCTTGATCCTGTCTCTTATTTTGGAAAGACTTATTTTATTTAATTAATTTGGTAATAAGATCGGAACTGCCGGGCATCAATAAAATCAGCGAAGTAACAATGAATAGAATTCCAATAACAAACAAGAATATGACTATTTTAACTGAAATAGACACACCCTTTTTTAGTGCACCCGCGATAAGAAGAACAACGCCAATAAAGAGTAATAGTAAATAGTAAAAACCCATACAATCACCTCCATTAATTTTTTGAACAGACACTTTATTAAAAATAGGTTCTTTAGTCCAACACCCAAGAGAGGGGACAAATTAACGTAAGCTTTATATGCATAGAATCATTATATATATAGTTATTCTATGTATAAGGATAAACAAAGATAATATAAAAGTAAACACTTTTGTATAAATGTTACTTTAATTCCAATGAGATGAACTAACAGCATTATTTTGTAAATGGTTAAAGCATTACGGTTGTTGAAATCTATGCTGCTTCTTATTTTGGGCCAAGGTGACTTAGTCGTCTCGCTACCTTGATGAAGACCATTTTGTAGGCGTTCGCTGATTGTTTTGGTCTTCAAAAGCATAATGAAGACCATTTTGTAGGCGTTCACTGAGCGTTTTGGTCTTCATCGGCTTGATGAAGACCATATTGCCGGGATTCGTTCATAGTTTTGGTCTTCATTTTGAAAGGATGGAAGTTACGTCATAGTTGCCTCCAAGTGCGACTTAATTGGTATATTCAGATCTTTTTACTTGGATGTTTAAGTGGGTTTAGAGCTTTAATGTTCAAGTAGAACCTTTCTACTTCGGCGTTTGAGTGGATTTTGTGCTGAAATATCGAAGTAGAATCTGTTTATTTTAAAAGTTCGACGCTCAACCAGCTAAAAAAGTTACTGATGATGTTTAGCAGGTTTCTCAATGAGGCGGTCATTGTGTTACAATCTTAGCTAGACGTTGCGAATGAGATGTGCCCGCTGCTTCAGGGGACAGACACTCGTTTTTAAAAATAGGGGGTTTACAGATGGATAATAACGATATATTAATTCGCTTGCGATATGCACTCGAAATAAAAAATAAAGAAATGGCAGAGATATTTAAACTTGGCGGCGTGGAAGTAACTGTACCGGAAGTAATCAAGATCCTCACAAAATCAGCTGAAGATGAAGATGAAGTGGAGAATGAGGATCAAATAAAATGTAATAACAGTATGTTTGATTCATTTTTAAATGGCTTTATTATTTTTAAGAGAGGAAAACAAGAGCCAAGGCCGGGACAGTCCGACGCACCAGAACCTGCTAAGAAAAGCGCAAACGTTAACAATCTCTTGCTAAAGAAAGTGAAAATAGCGCTCGCATTAACTACTGAAGATATGCTTGAATTATTCGAAAAGGCTGGAATTACGGTAACAAAAGGAGAACTTGGTGCTTTGTTACGAAAAGAAGGGCATAAGAATTATAAAGAGTGCGGTGATAAATTCGCCAGGAACTTCTTAAAAGGATTAGCTATTAAATATAGAGGATAACGGCATTAATGGATCTACAGGTGATGAGATGATACATACCTATTTAGGTAAAACAATACGTCTTGAAATAAAATACAAAAACCGAACCTCTATTGGAATTTCGATAGATGGATATGGAAATGTTGAAGTCCAGGCTCCTAAAGGGACACCTAATGAGAGAGTGTTTCAGTTGTTAGAGGAAAAATGGGATGTAATTCAGCAAAAATTACAAGAAATGAAAGACAGGATGCAAGGACAACAGGAAAAGGTATATGAGCATGGGGAGGGCTTTCTTTATTTGGGAAGTACTTATCCTATAAAGATTTTCACAGACATAAATATAACAAAAGACCATGTAGTGTTTGAAGGGGAGAAGCTGCATATATATGTGAAGCAGCTTGATGATGAAAAAATTAAACAGGCATTAAAACGATTTTACTATCAGCGTTGTAAGGCTTTAGTGGAAAAGAGTATTTCCTCATATCAACGTAATTTTAAAACAAAGCCGAGATCTGTTCAAATCTCGGATAGCCAAACGACATGGGGAACCTGTAATTCAAAACTGCAGCTAACCTTTAATTGGAGGCTGGCAATGGCACCACAGGAGGTAATTGATTACGTGGTTGTTCATGAAATGTGCCATATGGTACATCTGAATCACGACCGCTCTTTTTGGCGTCTTGTTGGAAAGATAATGCCCGATTATATCGAAAAGGAAAACTGGCTAGCGTTATCAAATTGGAAAATGATAGTTTAACTTAAAAAATGAATAACCCTTAATACATATGTAGGTAAGGGCTATTCGTTTAGGCCGCTGGTATGTTTAAGATAAAGGGGGCTTTGGATAAATCATTTTTTCAAAGTATTTAATTGTTAACCCCAAACACTTTCAGCAATGTTAATGACGTGTTTTATCTTATTCCATTGATCTTCTTCGGTTAAATTGTTGCCTTCCTCCGTACTTGCAAAGCCGCATTGAGGACTTAATGCTAGGTTCTCTAAAGGAATATACTGGCTTGCTTCTTTAATTCTTTCTTTAATCGTTTCGATATCTTCTAGTTCCGGGAATTTGGAAGTGATTAATCCTAGCACAACCTTTTGGTCATCACGTTTAAAACTTTTTAATGGTTCGAAATCTCCTGAGCGCCCGTCATCATATTCTAAGAAAAGCCCATCTACCTTTAAATCAGCAAATATGGCATCAGAGATCTGATCGTATCCACCGCTAGTTATATAAGTAGATCTGAAGTTTCCACGGCAAATATGCATCGTGATGGTCATATCTTCGGGTTTCTTAGAAATGGCTTCATTTAAACAGCGTACTCTTGTTTCAATGATATCCTGTACTTCCATATTGAGTTTTTCAACGACTGCTTGAATCCGTTCCTCCGAAACAAAATCAATCCAGGAAGTATCGTCTAATTGTAAATAACGGCACCCTGCATCATAGAATGCTTGAATCGCTTTTTGGTAAGCTGCTACTGTATCATGAAAGAACTGTTCACTGTTATCGTTATAATACTCATCCCCCTGAATTCTAGTAAATAGCATATTAGGGCTAGGGATCGAGAACTTAGCTACTTGACTGCCATCGCCATAGTGGTCGACTGCCTGTTTTAAGAACTTGAAGTGTTCTAACATATAATGATCATTGAAGTCTACTTTACCAACGACTTTAATGGCCTTATTTTTTGTTTTGGCACCTTGGAAGTTACTAATATATTCCGTTTCAAACTCTTCTACACCATCTAAGCCTGATAAAAAGTCTAAATGCCACCATGAACGTCTAAACTCACCATCTGTGATTGAGTTAAGACCTGCTTCGATTTGCTTTTGGACAAGTTTCTCAATCTCTTGATCTTCTATGACTTTTAGGGCACCTTTATCGATTTCCCCATTTGCATAAGCTTTTCTTGCCTCTTTAATTGGTTCCGTTCGTAAAAAACTGCCGACGTGATCGGCCTTAAATGGAGCTTTTACTGCAGTCTTTGTCATGAATATTTCCTTCTTTCTTATAAAAATTAAAAAACCTCTTCTTAAAAATAAGAAGAGGAATCATTACCGGCACTGGTTCTCTTCTTATCTTTGAGCAAAGCACTCCTGGAATTGGCACAGTACTAACGTAAGTCTGCTGCCGAGGTATCTAAGGGCCAGTCCCTCCACCTCTCTTGATAAGAGTATTCTATATATTAAATTATAAATTACGTTACACTTGTTTTACTATTCTGTCAAATAGATAGCCATTCATGACTCATTAAAATTCAATCAGTGGATCCATTTGAAGAAGTCATCCCAAATATTGTTACTCATCGGTGCTACAATGTTTTAAACTTGAATATCCTTTTGATTGAGAACCTTTTATCGTTTACTTTTGATGGGTAAATTGAAAAATTAGAGGTAAATTGGGAGGAGAAATTATCAAAGCGATAATTCAAAAAAAATATGGTCTCCCTGATATTCTGGAATTAAAAGAGGTCGAAAAGCCTATTCCAGAGGACAATCAGGTACTGGTGAAAATTCATGCGGCATCTGTAAATTTTGGGAACCTGGTTCTTTTAAAAGGGGAACCGTTTTTAGCGCGCCTTGCCTTTGGGCTTCATAGGCCAAAATACTCCATACCCGGAGGGGACATGGCAGGTAGGGTAGAGGCTATAGGCAAAGATGTTAAGCAGTTTCAGCCAGGCGATGAGGTGTTCGGAGACCTATCCGGTTGTGGGTGGGGTAGTTTTGCCGAATATGTAGCCGTTCCCGAAAATGCATTGGCACTAAAACCAGCCAACCTATCCTTTGAGGAAGCGGCAGCGGTACCTATGGCGGCAGTTACGGCATTACAGGCTTTGCGAAATAAAGGCAAGATTCAGTCGGGACAAAATGTATTGATCCAAGGTGCCTCTGGTGGTGTCGGGAGTTTCGCTGTACAGATTGCCAAATCATTTGGGGCTGAGGTAACAGCTGTATGTAGTACAAGAAATGTAGATATTGTGCAATCGCTTGGTGCTGATCATGCCATTGATTATACCAAGGAAGATTTCACTAAAAAAACGGATCAGTATAACCTGATTCTTGGCGTTAACGGATCCCACCCGATTACTGCCTATAAGCGTGCATTAAGTCCCGATGGCATTTTTGTTCACGTCGGAGGTGCCGGTTCTCAAATGTTCCAAGCCATGACCCTGGGGCAGTTGATATCGATGACAGGGAGAAAGAAAATGGGCAGTTTTTTACAAAGGTCAAATCAAATGGATCTGATTTCTATGAAAGAACTTTTGGAAGCCGGTAAAGTAAAACCTGTTATTGATCGACAATACAAGTTGAGCGATGTGCCCGAGGCTCTCGAGTATTTTGCAGAGGGTCATGCTCAGGGAAAAGTGGTTATTAGTGTGTGAGAAGTGACCCCCAGTTACAACCCTACCGGGGGTCAGCAACCAATCTTAATTCTTAACCAAAAAACAATAGACTTTTTAATGGATGCGACTGGTTTTAAACAATTTGAGATTATTTATTCTCCATAACTTTCAATCATATTCGATATATGTGCGTAGGCGCCCCCAGCTAATAATGCTGAGGTAACGAGTACGGCCTCCGAAAGTTCTTGGTTTGTGGCACCGGCATTTACAGCGTTTTTCGTATGGACATCAATACAGTATGGACATTGTGTAGCATGGGCTACTGCGACCGCAATGATTTCTTTGAATTTAGCACTTAATTTCCCTTCCTTCATAGCTGCTGCACTAAATTGAGAATAGCCTCTAAATCCTACATGGGCATTTCTACCTAAGGTACTCAATTTTTTTAGATTTGATCGAAGATAAAGAGCATCCTCAGCTTCCGGATCGGCAGCGTTTTGCATATGGGTGCTATGGGTGACGGCTCCGCCTGCTTCTACTGAAGCTGTGACAAATGCTGCCTCTGCCAATTCTTCAAGAGAAGCACCTGCCTTTTTGGCACTCTTAGTATGGGAATCAATGCAATAGGGGCATTCGGTTACATGCGTAATGGCTACGGCAATAATTTCTTTCTCCTTATTGCTAAGGGCGCCCTCCTGAAAAACGGCATTATTAAATTCAGCAAATGCCTGAGATTGTTCAGGAGCTAAATCCTTTAATTTATTCAGATGACGTATATTTTGTTTTTCGTAAAAATTGGTTGGCATTTTTGAACATCCTCTCTTTTGTACTATTTGTTAGTATTGCATATTTAGAACTAGTTAACCTTAATAAATAACATTCGTCCATTGATAATCTGTTGCGGACTTTTTAATTGGAAACTTGATGTGACAGTGATCATCTAAGTAAGGAAGCAAGGGGACGGCTTCTTGCTTCCTCAGAATTACTTAATATAGTGGGTAGTTACGATCATTGGTGTCAAGCACTCTTATTACGCAGGCGTTTCTCCCAGTTTGTCTTTAATTCTTGAGTCGCCTGCGGAATTACATAAGTGTCCATAACATGTTCAATTACTTCTTCTGTTACTAGGTTGTATGTATTAAACTTAATTGTTTTATTATCAATGGTACGGATAAAGTTACTATAAGGATGTAGTGAAATCCGCGAAAGCTATTCGTTAATGACGAACTATAGGAGGGTGGTTATGGCAGAACGTTTTATTCAATCAGTTGAAAGAGCGGCTGATATACTTGAATTATTTTTGAATTCAAAACCAGAACTTAGTAGCAAAGAAGTGTGTAATATGTGACCTATTATTGCTGCAACCAATTCTAATTCGATATAATAGTCACAACAATGGTTAATAAAAGGACTGATTATATGTTTATTGTAACGACTGCGGCAAAAATGGAGCTGCAAAACAGATTGAACTCAACAGAGTTAAAACGATATATCCGCCTGCAAATGCGGAAAAGTTGCTTTATGAAGGTAAAATTGACATTGGAAGAATCGATTCAGCCGAACGACACAGAAGTAACTTTGGATGAAATGCATTTTATTATTGATCAAGGTGAGTGCCATTATTTTAATCAGAAAACATTAGACTTTTTACCGGACACGACTGGTTTTAAACAATTTGAGATTATTTAGTCGAATGTATTGAGAATAAAAGTGAATAGGTATAAAACTATTTAGATGAGCCTAATTTCCAAAATGGAAGCGGGTTCATTTTTTATTTTTGATTATTGACATAATAATAAACGAGATGTACGATAAGAGTGTTAGTAATATTTGCGAACGCCATTCGATAATGTCGAACAAGAGGAGGATGGTTGTGGCAGAACGATTAATCCAATCAATTGAAAGATCGGCTGATATACTTGAAATATTTTTGAAATTGAAACCGGAACTAAGCATCAAAGAAATTAGTCAGGAACTAAATCTATCCAAAAGCACCGTTCACGGAATTATCAAGACTTTGGAGCATAGAGGGTACCTGCAGCAAAATCCGGAAGATTTGAAGTATAAGCTAGGGCTCAAACTTTTTGAACTTGGAAATTTTGTGGGGAAAAACCTCGACATAGGTGATATTGCAAAGCCTATTATTAGAGATTTAGTGGATGAACTAAATGAAACCGTTCACTTAGTTACCCGGCAAAAGGATGAACTTTTTTACATTGAAAAGGTAGAAGGAGCTAGAACCCTTACGATCTACTCCCATGTTGGAAAAAGGGCCCCTTTTCATTGTACGGGCGTAGGAAAAGCCATTCTTGCCTACTTGGATGAAAATGAGGCTGAAAGAATTTTATCATCCAAAGCTTTAGAATCATTTACAAAGTATACAGTGACAAATAAAGAAGAGATTAAACATCATTTACCTGCCATACGTGAAAACGGTTACGCGGTCGATGATGAGGAAATTGAGTTAGGGCTTAAATGCATTGCTGCACCAATATTCAATTATCAAGGAAATGTAATCGCTTCAATCAGCTGTGCCGCGCCAAAAATAAGGCTGGATGAAAACCGTCTTCCAAAAGTGATTGAGGGAATTAAGCGGGCAGCAGCCGAGATCTCAAATTGCTTAGGCTATAAAGGTTATTAACACATAGGATTTAATAAATATTTTTAAAAATAGGAGGAGAAACATGTTGGAAAAAGTAAAAGTTGCGATTCTTGGCTCAGGGAATATTGGAACAGATTTAATGATCAAATTAGGACGTTCTGAATTGTTAGAACTCACTGCTGTGATTGGGATTGATCCACAATCAGACGGATTACGCCGTGCAAGAGAATTAGGGTATGCAGGGGTTGATACAGGGATTGACGGATTTTTAGCAGATCCAAAATTAGAAGCGGATATTGTGTTTGATGCCACCTCAGCAAAAGCGCATCTTTATAATGCAAAAGTGTTAAAAGAAGCAGGAATAAAAGTAATTGATATGACTCCTGCAGCTGTCGGGCCGTATGTTTGTGCCGCTGTCAACATCGAAGATCATTTGGATAAAGAAAACATCAACCTTATTACCTGCGGCGGTCAGGCGACCATCCCAATGGTTCACGCGGTTAACCGGGTTGCTCCAGTAGAATATGCAGAAATCGTTGCGACTATTTCAAGTAAGAGTGCCGGTCCTGGCACAAGAGCAAATATTGATGAGTTCACAGAAACAACTTCACGTGCGATTGAAGTTGTAGGCGGTGCGAAAAAAGGAAAAGCCATTATTATTTTAAACCCTGCTGAACCGCCAATCCTTATGCGTGATACCGTTTATACGCTTGTCGAGGAAGGCAAAATGGATGAGGAAGCAATCCGGAAATCAATAAGTGAAATGGAGAAAGTGGTTCAATCATATGTCCCAGGTTACCGTGTCCGCACAGAACCTATTTTTGACGGAAATAAAGTATCAATCTTCCTTGAAGTAGAAGGTGCTGGCGATTATCTGCCTGTATATGCAGGAAACCTTGATATTATGACATCAGCTGGTGTAAAAATTGCAGAGGCATTTGCGAAAAAACTAGTAGCGAAGGAAACAGTTTGAGCTGTAGAAAGGGGTAAATAAATCATGACAAATGAAAGAGATATCCTCATTACTGAGGTAGCGTTACGAGACGGAAGCCACGCAATCAATCATCAATTCACAGTAGACCAGGTACTTAACATTACAAAAGCATTGAATGATGCAAATGTTCCTTATATTGAAGTATCACATGGAGATGGTTTAGCAGGGTCTTCCTTACAATATGGTCTTTCCCGGACAAATGAATTGGAGTTAATTGAAGCGGCCGTGTCCGTTGCAGATAAGTCAAAAATTGCTGTTCTTCTATTACCTGGGATTGGTACATTGCATGAATTAAAAGAGGCGGCTAAATTAGGGGCTAAAATGGCCCGTATTGCAACACATGTAACCGAAGCAGACGTGGCACCGCAGCATATTGCTTATGCGAAAGAACTAGGTATGGAAACAGTTGGTTTCTTAATGATGAACCATATGGCTCCAGTTAACAAACTTGTCGAGCAGGCAAAATTAATGGAAAGTTACGGGGCTGATACCGTTTATGTTGTGGATTCAGCAGGTTATCTTCTTCCAGATCAGGTTCGTGAACGGATCCGCGCCCTTAAACAATCCATAGGTGTTAATGTCGGCTTCCACGGCCATAACAATTTATCGCTTGCCATGGCCAACACGCTTGCAGCGATTGAAGAAGGTGCGACTCGTATTGACGGCAGTGCACGTTGTTTGGGAGCCGGTGCTGGTAATACGCAGACAGAAGTATTAATTGCTGTTTGTGAACGGATGGGAATTAAAACAGGGGTAGATTTATATAAAATGATGGATTTAGCTGAAGATATTGTTGCACCGATTTTACAAGTGCCGCAAGAAATTACAAGAGACAGCCTGACGCTTGGCTATGCGGGTGTATATTCCAGCTTTGCCCTTCATGCAAAACGTGCGGCTGCTAAATTCGGTGTTGATTCCCGTGATATTTTAATAGAGTTAGGCAAACGGAAAGTCGTTGGCGGTCAAGAGGATATGATCGTCGATGTGGCAGCAGAAATTGCTAAAGAAAAGAACAAGGTAGTTTTAGGTTAACTGATAACTATATCAATTAGTGTGACTTGCAAGGAGATATTGGTTTTTTATAGACCAATCTGCTTGCTTTTTTATTTCATTAAAAATGCTAAAATTGTTATAACTATTTTTATATAAAGAAGAAAGGAATTAGCGATATGACAATAAAAAAAGTATCAATTATAGGGCTTGGGGCATTAGGAGTTTTATTCGGAAATCATTTAGCTAAGAAAATGCAGAAAAAGGATTTACGAATCATTGCTGATAAAGATCGAATCAAGAGATATGAAGCGGACAATGTGTATTGTAATGGAGAACCATGTCATTTCCATTACGTTACCCCTGAAGAAGTTTGCGAACCAGCAGATTTGCTTATTTTTGCCGTTAAATTTAATGGTTTGGAGGATGCAATCCAAGTGGTGAAGCATCATGTTGGAGAAAACACGATTATTTTATCCCTTTTGAATGGCATATCAAGTGAAGCAATTATTAGTGAAGCTTACGGAATGGATAAAGTCTTATATAGTGTTGCACAAGGGATGGACGCTGTAAAAGTAGGGAATCAGCTAACTTATGATCATATGGGCATGATTTGCTTTGGTGAACGGGAACCTGGCTATGTCTCTGAAAAGGTTAAGAGGTTGACTAAGTTTTTTGAAAAAATGGAAGTTCCCTATGAGGTGGACACCAATATGGTTAGAAGGCAATGGGGGAAATTCATGTTGAACGTAGGGGTCAATCAAACTGTTGCTGTGTATAGAAGCGATTACGGTGAGGTACAAAGGGATGGACCAGCAAGGGATATGATGATTTCTGCGATGAGTGAGGTAATGGCACTATCGGAAAAAGAAGGGGCTCGGTTAACGGAAGAAGATTTACAGTATTGGCTGAAGGTCATGGGCACATTAAGCCCGGAAGGAAAACCTTCAATGGCTCAAGATGTAGAAGCGAGACGGTCCAGCGAAGTGGATTTATTTGCCGGTACGGTTGTGAGATTAGGTGAAAAACATGGTGTACCTACGCCTATAAATAGGGAGCTGTATCGCAGGGTACAATTATTAGAAAGTCAGTACAAGTAAACAAAAATTGTTCTTAAAGAACTGAATTAGAAGAAAGAAGGTATTTACGAATCACACTTTTTCAAAAAGGGGCGAACATCATTCGCTCCTTTTCTGTATAATCGTCCCACGTATAAAATGATTCATATCATAAAACATTTTGTAAACGGATGATGAAGCTGAGGTCAATCAGGTTAATTTTTTGTAAATCAATCTATCCATAGTAGGACTTTCATAAATTAAAGAGAACTTTCCATTAATAAAAAACAATAAGCAGGAGGACACACATCTTGATTTCAAAAAAAAATTTCGTTCGTAAGCCATTGTTTATGAAAATGTGGGAGGAACATCCTATTATCTGGAGGTTGTTAATTGACATCGGAATTTTACTTAAATATAAAACATTAAAGATTGATAAACTGCCAAATAAAGTGGTCTTACCATCTTCAACGGTTATTTATGTGAATTCTAATGAAAATCGCGGCAGGGCGTTATTGATAAGTGGAGGGATTACCCAAAACAGGCTTTTCTACTTTTGGGAAAAATCAATAGAAACTTGGCACCCAGATCTGGTGATAGATGTTGGTGTAAATTATGGTGAATGTATATTTTCTACCAGCTATCCGGAACATACAAAAATATATGGAGTTGAGGCAAATCATCATTTATTGGAATACATTAATCGATCCAAGGAGAAACATCCGAATAATCGGCAGATCACCATCATTCATGCACTAGCATCTGATAAAGAGGATGAACAAAAAGAATTTTATATTGATCAACACTGGTCAGGGACTTCATCGGCTTCTTATATGCCATCTCACAATAGGATTGAAATGGTGGCTGTACGCACCATTACCATTGATTCTCTATTTGCTCATGATATGACGTCTGGGAAAGTCCTATTTAAAGTAGATGTTGAGGGATATGAGGCATTCGTCTTAAATGGTATGTCTGAATTATTGAAAAAATGTGACTCCGCCATCGGATTTATAGAATTTGATAGTGAATATATCGAAAAGTCAGGAATAGCAGCAGATGAATTTTTTATGTTTTTACAAGAGAATTTTACCATTTACATATATATCGAGGACGATACTTTACTCAAAGCTAACTCTATTAAATACGAAAACTTGCAAATAATTTTAGGATCTAGCTATATTCATACTGATATGATTTTGCTAACGAATGAAGAGATGATCGGTGTATATGATTTTTCCTTGAAATAGCTGGTGAACAAGAGTTTGCATAACCTGTTTTTGTGAAAGTACTCTCCAGAACATTTATTTGGAATTTACATAATTCCTACCTGCACTTAACATTGGCTCAATGATTGTTAAGTAGTATGTAGTAAAAGAGTATTCATGCAGCTTTATAATGTTGGAATGGAGGAGCGGAAATCATGGAAGTAAAAATAGTGGACGAAGTAGTACAATCTTCAAGCCGAAAGGAAATGAACCGCCGTGACTTTTTGCAAAAAACAACGATGGTAGTCGGCGCTGCTGTTGGTGCTGCACTAGTAAACTCGCTTACGGGATTGCCGGTTAGTGCCGTTTCTAGTTCGTCGGTTATGAATTCTAATGGAACGAAGCCAGATTTAGTTTTTCCGGTTATTAGTGATGTACATATTAAATCAAACAATAATCAAACGTTGGATAAGTTTGTCACCACGTTAGAGCAATTGAATCAGATTTCTCCAAATCAGGATGCATTTGTCGTTGTCGGGGATTTAACAGATAACGGTCTTACACCAGAATATGATAAATTTTTCAATGAATATAATGTGAAAAAACAAGTGCAGGCTGTTTCAATGTTTGCCATTGGAAATCATGATTATTGGAATGGCCTGCCCGTTGCCGACGCTCAAAAACGGTTCCTTGAAAAAACGGGAATGGAATCCATTTACTTTCACCAAATGATTAAAGGCTATCATTTTATTATTCTAGGTACAGAGGATGGGGTAACGGAAGGAACATTTAACGAGCAGCAAATTGGCTGGCTGGCCGAGCGACTCAAACAGGCGGCTGCCGATGATCCGCATAAACCGATTTTTGTCTTCCATCATCAGCCGATTATGGACACAATCTATGGAAGTGAATGGGGCTTTACGAAAAATAGAGATCTTTTCTATGACACATTAAAACCTTATCCGCAGGTCATTTCATTTTCAGGTCATACCCATTATCCGTTAGATGACCCGAGAATCATCCATCAAAAGGATTTCACCTCAATCGGAACTTCGACCGGTGCTTATTTATGGCTAGACGCTGGAAGAATCCAAGGGGAAGTGCCGGAGGGAGCTGATATCCTGAATCAGGCTATGATTGTGGAGGTGCATCATAATAAGGTTTTGATTAAGCGCCGCGATATCCATCAGAATGATTGGACTGGAGAGCCGTTTGAAATCAGCTATCCAGCGAAACCCAATAAATTTACATATACAGAAGATCGCGACAAAAAAGCTCCATATTTTGCGAAAGATGCAATGATTTCTATCGTTGAAGAAGACACGGCAGCAGCAGGTCTCACTGTCATGCTTACACAAGCTAAAGATAATCTGCTTGTCCATGATTATAAGCTAAAGGCAAAGAATATGGAGACAGGGAAAGTGGACAAGGAAATTCTCGCCTTTTCTGAGTTTTATAAGGATCCAATTCCAAATCCTTTATCTCTAGATATCTATGGATTGCAGTCCAATACCCTTTATGAAATTGAGGTATCTGCGCTTGATGCATTTGCAAATGAAAGTCAAAACTCCCTCAAGGTGTTGGGAAAAACAAAACAAGGGCCAGTGATCATTCTTTCAAAAAACGAGTTGAATGGAATCGATGATCAATTGGATGTCATTGTGGAAAATGTGAGGATTTCTAATGGGGACTGGGTAGGGGTTTATGAAGTGAATGAAAAACCCGGGAATGTGGCCTCAATTTGGTGGATGAATGCGAAGGTAACCGGTGGAAGATGTACATTCACGTATGATCCAAAAAATAATGCCTATCCTGCAAGATACAGCGAGGGAAAAACTTATAAACTCGTTTATTTCTATGGCAGTGGCTATGATGCTGTAGCGGAAACGACATTCACAGTTAAGTAAGCATAGGAGGGTTCTCTTGCTTCAAAGATAGAAGCAAGAGAACCCCCTGTATTTTTTCGGAAAGTAAATATGATTAAATAAAGTTTGTTTTGAAGTAAATTATAGGTATTTATGGTATAAATATAAAAATTTTTAACACTAAGGATCCGAACCGATAAGATTGAAAAAGTCCTGCTTTTCAACATATTTGAAAAGCAGGACTTTTTGTTTATCAAGGTAATCTTAATTAATTGTCCTGAACTCCGGTTCGATAGAGAGGTGAACAAACTGGTGGTTCACCCCAACTTTTTTTAGTTTCTAAGAAAATTCTAATATTGTTAAGCTAAACTAATCTTGTTTCATAGTTATGAATAGGCAGTAGGAGGGTTTATGAATGAAAAAAATGGACAAAAAGTGGGTAATTCTTTGTTCTACAGCTATTGCAGCGGTTTACACTGCTGGCTTCGTTACGACAGAATCCCAGGCAAATATAAATCAACCAAACCAGCATGAGGAAAATAGTTTTCAAACAAATAGCAGTACGTTAAATAATTCAGCCGGTAGCATCAAAGCAAATAGCCTTTATCAAGATGGTATATATACGGGTACAGGGATGAATAGACGTGGATCGATTGAGGTGCAAGTAACGATTAATAATGACAAAATCACGGATGTAGAAATTAGTGATTTTGCTATGCACTATTCGGAAAGTGACGTAGTGGGTCTGCCAGATGAAGTCCTACAAAATCAAAGCGCTGAAGTGCAAAATGTTTCAGGTGCAACTTATAGTACAGAAGCATTCCACGATGCCATACAAGATGCACTTGACCAAGCACAGAACGTAGAAGGTTAACAACATGAAAAAAACGAGATTGTATATGGATACCGTAGTGGATATTCAGGTTGTGACAGAGAAATCAAAGGAAGAAGCGGAAGAAAAAATAGACCGTGCATTTAACACATTCAAAAAAGTAGAGCAAGCATGCAGCCGGTTTACCCCTTCAAGTGAATTAATGCAAGCTTGCCAAATTGTCGGTACCCCGGTTGAAATTAGCCCATATCTCTTCGAACCACTTTCTTTTGCAATTGAAGTATCTAAAATGACGGCTGGCTTATTCGATCCGACGGTCGGAAAAGTGATGGAGGTTTACGGATTTAATCGTCATTATTTAACGGGAGATATTATTGAAAGTGTTGCTGCTGATTCTGTTACGTATCATGATATTGTCTTAGAATACCATGCACGTACTTTAACAGTAACAAAGGATTTAGTGATAGATTTAGGGGCTGTGGCGAAAGGTTTTGCGATTGACTTGGCAGCACAAGAACTGAAGGATTTTGAGGGATTTGTCGTCAATGCTGGCGGTGACCTGTATGCAGGAGGTCACGACGAGAATGGGGAACCATGGAAAATCGGGATACAGCATCCGCATCAAAAAAATAGCATAATTGACACAATCGAAATTTCCAATGAAGCCATCTGCACATCAGGAAGTTATGAACGTAAGAATCGTGCCATACCAAATTTGCATCATTTAGTGAATCCGAAAACGAAATGCTCACCCAATGATTGGGTCAGTTGTAGTATCATCGCTCCCTTTGCCATGATGGCAGATGCCTTTTCAACTGCGGCCTTCCTGCTTAGTGAAGAAGAAAGTAAAAAATTGATGGAGGACTTAAATGTAAAAGGGATGTTGATCACACCTAATTTACAAATTGTTAAAGCTGGAGGGTTTCAAAATGACAACAAATAAGTGGTTGAGGACACCAAAGGGCTATGTCACCATGGCTCTGGTTACCTATTTAGTAATCGCGTCCATTGCATCAAAAACCATTATGGGCATAGTCAATAGTCTTATTGCAGTAGGTGTAGCATTAGCGGTAGACTTTCTCTATTCCAAGGTGACAAATCGAAAAAGCAGTAGAGATGGTACCGTTATTACAGGGTTAATTATTTCGTTGATATTGAGTGTTACGACCCCATGGGCTATTGTGGCAGGTACATCGGTTATCGCCATCTTGTCTAAGCATCTTTTGGTTTATAAAAAGAAACCCATTTTTAATCCAGCAGCCTTTGGGTTACTTCTATCCATTTTTATTTTTCATACAGGGCAAAGCTGGTGGGGCTCATTTGGGGACCTCCCTTGGTGGATGATCCTGTTACTTTTGATTGGAGGCTTCATGGTAACGGAACGAGTAAATAAATTTCCACAAGTCTTTTCCTTTCTAGGTACCTTTTTTGTGTTGCTTTTTCTAATGGGCATCTTCCATTTAGGGAGTGCGGCCGATGCGCTTCGACCTCCATTTATTAATGCCTCCCTATTTTTTGGCCTTTTCATGCTGACAGATCCGCCAACTTCACCAGCTAAGTATAAAGAACAGGTCATGTTCGGCTTACTTTCAGCGGTATCAGGAACGATTGTTTATGGAATTTTCGGCGGCCTCACCTATTTGTTTATTGGATTGTTAATTGGGAATCTTTATAGTTATCGAAACAAACGCTCAACTTCAAAGTCAGCTGAACGTAGGAAGCAGCGGGTAAAAACATCCCAGCGCGTTCTTAGTAAATAAGAGTTTAATTGTCGCCAACTTTTTTTGGGAATTTTAATGGATAAAAGTTGGGGAAGACTATATCTATAAAAATGTTAAAGGGAGCTGGTTGGGAAGAATGAGAGTGTTGGTTGTAGAAGATGATTTACCATTAAGACGAATTATTTCAACAATATTAGAGGAAGAACAATACGAAGTGGACCAAGCGGAAGATGGGGAGGAAGGCTATTTAATGGCCTCATCTCTTGAGTACGATTTGATCACACTTGATATTATGCTCCCGAAAATGGACGGGTTTTCCGTCATAAAAAATTTACGGAGCGAGGGCCTTCAAACTCCTATATTGTTTCTCACTGCCAAGGATCAGATTGAGGATAAAGTACATGGCTTAGACTTCGGCGGGGATGACTATATGGTGAAGCCTTTTGCCACACAAGAGTTTTTGGCGAGAGTAAGATCCTTGCTCAGGCGCGCAGGTAAATTGGGGATGGAAGGTAAAATCACCTATGGTTCCATTCTCTTAGACACGAATCAGCATGAAGGATTTATTAATCATGAAGGATTAAGGTTAACCATTAAAGAATATGAATTACTGTCATATTTAATTCAAAATAAAGAGCAAATCTTAACGAGAGACCAAATATTTCAAAGAGTATGGGGAATTGAATCTGAAACGACGGATGCCATTGTTGATCTTTACATCCACTATTTACGAAAAAAATTAGCTCCTTTTGACTATGACCGTCTGATTCGGACAGTCCGTGGAGTGGGATATATGTTGAAGGGGTAGTCCAAACCATGTTTAAAAAAACAAAATATAGACTTGTTATCCTCAATGCTCTTGTCTTTTTTATTCTTCAAAACGTCTTTGGAGCCATGATTTATTTTTATATGCAATATAGTTTATACCATCAAGTCGATCAAAGCATTTTAGAAAAGAAAAATCACCTGTTACATGAAAAGGAGAAACTAGGAACCCGATTAAACCCGGAGCGGGAAGAGAATCGTCGATTTGTCTATTTTCTTTGGGAGAATGGAAACAAATTATACCAAGTGATTCCTAATGATTTAATCTCTTCAAACGATACCAACTATTTTTCTCCTTTGATAAATAAGGCGGGACTTCAATCCATTACTGTTGGATTAGAATCCTACCGCATATTAACTATATCTGTTTCAAAAGATAAAGAATATTTACCTGTACAAAATATCCAAATCGTTTACAACCTAAAGCATGAAAAGGAAATGTTAAATCATTTACTGATTGTAATTGGTTTTGGATCACTATTAAGTGTATTTATCGCAGGACTAGCTGGAATTTACCTAGCCAATAAAGCATTAATACCAATTAAGTTATCCTGGGAGAAGCAGCAGCAATTTGTGGGAGATGCTTCACATGAATTACGTACACCACTCTCGGTAATGAAGTTGAATTTAGAGCATTTATTTCGGCACCCGGATAATAGTATCGAACAGGAAAGTGAGACGATTCATCAGGCCATTCAAGAAATAAATTACATGTCAAAAATGACTACCGATTTATTGACATTAGCACGATCGGACTCCGAGCAATTACAGATTGTTCACGAATCGATTCAGTTAGATGACATTCTTCATCAAGTGGTCAAAGACTTTAAAGTACTCGCTATTCCAAAGAACATCCATTTAACAGTAGAAATTCATCCAATAAAGATGGCAGGTGACAAAGAGAGACTAAAACAACTGTTGGTCATCATATTAGATAATGCGCTAAAGTACACTCAGGAAAACGGGTCAATTTCCGTTATAAGCAGTAAAAAAAATTCGCGAGCCATCATTGAGATTATCGATACTGGTATTGGTATTTCAAATACCGACCTTCCCTATATTTTTGACCGATACTACCGTGGGGATAAATCAAGAACTCGTCATTTAGAGGGAACTGGTTTGGGACTTTCTATAGCTAAATGGATTACTCAATCTCATTCAGGAAAAATTCGTATTCAGAGTAAAGAGGGAAAAGGGACTCACGTCATCATTAGCCTTCCTCTCAAATTGAAAAGTTAGGTCTTTCTTAAAATACTTGTGCCTTGCCTAGATGCGTAAGGGCGGTTCTTTTACATCCAATCTGGGAGCAAGAGAACCGCCTATTGTTTATTTTAAAAGGAAAAGTCTAATTTAATAAATCCTGAGTATTATTTATAAGAAAAGGAGGCGATTTGGTGAAATCAATTGGCATCTTGGGAGTCGGTCAAGCAGGCGGAAATATCGCTGAGATCGCAGCAAGCATGGGATTTCAAACTGCGCTTATCAATACGAACCAACGCGATGGCTTAGTGAATACGAGGGTTGAAAAGAAGTATTTCTGTCCCGGATTTAACGGTGCTGGGCAGGATCGGTCAATTGGGTTAAAGGCTGTAAATGAAAATTATCGAGAAATCATTAGCTTTGTGCAGGATACTTTTAAAAACATAAAGTTTTTATTCGTGGCTTTTTCTACGGATGGGGGTACGGGCTCGGGGATGAGCCCATTATTAATTGACTTGTTATTAGATAACCTTCCTGGCATCAACATCGGTGCAATAGCGGTTGTTCCTGATCGAAACGTATTAGCCGGCAATCGAATTAATGCTGCTGAGTGTATTGAGCAGATATCAAAAATCGACTCACTCTCATCGGTGTTCCTTATCGACAATGATCAGCTGCGAAAAATAAACCCTCAATCCAGTAAGCATGAAATCTACCTTTCTTCTAATCATCAAGCCATGGAAGCAATAAAAAATGTGCTGCAAGTTACGAAAAAGAGTTCTTTTTACGGGAATTTTGATGAAACAGATTTGATGAATATACTCGGGACTAGGGGCGTCACGATTATTACATCAACTGCGATAACTGATGCTAAAACAACTGCAGATGTAGCCAGTAAAATCCAGCAATCTTGGGGATCGTCTATCTTTTGCCCGGTCGAGTCAGCAGGTGTGATTCGCGCTGGCATTATTTATGAAGGGCCTGAGAACATGGGGAAGCTCATTAATACACCATCCATTTTTGCCAGGGTTGGTGAACCGCTGGAATTATTTGAAGGAACCTATATTTCGGAATCCGACCCCGTGATTACCACTATTTTAGCTGGCCTGCCATACCCAAGCCGGAGGATGCAGGCGCTTGAGGAATCGCTCGAGAAAAACAAAGAACGTTTACAAGGACTTGTTAAAAAGGAGCATACCCAGAAATACGAATCCCGAATATCATGGGCTTCCAACCTAAAAGCTAAACCACAGGAGAGAAAAAGTGGAAGCATATCATCTAAGTTATCAAAGTATCAAAAATAAAAAAGTAAAGGGTCACTCTCCACCAGCGGGGGACTGACCCTTTACCCTTTTTCACAAACTTTTCTGTTTCTCGCTTTCTATGGCCGAAAGAGCTAATTTTTTAATTGTCATATCATCCATTGGCGGATTGTGCAGACCTGCCCTTACGTCGCGGTAGTAACGTTGCAGTGGGTTACTACGCTGCAGGCTTTTTGCACCGACAATTCTCATGGCTTTATCGACAATATTAATTGCCGTGTTTGTCACCGTATGTTTAACCACGCCAAGTTCGTTTTCGATGTAATCCCGACGTGATTTGTCATCATATGCCTCAGCAACACTATAGAGTAGATGTCTGGCCCGAATTAATTCTAAATCAATTTCCCCTAAGTGCTGCTGTACATTCGGTAATTGGCTGATTGGCCCGTTCAAACTATTGGGAGCATGGTGATTGGCAAAATGAACTGCATAATCTCGTGCCGCCTGAGCAATCCCAAGATAGCAGGCAGGGATGTGCAAAATCCAGCCGTTTATTTTGCCGCCGCTAGGCGTGGACGGGAGCTCCACAAGCTTTGAATCATCAACGACCACATGATCAAGAACAAGATCATGGCTTCCAGTCCCCCTCATGGCAATAACATCCCATGTCTCATCAATCGTTAATCCATCCAAATCTTTATGTAGGAGAAAGAATCCCACCTTTTGTTTTTCCTCAATCCAGGCAGATGTTAAAAAATATGTTAATACAGGTGACATAGTGGTAAATGTTTTCCGCCCTGTCAGCACCCATGAACCATCTTTTCTAATCGCAGTTGTTCCGGGGCGGCCGCCTCTTGTCGGGCTCCCTGTTTGTGCTTCACTTACAGCCCGGTTTACTAAGGCACCTTTAAGAATTTCCTGTGCAAAATGGTTCAATTTTTCCTGTTCCCAAAGCTTTGTTTCGAAGAGTTCACCGACCACCCCGAGATTCCAGCCAATAGAAAGGGCTGTGGTTCCATCAAAACTTGCAAGAGTTTCTTGAAGGAGGACCATATCATAGACCTTCAATCCTTCCCCGCCGAATGCCTTTGGAAGCGTAATACTTGAATAGCCCATTTCAACTAATTCTTGAATATTTTCCTTTGGAAAAATAGCCAATTCATCAATTTCCGCAGACTTATTTTTAAATTCCTCTTTTTTCTCATGCAATTTTTGCAGCCATTTCTTTTGCAGTTCTGTTTGTATGAACAAGTTAAGCATATTTCTCCCTCCTAATTCTTTTATCGAGATTATTCCGACTTGTTTTATAGGAATAAATGATATCGAAGCATTCCTGGACTGTCAAGTTATTTTAGCGAAGATTCAGATAGATGTTAAAAACGAGGAGAAATGGAACCAGCATTATTATCAATTAGTACTTCAAACTATTTGAATTTTCTATATTAATGGAGTACAGTAAAAAAGTGTAAAAAAGTAGAGAGAAGGTCTATTCTTTGAGTAAGCTGCAACAAGGAACTCCAGCCTTTCGAAAAGCGAACTTCGCCCTCTTTGGCGGGGGCTTTATTACGTTTTCTATTCTATATGATGTACAGCCGTTAATGCCGATTTTTACAAAAGAATTTCATGTTACGGCAGCAACCGGGAGTTTAACGTTGTCGGTGACGACGTTTGCCCTTGCTGTGGCAATGTTGTTTACTAGTTCATTATCGGAGGCATGGGGAAGGAAATCGATTATGGGGGTTTCCTTACTACTTTCATCCCTTATTGTCATCTTTACTGCCTTCAGTCCTACATTTGGGACATTAATCGGGTTTCGTATCCTGCAAGGAATTGTTCTTGCGGGGCTGCCGGCTATCGCGATGGCCTATTTGGGTGAAGAGGTTGACCCAAAAAGTCTTGGAGTTGCCATGGGGATTTATATTAGCGGGAATTCCATTGGCGGCATGGCGGGAAGAATTATTACCGGTTCCGTTACCGACTTCTTTTCATGGCGGATTGCGATGGGAGGTATCGGTGTTCTAAGCTTAGTTCTGAGCTTATGGTTTTGGTTTCATCTGCCAAACTCCAAATACTTTACGCCAAAGCCTCTGAAACTGAAAACGTTAGTTAAATCATTAGTTGGTCATTTGAAAGACCCGGCATTATTATGTTTATTTTCCATCGCCTTTATCCTTATGGGAAGCTTTGTCACATTGTATAACTATATTGGCTTTGAATTGATGGCACCCCCGTATCAATTGAGTCAGACGATTGTCGGCTGGATTTTTATTGTTTATTTAACTGGTACCTTTAGTTCAACCTGGATGGGACGGCTTTCGGATACACTTGGCCGCCGGAAGGTGTTATGGTTTGGCCTGGTTATCATGGTTACTGGAGCAGCGTTAACACTAATGGGGCCGTTAGTGTTAAAAATAATTGGTATCGCCATTTTTACCTTTGGATTTTTTGGAGCCCATTCCATCGCTTCGAGCTGGGTAGGGAGGAGAGCACAAACAGCCAAGGCACAAGCATCATCACTTTATTTGTTTTTTTATTACTCTGGTTCGAGTATAGCAGGTACTGCCGGCGGCTTTTTCTGGGGTAATTACGGCTGGGGCGGCGTTATTGCCTTTATTATTTGTCTGTTGCTGTTAGCCTTTCCGCTATCGGTTAAACTTTCATCAGTCCCAGTTAAAGCCTTGCAATCGAAATAAGGGTGTGAACTTATGTATGGGGCTCAGTCCTCCGCCACTTTAAAATGCCGGGGACCCGAGCCTCTTCTATACAGATTGATTAATAGATTTAATTTTTCCATCATCTCTTGGCTGTGGAGTGATATTTTCATCACCAGGCATAAGTCTCCATTTCTTTTTGACCACGATCCGAAGCCACGTTCCTGGAATCCAGGAAGTAATAAGCGCTAACATAACAAGGATTGCAAAGAATTCCTGATTTATAATTCCTGCGGCGTAGGCAACGGAAGAAAGAACGATTCCTGGGCCGCCGCGGTCATTGATCGCTACCCCTAAGTTAAAGCTGGTTAAACGATCCTGCTTAATTGCCCGTGAGGTGATATAAACGGCCACTGTTTGAGTTAAGGTGGCAAACAAGAAATAGGCAAGGAAGAAAAGGGGGTTAAAGTGTCTGACAAGATCTAATTGTAATCCCACTGTAGCAAAATAGATCGGGATAAACCAAGAGAAAGAAATATTACTAACCCCTTGCTCCAACCGTTCAGACACTACTTTTGGTAAAGCCACTTTGGCAATAACTCCTGCAAGCAGGGCACCAAAAATCGTTTCTACATGAAGGTTGCCGGCAAGGGACGAGAGCATAAACATGATAAACAAGAAATACCCGAGGTTAGATGACCTAAATAATATATTTTGTTTGATAATGGTTAACCGTTTAAAAAGAAAATACCCTAGGACAAAGGTTCCAATAATAAATCCAAACGAAACACCCACACTTTTCAAGGCCGTGCCAGCAGTGAAAACACCACCGTTGCTGGCAATAGCTGTGGCAAATCCAAGAGCGACCCACAGCATAATATCATGGAATCCTGCGCATGCGATTACTATTTTTGCAAACCTAGTATGCATGATGCCAAGGTCATTGAAGATTTTGGAAATGACGGGTATGGAGGTAATAGCGATTGAAATCGCTATTACTATTTTCATTGCTAAAGGATTACTAGCCGTTCCTAGATATGGGGTAATATTAAAAATATCAGCAGCAAACCAGCCAACAACAAAGGCGGGAATGGTTGCGCCTATTACTAGAGCGGAGGTAATTTTGATATCTTCCCTGTTAAACCTAGTTTGAAATTTCAGCCCTGAACAAAACATCAGCATCAACAAACCAAACTGGTATAGAAGCCCAAATAACTTGTCCTCCGTAGCAAATCCAAGAAACAGCCATTTAAACGCATCTGGAAAAAAGTGCCCTAGTAACGTAGGGCCAAGAACTAAACCTGCTGCAACTTCCCCGATGACGCGGGGAATGTATATTCGTTCTGCCATATATCCTAATAAATGAGCCATTGCGAGTAAACATCCCATCGCTAGTAGAAAATGGCTTATTTCAGCACTAGTTAAACTAAACATTTCGCGTTCCACTCCTATTTAGGTTATTTTAAGGTATGCAGAAGTTGTCCTGAGGTAGTGGGCAAATTAAAGGTACCCATAAAAAAGGACAAATCCCTAACCAAATTTATTTTTTGGGGAGCATTCTAAACCTCCCGATGGAATGATATTGATAATAATTAAATATGAGCAATTGATAACCAGTGCCATTTGGGAGATGAAATGTGTGCTCGAATTCGCCATCGAATTGATCCCCATAAAAAACGACACTGTCAAAGTATTTGATTGAAGTCCCCAGTTTACTTAGTTTTACGATAGAATACTTAATGGGCCATGAATGATCATGTGTGATTTGTGAACCAATAATTGCGACAGAATTATTTTCAATTGAAAATTTTGAACTTGAAAAAAACGGAACCTCAACCCCTAGTCCCCAATTTATATATTCTTCTTCCACTTTTTGAGTTTGATGTAATTTCCTGCCCTGAACCCATTCTTTTATTTTTTTTGGTTTGAAAAACATACTTATCCCATTACCCTCTCCCCTTCAGCTGAAAAAATCCTGTTACTGTATTAAGTGCTTTCTTTGTGCGTAGTGTAACGGCATTGTCCCAGTTTTGTAGGATCTTTTTGGACAAATCCCATATTGGCCAATTTTAAAATATCCCCTTCGTATGAATAAGAACGTTTTGCTTGCGCAAGCTAAGTAAAAATAAAAAAGGAGTGTTCAAGTTTGAAAAAACTAATCTTGTTGTTAACCCTTGTAATTCCGCTAGGATTTGGAGTCTATTTTCAGGGGGGACATGCCAAAGCAGCACATTTACTACTGACACAAAACACCCCCATCTCAGAAAAACAAGCAAAAGAAATTGCTTTGGGCAAAGTAAAAGGGGAAGTAGTCAAGGTTAAGCTAGAAGAGGATGATGGACGCCAATATTATGAAGTCATCATAAAAAAATCCGGTTCCATTTATGAGGTGGAAATTGATGCCAAGACAGGTAAAGTGGTTGAGGTAGAACATGAAGGATCACGTGATGGCCATGGTGATAATCATGATGATGATGATCACGATGATGGCCATGGTGATGATCACGATGATGATTAAAAGAAATTAACAAAAAGTTGCATGTCATTTTTGACATGCAACTTTACATATTTGTAAAAAGGAGAAAATAGATGATAAAGAAATTTGTGGTTATCCTGTTATTTTTCATATTCTATTTGGCTTATGCAATCCCTTCTTTTGCCGAAACTCCTTTCACAAACGTGAATAAAGAAGTAGAAGAAATAGAACGTATGCCGGAAAAATTGGAAGATGATTTAAACTGTACAAAGGATATTCAGTATACAGAAGAGCAAAAAAAACGTCTCGACCAAATTTACCATCGTATTTATAAGGACTATCATGATTTAATAGAAACGTATGCTTGGGCGGGTGCTTTAACGGACGAGCAAAAAAACGTTCGACATAGTATGCTAAAAAACTACATACTGACCTTTGCAAAAAGAAATTATAAATGGTGCAGTGAGTGGGAAGAAGATGAATGGGAAGAAGAATGGTATAATATCGACCGTGATTAATAAGGGAATATCGTAGAGCGAAATTTTTCATACCATTAAGCATTTCTTTACTAACCCGAGAATATAGTAGTAAAAAAAGAAGTGGTGAAAATGGTATATTTCGTTGTAGGCCTGGGGGGAGCGCTAGGTACAATTATGCGGTACTTTGTGGATTATTTGCTTTCTCGCACCTTTCTACCCCCTTCCTCTGGAATCTTAATGGTCAATCTCTTAGGCTGTTTTATGATCGGCTTTTTCTTATCATTGAATTCTGAGCGTTTTTCCCCATTAGTAAGAATCGGCTTTGCAACAGGGTTTATCGGTTCCTTTACAACCTTTTCTACTTTTAGTGTTAAAGTATGGGAGCTGTTTATAAATTGGGGGGTTCAAACAAGCGCCATTTATACATTGCTTACAATCATAGGCGGTTATTGTTTTGTTCACCTGGGACATTCTTTTGCACTGAAAATAGAGAAAGGATAGTTTAAGCCCATGGTTAAATTACTTCTGATTATCGGGGCAGGAGGGTTTATCGGAGCCATCTCTCGCTACATTCTTAGTACTCTTTTCTCAAAATGGACAATCCTTTCGATTCCAACTGCTACATTTATTATTAATGTCTTAGGTTCTTTGGCCTTAGGATTCATTTATGGGGCAAAACATTTTTCAGAAGATCAAATAAATTTCCTTTCGGTCGGTTTTTTGGCCTCTTTTACAACCTTCTCAACCTTTAATTATGAGATGCTTCAACTAATAAAGGGTGGGAAAAACCCCCAGTTTTTAATTTACGGTGCGTCTATGTATTTTACTTGTATTTTTGCCTCTTATTGGGGATATTTGTGGGGGAGCAGCTAGAGCGGTGCTACCTGTGATTTTATATAAACAAGAAGGAGTAGTTTTTATAACTACTCCTTCTCTCGTTTTTTTCCTACGTCAACGATTCTTTCCCTGTTGGAACTGATTTTACTCGTTCTTGCGGGATGATTAAATTAAGTAGGACGGTCGCAATTGCCCCAACAGCTGTTCCAGAAGATAGGATATAGTTTGCAAAATCAGGCACGCTGTATAGGATTTCTTTTGGAAGAACCATAGTACCTACTGTTAATAGAATGGGAACTCCGATTACCATCATATTGCGATCATCGATGACAACATGTTGAATGACCTTTAAACCGTTCATGACAATGGCCACGCACACAACTCCAAAGATTCCATTAATCACCGGCTCAGGAACACATGTAATAACCGACGATAATTTGGGAATGAGTCCTAAGGCAACTAGAATGATTCCGGCAGCGATAATCGCCATTCTGCTGGCAACACCAGTAATCGCAATAATTCCGGCGTTTGAAGAATACCCGGTCATAGGGGTACCTCCGAATAGAGAACCCACAAAACAGCCAATCCCTTCACCGACGGATGCCCGGTTCAATCGTTTTTCATCTAAATCGCTTCCAGTAACAGTTGAAACCACGAACCAAGTCCCTGTAGTTTCAATTAAGATAACCAGATAAATAAATACCATGGTTAAAATGGCTTGTAAATTAAATACAGGTTTCCCAAATGGGAAAAAGCTCGGAAACGAAATCCATGATGCTTCTTTTACAGAGGAGAAATCAACGGTTCCAAATAGGGACGCCGTAACCGTTCCAGCAACGATGGCTAGAATGACCGAAACTAAGCGGAAAAAGGTGCCATATCCCTTGGCCTTGCGTCCGAGAAGAATACAGATAATTAAAACGGCCGCTGATACAAACGCAATCAATATATTGTGTCCGACATTTCCAGGCGCATGATAAATACTATTAAAGGCATTGGGCATTAAGGAGATTCCTACAATGACAATGACCGTACCTCCGACAAGTGGCGGAATAATTTTATGAACAGCTTTAGCAAACCATTTTAAAGGATATCCAAGGAGCGCAATTAGTAATGCCCCTGGAATAAGACTGCCAAAAACAGCACCTAATCCAAGTTTGCCTCCAATAGCCGCTAGCGCGCCGATTGGGACATACGAAGGACCTTGAACAACTGGCAAGCGCAGCCCGCCAATGGTTTGAATGAGTGTCGCTAGTCCAGCTGCCAAAAAACACATTTGGATGAAAAATGTCGTATTCATCGAATCTAGTGATAGTAAACCAGCAATGATGATGGGGGCGATATACAAATCCATTGCGAGAACATGCTGCATCCCTAGTAAAAAGGCCCTTCCCCAGCTGATTTTCTCATTGATCCCGACTGTAATGTTCGTGTTTTGCTCTTTTTGATCCACTTTGTTATTCTCCTCTACTTTAAATTAATTTGAAATCCATAAATGAAAAAATAGTATTCAGATTACATTAAATAACTGTGAAACAAACATATATAGGCAACTTTCATTGAAACTATAGAAGGAGTTTTTACTACGTTCGTATTAAAAACTTTACTTGAATTATAAATAACAACTAAGCAATTGTAAACAGTAAAATACGTATATTTTTATATTATGTTCAAATAATGTTCGTGTTTTGTGTTGACTTTTTAAAAAATACTTCCTAAAATAAAGGTAATCAAACAGAATTCGTCAACGAAGGGATGGAAATCATGCTTTTGGAAGATAACGTTTTACGCAGTGACTGGATTGTTGCTTGTAAAGGTGAGGATGTAAAAGAGGAACCATTACAAGTAACCATATTAGGTGAGAGGATTGTTTTTTTCCGTAACGAAGAAGGAGTCCACGCCTTTAAGGATCTGTGCATTCATCGAGGTGCTGCTTTATCACTTGGCTGTGTCAAAGACGGGAATCTTGTGTGTCCTTACCACGGCTGGGAATATAATTCTGCCGGTACCTGTACAAAAATCCCCCAGCTCCCTGAGGGAAGATCGATTCCATTAAAAGCGAAAGCAATTAAATATACATGTAAAGAAGCATATGGATTTGTTTGGGTTAATCTTAATAACAATAACCCGCCATTTTTTGATTATTCCTATTATTCTGATGAACATTATCGTAATGTCTTATGGGGACCGCAGGAAGTAAATGCGAATCCGCCAAGAATTGTGGAGAACTTCCTGGATGTCGGTCATCTTTCCTTTATTCATGAGGGATTTCTTGGGGTACAAGAACATCCTGTTATCGGGGATTACGATGTTCATATAGAAGAGGGACGGATTTTTACAGATGAAATCGCCATCTTCCAGCCTGACCCGGATGGCAGCGGACAGTCCAAGGATGTTTTTTATACGTATGAAATTATTCGTCCTTTAACTGTTCTTTTTACAAAAAGAGATCCTGATACGGAGAACAAAATGACGATTCTTCTAACCATTCTGCCTGTTGCAGAGTGTAAGTCCATTGCCTATGGAATTATGTCTTTCAACTATGAAACAGGTACAACGGATGAGGAAATTGTAGCGTTTCAGGATATGATTTTTGCTCAAGACAAGCCAATCGTTGAAAATCAGAAACCAGAGGATCTGCCGCTTGATTTGCAGGTGGAATTATCATTAAAATGTGACCGAATGAGCATTGCTTATCGGCAATACTTAAAAAAACTCGGCGTTACACTTGGTACTGATTAAAATAAGAGGTCAGTCTCCCATCTCGTTAAGAAGATGGGGGACTGACCTTTTTCTTTTTATTCATATCTCAGAGCATCAATTGGACTGAGCTTCGATGCTTTGTTAGCAGGGAGGAGCCCGAAAATGATCCCAATTAGGGCGGAAAAACTAACTCCTATTAGGACAATCAATGGACTGACTGTTGCTGAAATCGGGGATAGTTTAGAAACTAAGATGGTACCGATTGCCGCAAGTCCAATACCAAGCAGCCCGCCTAATGACGTTAAAGTGATGGCTTCGATAAGAAATTGCAAAAGAATTTTCCTTCTAGTAGCGCCAATCGCCTTTCGAAGGCCGATTTCTCTCGTTCTTTCTGTCACAGAAACTAGCATAATATTCATTACACCAATCCCGCCGACTAAGAGGGAGATCCCGGCGATACTGCCAATTAGTAATGTCAGTAAGGAAATCATCGTGTTTAATTCTTTTTCATAATCTTCAAAGTCGTTTGTTGAATATTTTCCATTTTCCAGACTCTTTTTTTCTGTGAGTGTCGCTGCAGCTAGTTTGCCGGTTTCAGAAACCTTTTCAGCATCACTGGCAATCACTGATAATTGTTCGATCTCCCGGTTGCCGAACATCATTGAGATGACTGAACGCGGCATCAACATTTCTCCGCCATCGGGATTTCGGTACTGTTCAGGGATGGGGGATTCATAGACGCCTACGACCTTGTAGGGATTATCATTTAAGTCAATGATTTCGCCAATTGGATTTTCCGTTTCCTTGAAAAATTTCTTCCTTGCACCGGTGTCAATAAGGACTACCCGGTTCAAGCCATCATTATCAGCAGCGTACAAAGCACGTCCTTCGACAACCTTAATACTTTTTGCAGTGAAGAACTCTGCACCGACACCGGTAATTTGCATATCTGCACGCTCGTCATTACGGACCATGGCGCCCCAGCCATGATTAATAGCAATTACCGCTTTTACACCTGGAACCTTAGCAAGTGTTTGAATATCTTCTGTTGTCAATTCCGGCTCCTGCCAAAATTGCTCCGGCTCTCCTTCAGGCGGGGTGTATTCATAATAAAGATCGATTGCATTCTTATCAGTACCAAACAATTCGTTTGTCATCTGTTTCCTTGTTCCTTGTCCAATCGCAACTATCAAGATAACGGCGGCGACCCCGATGATAATACCGAGCATCGTTAAAATCGACCTTACCTTATGATTCCAGATGGAGGATAGGGCAATTTTGAAACTCTCCCAAATGTTCATGGTGCCACCCTCCGGTCATCGGTAATCAGGCCATCTTTTATGGTAATAATTCGTTTGGCATATGCCGCTATTTCCTCTTCGTGTGTGACGATAATAACCGTCTTTCCTTCTTCGTTCAACTGCATAAACAGCTTCATGATTTGCGCGCTTGTTTTTGAATCAAGTGCCCCGGTCGGCTCATCTGCTAGAATAATCGTTGGATTATTGACGAGGGCTCTTGCGATGGCAACACGCTGCTTTTGGCCGCCTGACAATTGATTCGGCAAATGCTTCATTCGATCTTCTAATCCGACCTTTACTAGCATTTGTTTGGCTCTTTCTGTCCGTTCTCGTTTCGATACCCCGGCATAAATGAGAGGGGATGCCACGTTTTTGATGGCGTTATCCCTTGGAAACATGAAGAATTGTTGAAAAACAAAACCGATATGTTCATTTCGTAAGCGTGCCAAGGCACTTTCTTTTGCGGAATCGACTTTTTCACCATTTAATTCAAATGTACCTGAAGTGGGATAATCTAAAAAGCCAATGATATTCATTAAGGTAGATTTACCGGAACCTGATGGTCCCATGATAGCAACAAACTCTCCATCCTCAATCGTTAAATCAACGCCATGCAGCACAGGAACTTCAAGCGATCCCTTTCCATACACTTTTGTTATTTCACTCAGCTTCATCAAAAGAGGTCACTTCCATTCCATCATGCATTTCTGGATTAGGAGTAATGACGACAAGTTCACCCAGCTTAACTCCATCGGTAATTTCGATGAATTCATCGTTCATTGCACCCGTTTTCACTTCCCGTCTTTCAAGCTTTCCTTCTACTAGGATATAAATAATTTTGCTCCCACCTTCATCAACTAGAGCTGGATGCGGGATCACGAGTTTTTTGTCAGCACCGCCGACTTTAATTTCTAAAGAAACATGGAAGCCTTGACGTAACTCTGACGTATCATCTGTAATTGCTACCTTAAACGGATACATCGTCACATTGCCGCCGGGAGCGCCGCCGCCAAAGTCTTCACCACCGCCGCCTTCGGCATTCGGAAATTGGGAAACAGATTCAATGGCACCTTTCCATTCGCGGTCTTTATACACCTTTGGATGGATGATGACTGGCTGCCCTTGCTGAATCTTTACCGCGTCAAATTCACTCATCGTGCCAATTACTTTATAAGGCTGGCTTGAAATAATATGGATAACAGGTTCAGCTGCTCCGGCTTCGGTCTTTGCCACATTTTGGTTCACCTTAACGATAATCCCATCCATTTTGCTGACAATCGTCATCTCTTTTTTCTGTGCATTTAGTTCTTTGATGCGGTCATCAGCTGCGGCTATTTCTGATTTTGTACCTTCATATCCCATCTCTAGTTGAACCTTTTCAGCTGCTAACTGGTTCACGTCTATTTGTGGTGCACTTTCTTCACCTGTTTCGGCACTTTTTGTGGTCGCATTCTTTTTCGCTTCGGCGATTCGTTTGTTTAAATCGGCAATTTGATTTTGTTCAGTCTTTCCTTTACTTTGCAGTAATTCCTTTTCACGAGCTGCTTTTTTTAGTTCATTATCTATTTTTGAAGAATCGTAGATTAGTAGAGCGTCACCAGCTTTAACAGACTGATTTTCCGCCACTTTATATTCACTAATCTCTCCCTTTTCAGGTTCTAAGAAAACCTTCTGCTCACTTTCAGGGACAATTTTGCCGGTAACAAGAATAGTTTCAGTCAATTCTTGTTCACTAGCTTTTTGAACCGTTACCCCCATATTACCTGCCTCTATACCGGTAGGCTTTGCCTCGCCTTTGATAGAGAAGTAAGCCGCTGTCCCTCCGATGACAAGTAAAACAACAATCGATACAACCCAAATCCAAACCCTCTTCTTCACAATATACCCCCATCAACTCTATTATTTATCTCTCCAATTCTACTATAAACCAAAAAGGAACAATTTCAAATATTTTCAATAATTTACAAGAGTAAACAGATGGTGCCTGACACCCTTTCTTCGTTTTTCTTGGTTATTACAGTAAAAAGTACTATAGTGTTTATTGTGTATTATGGGCAGACTAAGTGACGATTGTTTTAACATTAAAGGAGTAGTGAATATGCTAAATGAAGTTTTATCCACTTTTGCCTCCATGTTAGATTGGCATATGTGGGCAGATGTCCTGACCTCACCCAAAGCGTGGGGCATGATCTTATCCTTAGCAGTACTGGAGTGTATTTTATCCGCGGATAATGCGTTGGTATTGTCTGCTTTTGTTAAACCATTACCAAAACAACAGCAGAAGAAGGCGTTAGTGTATGGCCTATGGGGAGCTTATTTATTCCGCTTTATTTTTATTGGACTGGGAACATTCCTCATTAAACTGTGGTTCATTAAATTAATTGGTGCGCTCTATTTGCTCTGGTTGTCCGTCAAGTTTTTTATCGAGAAATTTAAAAATAAAGATGGTGGCGAAGAGGAAGAAACACATCAGCCAAAAGGCTGGTTAACGAAAACGTTTGGTGTATTTTGGGCGACAGTCATTAGTGTTGAGTTAATGGATTTAGCGTTTTCTGTTGATAGTATTTTGACTGCACTAGCTGTATCAGAGGAAGTTTGGGTTATCCTGCTTGGCGGGATGATTGGGATTCTGTTAATGCGGGGGGTTGCTACATTTTTCATTAGTCTTATGAATAGAGTCCCGGAACTTGAAACAACTGCGTACGTGTTAATCACCTTTATTGCGGTTAAGATGGGGCTGACGCTCGTAGAAATCCATATTTCAAATGAAATTTTTATTTTGGTCATGGTGCTTGCGTTTGTCATTACGTTTATTATCCATTCGATTCGGAAGTCAAGGGCTGAAAAACTTTCCCACTGATTTGGGTTCAGTTCCTCATCAAGGAGAGGGACTGGCTCAGGATTTGGGACAACTCAAAATCTAGGGACTTGCATAGGGAAAAAAATTATGTTAATCTGTATGTGGAACCGGTTACACAATAGAGGTGAATCTCAAGTGGCAACAATAAAAGATGTTGCAAAAGAGGCTGGTGTGTCAGTAGCTACGGTATCAAGAACATTAAATGACAATGGCTACGTACATGAAGACACACGAAAGCTAATAAAAGATGCGATTAAAAAATTAAATTATAAACCGAATGAAGTGGCCAGATCTTTATATAAGAAAAAGTCACGATTAATTGGGCTGTTACTGCCGGACATCCGCAATCCATTTTTTCCTGAATTGGCACGCGGCGTCGAGGATGAAATGCAAGAACGTGATTTCAGGCTGATTATTGGCAATGCGGATGAGAAAAAGAGTAAGGAACTGGATTATATTCAAACATTTAAACAGAATAATGTAATCGGTATCATCTCAGCAACAAATCATACCGATATAAGTCATTATGAAAATCTCTCCTTACCCGTTGTTTTTCTTGACAGAACTTCTGACAAGTACCCTTCTGTCTATGCTGATGGTTTAGAGGGAGGAAGAAAAGCGGCAAAAGAAATGATAACGAGGGGATGTAAAAGGATTACCTTACTGCGAGGACCTATTGAAGTTCAAACGGCCCAAGATCGATTTCAAGGGGCAATCGATATGCTAGTTAAGGCAAATGTAAATTTCAATGTCATTATAACGGATTCATTTGCTTTTGGAGATGCTGAAAAATGGGCGAAAGAGTTATTTGAAAAATATCCTGATACAGATGGTGTGATTGCCAGTAATGATGTGGTCGCTGCTGCCGTTCTACATGAGGCACTGCGCCAAGGGAAAGCGATTCCAGCCGACCTTCAAATCATCGGCTATGATGATATTCCTCTCAGCCGCTTACTTTTCCCGCCTTTATCAACCATTAAGCAGCCTGCTTATGAGATGGGGAGGGAAGCAGCGAAACTGTTAATTAGATTAATAAACAATGAAAAAGGATTTGAAAAAAATATTCAATTGCCTGTTGCATTTATTGAAAGACAGACGACAAGAAAGGTTGAGGAACATGGTTAAAGTTACAGTAATCGGAAGCTCTTCGATAGATTTAGTTGTTACAGCGGAAAGAAGGCCAGATAAGGGTGAAACGATTCTAGGTGAATCATTTAAAACAGTGCCTGGCGGCAAAGGAGCCAACCAGGCAGTAGCCGCCGCACGGTTAGGGGCAGAGGTCTTTATGGTTGGCTGTGTAGGCGAGGATGGCTTCGGAAAAGAAATTTTAGATAATTTTAAAGAAAACGGTGTTTTAACCGACTATGTGGAACCGGTTACACATTCAGAAAGCGGTACTGCACATATAACCCTTGCTGAAGGTGATAACAGTATTATCGTCGTAAAGGGTGCTAATAATCATGTCACACCGGAGTTTGTTGGAAAGGCACTAGATGTTATTCGCACTTCTGATATTGTTCTGATTCAGCAAGAGATTCCTGAAGAAACGGTCGAGTATGTGAGTGAACTATGTCATGCCCATCACGTGCCATTATTATTGAATCCTGCACCATCAAGGCCGATCAGTAAAGACGTGATCGCCAAGGCAGCATATCTAACACCAAATGAATTGGAAGCGGCTGTTCTTTTTCAAAATAAAGATATCCACGAAGCGTTGGCGGAAAATCCAAACAAGTTATTTATTACAGAAGGAAAAAATGGTGTCCGCTATCACGATGGTGAACAAGAAGTACTAGTTCCTACTTATACAGTAGAGGCGGTTGATACAACTGGTGCGGGTGATACCTTTAACGCAGCATTTGCAGTAGCGCTAGCAGAGGGTCAAGGACTTAAAGAAGCCGTCCGTTTTGCTAACAGGGCAGCATCGCTGTCCGTTACAAAATTCGGAGCCCAAGGCGGAATGCCGACACGCACAGAAGTAGAAGGGAGCCTCTAAAATGAAACGTCATGGAATGTTAAATAGCCATATTTCAAAGGTTTTAAGCGACCTTGGCCATACGGATTATATCGTTATCGCAGATGCGGGATTACCGATTCCTGAAGGAGTCGCCAAAATCGATTTAGCCATTAAGGCGGGGACACCAACATTTACAGAAGTGGTAGATGCCGTTGCAGAGGATATGGTGATTGAAAAAGTCATCATCGCTTCTGAAATTGAAACAGAAAATCCTGAGACAGCTAAATACCTAAAAGAGAAATTTACTGACGCTATTTCCGAGCAGGTTTCTCATGAAGACTTTAAACAGCTGACGAAACATGCTAAGGCTGTGATTCGCACAGGTGAGATTACACCGTATGCCAATATTATTTTACAATCAGGCGTATTTTTCTAAAAAATTGAGGTGATGAACATGCAAATCATGATGCAGGACATCTATAAAGCATTTGGAACCAATCAAGTATTAACAGGCGTTGATTTTGATCTACGGGCAGGCGAGGTCCATGCACTAATGGGTGAAAATGGAGCCGGGAAATCAACGATGATGAATGTCCTGACAGGGCTTCATGCTCGTGATAAAGGAACGATTACGATTGATGGCAAAGAAACCTATTTCCATAATCCAAAGGAAGCGGAGCAAAAGGGGATTACTTTTATCCATCAGGAATTAAATATTTGGCGTGATATGACGGTGCTGGAAAACCTGTTTATTGGGAAAGAATTGAAGACTCCTTTCGGCTTATTAAAAATGAAAGAAATGAAAGCGCTGGCGAAAAAGCAGTTTGATCGCTTGGCTGTCTCGATTCCGTTGGATAAAGAGGCAGGGGCATGTTCAGTTGGTGAACAGCAGATGATTGAAATTGCCAAAGCGTTAATGACTGAAGCAAAAGTAATTATTATGGATGAACCGACAGCCGCCTTGACGGAACGGGAAATCGAAAAGCTTTTCGAGGTCATTTCTTCACTAAAGAAAGAGGGAGTCGCGATTGTCTATATTTCACACCGTATGGAGGAAATATTCGCGATTTGTGATCGGATAACCGTCATGCGTGATGGAAAAACCGTTGATACGAAGTCAATTCCAGATACAAATTTTGATGAAGTGGTTAAAAAAATGGTCGGCAGGGAACTGACAGACCGCTTTCCAAGTCGCGAATCCAAACTTGGCGAGACCATGCTGCAGGTAAAAGATTTAACGAAAAAGGGTGCATTCAATCGGATAAATTTTTCCGTTCGTTCCGGAGAAATTGTCGGGGTATCTGGGTTAATGGGTGCTGGACGTACGGAAATCATGCGCGCCATTTTCGGTCTTGATGCAATGGACAGCGGTGAAATTTGGCTGGATGGCAAGCATGTCACGATTAAATCACCTGACCAGGCAGTCAAACTTGGAATTGGCTTCATCACAGAGGATCGCAAAGATGAAGGATTAATTTTAGATTTTTCAATAAAGGAAAATATCTCCTTACCGACACTTTACAGCTTTGCGCCAAAAGGGGTTATTAATGAAAAAAGTGAGCGTGACTTTGTCGAGATGCTGGTCAAGCGTTTAACCGTTAAAACTGAATCGGCAGATACGAGAGTGGGAGATTTATCAGGTGGAAATCAGCAAAAGGTCGTCATCGCGAAATGGTTAGGAATTAGTCCTAAGGTGCTCATATTAGATGAACCTACTAGGGGTGTCGATGTCGGTGCGAAGCGGGAAATCTACCAATTAATGAATGAATTGACGGATCGGGGAGTAGCCATCATCATGGTCTCGTCGGAATTACCGGAAGTTCTTGGAATGAGTGACCGCATCCTTGTTATTCATGAAGGAAAAATAACGGGCGAGCTTACGAAAGAAGAAGCGACCCAAGAAAAAATTATGACATTCGCAACAGGAGGTCTGTGAGATGAAAGCAATCAATGAAAGTGCTCCAGCCGGCAAAGCCAATTTTATCAATACGATGACGCAAAAACTTGGTCCATTACTTGGATTAATCGTGTTGATTATTATCGTTTCCGTTTTAAACCCTAGTTTTCTTGAACCATTAAATATCTTAAACCTGTTGAGACAGGTAGCAATCAATGCTTTGATAGCATTTGGGATGACCTTTGTTATTTTAACGGGTGGGATTGATCTATCCGTCGGAGCAATCCTCGCATTATCGAGCGCGTTAACTGCAGGGATGATAGTTTCGGGAATTGATCCGATTCTTGCCATTCTAGTCGGATGTATCCTTGGTGCGGTTATGGGAATGGTCAATGGATTATTGATTACAAAAGGGAAAATGGCTCCATTTATTGCAACATTAGCATCGATGACGGCCTTTAGAGGTCTGACGCTTGTTTATACAAAAGGGAATCCTATTACAGGACTTGGCGATAATCATTTATTCCAATTATTTGGCCGTGGCTATTTCCTTGGTATTCCTGTTCCAGCGATTACCATGATTATTACATTTGCTATTTTATTTATTATTCTTCACAAAACACCGTTTGGCCGTAAAACGTATGCGATTGGCGGGAATGAAAAAGCTTCCTTGATTTCCGGGATTAAAGTAGACAAGGTTAAGGTCATGATTTATGGTCTTTCCGGATTGCTTGCCGCTTTAGCAGGTGCGATTTTAACATCACGCTTGAATTCAGCACAGCCAACAGCGGGTACATCCTATGAACTTGATGCAATCGCTGCGGTTGTATTGGGCGGGACAAGTCTTTCTGGAGGAAAAGGAAGAATTTTTGGAACACTAGTTGGTGCGTTAATCATTGGTACGTTAAATAATGGCTTAAACCTTCTTGGTGTATCTTCCTTCTATCAAATGGTCGTCAAAGGGATTGTCATTATTATCGCTGTCTTACTTGATCGGAAAAAATCAGCATAAGGAGGGGCTTATTGATGAAAAAATTACTCGCAATATTTATGTCATTCACACTCTTGCTTTTAGGCGCATGTTCGATGCAGCCGCCAGAGTGGGCCAAGCCCGCTAAAAAAGAAAACTTAAAAGATATTAAAATAGGCTTATCCGTTTCAACCTTAAACAATCCATTTTTCGTCTCTTTGAAGGATGGTGTAATCAAAGAGGCAAAATCTTTGGGAATGGAAGTTAAAGTAGTAGATGCCCAAAATGACTCTGCCAAGCAAATTAATGATGTGGAGGATTTAATTCAACAGGGTGTCGATCTTTTACTCATTAATCCAACGGACTCCGCAGCTATCTCAACGGCTGTGCAATCAGCAAATAATATCAATATTCCAGTCATCACGCTTGACCGTTCGGCTGACAAAGGGAAGGTGGAAGCCCTAGTAGCTTCGGATAATATTAAAGGCGGTGAAATGGCTGCTGAATATATTGTGGATCAGCTCGGTGAAAAGGTCCAGGTCGCTGAACTAGAAGGTGTTCCGGGTGCTTCGGCTACACGGGAACGAGGAAAAGGATTTCATAACGTTGCGGATACGAAATTAACCGTAACTGCGAAACAAGCAGCCGACTTTGACCGGACAAAGGGCTTAACGGTTATGGAAAATCTAATACAGGCAAACCCTGATATTAAAGCGGTATTTGCACATAATGATGAAATGGCATTAGGGGCAATTGAAGCGATTAACAGCTCAGGCAAAGATATTATGGTGATCGGCTTCGATGGTAACGATGATGCGCTCAATGCCATTAAAGCGGGTAAACTGGAAGCAACTGTAGCCCAGCAACCGCAACTCATCGGCAAGCTTGCGGTAGATGCCGGCCGGGATGTTGTCCAAGGGAAAAAGGTTGAAAAAATGATCCCAGCTCCACTTAAATTAGTAACAAAAGAATAAAACCTAAGCCTCATCTGTTTCGATAGATGGGGCTTTTTTAATAGATAATATGATAAGCTTTACTCAATGGAATGTTTTGGAAAATGGAGGGATAGTAAGTGCTGAAAATTGGTGTAATTGGACTGGGTGATATTGCACAAAAGGCGTATCTGCCGGTCTACAGTAAAATAAAAGATGTGGAATTTCATTTTTACACAAGAAATCAAGAGAAGCTGCAATCTATTGGCAGCCAATACCGTTTTGAACATCTTCACAGTAGTCTTGAGTCTTTACTGGAAAGCGGGATTAAGGGAGCATTTATTCATTCCTCAACCTCTACTCATGAAGAAATTGTCCATCAACTATTACAACACAACATTCATGTGTTTGTGGATAAACCGATTACGGATTATTACGAAGGGGCAAAAAGGCTTGTTGAATTGGCGGAGGAGAAGGGTCTTCTCCTGATGACTGGTTTTAATAGAAGATATGCACCTTCATACATGAAGCTGAAGGAAGTGGCTGATCCGAATATGGTGATTGTCCAAAAAAATCGCAAGGGTCTGCCGGGAGAACCACGAACGTTTATTTATGACGATTTCATACATGTAGTTGATACGATGAGATATTTATTTCCGCACCCCATCGAAGACCTGATTGTAAATGGCAGAATGGAAGGTGGCGAACTTTACCATGTTGTCGTTCAATTTATTTCGGGTGGAGCGACAGCCATCGGCATCATGAACAGAGATAATGGAACGAATGAGGAAGTTGCTGAAGTCATGGGGCCGGTGGAAAAGAGGACAGTTTATAATGTATCGAAGCTAGTGATCTCAAGGGGCATGGAAACGGTAGAAGTTCGCAGCAGCGACTGGGAGCCGACTCTATTCAGACGTGGCTTTGAACAAATGGCCACTGATTTCATTGATGCTGTTGGAACAAACGCAAAGCCAAGGTTCACGGCATTAGATGCGCTCGATACCCATGAAATTTGTGAAAAAATTATCGGAGAGTTAGTGAAAAAAGGTTAACGGACTAAAAATGGTCTGTTGATCAAATAATTAATCTCCCCCAAGAGAATGCTTGCGTTTGCATCTTGTATTTTTTTTGATTAGTGGTATGATTGAACTATAAATTTAAATAGTGATCACATGTTACTGATACGATCAGGCATGGTGGTAAAAATGAATGGATTTCTATGTCCGTTTATTTGTACCCCCATGCCTTTTTTGTTGTTTCTTACATCTTTTGGGAACCATAAACAAAAAAGTAAAGGGGTAATTGTAATGTTTAATTTTTTTAAAAAAGCACCAGTTGAATTTTATACACCGGTAAATGGTAAGATTGTTTCTCTTGAAGAGGTCCCGGATCCCGTATTCAGTCAAAAAATGATGGGGGAGGGGATTGCCGTCATGCCTACAAACGGAGATATCGTTTCCCCAGTAAAAGGGACTGTCATTCTTGTTGCGGAAACTAAACATGCAATTGGCATTCGAGCTGAAGATGGTTCGGAAATTCTTATTCATGTTGGGTTAGAAACTGTGGCCCTAGATGGAAAGGGCTTCAACGTTGCCGTTAAAGATGGAGACAAAGTTTCTGCCGGACAACTCCTAATGGAGGTAGATTGGGAATATATTAGTACAAACGCTAAAAGCACCATTACACCGATTGTGATTACCAATAGTCAAGAGGGTAAGAAGCAATATACTTTCACTGAGGAAAAGGAAGGTACTTCCGGTAAAACGGTTCTATTTACAGCATCTGCAAAGTAATGTGCTTTAAGTGAAGTGCTGTTTGCGATATGCAGCAGCACCTCACTTTTATAAAAATTTGCCTTTAAGGAGGTGATTGACAAAATAGTAGAATGGTTTTAGGCTGCTATTCGTCATTCTTTTTGCTGTAATTATTCATTTCATTTGTAGATTTATTGATGTCTAGTAGTAGTTTGCTAAAAATTTTATAGGGGGTTAGAAGATGAAGAAGTATTTTCAGAAACTTGGAAGTTCTTTGATGTTGCCGGTTGCCATATTACCTGCAGCCGCCCTTTTATTAGGGATTGGATATTGGATTGATCCAACAGGCTGGGGAGCTGATAGTCCGTTAGCTGCTTTCTTAATTAAAGCAGGAGGATCGATTATCGACAATATCCCAATTCTATTTGCTGTTGGTGTGGCACTTGGAATGGCTAAGGAAAAGGATGGTTCATCGGCGCTAAGTGGTTTGGTTGCCTATCTGGTTGTAACCACTTTGCTTTCAACCGGCTCGGTTGCATTATTGCAGGGAATTGATGCAGCTAAGGTAGACCCAGCGTTCGCAAAGATTGGAAATGCCTTTGTCGGTATTCTTTCAGGTATTGTTGCTTCGATGATGTACAATCGCTTTAGTCATGTAAAGCTGCCAGACGCATTTGCCTTCTTTAGCGGGAAACGACTGGTACCAATTATGACAGCGGTTTCAATGTTGGTTGTGTCTGGTGTATTGTTCTTTATTTGGCCTGTGATTTATACTGCCTTAGTTTCTTTTGGTAAAACAATTTCTGATTTAGGTGCAGTTGGTGCAGGGCTTTACGGCTTTTTCAACCGGTTATTAATTCCAACAGGGTTACATCATGCGTTAAACTCCGTGTTCTGGTTTGACGTTGCCGGAATCAATGATATTGGAAACTTCTTGAAAGGTAAAGGGGTAAAAGGGGTTACCGGTATGTATCAAGCAGGTTTCTTCCCAGTCATGATGTTTGGGTTACCTGCAGCTGCATTAGCTATGGTTCATACGGCAAAAACAAAAAAGAGAAAACAAATTGCTTCGTTAATGTTGGCAGCAGGCTTTGCTTCCTTCTTGACAGGGGTTACAGAACCAATTGAATTTGCATTCATGTTCTTAGCTCCAACGCTTTATCTTGTGCATGCCGTTTTAACTGGTCTATCATTGGCGATTGCAGCGGCATTCCATTGGACGGCAGGATTTGCCTTTAGCGGCGGATTTATCGACTTTTTCCTAAGCTTACGAAATCCAATGGCAAATCAGCCATATTGGCTAATTGTCCAAGGCTTGGTGTTTGCGGTGATTTACTACTTCTTATTCCGCTTTATCATTACCAAATTCGACTTAAAGACTCCTGGCCGTGAAGATGATGATGAAGATGAAGATGAAGGAGTTTCTCTTGCCAAAGGCGAAAGCAAATTTTCGGCGATGGCAGCACAAATTTATGAAGGCTTAGGCGGCGACGCAAATGTGGTGGCTGTTGATAATTGTGTAACACGCCTAAGAATGGAAGTAAAAGACATGAAAGCCGTCGATCAAAAGAAAATTAAAGCGACAGGCGTACCGGGAATCAATATCGTCGGTCCACAAAGCATTCAAGTTATTGTCGGAACGAATGTCCAATTTGTTGCCGATGAAATTGTTAAAATCCGCAAGAATAAATAGAAATGAAAAAATGCCTGGACATGATAATAGTCCAGGCGTTTTTATTAACGTTTTCTTAATCTTTCGATGTGAAGAGTTAAATAACCCAGTTCATGTTCGGGGAGGTGAATACTATGGTTGACGGAAAGCTCCTTGGCTACCTTTTTTGCACCATTAAAGGCGGTAGGAAATTTAGTAGTAATCATTTTTAGCATTTCATCATCGATGGTATTCGTTTCCCCATTGCTAATCCTTGAGATGGTAAAACGAAGATGGGTCATTAAGCGCTGGTATGAAAGGTCGTCTTCGTCTATGTTAATATGCAAGTAATCCTTAATCGTTTGCACCATATCACCAATAATAGCCGTTTGCCGGAGTGTTTGCTTCATGTCCCCGCCATTAAGATTCGCGGTATGAAGATGGAGGGCGATAAAGGCTGCTTCATCGACGGGCATCTTGATGCCGGTCTTTTTCTCAATATGCCTGAGTGCCCACATACCAATATCAAATTCTTTTTTATAGAGGATTTTTATTTCATTTAAAAGTTTATTCTTAAGAATGATGCCATCCCGGATACGTTCAATAGCAAAGGATAAATGGTCTGTAAGGGCAATGTGAATATGGTCGTTTAATTTTCCTCCGAGGGCTTCTTCAGCATAGGTGATAATTTCTTCTGAAAGGGCAAAATGTTCTTCAGGTATTTGGAGTAGCAGTTGCTGGAATTTCTCATTTTCCTTCATGACAAAAAGTTTTTCTATTTTACTTGGGTTAACAATATCATTTTTCTTTTTCTGAAAGGCGATTCCCGCACCAATGGCAATCTTTTCTTCATTATGATCTGTAACGACAACGGCGTTGTTATTTAATATCTTTTTTATCTTCAAAATGAAACCACCTCCTTGATTTTTTGTCAAACAGAGGATTATTGAGGTGGAATGATTTCATCGATTAGTAACTAGGACAAATCATTCTTCTCTTTATAGAACTTTCGTCATTATACCACTTTTTCCTTCTTTTTTTGCTGATAATCATATTCATGTAGGGATATCACTGTCGTAATGTCTTTTTTTCAAAAAATAGTTTAATCTAGAAGTGGTATTGTTACTGTTTTAAATATACTAGAATAGGTGCAAGCGATGAAAGAATATTATTATGATAAATTATTGAACATTAAAACAAAGGGCAATCGGCGTGGGGGTGGGCCTGCTAACAAGTTGTTGCATTACCATCCCTATGAGCCGACACCGTATAGTGCGTTGGAGGAGTTATTTCGGCATTATGAAGTGAAAAGCAGTGACAGGGTGGTTGATTTTGGCTGTGGGAAAGGGCGATTGAATTTTTATCTCCACTATTTTTTTCATGCTACTGTCGTTGGAGTGGAAATGAATGAATTACTTTATCAGGCTGCGGTTGAAAATCAGGGGAGTTACGAAAGGAAAACTAAAAAGGGAGGGGATCGAATACAGTTTCATTGCTGTCTGGCAGAGGAATATGTGATTGATGCTAGGGAGAATCGATTTTACTTCTTTAATCCATTTTCCATTCAGGTTTTTAGAAAGATTGTAGATAATATCTTGCTGTCGGTGGGGAAAGCGGAGCGGGGTATTGAACTGGTGTTGTATTATCCGTCTGCGGATTATATTTACTTTCTAGAAAATTATACTTCGTTTGAATTAAAAGAGGAGGTCTTACTTCCTCATCTTTATGAACATAATCCGAATGAGAGATTTTTAATTTATCGGCTGGAAATCTAGCGGAGAAGGGGGGGCGTTTATGTACCATCGGCTGTGGAGTGCTGCAAATATTTTACTAATTGTGATTTCGATTGTGTATATATGGTTTATCCGTCCGCATGACAGTTCCTTGGTTGTTGCTGGACAGGTGTTGGCGCAGGTGGCTGTCGTTCTCTTTTTCGTCAATATCAATATGTATTTTATCTTTTTGGTGATACGAAAGACATCGGTTCGGAAGGTAAAAATAAGGCTTGCGAAATTTTCGCGGTACTTCATGAAATGGCATATTAAGATTGCACTTCTTGGGGCAACAGTCATTATCGGACACGGGTTGATAAATTTCTACGAATTGGGGCCATTGCTCGGCTATGGTCACATGAAGTTATGGAGCGGGTACCTTTCCATTTTACTGCTGGGTATCACATTATTTGCGGGGTACCTGCGGCACAAAAAAGCATCAGGCCTTCGCCGTAAATTCCACCTAATCTCCGCCATGACATTCCTTAGTGCATTCCTCTTACATATGTTTGTAATTATATAATGGTGTTAATAGTAGGAAGGGTGTCAGGCACCATTAACACTACAAAGGAGAAGGTTATGGGTGGTGTATGTAAAGAGGCAATGGATGTAACTAAACGGATTGATGTGTTGGATTATTTGCGGGGGTTTGCGCTAATGGGGATTATTCTTGTGAATATCGTCCCATTGCTGTCTGCGAAACTACCTGCTCCTCACACTATGGATGCTTCTTACTGGAGGTTTTTGTATTTATTTGTGGAAGGCCGCTTTTATACAATTTTCACCTTTTTGTTTGGGGTAGGCTTTTATATTTTTATTACACGAGCGAATGCAAAAGGGCGGAATGGATACTTTTTATTCCTCAGGCGAATTGCCGCCCTATTTATAATAGGACTGATCCATGTCCGTTATCATCCGGGTGAAGCGTTAACGGTTTATGCTGTTTGCGGTATTCTCATATTACCTTTTTACAAAGCGAATAAAATAGTTAATCTGATGTTTGGAATCATCATGTTGATTGTTTTCGCGCTCTTTTCATTTAAACTGTTTATGGTACTCCCGCTGATGTTATTGGGCATTGCAGCAGGTCAATTTCATGTGTTCGAGCGGCTTTCCAACAATCGTAATAAGGTAGTCCTTTTCACAACTGTTATGTTTGCTTTGAGTGCTTTAGGTCTGATTTATCAATATCAATTTGCCCCGGATATCATAGGCAATGGTTCGATCGCAGACTACCGGGTTACCCAGGAATTCTTAAGTATTGGAATTTCAATCGGGCCAATTGTTTCAGCGTTTTACGTGGGGCTTCTAGTTTTGCTATTGCAGTCCTCTTTTTTTCAAAAGGTATTATCCCCGTTGAAAAGCTATGGACGAATGGCGCTGACAAACTATATTTTGCAAACAGCCCTCATTTATTTGGCTGGTACGGCGCTGAATTTATTCAACAATATTAGCTATTTGGAATCTCTTTACCTCTGTATATCGATTTATATCATCCAGCTAATCTTCAGCACAGTCTGGCTGCACCTTATCAGGTTTGGGCCATTGGAATGGATCTGGAGAGTGGTGACCTATTTGGAAATACCACCACTTAGAAAAACAACAAAAGAATATAAGTAGTGTCATTAGAGTAAAAAGGGTGACAGGCACCATGTGAAGAATTCACATGATGCCTGTCACCTTTTTACTTTTACCATCGTATCTAGATTTTTGTGGAATTTCTCCTAAAAGGGTACAAACCTAGAGCCTGTCACAATTGCGGCACATATAAATAAAGTACAACAGAACAAGAGAGACAAATGGAAGGGGGGGACAGAAGCGGACGAACTGTAGGGGAGGCATAACCGATCTCATGATGACATCATGAATTATAAGGATTTGAGAGGAGATCATTATGCAATTTCAACCAATGGTGTGGATGACCATATTCTCGTTTGTGGCCACCCTCATCTTTATTCTTTGGAGACCTCGCGGAATTAACGAGGCAATTCCAGCCACAATTGGCGCAATTCTTGTTTTTATTAGCGGCAGTGTCACACTGACTGACCTTGGTATTATTACAGAAACCATCAGCGGCGCCGCAATCACCATTATCGCAACCATTGTCATGGCCATCGTCCTAGAAAGCTTTGGATTCTTTAACTGGGTGGCAGAGAAGCTCGCTGCCAAAGCAAAGGGATCCGGTATCCGCCTTTTCTGGTATGTCAATCTGTTATGTTTTCTCATGACGCTTTTTTTCAATAATGATGGAAGTATCTTAATTACGACACCGATTCTGGTCATGCTGCTCAATAATATGGGTCTCAAAAATCATCAAAAAATCCCGTATCTATTGTCTGGCGGCTTAATAGCTACTGCTTCGAGTGCCCCCATCGGTGTGAGTAATATCGTCAATCTGATTGCCCTGAAAATTGTCGATATGAGCTTATATATGCATACGGCGATGATGTTTGTCCCAGCAACACTTGGGCTTCTATTATTAGTCCTTCTGCTGTTCCTTCGCTTTAAAAAAGTACTGCCGAAGACCGTTCCTACAAATGTTAGAGGTCTAACCAAATCATCCTATCACCCGCTAAAGCCTGGAATACAACATTCGTCTGAAAAAGACCGATCAAAGTTCATGCGCAATGTCCTGCTATTTGTTTTCGCTGTTCGTGTCAGCCTTTTTGTTGCATCGTATTTTGCTATCCCAGTTTCAGTTATGGCGGTAATAGGCTCCCTAATTCTTTTAGGTTGGAGATGGGTATATCTCAAAATTCCACCTACTGATATGCTGAAAAAAACGCCTTGGTATATTCTGGTTTTCGCCTTTAGTATGTATGTGATTATTTACGGTTTGAACAATATCGGTTTAACGGACTGGCTGATTGCCTTTATGGAGCCGATGGTGTCCGGAAGTCTGCTCCATGCGAGTGTAATGATGGGGGGACTGTTATCTATTCTCTCCAATATTTTCAACAATCACCCTGCACTCATGGTTGGAACCCTGACGTTAACCCATATGGGATTAGACACTTTAACCTTGAAGGTCTCTTATTTAGCCAACGTCATTGGCAGTGACATGGGATCGCTGCTGCTCCCAATGGGAACCCTTGCAACCCTGATGTGGATGCACATCGTTCGGAAAGGAAAAATCATGATTACATGGTGGGAATATGTAAAAATCACCTTTGTGGTTATTCCGCCGGCAACATTGTTTACATTAGTGGTTTTATACTACTGGGTATCATCGCTTTTTGGAGGGGCACTACAGTAAATAAAGGGATAAGGAGAAACGAACAATGAATGAATTTAGCGATTTAATGGGGAAAAATATTGAAATTGAGATATCCGGCGGGAATTTTTATACAGGAAACCTAGTTGATTGCGGATTGGACATCATTGTTTTATATGTAGGGAGAACGGGAAACTTCTATTATATTCCTTCCATTCATATTCAACGGATGAAAGAAACCCAAATCGAGGAAAACAGCACCTATTATGAACAGCCCTCAGAAAAACCGCTTGAAACGGATCCACAAGCGATTTCATTCCGAAGAATGTTGAACAATGCGAAGGGCAGATTTGTTGAGGTGTTTGTAACCGGGAACAAGTCGATTCACGGCTATTTGACGAGTATCATGAATGACTACTTTGTCTTCTACTCCCCAGTGTATAAAACAGTATATATTTCGATGAACCATGTGAAATGGCTTATCCCTTACCCAGAGAACGCAACACCGTATTCTCTAGATCCTCAATCACTACCTGTCCATCAAACAAAAATTCCGTTAGCACGAAGCTTTGATGAGCAATGTAAGAAGTTGGAGAATCAGCTTGTTATCATCGATGGCGGGGATAGCATTGAAAAAATAGGCCATCTGCAGAAAGTGATGAATAGAAGATTAACACTAATCACAGCTGAAAGGGAAACTTTGTATCGAAATTTAGAGCATGTCAAAACGATTTATCTGGCAAATTAGTCTTTAAGGGTGAAAAGTATGTTGGGAAAAAACAAACAAAAAAATAATCCACACTTGTTCGGCTGACAAAGGATGGATTATTCTTTCAATCGCACACACACTATTCGTTGACCGTGGTAATAGGGGATCACGGTCTTTTTTTATCATGTCTTTTATTATTAAAATATGTAGTGCCTAATAACAATGTTCATGCATTGAGGACTCCATTTGAGAATTATTTTTAAGCTTCACATCATGAATGTGGGAGCTGTTTCCATTTTAATTGATAGAAATTCTCATTTATCCGTTGACAACATATTTTACCCTGTTATAATCAATGGTGTAAGCATTAAGTGATAATGATTTTCAATATCATCTATAAAACTAAACTATTGGGGACAGCCATGAAGAAACGATATTTACTAGTAGCGTTAATTACTTTATCTGCAGTCTCATTGTTTGTTGGGGTTAGCAGTATTTCACCAAAGGATCTTGTAAACCTTCAATCAGAGGAAACGCAAATTTTCCTGATCAGCAGGGTGCCGCGGCTTGTGGCGATTCTACTGGCGGGGGCGGGGATGAGTATAGCCGGGTTAATCATGCAGCAGCTCAGCCGCAATAAATTTGTTTCACCGACAACGGCGGGAACCTTGGATGCAACTCGTCTCGGAATCCTCGTATCGATGTTGTTATTTGCAAACGCCTCGATGATGGAAAAAATGGCCGTAGCCTTTGTGTTTGCACTTGCCGGTACGTTTTTATTTATGCAAATTCTTGATCGCATCAAGTTTAAAGATGCCATTTTCATTCCGCTGGTTGGGATGATGTTTGGGAATATCTTATCATCAGTTACGACATTTTTTGCCTACCGGGCAGATGTCATTCAGAATATGTCGGCGTGGCTGCAAGGTGATTTTTCAATGATTATGAAAGGGCGTTATGAGCTCCTATACATAAGTATTCCGATATTAGTTATCGCCTATTTCTACGCCAACCGCTTTACGGTAGCCGGGATGGGGGAAGATTTTTCAAAAAATTTAGGTCTTGCCTATCGCAGGGTGGTAAATGTGGGGCTGGTGCTTGTTGCGTTAATTACGGCAACAGTCGTTCTGACCGTCGGAATTATACCGTTCCTTGGCTTGATTATTCCGAATATCATATCTATTTCCAAGGGCGACCATTTACAAAAAACCTTGCCACATACCGCCCTTTTAGGGGCAAACTTTTTACTCGTTTGCGATATTTTAGGACGGGTGATTATTTACCCATATGAGATTTCGATTAGTCTCATGGTTGGGGTCATCGGCAGCGGGATTTTCCTCTATCTCCTGTTTAGGAGGAAGGCCTATGCGTAATTCAATGAAAATGATGGTTCTCGCTTTCATTGCTGCCGGGTGTTGTGCACTTTATTTATTTCATGATTTAAATGGCAGTTTTGATTATGCCCTGCCAAGACGGGCGATAAAAGTAATTGCCATGGTAATTACAGGGTTTACCATTGCCTATGCGACAGTTGTCTTCCAGACGATTACCCATAACCGGATTTTAACGCCAAGTATTATGGGGCTCGATGCCCTGTACTTGCTCTTACAAACGGTGATTATCTTCTTTTTGGGCTCAAGCCATATGATTGTTGTTAATAAACAGGCGAACTTTTTACTTTCTGTTGTCGTGATGATTGTGTTTGCCCTGATTTTATATCGATTTTTATTTAAAAAAGGCGGGCAGTCTGTCTACTTCTTGCTGCTGGTTGGGATTATCGTCGGTACTTTTTTCTCTAGTATTTCAACATTTTTTCAGGTGCTGATTGACCCGAATGAGTTTCAAATTGTTCAAGACCGGATGTTTGCTAGTTTTAACAATATTAATTCGGATTTGGTGTGGCTTGCACTTGTCATGGTTGCGGTGGTGATTGTCTATGCATGGCGCTACGTCAAATATCTGGATGTGTTATCGCTTGGCCGCGAAATGGCGATTAATCTCGGTGTTCCGTACGACTCGATTGTGAAACAAATGCTGGTGATTGTGGCAATTTTCATTTCGATATCGACAGCACTTGTTGGGCCGATTACCTTTTTTGGCCTAATTGTCGCCAATCTATCGTATCAATTTTTCAAAACCTACAAACATAAGGTACTGATTAGTGGAGCCATTGTTATGAGTATAATCGCTCTCGTTGGCGGGCAGTGGGTTGTTGAAAGGGTCTTTACTTTTTCGACAACCTTGAGTGTCATTATTAATTTTATCGGCGGTGTCTATTTCATCTATTTACTTCTAAAGGAGAGGAAAACGGCATGATTCAAGTGAGGTCATTATCGAAGTTTTATGGGAAGAAGCCAGTTGTGGAAGATGTAACCGTGACAATCCATCCTGGAAAAATCACCTCCTTTATTGGACCGAACGGCGCCGGTAAATCAACGCTCTTATCAATGGTCAGCCGCTTGCTGGATGCTGATTCGGGGGAAGTGCTTGTGGACAAGTCGGATGTTCGGAAAATGAAATCGCAGGAATTTGCTAAAAGGGTTTCAATATTAAAACAATCGAATTTCATGGATGTTCGGCTCACCATCCGTGAACTTGTTTCCTTCGGCCGTTTTCCTTATTCGAAAGGTCGTTTGACCGAGGAGGATGAACGAATTGTCGAGCAATCGCTCGAGTATATGCATTTAACCGAAATGCAGGACAGCTTTTTAGATGAATTGTCCGGTGGTCAGCGGCAGCGTGCGTTTATTGCCATGGTGATTGCCCAGGATACCGAGTATGTTCTGCTTGATGAACCGCTCAACAATTTGGATATGAAGCACTCCGTTCAGATTATGAAAATTTTGCGTCGGTTAGTAGATGAGCTTGGAAAAACGGTTGTCATTGTTTTGCATGATATTAACTTTGCATCCGTTTATTCTGACCGGATTGTCGCAATGAAGGATGGCAGGGTTGTGAAAGACGGCCCAACTGAAGAAATTATCCAATCAGCGGCCTTGAGCGAGATCTACGATATGGATATTCCAATTCAGGAAATGAACAACTGTAGGATCTGTGTTTATTTTAATTCATAAAAAGGGGAGTTCGTTGATGACGAGAAAATGGGGTTTACTAGGATTGGTTTTTACAATGATGTTTATTTTAGCTGCATGTGGTGGAAACGCCAAGGAGGAAGGTAAGGGAGCGAAAACCGCAGCCTCCAATAAGACAGAAACAGCTGCTGCTGAGAAAATGACGATCAAGCATCAATACGGTGAAGCAGTCGTTGAAAAAAACCCGCAAAAAGTGGTTGTATTTGATTTTGGTGTGTTGGATACCCTAGATGAGTTAGGTATCGAGGTTACAGGTGTGCCACAGACAACCATTCCTTCTTATTTGAAAAAATATGCGGACAAAAAATATACAAATGTTGGCAGCTTAAAGGAGCCTGACTTCGAAGCGATTCATGCCCTAAAGCCAGATGTTATTTTTATCTCCACTCGCCAGGCGGAATTATATGATCAATTTGCGGAAATTGCCCCAACCGTTTATATTGGCATTGATTATACGAACTACATGGATTCTTTTGAGAAAAATATGAATTTAATTGGCGAAATTTTTGGCAAAGAAGACAAGGTGGCAAGTGAATTAAAAGACATTGAAGCAAGCGTCGAAAAGGTAAATAAAAAGGCGTCTGCACTCGATCAAAAAGGACTTATTGTTTTGGCGAATGAAGGAAAAGTAAGTGCCTATGGCCCAAGCTCTCGATTTGGACTAATCCATGATGTATTTGGATACGGTGCGGCAGATAAACAAATTGAAGTTTCTACACACGGTCAGAGCATAACGTTTGAATATATTAAAGAGAAAAATCCTGATGTCTTGTTCGTTATTGACCGTGCAACAGCTGTCGGCGGCGAAATTGGAGCAAAGGAAATCGTTGAAAATGAGCTAGTGAAGAAAACGGATGCCTATAAAAAGGATAAAATTGTCTACCTAGATGCGGACACCTGGTATCTAAGCGGCGGCGGCCTAAAATCCGTTAAAGCAATGGCAAAAGAAGTAGAAGAAGCATTATAAAAGGGAAAAAAAGAAACGCTTGAGCCGCTACGTCAGGGCACAAGCGTTTTTTTCATGTTAAACAGGGGTGTCCTCCTGTGGTGGACAGTGTCTTTTTATGGTGCCTGACACCCTATTAATATTTTTCTTTTCTTTACCAAAAAATTCTGTAGAATGGAGAATGATAGAATTTTAGATGTGTTTGGAGAGATCTCTATGGTGAAGTGTTTCCCAATTTTTGGGGAAGAAAATGAATCGGTTGTTTATAATCCTGATGAATTAATAGATCTATTTCTGAACTGTACGGCAGATGGAATATGCATTGTCGATATGGAGAATCGGTTTATTCGAATAAACCCTATGTATACTAAAATTTTTGGTTATACAGAGGATGATGTTTTAGGGAGAACTTTCGAGGAATTTCCCAATCCTGACACTGTTAAAGAAATAATAGGGGCAGTCAAACATGGCAGAGCCTTTCATAATATGAATACACAGCGCAGCCATAAAGACGGCACCACCCTTGATATTGCCGTTTCCTATTCTCCTTTTCGAAATTTGAAGGGAGAAATCATTGCTATCATCGCCGTTTATCGTGATATTACAGAGCGGTTAAATATGGAAAGGGAATTGAAAAGAACTCGTGAATTGTATCGATTAATTACCGAAAATACAACAGATATGATTAAGCTTTATTCGAAGGATAAAACGATTATATATGCTTCCCCTTCACATGTAAAAGGGATTGGGTATACACCAGAGCAATTATTCGGTAAAACCGTATATGATCTTATTTTGCATGAGGAAAAGGAGCATTTTGAATGCTTTTATCAGGAATTGATAGAAAAGGGAGAGCCCCAGCTTTTTCAAACAAAAATTAAAACTGGCAGTAATGAAGTTATTGATTCTGAGACGACTGTTTCTCCCATCTTTAATGAGAAAAATGAGGTTGAATCCTATGTAACGGTTAGCCGGAATATTACTGATAGAGTAAAAAATGATGATGCACTCCGAAATTTAGACCGCCTTTCCATCATTGGCCAATTAGCGGCCGGAGTCGCCCACGAAATACGCAACCCATTGACTTCATTGAAGGGGTTTTCGAAACTTTTAATGGGAACGTCCAATAAGGAAAAGCAAGAGGACTATTTATCGATTATCATGAACGAACTTGATCGAATCGATATGATTGTCAACGAATTTATGTCGCTAGCCAAACCTCAAGCGATTCAATTTGAGCGGGAAAGCTTACATTCAATTCTTGAAAGTACGGTAAAAATTCTTCATCCACAAGCATTGATGCATAATGTGCAAATTATAAATCACTACCATACAAATGAGGTTGATTTACTGTGCAGTCCGAACCAATTGAAACAAGTTTTTGTTAACTTTCTGAAAAACGCAATCGAATCGATGCAGTACGGCGGCTCTGTCCATATTGATGTCCAAAAAGTAGCGAAAAAAAGAGTGCTGGTTAGCTTTTCCGATGAAGGCATAGGGATCGATGCGGAGCTCATGGGCTACTTGGGGACTCCGTTCTACACGACCAAGGACAAAGGAATTGGCCTTGGCCTAACGGTCAGCAACAAAATCATCCAAGAACATAACGGTACCATGAAAATCGAAAGCCAGCTCGGCAAAGGCACCACCGTAAAGGTAGAATTAAACTATATCTAATATGGTTATCGTAATAAGGGTGTCAGGCACCACTCACGGACAACTGTCCTTTCGTGGTGCCTGACACCCTTATTTTGTGTACCGGTTCGCGTAGCTTGAGGCGACGAAGGCGTTGGGTTTGATTTTTGGTTCTACTCCCATGGATTCCATTCGTGTGACCATTTCTTTGACGAATTCACTCGTCTTATTTCGTTTACCTGCACCGATATCGATATGCCCCTCCATTGTGAAGGTTGCTCCTTGGTATAGATGGGGGAGGACAACCGCAATCAATTCATTTTTCCTTTCCTCCGTAAACATGGAGACGACTTCCTCGGTTAAGGAAAGTTCTAAAGAAATCCGCTCGTGCAGATGTGTCATTTTCCTTGGAAACTTCATCTTTGTTATGCACGCCCATACACCATTTCCCTTATTTTGAATGACAATGCCCGTGATAAAAAGAGTATGTGTTTTATGCACCTGTGAATCAGTTCCCACCATTAGACGGAAATTCCCTTTTGGATCACCTTTCATAAATGAAACAATCCGTTCAAAGACCTGTTCGAACCCCAAATCATTCTCTTGAAGATTTTGAAACGAATGGTGATAAGCCGGGGGATTCTTCATAAATAAGCACCACATCTTTCCTTTCCAATTGGGTAAAATTGATCGTAACTTTTATTCCTATCTTATGGAAAGTGGTTTATTGTCGTGCAACCATTAGGGCATTAACCCCTCTTGAAAATATGTATGAAAAGGTGAGGGCAAAAATGCAAAGAAACAAATAGTGTCCACTTGTGGGTGGAGAGGTGTCTTTTTGTGGTGCCTGACACCATTTATTCTATTTAGAATGTAATAATAAAGAAATTCATTCATACAATCGTAGTGTATGTACTTTTTTGGTGCCTTTTTCCTATGGAGGCCCTTTCTTTATTGTTTATGATGGGAGAAAGGGTGGATGGTATTTTAATAGATTTTCTATTAGAATAAATAAAAATACATAAAAGTAAATAAAAATACATAACTGAAGGTTAAGGAATGAAGAAGAAAAAGAAGATTGCAGGCCTTTTAGCTGTTAGTTTACTCACTACTGGACCATGGAATGTGGGATTTGCAGAGGCACCGAAATGGACAAACGTTAACGTATATGAAGAACAGGATGGAAGTAAGTTTAATAGTGAAAACTATGACTTTGTGAAATTCTCGCAAATCGGTTCAAAACTGAAAGCAATTGAGAAACAATCGAACCGGATTAAGGTCGAGGTTCGCGGAACATCTGCGGATGGAATTCCACTTTATGTCGTAACGATTGCTGACCCTGGTTCGCATGGAAAGTTTGGGAAAATTCAATCACTCAGAAAACAAATGTTTAAAAACCCAGGGAAAGCTCAAGATTGGATTGCTAATAATTCAGACTTTAAAGTGCCAATTATGATCAATGGTTCCATCCATGGGACAGAATTTGCAGGGACGGATGCTATCCTTCAGCTAATTGAACGATTCGCCACCGAGAATGACCAAGAGACGAAAAATATTCTAGAAAATAACATCCTCATTTTCAATGTCGTGCAAAACCCCGACGGACGTGTGGATGCTACCCGTTTTAACGGCGAGGGTATTGATTTGAACCGTGATTTTATCACCCAGTCCCAGCCAGAAACAAGGGAAACTGTTGATCTCATTAAGGAATGGAACCCAATGGTATTTCTCGATACACATGGATATGTGAAAAACTACGCACCAAACCGACAGGGATTAATTGAACCTTGTACGCCGCCGCATAATCCAAACTACGAGTACGATTTATATAACAAGTGGGCTTATAAGCAAGCAGAAGCGATGGAAGCCCAGATTATGAGTCAAAAGGATCAATTCTCATCTTCTAGTTTATATCAAAATATGCAAGGTGTTTACGTTCCACGGCGTAATGATAAAGATGGATGGGATGATTATCCACCTATCTTTACCCCAATGTATGCAATGTATCATGGAGCATACGGACATACGTTAGAAACACCAACAAATGATTGGGACGGCGTGAAATGGATGTATAACGCCATTATCGGTGCACTTAATTTTGCAACAGAGAACAAGCAGGCGATGATTACCGATCAAATTGAAATGTTTAAACGTGGGATTAATTTTGATCATCCGTTCCACAAGGAGGGGTTCTTCCCTAAAGCCTATATCCTTCCTGTTGATGAAAAAGACCCAACTGTAACACATAAAGCCGTTAATCATTTAATTAATAATGATATTGATGTGGTGCAAGCGCCAAAAGCATTCACAGTGGATGGGAAATCCTATCCTAAAGGAACGTACATCGTTATGATGGATCAGGCAAAGGCTGGCTTAGCTAATACGATGCTTTGGAAGGGTGAAGACATCACCAATGATATCGGGGCAATGTATGATATTTCAGCATGGAGTCTGCCTGAGCTCTGGGGCTTTAAAGCGATACCTACACAAAGCTCTGTAGATGTTACAACAACAAAAGTGAATAAAATTTCAGAGCAAGGATCTGTTTCCGGTAAGGGACCATTTATGATTCCGAACAGCTCTGTCAAAGCTGTCAATTTAGTAAATACCTTGCTTCAGCAAGGAGTATCTGTAAAACGTGATTCCAATGGTAATTTTTATACAGAAGCAGCAGCGAATCAAATCTCCGCCTCTGTGAAAGCATCTGGCTTACAGGTCGAATCCACCGTGAAGATACCGGAAGATGCTGTTTCATTATCGAGCGTGAAGGTTGCCATTTTGAAGGATGGTGGAATAAGTAAACAACAGTCTCATAGCGGAACAAAGCTTGCATTGAAAAGACTTGGCTTCCAGGTGTCAGAAGTTACACCGGTAGAAGTGGCTGAAAATGGATTGAACGGATTCGATGTATTTGTTTACAGCGGGTCATCCAGCCTAATCACTGTTATAACAAGTGCATCCAGTAAAGAATTCGGCCTTCAAAATACTGCCCAAGTAGTACAGCTCAAATCGAACATAACAAACTTTGTAGCTCAAGGTGGTAAATATATAGCCGTAGGAGGGAGCGCATCCCAAGCTACAAAAACTCTAGGTCTAACAGATGACACCATAAATTTCGGGGGTTCAGACAGCAACGGAATCGTGAAGGTTAACTATGATGGAACTGGTTTAACTGGAGGTTATGGACAGGATGATTTCGGTTTTGTCTATCGTCCAACATGGTATACCAATACTGGAAATGATAAAGTAGCTGCAAAATATGCAGATTCCGATAACTTCTTCGTGGCCGGCCATTGGAAAAATAACAAGAACGGCAAGGGTCAGGCTGTTATGGTTAAGGAGCAGAATAAAGACGTAACTTTGATTGGATTGGAAGCAGGCTTCCGTGACCATACGGATTACCTATTCCGACTATTATCCAATGCAATTTTTGAAAAATAAAATGGTTGTCAACTTTTAAAAAGAAAATAGTCATAGAAAAAGCCTGGTTCGGTATGTGAATCAGGCTTCTTTGTAGCATCAAGAGTTATTTTTCAAAAAGGTGAATATCAATTTCAAGTACTAAATAAAAGGAGTTGACCCCGAAAGGCCAACCCCTGTTTCAAAACTACTTGATGGTAATCGTTACAGAATTATAGTTTTTCCCGTTGCCTAGTGGATTGTAATTTTTCTCAATGTTTCCGGCGGCGTCAACGGAGAAATAATTGATCGTTGTCGTTTTATCGATTTTTAAGGTTTCTGCAAATTCACGGGTGCCGCTCAAATTGATTTTAGCTGATTGAAAGGTAGGACGGCTGCCGTCGAGTGTATAATAGACAGTGGCTGCCTCACTTGTATCAATCTTTACATCAACTGGGCCAGTGTATTTACCATTTCCAGGTGTAGCCTTTGAGGAAGGTGGCTGATGGTCTTTCGCATTATTGTAAGCTACCTTAATCATTCCAATTAGACCGTTTGAAAATTCCATCGCTTCTTCATGTCCTTCTGCAAATGTCGGTTGGAATCCAACTGCCTGCCATCTATTTGTATCCTTATTCCATAAATCTGCGCCAACTTCGAAATCCCAGGCGTATATGCCTTTTTCATACCATAGGTAGTCAGCAGAATTCCCGGCTGCCGAGTAGAGAACATCCGGAACTGGGCCGGTACGGCTTGGGAGTATGACTGTGCCGCGGTGATCCTGAATGTCGTTTAACATGATATCAGACACTGCCCAGTAAAATGCCTCTTCGCCAGCAGTTGGGCGGGGAAGTGTCTTGCGGTTTGCATCATAAGCACCAGGTGACCACATGAAGTAGCCGCCATAGCTATGAATATTCATCGCGAACTTAATGTTCGGGTTTTGGTCAGCAAGCCAAACAAGGTTCTTAGCTTCAGGCTCGGAGTTTTCGGCTGGACCAGCGTATGTGTCACTTGTACAAATTGTTGTTGATGCACCGATATAGCCATCAAAAGCAGAGCCAATAGAATGGTTGCGGTTAAGGTCAACTCCCCAATTATTACGGTAATTAGGGTCAGAGGCAGTTGGATCACAGTGATTTGTCATATTTTTACGCTGCATGTTGTAATCATTAAAGCTGAAGTTGGCACCATCAGGGTTTACGGTCGGAACGAGAAAAATATCAAGATTATCAACAAGCTTTCTCGTTCCGCTATCATGAGCATAGTTGCGCAGCAGTCGTTCAGCCGTTTCGATTGTCACGAGCGGCGTCACCCATTCACGAGCGTGTTCCTGAGCGTAGCCAAGGACACCTGGCTTTGACCCGTCACGGTGCTTGCCAATACGGATTGCTTTTACCGTGAAAGGATCACGGGAAACATCTGCAGGTGCCTTCAAGCCGTCTGTTAATTTCACAGTCGTTGGTGCAACCACCCCTGTTCCGGCATTACCGCGGTATGTAGTCGCAGTAACAAGCTGACCTGCTTGAGCATTTAATGCGTCGACTACTTGTTTTGCAGTGCTTGTTGCTTTGCCAGACGAATCAGTAGCCAAATCTACTAAAATCTTTTTACCATCCACAGTCACTTTTAGTGGTGCATTACTGGTTCCAGGATTCCTAAATTCTACTGATACATCGTTTCCGCCTTCATGGCCCCATGCTTTTGAGGAAACTACCACCGTGGTATTGGTTGTGCTGCCAATGGCTGCCTGAGCAAGACGTCGATATCCGTTTGTTTTATTGGGCATTTCAATAATATCTACTAAATTCGGAAACTCTTTCGCTAGTTTTTCTGCTCGCTCATAAAGTTCATTTGGTGCCATATAGTGATCTACAAAATCTGTGACATAATCTGTCTTTGGATGTTTCGGCTCTTGCCCAAGCCATTCAGTAACGGAGCTCGTAGCCGAACCGCCTAGATTGCTTTCAATTTTTACAGATAAGGGGGCAGCACTAACCGGCAAGAGCAAATAGTGATATAAATATTCGCCGTAATCTACTTTTCTGGAAAGTGTTGCTGATTTTTCTTCGCCGTTCTCGGTCCAAGTTGCTTTAAGTGCTGTGCTGGCTGTCGCACCCGAGCTTGATTTCACTTCGAGGTAAAGGAAGGTGCCCGATTGATTGGTAAAATGATTTGCCCTAAGGACCTTAAGCGTATCCTCGGAAGTTGCCAGACTTGCTTGCAGTTGAACAGCAGATTGCCGCTCTTCCACACGAGCATTCCATTGGTTTTCGGTAATCAGGGTCTCTTTTACATTGATGCCAAAAGTCTTTAACATGGCAATCTCCGATGGTGTGACAACGGCATCTACTTCATAAACACCATCGTGTTCTTCGATTCTGTGGGTAAGGTCAATACCAAGCTCAAGAAGCTTGTCCTTGGCATTATCATTTGGTACAACTAGTTGAACAATTGAGACAGACTCTTCCGCAGGCAGTGGCTGGTCAGGCTGTTCGACCGCTGCAGCGGGAATACTAAGGCCTGGGTAAAAAGTGGAGAATCCTAGTCCGGTTACAGTAGTCATAACCAATAAATTTCTTTTCCATTTCTGTTTTTTCTCTTTCGTCAAAAAAAATGCACCCCCAAATTTTTACAAAAAGTTATAGTACAAGCATATTGTAATTTGAATATTCCTAAAACCCTGTCGTAAAATCTGAGGTAGATTAATATTCGCTCAACAAAAATTTTAATATGAAAAAAAATACTTTATTTTAGTAGATTAAATAATAGGTTTATTTACCTGATTGAAAAGTCCTGTGCGATTTGACTAATCTAGTAATTTTGGAAGCTTTAAATTACTAGACTTTATTCCATAATACCTTCCAAAAATAGTGGGTTGATTTTTAACTGATTTTTTTGTTGAAATTTGTTGCCTTTTGTTTAATTTTGTAAAAGGAAAGTTGAATCGAAATATGCGAATTTGGGATTCTTTTATTTCAAAAACCATTAAATGCCTATCAACCTTTGTGCCAGTCCAACATTAAATAAAGAAACGAACTTTATTATGATTAGGATGATGGAGAATGGCAAAAAGAAACAGAGGAAAGACAATCAGCTACCTGCCTTCAAATGGACGGGGGACATGCCCACTATGTGAAAGAACCGGAATAAAGCTCCTGTATCCACATAAAACAGAAACAAACCAAACCATCAAAGTCTGCAAAAACTGCCGGCATAAATAGATGCTGGGAAGTGGTGCCTGACACCATTGCTACCACTACCACCATGGCAAACAAACGAAAGAAAGGATTGGGTGATTTATCGGCCCAATCCTTTCTGTTTTCATTACAATATGCGCTCAATTCATTTTAATCTAGGTTTTAGTGATTGTTAACCTAAATAATTTTTTAGTTGACAATAGGGTATCCCAACATTTATTTTAAAATTATAAGAATTCATTATAAATTGGGGTTGGGGGAATAAATATGAAGAAGTTAAGGGCACTTGATTTAACGCTTGCAGGAATGTTTGTGGCGCTAATGGCCATTGGTGCGAACATTGCTACGATTGCTCCATTTTTACAAGTTGGCGGGGTTCCGATTACACTGCAAACCTTTTTTGCTATTTTAGCAGGGGCTATTTTGGGCAGTCGGTTAGGATCGATTGCAATGACCGTTTATATGTTAGTGGGATTTGTGGGTGTTCCAGTCTTTGCTGGATTTATCGGAGGGCCAGCCATCATCTTCCGGCCAACCTTTGGCTTTATTATTTCCTATATCTTCACTGCGTTTATCATTGGGAAAATAGTCGAGAAGAAGAAAAGTATGGCTGCCTTTATCATAGCCGCCTTAATCGGGATGTCTGTTAACTACCTATTCGGAACAAACTGGATGTACTATGCTTATAAACTCTGGGCAGCAGCACCGGAAGGATTTACATACAAAATGGCATGGCTCTGGATGGTTGCCCCGCTGCCGAAAGATATCATACTCGCCATCTTCGCCGGAATCATGGCCCATCGCCTAGAAAAAACCGTCCTCTCAAAAGGACATTTTAAACATTTAAAACGTGCTTCATAACTTAATGGTGACAGGCACCGCTTGCGGTGCCTGTCACCATTTTTGTGTCGGTATGAAATGTGATTAATTCCCATTCTTTTTCCCCAGCTGAGATAATATCTTTAGGATGAAGGATGTGTCTAAAAGATGGGGGGCTGATCATGCGAGAAGAAATATTTATGAAGATTGCGGTAGATATTGCATATGAAAATGTAATCACAAATGGCGGCGGTCCGTTCGGAGCCATTGTGGTAAAAAATGGGCAGATAATCAGTCGGCCGTAACCAGGTGACCATTATAAAGGATCCGACCGCACACGCTGAGATGCAAGCCATTCGGGCTGCATGTAAGGTTTTGAATAGCTACCAATTGACAGACTGTGAGCTATATACGAGCTGTGAACCGTGCCCGATGTGTCTCGGAGCCATTTTTTGGTCAAGACTAAAAATAGTTTACTATGGTTGTACGAAAGAGGATGCTGCAAAAATTGGATTTGACGATCAATTTATCTATACACAACTAGACCTCCCCCCGAATCAGCGAAGTATCCCTATGTACCGAGTTCTCCCGCCAAATACTTATGCACCCTTCAACGCTTGGATTAGCAAACCGAACAAGAAGAAATATTAAGGGGTGTCAGGCACCATTTATAGACAGCAGTCCACCAGACGCGGACACCCAAAAAGGCATTATCCATTGGATGATGCCATTTTGCTGTTTCTAGCATGATAACGAATTCCAGCTTTTTAGATGTAAAGTCCGTTCGCATAAACGGCGGTCATGGTTTGGGCGATTTCTTCGACAGTTCCTTGGTGTTCATTGCGGACGATTTCCCATAGGTACATTTCATTGGTGAAGAACCAGCCTCTGGCGACGAGCGAGTTGTTTAGTTCGGCTCTAGCAAGCCCGCAGGCTTGAGCAAATGCGATGTCCTTCGAGATCCGCTGAATGAATTTTTCGCGGATGGCTCTCCACTTTGTTGAAATGGAATGGGAAATCCCAATAGCTTGTTCAAACAACTGCATCATTCTTCGCTCAGTTTCAGCCATTTTTAAAAATGCCGTTGCCTGCAAAAGGATAATCTGCCGGGCTTCTTCCTTTGTTTCTGGAACAAACGACACTTCGGCAATTTCATAAAATTTCTCCATAACATCATCCATCAAGACCATAAGAATTTCCTCTTTGCCTTCAAAATGAACATAAGCAGTACCATACCCAATCCCAGCCTTTTTGATCATTTGTGATATCGTTCCTTTTTGAAAACCTTCCTCAAGAAAAACTTCCCTGGCCGCTTCAAGCAGCTTTTGCTTTGTCTTTATGGAACGCAAATGACGTTTGTCGACCACATCAGGTTTTCCATGCATATCCATATCCAAATCCCCCCGTACTTTCTACTATCAAGCATATAAGGATTTGTCCAAAAATAAAAGTGGTTACAACATTAGTAATTTTCTGAATTATAATGTTGACACGATGTCATGTTTATTGTTATAGTTTCCTCAAGCAATAAAAAGGGGGAATATCATAATGATGCAACCGACTTTAGAGTATACCAAGCGGTTGGATAAGGAGGACTCGCTCAGTAAATTTCGCGAGGAATTTTATCTTAGGCAGGGTACGATTTATATGGACGGAAATTCGTTGGGACTGCTGTCGAAGCGGGCGGAACGGGCACTTCTCGAATCGGTAGAAGATTGGAAGGAACATGGAATTGATGGATGGACGAAAGGAAAACACCCATGGTTCGACCTTTCTGAGAGATTAGCAGATTTATTGGCACCGCTGGTAGGTGCTGCAACTGAAGAGGTAATTGTAACCGGTTCCACGACTGTTAATCTTCATCAGCTGGTGGCAACATTTTATCAGCCGCAAGGAAAACGGACGAAAATTTTAGCGGATGAGCTGACATTTCCGTCTGATATTTATGCACTGCAAAGCCAGCTTCGCATTCATGAGTATGATCCGGATCAGTATTTGATCCGTGTAAAAAGCAGGGACGGCCGCATAATTGAAGAGGAGGATATCATTGAAGCGATGACCGATGAGGTTGCTTTAATTATTCTTCCAACGGTCCAGTATCGCAGCGGGCAAATCCTTGATATGAAACGGTTAACGGCAGAAGCTCACAAGCGCGGAATATTAATTGGTTTTGACGGCTGCCATTCTGTCGGCGCAATTCCTCATTCATTTAGTGAATGGGATGTGGATTTTGCTTATTGGTGCAATTACAAATATTTGAACGGCGGGCCGGGAAGTGTCGGCGGACTATATGTCAACCGCAAGCATTTTGGCACGAACCCAGGGTTGGCCGGATGGTTTGGATCCCGTAAGGACAAGCAGTTTGACCTTGAGCATACTTTCACACCTGCGGAAACGGCAGGAGCTTATCAAATTGGAACACCGCATGTGTTAAGCATGGCACCGCTGCTTGGCTCCCTGGAAATTTTCGTAGAAGCAGGAATTGAAAATATTCGTAAAAAATCGCTTGAGATTAATCAGTATTTTATGGATTTGATTGAGGTGGAGCTGACGGGACTTGGATTTGAAATTGGAAATCCGCGCACCGATGCGCGCCGAGGCGGCCATGTCTGCCTTGAGCATCCGGAAGCGGCACGAATCTGCAAATCTTTGAAGGAAAACGGGATTATTCCGGATTTCCGTGCCCCGAACGTGATTCGTCTTGCACCAATTGCGCTATATACTTCCTATGAAGATGTTTGGAACGTAGTTCAGATTTTGAAAAAGATTATGCTTGAGAAACAATATGAGAAGTTTGCGAATGGACGGGAAATTGTGGCGTAAATTTATTCGCGGATAAACGGCCCAGATCCGCGGATAAAACCCAAAAATTCGTGGATAACGTATTATTTTACAATTTTAAAAAAGCCGCGGTGCCAAAAAACGACACTGCGTCTTCCAAAAAAAACTTCGAACAAAGGAAAGGTGGGGACTTATGGAGAATAACATGGAAAAGGGATTAAAGCGGGAGTTAAAAACAAAGGAGCTGACGATGATTGCGATGGGGTGTGCCATCGGAACCGGTCTGTTCCTCGGAAGCGGTCTTGCCATCAGTACAGCAGGGCCAGGGGTGCTGATCAGTTATGCACTTGGGGCGTTTATTGTGTTGCTTCTTATGGGCTGCTTAGCAGAAATGACAGTTGCTCATCCATCATCAGGTTCATTTGGACTTATAGCCGAAAAGTACATTCACCCGATGGCTGGTTATCTCGTCCGCTATTCCTACTGGGTTGCCAATGTATTGGCAGTCGGTGTTGAAGTCAGTGCGATTGCCGTCTATATGAAATACTGGTTCCCGGGAGTTCCGGGTATCGTTTGGATTTTGCTGTTTGGAGCCGTGCTAATTTATGTAAACGCTACCAGCGTACACACTTTTGCCACCTTTGAATACTGGTTTTCGATGATTAAAATTAGTGCGATTGTTGGTTTTATTTTACTAGGAGCCTATGTTTTGTTTGGGTCCTCAGGCGGTTCCAAGCTGGGGCCTGAAAATTTCACAAATGACGGTGGATTTCTTCCGTTTGGATTTAAGGGTGTATGGATTGCTGTCTTTATTTCTCTTTTTAGCTTTTTAGGAACCGAATTGATTGCCGTGACCGCAGGCGAAGCAAAGGATCCTGATGTTGCCGTACCAAAAGCATTGAAGGCAACAGTATTCCGTCTTTCTACCTTTTATGTCATAACGCTCGCCATCATGTTGATGATTGTTCCATGGAAAAGTGCAGGTGTGGATAAAAGCCCATTTGTAAAAGTAATGGAGATTTTAAACATCCCTGGTGCGTCCGGAATTATGAATTTTATTATTTTAACCGCAGCATTATCGGCAATGAACAGCCAATTGTATGCATCAACAAGAATGGTATTTTCCTTGTCACAGTCAAAATTTGCTCCTGCTATTTTCAGCAGAATCAATAAAAAAGGTGTGCCGCACACAGCACTGGCTGTTTCTGCCCTTGGTATTATTGTAGCCGCCGTGGTTAGTGCGGTTTTCCCGGGAACTTCCTATGCCTTCATGATGGGGATTTCCATGTTCGGTGCGATTTTTACTTGGTTAATGGTGTTTATCTCGCATTTATTTTTTCGAAAAGTGTGGGAAAAATCAGGCGGCCGCAAGCTGCCAGTGAGAATGATTGGTTTCCCATATTTGACTGTTCTTGGGGCGTTTCTGTTGGTAAGTCTGATGGTAACCACTTGGTTTACACCTTTTAAAATTTTACTTCAGTTCGGCATCCCATGGCTTGTGTTTTTAACGATTGTGTATTTCGTTTTTCATAAAAAAAGAGTGGATACAGCTTCCCAACAGGATATGGTGGTAGAAGATTAATCGAGCTTTAGGAGGTCAATAAAATGGAAAACTTAGTGAATAAAAACTTAGAAAAAGGCATTCAATTAGACTTTCAAAAAGAAATGTCTTATGGCGATTATCTTCACCTTGATAAAATTTTATCGAGCCAGCATCGGCTTTCGAGCCACCATGATGAAATGTTGTTTATTATCATCCATCAGACGAGTGAGCTGTGGATGAAGTTGATTTTGCATGAAGTGAATGCGGCCATTGAGTGTATCCGCCGCAATGAATTGGAGCCTTCGTTTAAAATGTTGTCGCGTGTTTCGCGGATTCAGCAGCAGCTGATTCAGTCGTGGAGTGTTCTGTCGACCCTGACTCCATCCGAGTATATGCAATTCCGTGATAAACTTGGTCATTCCTCAGGATTTCAATCCTATCAAAATCGCTTGATTGAGTTTGCGTTAGGAAACAAGAACGCTCGGACTCTTGCTGTCTATCAGCATCAGCCTGAGTTGTATCCGGTGATGGTGGGGGCTTTAAACGAGCCGAGTATATATGATGCTGCGATTTCTGCGCTTGTGGCGCATGGGTTATCGGTGGATGAAGAAGCGCTAAACCGTGATTGGTCGCAAAATTATGAACCGAATGCGAGTGTCGAGGCGGCATGGCTAACTGTGTACCGTAATACAGACCAATATTGGGATTTGTATGAGCTGGCGGAGAAGTTGGTGGATATCGGCAACCAGCAGCAGCTCTGGCGTTTTAATCATATGACAACAGTGGAAAGAATTATTGGTAATAAAATAGGAACTGGCGGTTCGTCTGGGGTTACATATTTAAAAAAAGTGCTGGATCACCAATTTTTCCCTGAGTTGTTGAGTTTGCGGACGAAGCTGTAGGTTGTGCGTCTTAACAAAAATCATAAAAAGTAGACTAGGAGGATATTCACATGTATCCTTGGATTGATATTTCACAAAGGCTAGAAAACCAAATCGCTGTCTGGCCGGGAGACACTCCGTTTATATACAAAGTCAATTGGAGTAAAGCAGAAAGCGGTTCGGTCAATGTCGGGCAAATCACGATGAGCACCCATACCGGTACCCATATTGATGCCCCGTTCCATTTCGATGACAATGGAAAAAAAGTCATCGATCTTGACGTGAATCTTTACATTGGCAAGGCCCGTGTGATTCATTTGCCGAACCCGTCATCGATTGGGATAAAAGAACTATCCGGCTATGAGCTTGACGGAGTAACCCGGCTGTTAATCCGAACCGATTTCTGGAAGGATCGGCAACAGTTTCCAAACACAATTCCAGAGATTGAACCCGAACTAGCCTCCAATTTAGCAAAGCTCGGCGTCCGTCTCCTTGGACTTGATTTACCATCGGTCGACCCGATTGACAGCAAAGAACTCACTGCACACCACGAACTAACCCGCTATGGAATCCATATCCTAGAGGGATTGGTATTAGACCACGTGGAACAGGGAGAATATGAATTAGCCGCTCTCCCCCTGCCAATTGTAGAAGCTGACGGAAGCCCAGTCCGTGCGGTAGTACGGAAAACCTAAAATCGGCAAAATTCGGGTGATGCCCGAGACAAAAGGGTGTCAGGCACCATTTATGTACAGTATTCCGCCTAAGGTGGACACTTAAGAAAGGCATTATCCATTGGATGATGCTTTTTTGCTGTTTTTTAAGATTAATTTTCGTCTTTTTTTAGTAAAATTTTTAGTAAAAATATTGTTAAATTATACTTATGGAGGTAGAATAAAGATAGAAAAAACCACAGGGATTACATCCATTGGAGGGACATTAAAATGAACGTTTCGACACTAAACAAAACATTTAATGAAATATTTGCTGCGGCACCTGAGAAGGCTTTCTTTGCCCCAGGCCGGATTAATTTAATTGGCGAACATACCGATTATAATGGCGGATATGTATTTCCATGTGCAATTACATACGGAACCTATGCGGTTGCGAGAAAGTGTGAAGACAAAAAAGTCCGCTTGTACTCGGAAAATTTTCCCGATAAAGGGATTATTGAGTTTAACTTAAACCAATTAGATTACGATAGAGAACACAATTGGGCAAACTATCCCAAAGGAATGATTCGCTACATGATTGAAGCTGGGTATGAAGTTCCATCAGGCTTTGAGTGTGTCATACAGGGCAATATTCCAAATGGTGCAGGGCTTTCATCTTCTGCTTCTATTGAAATATTAACAGGAGTCCTTGTTGCTGGACTGTTTGGATTGGAGATTCCACGGATTGATCTCATCAAGCTGGGTAAAAAGGTTGAGAATGAATTTATCGGTGTAAATAGCGGCATTATGGATCAATTTGCGGTTGGAATGGGTAAAAAGGATGCAGGAATTTTACTAGATTGCCAGACACTTACATATGAATACGCACCGATTCAATTGGAAAATCACAAAATCATCATTATGAATACAAACAAGCGCAGGGAGTTGGCGGATTCAAAATACAACGAACGCAGATCGGAATGCGAGGAAGCATTAGCCCAGCTTCAGCGTAAACTTCCAATTGAAGCACTCGGACAGCTTTCTGAGTCCGAATTTGAAGAAAACCAATCTTTAATAACCAATGAAACTGTCCGCAAGCGGGCAAAACATGCTGTTTATGAAAATGTAAGAACATTGAGGGCGTTAGAAAAATTGAAAGCTGGAAATCTAGAGGCATTCGGCCAATTGATGAATCAATCGCACATTTCTCTCCGTGACGACTATGAAGTAACGGGGCTAGAACTTGATACGCTAGTGGAGGCTGCTTGGAGGCAACCCGGGGTAATAGGTGCCAGGATGACAGGAGCTGGGTTCGGTGGTTGTGCTATCGCCATCGTAGAAAACGTAGAAGTTGAAAACTTTATTGCCAACGTGGGTGCTGTGTATCTTGAAAAGATTGGTTACAAGGCAGAATGTTATGTGGCCAGTATTGGCGATGGGGCAAAAGAAATTGAATTAGTGTCCTAATAGTAACTAAGAATGGGGGGATTAAGATGATATTTCAATATATCCACCAATTGATCACACAAGCGTTAACTACTCAATTAATTGAGCTAGAAGACGAAATGTATGCACGGAATCAAGTTCTGTCACTCCTTCATTTACCAGAATATAAGGAAACTGAAGCAGCAGTGAACATGGATATGGATATTCCTGATCTGCTTGAAAGCATTGTTGATTATGCCTGCGAACAGGGAATTATTGAAGATCTTTTTGACGAAAAAGAAATCTTTTCTAGTAAAATTATGAATTGTTTTATTGCCAGACCTTCCAGTGTGAATCAGTTCTTTTACGAAAAATATCAACAGGATCCACATGAGGCCACACGGTACTTTTATGAGTTAAGCAAAAATAGCAACTATATCCAGATGAAGCGAATTCGTCAAAATATCGAGTACAAAGCCGCCACGGAATACGGCGATTTAGACATTACCATTAATCTATCGAAGCCGGAAAAGGATCCAAAGAGTATCGAACTTGAGCGTGCAATCCAAAAGTCGGACTATCCGAAATGCCTCCTCTGTATTGAAAATGAGGGATATGCAGGAAGAGTCGGCCACCCTGCCCGCTCCAATCATCGGATGATTCGGGTGAATTTAGTGGAGGAGAACTGGTATCTGCAATATTCTCCATATGTCTACTATAACGAGCATTGTATTGTTTTATCGGAAAAACATACAGATATGAAAATCAGCCCGGCAACATTTGCCAGACTTTTATCCTTTGTTGAGCAATTTCCACATTACTTTTTGGGTTCTAATGCAGACATTCCAATTGTGGGAGGCTCGATTTTATCACATGAGCATTACCAAGGCGGGAATTATCAATTTGCGATGGCGAAGGCGGAAGATGACTGGACGTTTACAATGGAAAATTTCCCGGAAGTGGATTGTGCTGTTGTCAAATGGCCAATGTCGGTGATCCGTTTGCGTTCAAAAGATGTCGAAGTGCTTGTAGAAGCGGGGGCCCATATTTTAGCCAACTGGAAAAATTACAGTGATGAAATGGTAGGTATATTGGCGAAAACAGGTGCGACACCGCATAACACGATTACACCGATTGCTCGTAAGAATGGTGACCTTTTTGAACTAGATTTGGTTCTTCGCAACAACCGGACGAGTGAGGAACATCCACTGGGTGTCTTCCATCCACATGCCGATGTGCATCATATTAAAAAAGAAAACATTGGCCTGATTGAGGTGATGGGTCTTGCCGTGTTACCGGCACGCTTGAAAACGGAAATTGAAGAGGTAGAAAAATTCATCCTTGGCAGGGACGATGCACAGGTTGCCGACTATCATGTAAGTTGGGCGGAAGAATTAAAGGCTCGCTATCAGGCTGTTGTCGACAATGACAACGTGGAAGCAATTGTGCGGGAAGAAGTAGGGAAAAAGTTTTTGAGAGTACTAGAAGATGCCGGGGTATTTAAGCGGGATGAAGAGGGGGCAGCTGGATTCCTGCGCTTTATTAAGTCATTATGAAAAGTAAGGAAGTGAGTATAAATGAAAATTGAAGAAAGAGTATTTGGCAATTACGAAGGTACATCCGTCATAGAATATTCCCTTATCAACGATTCAGGCATGACCGTCCACTGTCTAAATTACGGTTGTGTGATTACAAAAATAATTGTCCCTGACCGTCATGGCAATTTTGAAAATGTGGTGCTTGGATTTGAAGAGTTTGAGGATTACGTAGAATTGTCCCCATACTTTGGGGCGGTTGTTGGTCGAGTGGCGGGCAGAATCAAAGATGCTAGGTTTGAACTGGACGGTAATGAGTACCTCCTTGCGGACAATGAGCACCCCAACCATATACATGGTGGGAGAAAGGGCCTTAGTTCAGTAGTTTGGGAGACAGAATTCATACAAGAGGAAAATGCAGTTGGCGTGAAATTTGTGTACCATAGTCCAGATGGGGAAGAAGGATACCCTGGCAATTTAGACACAACGGTCACATATCTTTTAAATAATAAAAATGAATTAATCACTACCTTTGAAGGAAAAACTGATCAAACGACAATCGTCAATTTAACCAATCATTCCTACTATAATCTAAGCGGCAATTTAAAGAGAGATTGTTCTGAGCATATTTTAAAGCTGGATAGTAATCGTTTTTTAGAGCTAGCCCCTGATCTGATTCCAACAGGGCAAGTGTTGAATTCGAAGAATACCTCATTTGATTTTCAATACGGCCGCAGATTATTGTCGGGGATTAATTCGACGCATCCGCAAAATATACTTGTGGGGAACGGGTATGATCATCCGCTTATTTTTACAAAAGAGGGTGAAAATCAGATTGTATTAAGTGATGAGGAAAGTGGCCGCACAATGCTAGTCACTACGAACCAGCCGTGTGTGGTGCTCTATACATCCAATCAATTAGAAGCTCCTTTTTCGATCTCGGGTGTTCGGGCAAGAAAATATTTGGGTGTTTGCCTTGAAACACAAGGACTGCCTGATGCTATTCATCATCCAGAGTTTCCGTCTGTTATTTTACAGCCGGAGGAAGTATACTATTCCACAACAACGTATCGTTTCTTTTCTAACACAATAGGAGACTGATTGAATGGCTACGATTAAGGATATTGCCCAACTTGCGGGTGTTTCGATTGCGACTGTATCCCGCGTGTTGAATTATGACACAACGCTTTCTGTCGGCGACGAAACTAAGAAGAGGATTTTTGAAGCAGCGGAGGAGCTTTCATATAAGAAGAAGCCGGTGCGAAAACAGGAGTCCGGGAAGATTGCCCTGCTGCAGTGGTATACAGAAAAAGAAGAACTTGAGGATTTATACTACATGTCAATCCGACTTGGCGTAGAGAATCGCTGCCGGCAACTTGGCTTTCAATTAGATAAGTATTTTCAGGATAACTATGAAGAGTTAAAGAGTGATGAGATTCAAGGGCTGGTCGCCATTGGAAAGTTTAGTAAAAGACAAGTAAAAGAGCTCCATTCCATTACCAATCATATTGTCTTTGTTGATTCCGCACCCGATGATGAGCGGTTTGATTCGATTGTCATTGATTTTGAAAAGGCAACTGAAAAGGTTCTGGAACACTTCGTTGAAAAAGGCCATGAAAAAATTGGCTATATCGGCGGGAGAGAGTGCTTTAAGGATAAAACGTCTATCATTGAAGATCGAAGGGAGCAGGCGTTTAAGCGCTATTTAGGGGAAAAAGGGTTATTAGATGAAGCATTTATGTATAGTGGAACTTTTTCAGCAGATGATGGTCATACCTTAATGCAAAAGGCTATACAGCAACATGGAGAAAATCTGCCTTCCGCCTTTTTTGCCGGGAATGATTCGATTGCCGTCGGTGCGCTTAGGGCACTGTTGGAGGAAGGAATCGCGGTTCCGCAAAGGGTAAACATCATTGGGGTCAACGACATCAGCATCTCAAAATATGTTTACCCATCCTTAAGCACAGTTAAGGTTTATACGGAACTCATGGGCGAAACAGCCGTAGATACACTGATGGAACGAGTTGATGGCAGAAAGACTGCCAAAAAAATCTTCATTGCAACCAAACTGGTTATTCGAAATAGCAGTTTTTAATCAAAAACCCGTCAAATATTTGGCGGGTTTTTGGTATTGTCGAATTTTCGGATGTTCCGTATAATGTTTTTATCTAGGTTGGCAGCGGTTACATGTGCAGAAGGCAGAGGAATTGGGGATGTTCTATGAGCAAATTATCGATTACGGCCTATACGTTTGGTGTGTTATTTTTCATAGTGAGTTGCTCATTTTCAATCTTCTATGGCATTAAGGTAGTGACCCATGACTTGCCAAGTGAGAAGAAGACGCAAGAAAAGTATAACTATCATTTTGTTCTTATTCCAGAAGAGCTTGATAATGAATATTGGCGTCTTGTCGAGAAGGGGGCAAAGGCAGCTGCTGAGGATTATGGGGTTATGCTGGAATACGTGGGGCCAAAACAGGCCAATATTGAGGATCACTTAAAAACGATTGAAATGTCGGCGGCCTCAAAAGTGGATGGAATCATGACCCAAGGTTTGAGTGACGAGCAATTCACACCGTTAATTAATCGGGTTGTTGAGAAGGGGATTCCCGTCATCACGGTTGATACCGATGCCGCTAATAGTAACCGAAAGGCCTATATCGGAACCGACAATTATTATTCTGGATATTTGGCTGGGAAGGCATTAATTGCCGATACAAAGGGTAGAGCCAATGTTGCGATCATCACGGGGAGTTTTTATAAAAATCATCAGATCAAGCGCGTCCAGGGTTTTCAAGATGCGGTAAAGCCGGAAGAAAATATTCATATTATTGATATACAAGAATCAGAAATTAGTAGAGTTCAAGCAGCCGAGAAGGCTTATCAAATCGTACAAGAACACCCTGAGGTCAATGCATTTTACGGGACAAGTGCCCTTGATGGGATTGGGATTGCCCAAGTGGTCAAAAAATATAGAAAGAACGAGCAAATCTATATTATGGGGTTTGATACCTTGCCGGAAACACTAAATTACATTCGTGAAGGGATTATCAATGCCACCGTTGTACAGGAACCATTTGAAATGGGCTATGAATCAGTGAAAATGATGATTGATTTAATTGAAGGAAAAAAGGTTCCTTCCGTTATCCATACAAATACCAAGATTTTACGGGCAGGAGATTTACCACCCGCATCTCGGAAGCGAATGGAGGGGAACCATTAATGTTATTTCGAATCAGATCGAAATTGCTCCTTTATTTTATCGTTCTAGTTGTTTTGTTAACTTCCGTTGGGTTCATTTTTTACAACAGTAGTGAAAAACTTGTGAATGAATATGATAATAGTTTTGAACGCTTCCTGCTGTTAAATGATATCTCACAACGAACAAATGTAATGACCGAAAAGCTGCATGCGTATATTTTAGATAAGGAAGAATCCTATTTAAAAGATTATCGTAAAGAAAAGGTAAAGCTGATCAGGGATCAAAAGAGACTCTATAAAGAAATGAATACCAACGATATTACCCTCATCAATTATAAAAATATGATTGATAGCTTTTTAGATGAAGGGGATGCAACCGTTGGGGCTTTCCAGAAAGATGATATTAACCATTATTCCAATCATTTTAATGAAGTGTTAAAAATTGCTGCTTTCCTGCAAGAGAGTACATTGGCGCTATTAAATAATAAATTAACGGACTATCAAAACTTTTACGACCAGATGGAAAAGCAAAACCATTATTATAAACTTATGTCCCTCTCTCTGTTTGCTGCGGCCTTCTTTCTTAGCACTTTGCTAGCGTTATGGATTTCCGGCGGAATCACCAAACCGATTAGTCTATTATCTAAAGCAGCTAAGGAAATTTCTAAAGGGAATTTGTCGGGAGCGGATATTAAAATTACGACAAAGGACGAACTGAAGCCGCTAACAGAGACTTTTAACCAGATGCGGACGAATCTCAGACATCTTGTTACGGAAATTAAACAAAAGTCAGAATTAGATAAACTGTTAAAAGAATTGGAGTTACGTAGTTTGCAAAATCAAATCAATCCTCATTTTCTGTTCAATACGTTGAATACGGTTTCAAAAATGGCGTATTTGGAAGAGGCAGAACAGACTTCGCGGTTGATCGTATCTGTGGCTGCATTACTGCGCTATAATCTCAGTGATTTCAATAAAGCCTCTACCCTGAGAGAGGAAGTGCGGATTGTAAAGGAGTATTTTTTTATCCAGCAAACAAGATTTGGCGAACGGATTGAATTTGTAACGGACATCGACGACAGTTGTTTAGATATTGAAATTCCAAGTCTAATTCTCCAGCCGCTGGTTGAAAATGCCTTTATTCATGGGGTTGAATCGTATGAAGAAAATGCGGAAATCCGTCTCCATATTTACCGGCAACAAGACCGGATTCATGTAGAAGTGATTGATAATGGGGATGGAATGGATGAGTCGACTAAAAAGAGATTGCTCACCTATGTCGAGGGGACGGAAGCGGAAGAGATATCCGAACCGGAAAAATCAAAGGGTCACTCAACGGGTATTGGCGTAAAAAATGTGATTAGACGGCTCCAGCTCTTTTACCAGCGGAACGACATTGTCGAAATTGAATCCGAATTGAAAAAGGGCACCAATTTTAGACTGACGATTCCTAATGTGGCAAAGGGAGGAAGCTAGCTTGTTGAAAATTCTCATTGTGGATGATGAAGTCCTTGAACGAAAAGCATTAACGAAAATAATTAACAGCTCTGTGGAAGACGTAATCGTGATTGGAGAGGCTCCAAATGGCAGAAAGGCGATTGAAATGGCGGTGGAGCATCGGCCGGATATTATTTTTATGGATATTAAAATGCCCGGCATTGATGGTGTCCAAGCGGTCAAGGAAATCAAAAAACTGGATTCCCGCGTTCGGTTTATCATGGTTTCCGCCTTTAACACGTTTGAATATGCCAAGGAAGTCATGCAGCAGGGGGTCAAGGAGTACCTATTAAAGCCAAGCAGTAAAGAGGATATTCTTGCAGCGGTAGAGCGCATTTCGGGCGAAATTCTGGAGGAACACAGGCAGAAAGAAGAGCAGCAAAGCTTGCGAGAAAATTTGGATCGAGCCGTTTCAATTGCGCAAAAGGAGTGGGTCACTTCCTTACTGATGAATCAAGTTCAAGATATGACATTTGATGACTGGGGCCAGCTATTAGGGGTTGAAATCATTTCCGGACATGTGATGCTTTTTTCTTTTCAGCCAATAGGAAGTACGGAACTTTCCTCAACGGAAAAGCAGGCCTGGTTTTCATGGTTTAAAGCTGCCGTTAAGTCTAATGTGAAAAAATATCAAGTCATGGTTGGGTCAATCACAGATGGACAAGTACCGGTTTTATTTTTATATAAAAAAACAACGGAAAAACTGCATTTTAGATCAAATGCACAGTCCATTATTGAAAATCTGCTTACTCTTTTTAATCAGGAGCGGTTCAACGCTGAATTAAGGATTGGTGTCGGACTCCCTTACAATCATGCGAATGAGCTCAATAAATCCTATCATGAAGCTGTTTTAGCACTTGGGCAGCTGGTAAAAATGCCAAATCGGAAATATTTATTTTGCGAAAAACAGGGACTCGCTCTTTCTGCGGAAGCTCCTACAAAATCAGCTGTTCTAGAAATAGAGAAAAAGCTACTAGATGCAGTTCGGCAGGGAGACGTCAATCAGGTTCTTTTAACATTTGATACGTTTGTTACCAAGCTTAAAGACAATCCGCATGTCAAAGCACCAATGGTGAAAAAGTCCTTTGATGAATTGTTTATTCTCATTTCCCGTATGCTTCATGATCTGGGAATCAGCACTGAACAGACACAGGTACATAATGAATTTGAAGATATTCAGGTGATGATTGAAAAGGGAAAATCCCATCTTGTGGCAATCGTCCAACAGGTTCAGGTATGGCGGAACAATCACGCAAAGGGAATGCTCCATAAGGCAAAAGAATATATTGAACATCATTATGACAATTCGATTACTTTGGAATTAGTGGCCGAATTTGTGGAGCTTAGCCCGTTTTATTTAAGCAAGTTATTTAAAGACCGCTTTGGGATGACCTTTATTGATTATTTAACGGAAATTAGAATTAATCATGCCAAAAAGGAAATGGTCAATCCAGGGAAAAGCCTGAAGGAAATCTGCTATTCAGTAGGGTATAAGGATCCGAATTATTTTAGCCGAGTATTTAAAAAGACAACAGGATTATCCCCGACGGAATATCGAAAAGTAACGGTAAGTTAATTTTTGCAAAAAGAGGCCCATTCGCTGCAGTGCGAATGGGCCACTTTTTTTAAAAAATTACAATTGTATTACAAAATAATCTAGATAATCACAAATATGTGCTATTGTTTGGAACTATTTCCATGGCGTCACCGATGTTACCATGTGTGTAAGGGTTTACATGAAGGCAAGTTAAGCGGTTTGAGAAGCCGCTTACCAGGGTCTTTACTAAATGGAAAAAGGAGAATGAGAACATGGGTAAGAAGAAAAAAGGGTTAATTTTATCTTTAACGGTTGCATCTAGTATTCTATTAGCTACTGGCTGCAGCAGTTCAACAAGCGGTTCGGATTCTGGTAAGAGTAAGGGAGGCAGCGATCTTCCTGCTGTTGGGGCAACGATCTATAAGTTTGATGACAACTTTATGTCCTACGTGCGCCGTGCCATGGAAGATTCCGCAAAAGATAAAGTAAAACTGATGTTGAATGACTCGCAAAATGACCAAGCTAAACAAATTGAGCAAGTGGATACGCTCATTGCCAAAGGTGCAAAATCTTTAGCTATTAACCTTGTTGATCCAAAAGCTGCGCAAACGATTGTGGACAAAGCGAAGCCAAAAAATATTCCTGTTATCTTCTTTAACAAAGAGCCGGATGCAAGTGTATTAAAGGGTTATGATAAAGCTTACTATGTGGGAACAACTTCTTCAGAATCAGGTGTCCTTCAAGGCGAATTAATCGCAAAGGCATGGGAAGCAAACAAAGATAAATATGATAAAAACAAAGATGGCAAACTTCAATACGTATTACTAAAAGGTGAGCCAGGGCACCCAGATGCTGAAGCTCGTACGAAATTTGCTGTGGATACGGTAAAACAAAAAGGAATCCAAGTAGAAGAGTTAGCAATGGATACAGCGATGTGGGATGCAATGAAAGCAACTGAAAAAATGGATGCTTGGTTAGCAAAATACAGCGACAAAATTGAATTTGTTATTGCCAACAACGACGGTATGGCACTAGGTGCGATTGCTTCGCTTGAAAAAGCAGGGTACTTCTCCGGTGATAAATATATGCCAGTTGTAGGTGTTGACGCCATTCCAGAAGCACTTGAAATGATTGAAAAAGGAAAAATGGTTGGTTCGATTTTAAATGATGCGAAAAACCAAGGGAAAGCAACTGTTGAGCTTGCTGCAAACGCTGCAAAAGGTAAAGACGTATTAGATGGAACGGAGTGGAAGCTGGACGATAAGAAAGCCGTTCGTGTTCCTTATGTTGAGGTAACAAAGGATAACATCCAAGTTGGTAAGGACGCTTACAAGTAAGAAAAGCGGAAGCGCCTTGAACAGGGGCGACAGGCATAAGACGAGCCGGCGAGAAGGCTGCTTTTTAGCCTTCTTGACGGATTGGCCTATGACCCCGAGCCCCTAGGCGCTGAAGCTGGACAGTAAGAAATGCTGAAGCTGGACAATAAGATTTAGCAGATGCCTAGATAGTTAGATGAAGAGGAAGCGCCAGTCCTGGGGCCGGAGATTTTAAAGCCCCAAGGCGCTCTTCGAACGAAGGAAAAGATTCTGCTTTTCCTTCGTTCGGGGTATTGCTTCTAATTGAAGCTGGACAACGACCGAATAAAAAGATTATTTCAATAGATATGGGACTCACATTCAAAGTCTCATATTTTTTAAATGGGTAAGCGAGGAGGTTCGCACATGTCTGAAGCGAGTACAACCAATTTACTTGAAATGCAAAGTATCACCAAACGATTTCCCGGTGTAATCGCCCTCAATAATGTATCACTCAAGGTTAAGGCTGGATCCGTACATGCCTTAATGGGCGAAAATGGGGCAGGAAAGTCAACATTAATGAAGTGTTTATTTGGGATTTATTCGATGGATGAAGGCAAAATTCTTTTTGAAGGAAAAGAAGTGGCATTTGCAAATTCAAAGCAGGCGCTTGAAAGCGGTGTGTCGATGGTGCACCAGGAATTGAACCAGGTACGGCAGCGCAATGTCATGGATAATATTTGGCTTGGCCGGTATCCGAAAAAAGGTGTCTTCATTGATGAGAAGAAAATGTATGAGGACACAAAAGCGATTTTCAAAGGGCTTGATATTCAGATTGACCCGCACAGCAAAGTTAGCACCTTATCCGTATCGGAAATGCAAATGGTGGAAATCGCAAAGGCTGTCTCGTACGGTTCGAAAATCATCGTCATGGACGAACCAACATCATCCCTAACGGAAAATGAAGTGAACCATCTGTTCACCATCATTCGAAAACTACAGAGCGACAATGTTGCCATCATCTATATTTCACACAAAATGGAAGAAATTCTGAAGATTTCCGATGAAGTGACAATTATGCGTGACGGCCAGTATATTGCAACGAAAAGTGCGAAGGATTTAACAACAGATGAAATCATCAAGTTGATGGTTGGACGTGATTTGTCACAGCGCTTCCCTGAAAAAATAAACAAGCCGGGAGAAATGATCCTGAAGGTATCTGATTTGACGGCGGAAACGCAGCCTTCTTTTTCAGAGGTAAGCTTTGAGTTAAGGAAAGGTGAAATTTTAGGAATTGCCGGTCTGGTTGGCTCTAAGCGAACCGAGGTACTTGAGTCCATCTTTGGGATGAGATCGTTAAAATCCGGAACGATTGAGTTGAATGGTAAGGTGGTAAAAAATCCTTCACCGCAGCACGCCATCAAAAACGGCTTTGCCCTTGTAACGGAAGAACGAAGAACGACCGGAATTTTCCCAGAGTTAAGCATCAGCTTCAATTCAATTATCTCCAACATGGGGCATTATCGAAAAGGGCCATTCCTATCCGATGGAAAAGTAAAGGAAGATACACAATGGGTCATTGATTCCATGAAGGTGAAGACGCCTACACAAAAAACATCGATTGGCAGCCTCTCGGGTGGTAACCAGCAGAAAGTTATTATTGGACGCTGGCTATTAACGAAGCCGGATGTATTATTGCTTGATGAACCAACACGGGGGATTGATGTTGGGGCAAAGTTTGAAATCTATCAACTTATTAACCAATTAGCTGCAGAAGGAAAGGGCATTATCATGATTTCTTCCGAAATGCCTGAGCTTTTAGGTGTATCTGATAGAATTTTAGTCATGAGTAATGGAAAAGCAGCTGGAATCGTAGAGACGGCCACAACCTCTCAGGAAGAAATCATGCGATTAGCAGCGTTGTATTAGGAGGCGGGGAGAAATGAATACACAGGCTTCAAAGAAAGCAAATGTATCTAAATGGCTTGTTGATAATGTAATATATGTAGTTTTAGTCCTTCTCGTAGTCGGGATTGTCTTTGCTTCTCCTGACTTTTTATCGATGACGAATTTAATCAATATTTTATCTCAATCATCGTCAAGGATTATTATTGCCCTTGGGGTTGCCGGGATTTTAATTACAGCTGGTACAGACCTTTCAGCGGGACGAATGGTTGGCCTTGCCGCCGTTATATCAGCATCCATGCTGCAGGCTGGGGATTATGCTTACAAAATGTATCCCAACTTGCCTGAATTACCGCTTTTTGTCCCGATTATCATTGCAATGCTTGCAACAGGCTTTATTGCTGCATTAAACGGTGTGATTGTATCAAAATTTCACGTGCCGCCATTCATTGCGACACTAGGTATGATGATTGGTGTATACGGACTGACTTCGATTTACTTTGACCGCCCGCCATATGGTGCACAGCCAATCGGCGGTTTAAGCGAAAAATTTACCACCTTTGCCCAGCGTGGATTAAAAATTGGTTCATATGAATTCCCGTACCTTATTCTTTATGCCATTATTGTTTCGCTTATCATCTGGGTGATTTGGAATAAAACCCAGCTTGGTAAAAACATGTATGCGATTGGCGGAAACCCGGAAGCGGCTAAAGTTTCGGGCGTAAACGTCGCAAGAAATCTGATCATTATTTACACGATTGCCGGTCTTCTTTACGGCTTAACTGGTACATTAGAAGCTGGGCGTGTTGGCAGTGCAACGAACAACACAGGTAATATGTATGAATTAGATGCGATTGCGGCCTGCGTAGTCGGTGGAGTATCACTATCTGGCGGGATTGGAACCGTCCCTGGCGTTATCACAGGGGTATTGATTTTCCAAGTTATCAACTACGGACTAGCGTTCCTAGGCGTAAGCCCATACATCCAATTCATCGTAAAAGGCCTAATCATCATCGTCGCCGTCGCCTTCGACATGCGCAAACACGCCAAGAAAAAATAACCAAAAGGGTGTCAAGGCAATGGTGCCTGACACCCTTTAGTAGTTGCCGGTAGTGTTAATGGTGTCAGGCACCATTTCTACTCTTTTAAGCAATAAAATAGGAAATAACTGAAAGTATAACAGATGTGATTAACATGGCAATCAGCGGACGTGCAGCCTTTGTTCGGAGATCGCGTAGGCTTACATTCAAGCCAAGACCGACCATTGCTGTTGTCAGAATAAAGGTAGTGGCGTTTGCAACCACATCCATGGCAGCTTTTGATACCGGAATAGATTTACCAAGAACATAACTTCCAAACAAACTCATCAATATAAAACCAATTAGAAACCAAGGAAATTCAATTTTTGTATCCCCAGCGCTCCCGGAACTTTTTCTTTTTACCCAATACATTAAGATAAAGCATAATGGAACAAGCAGCAGCACCCGGCCTAATTTTGCCAAAAGGGCAATGGCTAACCCATCCGGACCTGCCGGAGCCCCGGCTAAAGCGACATGGGCAATTTCGTGAAGGCTGATCCCGCTCCAAATTCCATAATCTATCGCCGATAACGGAAGGAAAGGTCTTAGAATCGTATAGGTAATCGAAAAAATTGTCCCAACCAATGCAATAATTCCTACACCAATGGCTGTGTCTTCATCTTTGGCTTTTACAATTGGTGAAACGGCTGCAATTGCTGCCGCCCCACACACTCCAGTACCGACACCAAGGAGCAGGACGAGTGAGCTTTCAGCTTTCAGCAATTTTCCCAGCCAAACGGTAAAAAGAATAGCAAAGACAATGACACCTACATCACGTGCAAGCAAACCTAGTCCTTGATGAAGCACGATATCAATATTAAGTTTTAATCCGTATAAAATAATTGCAAAACGTAAAAACCGCTTCGATGAAAATTGAATCCCCGTGCGCAATTTTTCAGGATAACCGAAAAATTGTCGATACATGACCGCAATCACAATGGCACATGCGAGTGGCCCCACATGATCAAAGCCAGGGACTTTTGATAATATATAGCCGAATACCGCTATAATTACGGTAAAGGTAATTCCTGCAAACCATAACCATCCGGAAGGCTTAGGTTCCGGCCTTTTTTGCTGTTGTTCGGCCAGTTCATTCATAGATAAACCTTTGGCACTTTGGCTCCCCATATCCTATCACCTCAGTTAATTTTTCTCTCCATAGAATACTCCTGAATTGTGTATAAGTAAAATAAAGATATACAATAGGAATAATAAGTAAATTGATATAAACAAAAAAGACGAATGGAGGAGACACAGTGGATCAACATTTAGAGGTGTTTATTAAGGTCGTGGAAAAAGAGAACTTTTCTAAAGCGGCAGAAGAGCTGCATATGACACAGCCGGCAGTCAGTCAATATATTCGAGCACTGGAGGAAACAATTGGCACGAGATTATTGGAACGGAGTAATAAGTTTGTTCGTTTAAATAAGGCCGGTGAGATTGTCTATCACCATGCCAAAGAAATAGTAGCACTCTATACAAAGATGCACTATCTAGTCGATGATCTGACAAATAACGCAAGCGGTCCAATTGCGATTGGAGCGAGCTACACCTTTGGCGAATATATCCTCCCGCATATTATTGCTAGAATGCAGCTACAGTCGCCACTTATCAGCCCAACCATTAAGATCCATAATACCAAGGAAATCATTGATCTAGTCAGTTCTTATCAATTAGATATCGGAGTTATTGAAGGGGTTTTTAAGGACGACAGTCTGAATGCAGAAATTGTTTCTGAAGATAAAATGGTCATTGTTGCTGCACCCCACCATCACTTATTGAAAAAGAAAAATGAAATTGATTTTTCAGAACTAGCCGGTGAAACGTGGATTCTGAGGGAGAAGGGCTCAGGAACAAGGGAGGCAGCGGATAATCTGTTTCAACTGAATGAATTTGCTCCGGGAAAAATCATGGAATTTGGGAGTACACAACTGATAAAGGAATCTGTTGAGGCAGGACTGGGAATCAGTTTAGTATCTCGTTGGGCTCTTGATAAGGAATTAGCCAATGGATATTTGGGAGAAGTACAAGTGAGAGGACTGCCATTTAAACGGAACTTTTCCATCCTTACCCGATCACTTTTTCAAACAAAAGCTTTAAAAGTGTTCATTGAAACATTAAGGGAATATGTAGCATCAGCGGGACATGAAAGGAAGCACCTTTAACGTTTACATAACTTGAGTATGGCAATTTATCATACACAATATAAGAAAATTTATATGGAAGGTTTTATGTTTTGTCTAATGACAGGCCTAGGTAGTAGTGTATAATTGATATGTTAACTGAATATTCACATATATCTGGTTACCAATGCAGTTTCACCTTATTAAACATTTAACGAAAACATACTTTAGCACACTTTAGTATTAGTTTTTTTAAAAAGGGGAGTGTTTAATAATGCAAAAACAAAAGCTAGTAATCAATGGAGAGCGACTGCAGCAAGAGCTGGAAAGGTTTGCAAACTTTGGTCGGACAGAAAACAATGGCGTAACTAGGCTGTCTTTATCAGAAGAGGATCGCCGTGTCAGAGATTATTTTAAAGCATGTTGTGAGGAAATAGGCTTATCAGTCAAGGTTGATGATATGGGGTGTATGTACGCAACGCTAGGGGGCAGCGAAGATAAACCGCCAATTCTAATCGGTTCCCATTTAGATACGGTAAAAAAGGGCGGGCGCTTTGATGGTGTTTTGGGGGTTGTAACCGGGTTAGAAGTTGTTAGAACTATCATAGAAAATAATATTAAACCGCGCATTCCAATTACGATTGTGAATTTTACCAATGAAGAGGGTGCGAGATTTGAGCCTTCGATGATGGCTTCCGGTGTTCTCTCTGGTAAGTTTGATAAGTCTGCTATGCTAAAAAAGGCAGATTCAGAGGGAATTACCTTTGAGGAGGCATTAAAGGCCAGTGGCTACGAAGGGGAAGTGGAGAATCGTTTAAAGGAGGCCAGTGCCTTTTTAGAGCTTCATATTGAACAGGGGCCTATCTTAGAAAAGGAAGCTTTGACTATTGGTGTGGTCGAATGTGTGGTAGGGATGGCATGCTATGAGATTGAGGTAACAGGAGAATCGGATCATGCCGGGACGACCCCGATGAAGATGAGAAAAGATGCCCTGTTTGCGACCAATAACTTAATTAACGAAATCCGCAATCACTTAGGCACATTGGACGAAGAATTAGTTTTCACTATTGGCAGAATGAATGTGTATCCTAGTATCCATACAGTGATTCCCAATAAGGTTGTGTTTACCCTTGAAGCGCGCCATAAGGACATGGAAATCGTCAGTGCTGTTAAAGATTTCGTTCAAAGCCTACCCCATTTAGGAGTGGGCGAGGGCTGCGAGGTCAAGACGACAAAATTATGGGATCGGGATACGGTTTGGTTCGAACCGAAAATTTGCGATATGCTGGAACAATCTGCGGAATCACTTGGTTTTTCCCATAAAAGAATGGTCAGTGGTGCCGGTCATGATGCACAATTCATTGCCAGCTACGTTCCGACGGCCATGCTGTTTGTCCCAAGTATCAATGGAAAAAGCCATTGCGAGGAAGAGCTGACCACATGGGAAGATTGTGAAAAAGGGGTAAATGTTATCTTAGACACTGTAATTACATTGTTATCAAAATCATAGATAAAGTTCAACTAACAGACTTTTCCGTCCTGGCGGAAGGGTCTGTTTTTTTGAAAAGAAAGTCTGTTCATTACAAAAATAATATAGTAAAAAGGATATTTATGGTGTAAAATTACACTATAAAATTACGGTGAAGTTACATTCTTGTGAAAGGGCGGACTAAGATGGGAAAAAAACTATGGCTCTTGCTATTGAATTTCGGAGCAGTACCTCTTGTGTTGTCTATCTTTGCGTTTTTCCTAATGAGCGGGGGGCTAAATAATATCATGATTGCTGCACTTCTGCCTCTAAGTGCTGGCGGTATTCTCGCGGGATCTTTTAGTAAGAGGCGGGTTCAGTCCGGCGAATTGCCAGGAATTATCACTCTCTTTCTTTTTCCGCTTGCCTATACAGCTCTATTATGGGCTGTGTTCATGTTGGTCAGCGGCGGGTTTTATGGGGCAAATTCCTGGCTTTTCTATAGCCTTTTTCACCTGGCGCTAGCACCCATCTATTTTCTCGCGATGTTTTCCGGTGAAGGAAGATTATTTCTATGGGCACCACTTGCTTACGAGTTAGCATTTGTTGGAGGGGTATTGATCGCACTAATCATAAGTAGGACGCGTCCATGCTTTGATAAGAAGCAGGTGCTGCCGGTTTTGTTAGTGTTTTTTCTTGCAATGGGCACCGGAGCAGCGGTTCAATGGCACCGTAGTCAAACGGTTTTACCATCCTATGGTTTTGAGTATGGCGGCGGTTACTCTAGTACGGACCTAACGCCTTATGAAGTGACTAATCCGGATAATAAGCTGCCAAAACTGGCGGCAGCATCGACATTTACCATTAAAAACCCAAGCGAGCTGCCGATTTTGGACGGAGCAGAAGCGGCCTTTCCAGTTTACTCAGCATTTGCTAATGCAGCCTATGAGAATATTGGACAAGATATGGGGAAGGCGGGGGAAGTTGTCAGCTTTACAAATACCATTTATGCATATGAACGCCTAATATCCGGGGAAGTGGATATTTACTTTGGTGCCGTGCCATCGAAGGAGCAGATAGAAATGGCGAAAAAGGATGGGAAAGAACTTGTCATGACGCCAATTGGCAAGGAAGCCTTTGTCTTCTTTGTCAATCCAAATAATCAAGTCGATAACTTAAAGGTTTCTGAGATTAAAGAGATTTACTCCGGAAAAATTAAAAATTGGTCCGAGGTTGGCGGGAAGAATAAGAAAATCATTGCTTTTCAGCGTCCGAAAAATTCCGGCAGCCAAACACTTTTGGAAAAAATTATGGGTGATACCCCAATTATGAAGCCTCTGAGGGAGGATGTACCTGAAGGGATGGGGGGAATTATTGAACAGGTAGCTGATTATCGTAATTATGATAATTCGATAGGCTTTTCTTTCCGCTTCTTCGCAACCGGGATGAAGGAGAATCCTGATATAAAACTGCTGGCTGTTGATGGGCTGGAACCAAATCCTGAAAACATTGCGAGCGGAAAGTATCCCTTCACCGCCACCCTCTATGCAATTACAGTGAAGGATAACCCAAAACAGGCAATACCACCATTCCTGGAATGGATGCAGGGACCCCAAGGACAAGAGATTGTGGAGAGAATCGGTTATATCAAAGCAATTGAGTAGGGTGTCAGGCACCATTAAAGTACACCTGTCCACGTAGGGTGGACACGGTTTAATAAAAGGCGAGGAGCTAAATTGGCTCTTCGCTTTTTGTTTCCGGAAATACGGAAAATTCCGGTATCCCGGAATCAATCATCAGATAATTTCCGGATTATCGGAAAAATTTGAGTAAAAGTAAAGACTTGTTTAGCAGTTAAAAATAATTGAAAACGTATAAACAAGTATAATGTTCATGTGATAATTGGGAATATTTATACTCTTTAGAAAATAATTGTTTTTGGCATAAAACTTGCATCAATATTAAGTAAGTTTTATTTTGTAAACGCTTACCAGACGAGAGTTTATTCTGAGAACTTGCAAAACATTAAAAGGGGGATTTACATGCAATTATTTATCATTCTGTTGTCACTTGGGCTGTTAATGTTTGTCGCCTACCGAGGGTTTTCTGTTATCCTATTTGCGCCGATTTGTGCACTCTTAGCTGTCCTATTGATTGACCCAACTCATGTTTTACCGTTCTTCTCAGGTGTGTTCATGGAAAAAATGGTCGGGTTTATTAAATCCTATTTCCCAGTCTTCCTATTAGGTGCCATTTTTGGAAAGGTAGTCGAAATGTCGGGGATTGCCGAATCGATTGCTAAGACCATTGTTCGCATGCTCGGTGCGAAACGCGCCATGCTGACCATTGTATTATTGGGTGCCATCTTAACATATAGTGGGGTAAGTTTATTCGTTGCAGTCTTCGCAATTTATCCATTTGCCGCACAAATGTTTAGGGAAGCAAATATCCCGAAACGTCTTATTCCAGGTACGATTGCACTTGGTGCCTTCACATTCACGATGGATGCTTTACCTGGAACACCGCAAATTCAAAACGTTATTCCAATAGCTTTCTTCAAAACGGATATTTATGCGGCACCAATACTCGGAATTATCGGAGCCGTTTTTGTTTTAGCCCTCGGTTTACTTTATTTAGAGACAAGAAGGAGAAAGGCGGCAAAAGCAGGGGAAGGGTATTACGGATTCGATAAAGAAACCGCAGCAGCACTAGAAATGGCCGTGTCTAACGAAAAGGAAGGAACAGTTCCTGATCTAACTTCTAATCAATCCGTTGTAAAGCAAATTTTGGCATTTATCCCGCTTATCCTAGTTGGGGTTTCCAACAAAGTCTTTATCACCTACATCCCAAAATGGTATCCGAATGGATTTGATTTTTCTGCTATTGGTCTAAAAGCGTATGCAGTAGATGTGCCAGCGGTTGCGGCCATCTGGGCGATTGAGATGGCGTTAGTCGTTGGAATCATCACTACACTTGCCTATAATTGGAAACGTGTGACAGTTAACTTTAAAGAAGGGCTAAACTTAAGTATCGCTGGTGCATTGCTAGCTACCATGAATACAGGTGCTGAATACGGGTTTGGCGGAATTATTTCTTCACTTCCGGGGTTTGCGAAAATCAGTGATGGCATCTCCAGCACCTTTACGAATCCGTTAGTAAATGGCGCCGTTACTACTAGTTCACTAGCAGGTATTACAGGGTCGGCATCTGGAGGAATGGGGATTGCCCTTGGTGCGATGGCTGATAAATACAACCAGGCGATTGCGGCTGCAAATATTCCGCCAGAGGTGATGCACCGTGTGGTCGCCATGGCATCAGGCGGGATGGATACACTTCCGCACAACGGAGCGGTTATTACCTTACTTGCCGTTACGGGATTAACGCATAAACAATCATATCGCGATATTTTTGCAGTTACCATTATTAAAACAGTGGCCGTATTCTTTGTCATTGCTCTTTATTCTATCTTTGGAATTATTTAGTGAAAATTGTTTTTATATAAAGGGGGATCTCGTATGAACAAGGCATTAGTAGGAAAAATTGCATTTATTACAGGATCTGCAAGTGGAATTGGATTGGAAATTGCGAAAACCTTTGCCCAAGAAGGCGCGAAAGTAGTTATTTCGGATGTAAATGCCGAAAAAAGCGAACAAGTAGCGGCAGAATTAATTGACCAAGGGTTTGAAGCACTGTCGGCACCCTGTGATGTGACGAATGAAGATGCTTTTAAAACTAGTCTTCAGGCGGCTTATAAAACATTTGGAAGACTTGATATCTTAGTGAATAATGCGGGGATGCAGTATGTTTCGCCAATTGAGGAATTTCCTACGGAAAAATTCGAACTATTAATAAAAATTATGCTCACCGCACCGTTTATTGGAATTAAACATGTATTCCCAATCATGAAAGAACAGGGATTTGGAAGGGTTATAAATATGGCTTCCATTAATGGGGTCATCGGCTTTGCGGGAAAGGCCGCCTACAATAGTGCAAAGCATGGTGTCATTGGTTTGACAAAGGTTGCAGCATTAGAGGGCGCTGCTCACGGAATCACGGTAAATGCTTTATGTCCCGGTTACGTTGATACGCCACTCGTCAGAAACCAGCTTGGAGATTTAGCAAGAACAAGAAACGTAAGCGTGGATCGTGTGATTGAAGAAGTACTTTTCCCGCTCGTACCACAAAGAAGGCTATTATCCGTAACGGAAATTGCTGACTATGCTGTCTTTTTAGCAAGTGATAAAGGCAGAGGCGTCACAGGTCAAGCGGTTATTTTAGATGGGGGATACACAGCCCAATAATCGCAATGCTAGAATCCTATTCGACTACAGGAATAGGATTCTTTTATTCTAGAAAATGAATGCGGGCAAATTTTGTTATAATTAACTTAATAAATCCGGCAAAGGTGTGAAAAAATGAACCTGGGAATGGGAGCGATTCCACATAATTGGCATGAGCAAATTATTAATCATCTAGCTGAACGAATTGTTGTGGTCGATCGTGAAGGAATTATACTCTATATAAATGAAGCTTATTGTGAGTTTTTAGGAACGACCGTTGAGGAGGCCATCAACCGCCCTGTACAAGATGTGATTGAAAATACCCGTATGCACATTGTCGCCAAAACAGGCCAAAAGGAACTGGCAGCTGTTCAACCGATAAATGGAAGTGAAATGGTTGCAAACCGCTTTCCACTTAAGGTAGATGGTGAAATAGTGGGAGCCTTAGGGGCAGTTATGTTTCGCAATCCCGAGGAATGGCGGATGTATAAAACGAAGATTCAGAATCTTGCGGAAGAACTAAAGTATTATAAAACAAAAGTGGAAAAAGAGTTGAAAAGTAAATATCAATTCCATGATTTAATTGGAAACAGTACGACATTTCTTGCTGCAAAAAAATTAGCAGAACGCATCTCTGCCAGCAATTCCTCTGTTTTACTGATTGGGGAGTCAGGCACTGGTAAAGAATTGTTTGCCCATGCCATCCATAATAATAGCATGCGCGGGGCACTGCCATTTGTTGCGATCAACTGTGCTTCGATTCCAGAGCATTTGCTAGAATCAGAATTATTCGGCTATGATGATGGAGCGTTTACAGGTGCGAAAAAGGGAGGAAAAAAGGGGCAGTTTGAAATGGCTGATAATGGATCGCTTTTTCTAGACGAAATAGGGGATATGCCACTCTCAATGCAAAGTAAACTGTTAAGGGTCCTACAGGAAAAGGAAGTACAGCGGGTCGGTGGACAAAAGTCTATTCCTGTCGATGTTCGTATCATTGCGGCCACACATCGTGATTTAGAAAAAATGGTAGAGGAAGGAGATTTCCGTCAGGATTTATATTACCGATTAAATGTGATAAAAATAGAGATTCCTTCCCTTAGAAAACGAAAAGAGGACATTCCGTTCATCTCCATGTCCTTATTGAAAAAGATGGAGGGTAAATTTTTCCGAAAAGGAATCGAACTATCTTTGGAGGTAAAACAAAGACTTATACAGCATTCATGGCCGGGAAACATCCGGGAGCTTGAGAATGTGCTAGAGCGTGCTATTAATGTATTGGACGGTAAAAGAATTGAAGTCTATCATCTGCCGCTATATCTACGAGACAAAGAAGGAGAAGGTATAGACGTAAAGGAAGTTAATCACATTATGAATAATCCTACGGGAAAAAATCCATTACCAATCTCACCATTAAAGGAAACAATGGCTAAAGTCGAGAAAGAAGCGCTCCTCAATGCATTAGCTGTAACAGATGGAAATAAACAGGACGCTGCTAAGCTATTGGACATAGGTAAAACCAGTTTTTACGAAAAATGCAAAGTGTATAATATTAAATATAGAAAAAGCTAACTTGCATATAATAGGTGCATTTGAAGGATCTGAGAATTGTTACGTCTTTGTTTCTCGCCCAACTGGACTTAAGTACCAATAAAAAGAATATTTTCCTTATAGAAATAGTCAAGATTCTAGTTTAAGATAAGAGTAAATATGACAAATTCGACAAGTATGGGTGGGAGTCAGTTGGTTCTTTTAGACTACATTATTAATCTCTCAATTTTTTCGCTATTGGTTAGCACTCCCTTAGTCATCCGTTCATTTATCAATCTTAAACCATTGAAGCAGGTGCATTTGGGGGTTGGATTATACGGTGGGATTGTTTCTGTGATCCTTGTAATGTTATCATTCCAGCAAGAAGGTTATTCCTATGACATCCGCTATGCACCGGTTATTTTGGTTTTTGCTTACTTTGGACCTGTCCCGGGAATTATTACCGGGATTTTTGCATTGACCTCAAGACTATTTTCAAGTGGTCATTGGACCCCGGCAATTATTGGCTGGACCACCATCATAATTGGTTTTTGCCTCATCCATTTGTATACAAAACATCTTACCGCAGTAAAAAAATGTATCATTTTATATGGGGCATATCTAGTAATTTATATAATAAATGTACCCATCATTTTCAACGCATTTAGAGATAAACCTTTTTTCCATTTTCAATATCTATTATTTGTCATGTTAGGCGTCATCATCGGGGTTCTGCTTATTGAGTCATATGTGAAGCTGCATCGATTAAATAATCGATTGTCAGATATGTACAAACTGGTGGAATCAAGTGAATCAAAGTATCGCCTCATCGCAGAGAATACCTCAGATCTAATCATGCTGATGGATAAGGAACAATCGATTAGTTACCTATCCCCCTCACATGAGATTGCTATAGGCTTTCCAATTAATGATTTGGAAAGGTCTGGATTATTTACGCTTGTTCATCCTGACGATGTTACGATGTTTAGACATTCAATCATGAGGATGTTTGAACAAAAAGAGTCACAAACGATGGAATTTCGATTAAGGCACAAGGAAGGGCATTGGATTGAATTTGAGTCCCGCTGTATGCCTGTCCGGGGAGAAAATGAAGCAATCGAGAACATTGTGCTTATTAGCCGCGATATCTCTGAACGGAAAAAGTCTGAAGAAATTCTTTTGCAATCCGAGAAGCTTTCGATTGTTGGGGAACTAGCAGCAGGAGTGGCGCATGAAATCCGCAATCCGCTAACAACGATAAAAGGCTTTGTCCAACTATATAAAGCGGAAAATAGTTCGATTGAATATAACGACCTGCTCTTAAGTGAATTAGAACGGATTGAAGCCATTACGAGCGAGCTTCTAACCTTAGGGAAACCTCAAGCGATTCAACTGGACCGGACAAATGTAAGGGAGCTAATTGAAAATACGCTCGAACTGCTATCTCCTCAGGCCATAATGAACAATATTCAATTTAACCTAAAATTTGAGGAAACTCCCTTTATTGTTACTGCTGAAAAGAATCAATTAAAGCAGGTCTTCCTAAATATATTAAAGAACGCCATTGAGGCGATGCCGAATGGTGGGGACGTGCATATTCATTTGAACAAAGGGCTGTTAGATGAGTGCGTGATCTCTATTCAAGATCAAGGCTGTGGGATCCCCGAGGAATTGCTCCCACGTCTAGGCGAGCCCTTTTACAGTTTAAAAGAAAAGGGAACAGGGCTTGGTATCATGATCTGCCATAAAATACTCAAACAGCATCATGGCAGTATCACCTATAAAAGCCAAATCCAACAAGGAACCATAGTCGAAATCAAACTACCACTGGCAAGTTGAAAATAGTTGTAAGGGTGTCAGGCACCATCCGTGGACATTGTCCACGAATGGTGCCTGACACCTTTTTTAAGCTTGGTATATTTCTTAACATGATGACATATTTATTTAATATCAAACGTTTGATGGTAATGGGAAAAAGGTTAAGAAAAATTTAAATTCCGACTTGACTGATTGGATTATGCGCATTAAAGATTCAGTATGTTAGCAAAGGAGGAATAGTGTGAATACTTTTCTTATTATCGTGAATGTTGTTGTATTACTATTACTAATTTTAGGTTTATTCATGATGCAGAGAAAGCGTGTTTCATTTTCAAAACGTGTGTTCACGGCATTAGGTTTAGGTATTATTTTTGGTTTTATCATTCATTTAATCTACGGGACAGCACATGAAGTCACTACAGGTTCAATCGATTGGTTTAACGTTGTGGGGTATGGTTACGTAAAACTTTTACAAATGGTCGTGATGCCGCTTGTATTCATTTCGATTGTAGGGGCCTTTACTAAATTAAAGTTAACTAAGAATATCGGCAAAATCAGTTTCTTGGTTATTGGTATATTATTAGGAACAACCGCTATTTCTGCAGCTATTGGTATTGGTTCCGCATTGGGCTTCGGTCTTGATGGAATCCATCTCAATGAAGGTGACGCTGAAAAAGCACGAAATGCCCAGTTAGTGGAACGAGTAGCAGGTGTTGAAAATATGACACTCCCACAGCAAATTGTCGAATTAATTCCAAGTAATCCGTTTCAAGATCTAACTGGCGCTCGTCCAACATCAACGATTGCGGTTGTTATATTTGCAGCCTTTATCGGGATTGCCTACATTGGAGTGAGGCGGAAGGATCCGGAACATGCAGATTTATTTGCCAAAATTATTGATACCTTTTACTCGATTATCATGAGGATTGTTACCTTGATTCTTCGCCTTACACCATATGGGATTTTGGCTATCATCACCAAGGTGACAGCAACGAGTGATTATGCGGCAATTGCGAAATTAGGCAAGTTTGTTATTGCCTCTTATGTGGCGCTCATCCTAATGTTCATTGTGCATTTACTGCTTATTTCATTAGCAAAACTAAGCCCTGTAAATTATGTGAAAAAAGCATTGCCAACGTTAACGTTCGCCTTTACTTCACGTACAAGTGCGGGGACACTGCCGATGACAATTAAAACGCAAACGAAGGATTTTGGGGTATCAGAAGGAATTGCGAACTTTGCGGGGTCATTCGGACTTTCTATCGGTCAAAATGGCTGTGCAGGTATTTATCCAGCGATGTTAGCAGTAATGGTCGCACCAGCTGCTGGCATTGACCCGACAAGCATATCCTTTATTCTCACTCTAATTCTGGTCGTAGCAATTAGTTCATTTGGAGTCGCCGGTGTTGGCGGCGGGGCAACCTTCGCAGCATTAATCGTATTATCGGTTATGAATCTCCCGGTAGCGATTGTTGGTTTATTAATCTCCGTTGAGCCGTTAATTGATATGGGACGTACAGCCCTAAACGTTAGCGGCGCCATGACAGCAGGCGTCCTAACAAGCAAAGCAACAGGAGAAATCGAAACAGAAATCTACCAACAACCCAACATCGTAGAGGCCTAATCGTTCTAAAGGGTGACAGGCACCACGCCAGTGGTGCCTGTCACCCTTTTTAGTTAAACCCTTTTACAACCATAATAAGCAAAAGCAGACAATCCCAGTAATTGTACCAAGGATTCCTCCCGCTAGGACATCTGAAGGATAATGAAGCCCCAAATAAATTCTTGATATTCCCACACAAAGTCCTAAAGGAATGAGCACAAAGGCCAGTTGTGGCAGGTATAAAACATAAGGGGTTACAACGGAAAAGATGGCCGTTGTATGCCCCGATGGGAAAGAATGATCTTGTAATGGGTTAGCAGGAAACTTTGCTTTTTCTACCATCATATAAGGTCTTTTTCGTGGAAACAGCTGTTTGATGATATGGACAGGTATATGACTAGCTGATAACGCGAGAGCGCTGGCGATTGCTGTCAATTTAGCATCACCTGATGATAAAAGCATAAGAAGAAACGTTACCGCAATGGTAATGTCAGCTCCTCCAAGATGTGTGAACGTACGGAAAAAAAGATTTAACAGTTTTTTATCAAAATGGCGGTTTACCTGTAGCAACACTCGACATTCGAAGCCATAAAATGCATGAATCCATCTCATCATGATCGCCGCCCCTTTAAAAATTTTTCATTCAAACATATTATTTGCATTCGGATGGCCGGGTCTTCCGACGGATAAATATGTTATCGGATACTGACCAATCGATTGAAGTGAATAACAATTTCGCCCATCAATCACAATCGGGTTCTTCATTTTGGTGAGATATACCTCCAATGGCAGATGCTTGATTTGATCCCAGTCTGTGGCGATGATGGCAAGGTCAGTATCCTGAAGTGCCTGCCGAATATCTTCCGTGTACCCTATGGCGTTCCCTACAATCCTTCTGGTATTTGGGATAGCAATAGGATCATAGGCAGTAACATCGGCACCTTCCTCAAGTAATTCTTTTACAATCGTTAAAGCGGCTGACTCACGGACGTCATCTGTATCGGCTTTAAAGGCTAATCCGAGTAAGGCAATTTTTTTTCCATGTAACGAACCGACCGTTTCCTTAGCTTTCTTAACAGGCAATGATTGTTGACGTTTATTCACGTTAATGGCAGCTTCAAGCAATTCATAACGTTGCTTTAAATTCCCGCCAAATTGAACAAGTGCTTTTGTATCCTTAGGAAAACAAGAGCCGCCATAGCCAATTCCTGCTTTGAGAAAATGATGGCCAATTCGTTTATCTTGACCGATTCCATAAGCGACTTCCTCTATGTTGGCGCCGACATGTTCGCAAATGTTGGCTACTTCGTTGATGAAACTAATTTTTGTTGCTAAAAAAGCATTGGCAGCATATTTAATCATTTCTGCATTTCTAATGTCTGTCTTCATAATCGGAATGTTTAATTGCAGATAGAATTGTTCCATAAATGCTGCTGCTTCTGGATGTCTGGTGCCAATCACAATTCGGTCACCATGGAAAAAGTCAAGAATCGCTGCGCCCTCACGAAGGAATTCCGGATTGGCCACCACTTCGACTTGGAGGTTCGGAGGTTTTCTACTGTCAATAATTTGTTGAATGAGCTCGTTCGTACCGACTGGAACCGTGCTTTTTGTACATACAATCACATCCTGCTCAATGTAGTGGGCAATCGTATGGGCAACTACATGTATGTATTTTAGGTCTGCTGAACCGTCACGTGTTTCAGGTGTACCGACTGCAATGAAAATGATGTCAGCATCTGAATAGGCCCTATGAGGATTCGTGGTAAAATGTAGTTGTTCGTTGCGCAGATTTTTTTCTAAAAGTGGCTCTAACCCTGGCTCATGAATGGGTGAACGGCCGCTTTGGAGCAAGTCAATTTTCTCTTTTTGAATATCAATGCATGTCACCTGATGACCTATTTCCGCTAAACAAGCACTAGTGACCAATCCTACATATCCTGCTCCTGCAACAGTTACCTTCATCCAATCCCTCCAAAAAGTTTGTTTACTTTATTGTATTATGAAAGGATGGACTTTTTCTTAACCTAGTGTAAAGAGAGTGTAAAGACTGTGTGTAGTTATGGTAGAAACTTTAAATTGAGAATAATTCAATTCGGAGCAAATGTAAGGTGCGTTTTCTAATGGGGGAATCGCTAGGATTTTTCCCTTTTTATGTATGAATGAATAAATAGAATCAAGAATAATAAATGGACCTTCTAATGAAGAAGTGGAGGATGGATAGAATGGAAAATTTTCATCGAAAGCCCAATATTTTTGTCGGCGAGGTAAATATTAAAGTAAAAAACCTAGACTATTCAGTGACTTTTTACCAAAATATCATGGGTTTCCTGGTGTCGGAGAAGACGGATCGTAAAGCGATCTTAACCGCGGACGGAAAAAACCCGCTATTAACGCTTGAACAACCCGCTGATGTTATTCCGAAGGAAGGAAATACCTCTGGTCTGTACCATTTTGCGATTTTGCTGCCATCGCGCGCAGATTTATCTGTATTTTTACGGCATTTGATTCAGACAGGATATCCATTAGGCGCAGCAGATCATTATGTAAGCGAGGCATTGTACCTGAATGATCCGGATGGAAATGGGATTGAAGTTTACCGAGACCGTCCTTCTTCTGATTGGACGTGGAAAAACAATTTAGTGGATATGGCAACTGAACAGCTGGACGCCCAAGGAATTCTGGCGGAAAGTAATGCGGAATGGAAGGGCCTTCCATCTGGAACCGTCATGGGGCATATTCATCTTCACGTAGGCGATCTCAAAAAGGCCGAAGAATTCTACACAAAAGGGCTAGGGTTTAACGTTGCTAGCTATTATCCGCAAGCGGCATTTCTGTCAACAGGAGGATATCATCATCACATTGCGATTAATACATGGCAGGGAGTGGGGGCACCTGCTTCACCGAAAAATAGCGTCGGCTTAAACTGGTACACACTTGTCTTTCCTGATGAAACTGCAAGAGAGACCGTGATCAAACAACTGCAGCAAGTAGGAGCCTCGGTAAAGAAAGAAACAGATTTTTATGTTACAAATGATCCGTCGGGAAATCAGATACGATTAGTGGTTTAATAGGCCGTTTTGACGTTAAAAAATCCCCAGTCCCTTATGATTTTAGGGCTTGGGGACTTTTCACTAGTAAATTAAACACTATGAAAGTAATTACTGATTGAACACTACATTTCGGATGAATCACTTTTAGAAGTAGTGCCATTATCTGCTGGTTTCTTAACACCCTTACTAACATAAGGTTTGGCACTCTTAGCTTTATTAGCACCAGCTTGCCAGCGATTCCACCCCTTCTTGCCAGTTCCTCTACCTATTCCACTTTTCGCCTTAGCTTTACTCATAAAACCACTCCATTATGATTCCAAATTCTAATACAATTCGTGGGCTAGTTTACCATACATCATGGCCGGTCGTCACAAAAATATTTTCATTTGTGCACAGCCATATAAAAATCTAAACAACTTTATTTTCTTCGAAATGGTAAAAAAAATTCTGGTGCCTGACACCATTATTACGTCCGATGACTTGTTTTTAAAGGTTTTATGGGGGAAGCACCGAATAAAGATTAGGGTGGGACGGAATCAACGAACTTATACCACTATAAAATCAGATTCAAATTCTTATAAAGGTAGGGATGTTCAATGTGTTTAATTTTATTTGCATATCAAGTCCATCATGAATATAAGCTTATTGTGGCAGCAAATCGTGATGAATTTTATCAACGACCAACTGCTCCTGCACATTTTTGGGAGGATCATCCTGAAATTCTAGCGGGACGGGATTTGGAAAAAATGGGGACATGGATGGGAATCACGGCCTCCGGGCGCTTCGCCGCTTTGACCAATTATCGGAACCCGAGGGAATTAACGGATGGTAAGCGTTCACGTGGAGAGTTGGTCGCGGATGCCCTGAAACACAATGGGAATATTAAGGATTATATGAAACAGCTCGTAAGCCATCAGGACTTGTACCCAGGTTATAATTTATTGGCAGGCGACGGGAATGAACTATATTATTATTCGAATATTGGAAAGCAGCTTCAAAAACTTGAGCCAGGAATATATGGGGTCAGCAATCATTTATTAAATAGCGAATGGCCAAAGGTGCAAAAGGGGAAGGAAGGCCTTTACCAAACAATTCGTGCAGATAAGGAAGAACTAGTAGAACAACTTTTCATGCTCCTGCAAAATGCCGACCCCGCGCCAGATAAGACCCTTCCTAAAACAGGAGTTTCATTAGAAATGGAAAGAATGCTTTCCCCTTTGTTTATCAAAAGTGAGAATTACGGGACGAGGAGTTCAACGGTTTTCTTGATGTCTGAAAAAGAACTTCAATACGTGGAAAGAGTATACACAAAGGATACTGTCAAAGACCAGAAATTTACGATTAAATTATGATTTTTTTTGAAAAAAACCGAAATATCTGCTCGTAAACTAATCAAACCTTTGTTTGAAAAGGAAAGGTTTTTTTATTGCTTAAAAAGGGAACAAATTTTTTAAGTGATATATACTATAGGTGAGAAAGGAGCGTGATTCTTTTGAAAAAAGGATGGTTAGGAATTGGAATTGTGGTCGGTATCATTGTTATTTTCGGCCTCATGTTCATGTCCAGCTATAATGGCTTTGTCAATCTGGAAGAAAACGTGGATCAGTCACATGCTCAAATCGAAAATCAGCTGCAAAGAAGGCTCGATTTAATCCCAAACTTAGTGAATACCGTAAAAGGATATGCATCACATGAAAAAGAAGTAATCGCATCCATCTCAGATGCGCGTGCCCGACTTGCCGGTGCCAACACGCCACAGGAGGAAGCGACAGCGAACGCCGAATTATCTGGCGCTTTAAGCCGGTTACTCGTGGTTGTTGAAAATTACCCGAATTTGAAAGCTGATCAGCAGTTTACCCAATTAATGGATGAACTTGCTGGGACGGAAAATCGAATCGCGGTAGCACGAAAGGATTATAATGATCAAGTAGCTGAATTTAATAAAAAGGTAAAAAGAATGCCGGGATCCATTATTGCGAGAATCGCCGGGTTTAATGAAAAAGAATATTTTAAAGCGGATCCTAAAGCTGGGGAAGCACCAAAGGTTGACTTTGGGGGCAATGGATAATGAAAGCAAAGAGGGTCTTCAGCTTTATTTTGGTGTTTTTCACTTTTTTTCTGGGTGCAGCAACTGCACTTGCTGAGGATGTCCACATTCCTACTCCTGTGGGAGATATTTATGTACAGGATTTTGCTGGTGTATTAACCGATACCGAGAGAGCGGAATTACGCAATTTAGGCAGAAGTATTGAAGATCAAACAACGGCACAGGTTGCTGTATTGACAGTCGAAACCATTGGTGACCGAACGATCGAGGAATTTGCTAACGAAGCGTTTCGGCAATACGGCATCGGTAACAAAAAGGAAAACAATGGTGTATTGCTTGTGTTAGCAATGAAAGAACGAGTAGCGAGAATTGAAGTGGGTTATGGGCTGGAGGGCAGGATTCCGGATGGGAAAGCTGGCCGGATTCTTGACGAATATGCCATTCCCTATTTGAAAAATAAACAGCCGAATGAAGCTGTTATAGAGACATATAAGGCTCTTGCGAAAGAAGTTTTTGCGGAATATGGTGTTGAAGGTGGAGCACAAACGGAGCCAAATCCAAGCCCCGCGGTATCAAAGGGCGAAGGGGCAGGCATTCCGATCCCGTCCTGGCTGATTATTCTAATCGTGGTGGTTGTCGTATTTCTCGACTTTAAGTTCTTTGGCGGCACTCTCACCTACTTGCTCCTTTCTATCATCTCCCGCGGTGGGGGCAGAGGCGGAGGAGGCTCCCGCGGTGGCGGTGGCGGATCATCCGGTGGAGGTGGAGCCAGCCGCGGCTGGTAAACGTAAAAAAAGTCTCTGACCACTGATAACGGCAAACCAAAGCCTTAACCCCTTACATGTAGCTGGGTTAAGGTTTTGGTTTATTTGCGTTCTTAGGCCTTGTGGACATACTTCCCACTTCTTAATACCTTTTAAATAATTTAAAATTATCATATAATAAGAGATATAAATCTATAAATAATGTATTCACAGTGAAATAGTTAAAATTGAGACAGAAAAGGTGTGTGACTAGGGTGCGCCTTAGCTTGGTGTGATGCCTATATCTTTTCTGCAAATTCCTGGGGAAAAGGTTGATAAAAATGAGCAGCAGCGAAACTAAAACAGATGTCATTTTAATTGGTGCCGGAATCATGAGTGCGACTTTAGGAACACTCTTGAAAGAATTAGTACCGGAATGGGAAATTACAGTGTATGAGAAACTCGCAAACGCAGGTGAGGAAAGCTCAAATGAATGGAATAATGCGGGAACGGGGCATTCGGCACTGTGCGAGCTTAACTACACAGTTGAAAAACCGGATGGATCGCTAGATATTAGCAAAGCTATCAAAATTAATGAACAGTTTCAGCTTTCACGACAGTTTTGGTCTTATCTTGTAAACAGGAATCTAATTCGTAATCCGCGGGATTTTATCATGCCAATCCCTCATATGAGTTTAGTGCAAGGAGAACAGGATGTAACATTTTTGAAAAAACGTTTTAAAGCGCTTTCGGACAATCCTCTGTTTCAAGGGATGGAGTTTTCTGATGACCATGAAAAACTGATAGAATGGATTCCACTTATCATGGAAGGTCGTACATTGAATGAACCAATAGCAGCGACAAAAATTGACTCTGGAACGGATGTCAACTTTGGTGCTTTAACACGCATGTTGTTTGACCACTTAGAGAGTAAAAACGTCGAGATTAACTATAATCATAGTGTTGAGGATATTAAACGTACTGACGACGGCTCATGGGAATTGAAAGTGTGGAATATGGCTACCGGTAACATCGAAAGGCATACTGCAAAATTCGTCTTTATCGGCGGCGGTGGCGGATCCTTGCATTTACTGCAAAAAACCGGTATTCCTGAGTCAAAGCATATTGGCGGATTCCCGGTTAGCGGAATATTTATGGTGTGTAATGATCCAGATGTTGTAGGGCAGCACCATGCAAAAGTATACGGCAAAGCTAAGGTCGGTGCTCCGCCAATGTCTGTACCGCATCTTGACACGAGATATATCGACAATAAAAAATCGTTGCTATTTGGGCCATTTGCCGGCTTTTCACCGAAGTTCTTAAAAACCGGTTCTAATATGGATTTAATCACTTCCGTAAAACCTAATAATGTCTTAACGATGTTGGCGGCAGGAGCAAAACAGATGCCACTGACAAAATACCTAATTCAACAAGTGATGTTATCGAAAGAACAGCGCATGGAAGAGCTGCGTGAGTTTATCCCGAACGCTAAAAGCGAGGATTGGGATTTAGTAGTAGCGGGTCAACGTGTGCAGGTTATTAAAGATACAGAAGCAGGCGGCAAAGGGACGCTTCAATTTGGCACGGAAGTGATTACTGCAGCTGATGGCTCGATTGCAGCATTACTAGGAGCTTCGCCGGGTGCTTCAACTGCCGTTCACGTGATGCTTGAAATCATCAAAAAGTGCTTCCCGGAACATATTGAAGAGTGGGAATCGAAAATTAAAGAAATGATCCCATCTCATGGCGTTTCACTAATGGAAAACCCAGAACTTCTGCACGAGATTCATACTTCAACGGCGCAGACGCTTGGCCTAAGCGAAAAAGAGCTTATCTTTAGTTAATTATTTGGATGTTGAAATAAAACAAAGAACCTTTAATCTATCTTTGGATTAAAGGTTCTATTTTTTAGGATTCTTTTTTTTCTTCTATAGGAATAAATAATAATAAAACCGAGAAGAAGTAGTAGGATTAAATAGATGCTATACCGTGAAAGGTAGGCTCCAACATGAATCCAATTCTCGCCAAGTAGTCTGCCTAAGGTGATAAAAGTAAAACACCAAATGGCTGCCCCTAAATAAGCAAATAAGGCGAATTTCTTATAGGAATAGCAGTTGATACCAGCAAGATATGCAGTAATATGACGTACCCCAGGGATGAAAAACCCAATAATGAGTAGGAAAGGGCCTAATTTGTTAAATAATTTTCTTGTTCGCTCAATCCTTGCCTCAGTGATATGAAGTTTAGGACCGAACTTATGTAAAAATGGGATCCCTAACTTGACGCCTAATATGAAGCTAATCGTAATTCCACTGCACGCTCCAATAAAAGCGCAGAAAAGTGAAAGCAAATAAGCCATTTTTCCTGTGAAAACAGAATAGCCCACATAGGTCAGAAGGATTTCATCCGGGATGGGCAGGCCAACAATTCCGCCGAATAAAGCAATAATAATCCCAAAATAGCCAAAATGTTCAATAAGATAATTCAAATGCCCCATCATAACACGCCCTACAATCAATTCTAGAAAATTACATGATAAAGAGTGGAAGAAAAACTTCCCAACCTTATCATCCACATAATTTTAAACATTATCCCGTTATTAATACACTTATAGGTGCCTGACACCATTTTCACCATACTTCCCAAAATAATAGTATAAATCAATTTTCTAGGAGTGTGCTAATATGCCGATTGAGTGGAATGAGGCAGAGCAAGTGTTTCATTTATATAACAGCGATATTAGTTATCTAGTTCAAATTGTTCATGGAAAGTATCCTGCACATTTATATTGGGGCAAGCGGGTGAAGGTGCTGCAGCCTTCCTTGATCCTTACATTTAAAGGCAGGGCATTTTCGCCCACGGTAGTGCCTGCTGATCCAAAGTTTTCACTCGATACACTACCACAGGAATACCCTGCATTTGGAAACGGAGATTTCCGAGAGCCTGCCTATCAGCTTCGAACCAGCAACGGGACAACGACGACAGAGTTTGTCTATGATTCCTATGAAATTTTGAAAGGAAAACGTTCGCTAAAAGGTTTGCCTTCCTCCTACCTTGAAGATGATGCGGAGGCAGATACACTGATAATTACCATGGTAGATTCATTATTGGGAATTGGTTTAAATCTATATTATACAATTTACCGAGACTTGGATGTCATAACCAGATCCGTCTCATTCGAGCATCTTGGCAGCCATGCCGTTGAAATACATAAATGTATGAGCATGTCAGTGGATTTTCATGAGTCAAATTGGGATTGGCTACACCTCCAAGGAGCATGGGCACGGGAACGTCATATTGAACGGCAGCCGCTGCACCGTGGGATTCAATTGATTTCTTCAGCAAGGGGTGCCAGCAGCCATCACCACAATCCTTTTATTGCTCTGCTTTCAAGGGGGGGCAACGAGGACTATGGCGATGTTTATGGCGTTAGCCTCATGTACAGTGGGAATTTCCAAGCATCCATTGAGGTAGATTCTTTTGAGACGACAAGGCTCAGTATCGGGATCAATCCGTTTGATTTTATTTGGCTGTTAAAACCAGGAGAAACATTTCAAACCCCGGAGTCACTTATGGTTTATTCTTCTGAAGGCCTTGGCGGAATGTCGAGAACTTTTCATAAATTGTTGCGAACAAGAGTGTGCCGCGGTGTTTACCGGGACAAAACGCGCCCGATCCTCATTAATAATTGGGAAGCCACCTATTTTAATTTTACTGAAAAAAAATTAAAGGAAATTGCGGACGCAGGGAAAAATCTTGGAATTGAGCTGTTTGCCCTTGATGACGGTTGGTTCGGACACCGGGATAATGATAAAAGCTCGCTGGGTGATTGGACTGTCCATAAGAAAAAGCTGCCCAACGGTTTAGCGGGGCTTGCTGACTATGTAGAAAAAAAAGGGATGAAATTTGGATTATGGGTAGAGCCGGAAATGGTTTCACCAGATAGCGATTTGTACCGGAAGAATCCTGATTGGTGTCTGCACGTGCCGAAGCGTGACCGGACACTGTCGAGAAATCAGCTCGTCCTAGATTTAAGCAGGGAAGATGTATGTGTTTTTTTAACTGAAACACTTACAAGGGTTTTCTCCAGTGCTCCAATTTCCTATGTGAAATGGGATATGAACCGAAATATGACGGAGGTGGGCTCAGCTGCGCTCCCCCCTGAAAGACAAAAGGAAACAGCCCATCGCTATATGCTTGGGCTATATCGGATTTTAGAAAAATTAACTGAACGTTTCCCGCAGATTTTGTTTGAAAGCTGTTCGGGCGGCGGCGGCCGCTTTGATCCAGGCATGCTTTATTACATGCCGCAAACGTGGACGAGTGATGATACGGATGCGGTTGAACGATTAAAAATTCAATATGGAACAAGTATGATCTACCCCGCCATCACGATGGGAGCGCATGTTTCAGATGTGCCGAACCATCAGGTAGGAAGGGTAACACCGCTGCAAATGAGGTGTCATGTGGCGATGGCAGCCAATTTGGGATTCGAACTTAATGTGGATAAGCTGAGTAATGTTGATCAAGCAGTGGTGACTGAACAAATCAATTTTTACCATCAAATCAAGGAGATCGTTCTTTTCGGTGACCAGTACCGGCTGTTAAGTCCATTTGAAGGAATGGACACAGCCTTGATGTATGTTGCTCCGAACCAGGAACAGGCAGTTGTCTTTTACTACAAAACACTGGCAACACCAAACCCGCCTTTTTTTCGTTTGAAATTACACGGGCTAAATCCAAAGCTAAAATACAAAATAAGCAACGGAGAATTGGCCTACTTTGGTGATGAACTAATGGAGATTGGCCTATCCGTGCCGCTGATCAAAAAAGACTATACTTCTCATATTTATCTCATTGAAAAGTGGAGATAAGAAAAAGCAATGATCCATAAAAGTTAAACAAGTTGACAAGGGTATAAAGGGTGTCAGGCACCAAATAATTAGTTAATATTTCAATGTAATGGGAACCTTAATTACGTATAACCATCATATTTATTTGTTATCTAATTAAGGGTGTGAAAATATGCCAGATACAGATATGTCCAAATACGAAAAGAAAATCATTATTCGAAGTATTCGCTTAGAAGACGTTGATGAAATTATTGCATTAGGGAAAATTTGCTTTCCAAATATGGATCCGTGGAAACGGGAGCAGTTGGTTAGTCACATTCGAATATTCCCAGAGGGTCAGTTTTGTGTGGAATATGAGGACAAAATTGTCGGATCATGTTCTAGTTTAATTGTTAATTTTAACGAGTATGACGACCAACACACCTGGGATACCATCACGGACAATGGGTATATCACCAATCACGACCCTGATGGATTCAATTTATATGGGATAGAGGTAATGGTGGATCCAGAATATCGCCGCATGAAACTTGGGCATCGTCTCTACGAGGCGCGTAAAGAGCTCGCTGTCAGATTAAATCTTCAAAGCATCATTATTGGTGGGCGAATCCCAAATTATCATAAATATAAGGATGCAATGACCGCTCGTGAATATGTTCAGGCGGTTGAAAAACATAGCATCTATGATCCCGTCTTGTCTTTTCAGCTCTTGCAGGGGTTTACGATAAAACGTATTAATACAAGTTACCTTCCTGATGATAAAGCCTCTGCTTCTGTCGCAACCTTAATGGAATGGAACAATGTTGATTATCGCCCGAAAAACAAACGAATTTATCGAACTGCATTTCCTGTTAGAATCTGTGCTGTGCAGTACATGATGAAAAAAATAGATTCCATTCAGGACTTTAGCAGACAAGTAGAATATTATGTAGATGTTGCAGCGGATTTTAGATCGGATTTTGTAGTATTCCCTGAGATTTTTACAACGCAATTAATGTCTTTTCTAGAAGAAAAGCGACCGGATCGGGCTGTCCGCCGGCTAGCCACCTATACGGATCAATATATTGAATTGTTCACACAACTTGCAGTCCGTTATAATGTCAACATTGTCGGAGGATCCCATTTTGTTGAAGAGAATGGGGATGTGTACAATGTCGGTTTTCTTTTCCGTCGTAATGGAACGATTGAGAAACAGTACAAAATTCACTCAACTCAAAACGAGCGCAAGTGGTGGGGAATATCAGATGGAAATGAAATGAATGTGTTTGACACCGATTGTGGAAAAATTGCTATTCAAATTTCGTATGATATCGAGTTTCCTGAACTCGCAAGGATTGCCGTTGATAATGGGGCAAATATTATTTTTGTCCCGTTTTGTACAGAGGATCGTCAAGGGTACCTGCGTGTCCGTTACTGTGCCCAAGCAAGGGCGATTGAGAATAATGTATATACCTGTATTGCAGGGACTGTGGGCAACTTAACACATGTGGAGAACATGGATATTCAGTACGCCCAGTCTGGAATTTTTTCACCTTCCGACTTTGAGTTTGCCAGGGATGGGATCGTTGGAGAATGTGATGCCAATATAGACACAGTCGTAGTTGGAGATGTCGATCTGGAGATACTAAGACGCTCCCGGAATACCGGCTCATTGCGGCAATCGAGCGATAGAAGACATGATTTATATCGGATTGTTTGGAATAAAAAAAATTAGATGGTGTCTTTGAAGATGACAGTCACTAATAAAAAGATTAATACGGTGGTAAGCGTACAAAGGGTGTCAGGCACCAAATAAAAAGTAACAAAAAAGTCGGCAGGTAACTAGTTCCTGCCGAACTTTTTGAAAAGTTTTACATAAGCATGTGTTGATATTAGCAAATTACACTTTTTACGCAAGCCGAGCTAACTTCCTGATCTTTACTTTCAAGACTTCGACTCCAGCTTGTCAGGATTACCGCCCCCAGAACCATTAATGCACCGATCCAAGAGGTATGAATGAGTCCAATAGAATCAGTAATCACGCCGCCCAGGTAGGATCCAATCGCAATACCGGCATTAAAGGCAGCAATATTGAGTGCGGAAGCTACATCAACTGCACTTGGCACGAACCGCTCTGCCAACATGACGACATACACCTGCAATCCCGGAACATTCATAAAAGCCAAGAGCCCCATGAAAAATATGGTCATTAATCCTGCAATTTTAAATGGTGCGGTAAACGTCAAGATAAATAGGACAACGGCTTGGACGATGAACATATAAAATAATGCTCTAATAGGATTTTTATTAGCCAGCTTGCCGCCAACCATGTTACCGATGGCAATCGCAATGCCGTAAACGAGCAAGATCACGGCAACGGTTCCTTCTTTAAAACCTGTTATATCTTGTAGGATTGGTGATAAATAGGTGAAGACAACGAATGTTCCCCCATATCCTAAGGCAGTGATAATAAATAGTAGCATTAATCGGCCATTTGTTACTAATTTGAATTGATCACGAAAGCTTGACTGAGCCCCTTTTTGTAAATCAGATGGAACGAGGATGCTGTTTGCAATAAAGGAGATTACTCCAACAGCAATAATAATGATAAAGGCCATTCTCCAGCCGTATTGCTGTCCGATGAAGGTGCCAAATGGTACTCCTGTGACGGTTGCAACCGTGAGACCTGAAAACATGATGGATATCGCACTTGCCCGACGGTTTTCCGGTACTAAATCGGCCGCGATCGTTGAACCAATTGACATAAATACACCATGTGAAAAGGCAGAAATCACACGGGCAGCCAGTAAAACTCCAATGCTAGTAGCACTAGCGGCAAGGCTATTTCCAATAATAAAAATAACCATAATCCAGAGTAATAAAGATTTCCGAGACATAAGCGATGTAACAGATGTTAAAATTGGTGCCCCGAATGTTACCCCTAAGGCATATAGGGAAACAGTCAAACCGGCTGTTGTAACAGTTATTTGTAAATCCTTCGCAATAAGCGGTAATAAACCAACACTGATAAATTCAGTTGTTCCAATAGCGAACGCACTCATTGCCAATGCTAGCAGCGCGAGTGTACTCCTCCGTTTATCTATAGACATTTGTAATCTCCTCCTAAATATTGTGTCCTTGTATGGATAGGCTTGCTGAAAGCAACCTATTTAAATAAATGAATACGAGAAATTTCAACCGGCAAATGTTATTATGGGATATATGGGATCGAAATAAAAGTACGCACTTTTAAGTACTCTAGGTACTTTTAAGTTGTATAGGTACTTTTTTGTACCTATTAATTAGGAGGGATTTTCGATGAAGAATAAGAAATATAATATATCGGTAGAAGCCACACTTGAGGTAATCGGAGGAAAGTGGAAATGCGTCATTCTATGTCACCTAACACACGGCAAAAAGCGTACAAGTGAATTGAAACGCTTGATGCCGGACATCACCCAAAAGATGTTAACCCAGCAACTACGGGAATTAGAGGAGGATGGGGTAATCAACAGAATTGTATACAATCAAGTCCCGCCGAAGGTAGAATATGAGTTAAGCGAATATGGTTGGAGTTTAGATAGTATTTTAAGTTCCCTATGTGCTTGGGGAGAAAAGCATATCACCAAAGTATACGGTGATAAATTTTCCGTCTTAGAAGAAAATGTTTTAAACGGTCAGCCAGAATAACCATTGGTTTCCACTTCATATGCAATCAAGATAGTTTTGAAAAATACCAGGAATATGTAGTTTAAAGTGAAGGTGTCTTAAATGGAGTCAGTCGAAAAAATTTCAGTTTGACGTTTTCGAACTAGTTCTTTATTATAGGAGAGAAGAAAAAAGAATACCCGTACTTGAACGGGAGAGGTTCATAGCTGATACCCTCTATAAAAAACTATGGATATATGACTCTACGCCATGTCCATGTCGGACGTGGCTTTTTTGTTTTTATTCCGAAAGTTTGCATAGAATATTTAGTTGAAACTCTCTTGAAAAAGTGTGGGGGACACATTTTTACTAGGGGGTTTTTTATATGTCTGGTTGCAGCCATGATGAAGGATTAAAGGATTTAACATTGTTAGGGAATCAAGGTACTACCTATTCATTTGAATATGCACCGGAAGTATTAGAGGCAGTTGATAATCTGCACTCAGAGCGTGATTATTTCGTGAAATTTAATTGCCCAGAGTTTACGAGTCTTTGTCCGCTGACCCGTCAGCCGGATTTTGCCACGATGTATATTTCCTATGTTCCGGATAAAAAAATAGTCGAGAGTAAGTCACTGAAGTTATATCTTTTCAGCTTCAGAAATCACGGGGATTTCCACGAGGATTGTGTCAATATCATCATGAACGATCTAATCAAATTGCTTGACCCGCGCTATATTGAGGTATGGGGGAAGTTCACTCCAAGAGGTGGTATTTCCATTGATCCATGGTGCAATTACGGAAAACCTGGGACGAAGTATGAGGAAATGGCCAGTTACCGCTTGATGAACCATGACCTTTATCCAGAAAAAGTTGATAATCGATAAGGGAAGGTATGAAGAAATGATTTTTTATTTAAATGGAATTTTTGTAGGTCTGTTGATTTTGGCAAATATTGTGGCGGTCAAGCTTTTTAGCATTGGGGATTTTGCGATACTGCCAGCAGCTGTCATTGTTTATATCTTTACGTATCCACTTATTGATGTGATTGTCGAGGTTTATGGAAAAAAAGAGGGACGGAGAACGGTTCAGGCGGGGCTGATCACTCAAATCCTTGCCCTAATTTTCATTACGATTACGCTTCATCTGCCGGCCGCACCGGTGTTTCAGGATCAAGGGTCATTCGAAACGATCTTAAATGGAAGTTTTCGCGTGATTATTGCGAGCTTAATTTCCTATGCAGTCAGCCAAAACCTGGATGTCTTTGTATTTAATAAATTGAAAAGCATCCATGGACAAAAAAAGCTGTGGTTGCGCAACAATGCCTCCACAATGCTGAGCCAGTTGATAGATACAACCATCTTTATTACCATCGCCTTCTATGGGACAATGCCAATCGCTATCCTAGGAAGTCTGATTCTAACTCAATATATATTTAAGTTTGTAGCAGCCATCCTAACCACACCGCTAGTCTACGGACTAGTCCATATCATAAGGAAACAGGAAACAAAGGAATCAGCAGCCCCACTACAAAAACAAGCATAAGCAGGTTAGCAAGTGGGATATATTGAAAATGGTGTCAGGCACCAATAAATATCCAATTTAGCTATTGTACTTTAAAATATTATAGTGTTATAATGTGCTAGTATGATAATATGGTAACGCGCTAAAGTAAATAATAAATCTACAATCCAATAAAGGTGGTTTTATTCATATGAAACGTCTAGCATCTATGGTTCTAGTAATCGCAGCGATATTTTCTGTTTTAACGGCCTGTTCGAGCAATACATCGGGGGCTAAGGACAAAGATGACAATAAATTGGTCATCGGTATTGACGATAGTTTTGCTCCATTAGGATTTCGTGATAAAGATAATAAAATCGTTGGTTTTGATATTGACTATGCAAATGCTGCAGCTAAAAAAATGGGTGTCGATGTTAAAATCCAGCCTATCGAATGGAAAACCAAAGAATCTGAGCTTAGCAGCGGCCGCATCGATCTTATTTGGAATGGTTATACTATCACCGACGAACGTAAGAAAAAGGTTCTATTTACAAAGCCTTATTTAAAAAATGCCCAAGTCGTGGTTACACTTGCTGATTCGAAGGTAACAAAACTTGCAGACTTAGATGGGAAAGTCGTTGGGCTGCAGGCACAATCCTCTGCCGCTGATGCCTTGGATTCGAACCCAATTAAATCCAAGATAAAAGAAGCAACAGAGTTCTCCGATAATGTGATGGCACTGAATGATCTGAAGAGCGGCCGTTTAGATGCTGTCGTGATTGATGAAGTTGTGATAGATTATTACATGACAAAAGAAAAAGGTACATTTAAAGTGCTTGATGAATCCCTTGCTCCTGAAGAATATGGGGTGGGTGTGAAAAAAGGCAACGAGGCACTGTTGAACAAGCTGCAAAAAGCACTGGATGAAATGAATGAAGACGGTACTGCCCTTGAAATTTCAAAAAAGTGGTTTGGTGAAGATAAAGTAGTAAAGTAATGATAAATAGGGAACAAAACAGGATTCCGGGTGGGACCCTGTTTTGTTTTTGGAGGAAACCATCTATGTCGTTTGATTATATACTAACCATCCTTAAGCCGATGCTTGAAGGGGCACAAATGACAATTCTTTTGTTCTTGATTGCCATTGTTGTGTCGATTCCGCTGGGCTTTTTATTAACATTAGCTGTAAAAAGCAGGCTCAAGCCCTTATCCTGGCTTGCACAAGTTTTTATTTATGTGATGCGTGGGACACCGCTTCTGCTTCAGCTATTAGTCATCTGTTTTGGGCTGCCGATGATTCCAGGTATTGGGGAATATTTGGTACTGGATCGCTTCGTAGCCGCTTGTATCGGATTTATCCTAAACTATTCAGCTTATTTTGCTGAAATTTTTCGCGGCGGACTGTTGGCCATTGATAAAGGTCAATATGAGGCGGCACAAGTCCTTGGTTTTTCTAAATGGCAGATGATGACAAGGATCATTATGCCGCAAATGTTTCGCATTGCCCTTCCGGCAGTGGCAAACGAATCAGTGACACTTGTCAAGGATACGGCTCTGCTTTATGCTGTTGCGGTCCCGGAATTATTGCACTTTGCCGAGACAGCGGTGAATCGCGATTTTACGATTGTTCCTTTTATGGTGGCAGGCGTCATTTATCTACTTATGACGCTAGTGTTGACGTATGTTTTTAAATTAATCGAACGGCGGTTTACATTTGAATAAGGAGGGGGTGTGAATATGGCAATCATTGAAGTTTCTAATCTTAAAAAGTCATATGGAGATCTAGAAGTTTTAAAACAGATTACCTTTGATGTGAATAAAAATGATGTTGTGGCTGTGATTGGCCCCTCCGGATCGGGTAAAAGTACCATGCTTCGGAGTCTTGTCCACCTAGAAGAAATCAATGGCGGCAGTATTCTCGTTTCCGGTGATTACTTGGTAAAGGATGGCGTTTACTCAAAACCGCAGGAAATTAAGCAGATTACCGCTAAGATGGGGATGGTGTTTCAGCATTTTAATTTGTTCCCGCACCTAACGGTCAAGGAGAATTTGGAAATGGCTCCACGATTAGTAAAAAAGGAGTCTGCTGCAGATATAGGAAAACGCAGTACTGAGCTTCTTCAAAAAATTGGTCTAACAGGTCGGGAGAGTGCGTACCCGGCCAATTTATCTGGCGGGCAAAAACAAAGGGTTGCCATTGCAAGGGCGCTCATGATGAATCCGGATATTCTGTTATTTGATGAGCCTACTTCGGCACTGGATCCCGAGTTAACCGCAGAAGTTCTGCAGGTGATGAAGAATCTGGCCGAAGAGCACATGACGATGATTGTGGTCACCCATGAGATGGAATTCGCAAAAGAGGTAGCAAACCGTGTAATTTTTATGGACAATGGAGAAATTATTGAATCCGGTCATCCAACTGACGTGTTGACCAACCCGCAATTCGAACGGACAAAAGCATTCCTAAATCGATGATGGTGTCGTGGAAGCTTGGCGATGGATTCTGTTTATTTAAAGGGTACAGTCCTGCTGTTTAAACAGTAGGACTGTACCCTTTTTATTTACATTCACATGAAGGACAAATCACAGGATTTCTGTTCACTGATTCAGTTGTCTCCTCCTAATTTCTGGAGTTCGTTGACGGTTACGAAGCTGTAGCCCTCTTCGGATAGTGCTTGTAAAATTCCTTCAACGGTTTTCAGTTCTTCTTCCGTTTTGTCATACATCGGATGGATCAAAATAATTGAACCAGGCTTTATTTGATCCCGAACATATTTCACTTTGTCAGCAGCAGTAGTATAAAAGGTATCTGGCTCTAAATTCCAAGTAATGGTGTCGCGATCATGCTTATATAGGTAATAAGGCAGGCCAACCAATTTTTTTCCGTTTGGTGGACGAACATCAATTTCCCCCGTAAACCCGGCATCACGAATCAATTGATCTGTTTTTTCAATTTCGTCTTTATAATAAGAAGGCATTTTAAAAATCATCCGCTTATGTGAATAGGTGTGATTGCCAACCTGATGACCCGCATCGGCAATTTCCCGAGCTTCTTCCAGGTTGTCCTTTATCTCATTCCCAATCAGAAAAAAGGTTGCTTTTGCGTGGTAGTGATCCAAGAGTGGCAGAATTTGATCCACATTCTTAGTCGGTCCATCGTCAAATGTTAACGCAACAACCTTTTGTTCCGCTTCCACTTGATCTGTAAGACCGCCGAATAACTGGAAAGTCCTTGAATTCATTAATTTATAGGTGCCTAGCAACAGTAGAAAAACTACTACAATTCCAACACCAATAAATACTAATTTCCCTTTCATATATTTAGCCTTTCTTTTCATAATGTTGTTTATAGCAAAAGTTCAATATCATTATAGCAAAAGATATGCAAAATCCTCCATTAGTTAAAATCAGAATAGTTGTGCTATAATCAAATTAGTAACAGGTACTAATATCAGATATAAGTTTAATTGAAAATAAAAACAAACGATCAACCTGAATGGAGGGGTTAGGATGTTAACAAATGATTTGGACTTTAGGCTGGAGCCTAAACTTATAGAATTATATGAAGAACATAAAAAGCGTGCTGAAAAAATTGATTGGGGCTATCATGATTTTTTGCCATGGGATAAGGCAATGGACTTCCGGCGTGTTCCGTGGGATGAAAGTCAGGTCACACTTCCTACATCTATTGTTACCGCGGTTGAAACGGCACTATTAACCGAGGTAAACCTGCCTTGGTTCACCTCCCATCTAGACCAAACCTTTAAAGGCTCTTTAACGGTTATCAAAGATTTTGTTCATACGTGGACAGCAGAAGAAGACCAGCATTCAAACCTTCTTGAAACGTATCTTTTAATCACACGTAATGTCGATCCGAAGCGCCTCCGCCAATTACACAAACAAACGGTTGAGAATGGCTGGAATCCGGATTACCATACACCTTTTGAAACCATGGTGTATACATCCTTGCAAGAATTAGCAACTATGGTGTTTTATAATAATGTCGCGAAAGTGGCTGGATCGCATGATAAGGATTTGTCCAGTTTACTTCGGCGACTAGCAAAGGATGAAACATTGCATTATGCCTTTTACAGGGATGTCATTAAATTTCATCTGCAATTAGAACCTAACTACTGTTACCATCTGGGTAATGTCATTATGAACTTTCAAATGCCTGGTACTGTCATGCCTGATTTTGAAGATCGGATGTCCATTATTGCGAAAGAGGCAAATTACGGCCCATTAGAATATTTTGATCAAGTTTTAGATGTGATTGTTGATTATTGGGAGCTGGAGAAACTTAGGCCGATTGCGCCAGAAGCAGAAAAAGCCCGGCTGGACATTCTAAGGTATCACGCCCGCTTGAAAAAAGTAAGAGATCGCTTTTATAAAAATAAGTAAATTTATGGAAAATGGTACCTGACACCCAAAGAAGCTCCAGTGCCTATTTGGCCTGGAGCTTTACTCTTCGTAAAAAATACCACACTAAAGTGCTTCTTTAATCACCTTTTTATAATAAAGAACCGATAGAATACCGAAAATAGAGTACAATCCAGTATAAATCACCATAACAATAATCATCGGTGTCCATACCTCTGTTCCGAATAAGAACCAGCCTGACTGTACAGCAAAATAGCTGTGGAAGAGCCCGACGATTAATGGAATGCCGAAATTAAACACCTGTTTTGCTTGAATGCCTTTTAGAAGGTCACCCTGAGTAAAACCGAGCTTTCTCAGAATCGTATAATTTGGCTTTTCCTCTTCCCCTTCACCCATTTGTTTAAAATAAAGAATACACCCGGATGTAATAAGGAAGGTTAACCCTAAAAAGCCGACGATAAACATAATGAGCCCCATCACTTGTTTCTGTCCATTGCTGATTTCCAGCCGTGAAGATTTTAAACGATCCTCATTACCGAACATTTTTACAAAAATCTCATTTGCTTTATCAAGATTTGCTTCATCTTGTAGCTTCATTCCGACAAACACCGAAGATTCCTTCTGAATCTTGGGATTTACGTCCTGCTGTAAACTCTCAAATACCTTTTGGTCGACAATAGCCGTAGGCTGACCACCGTTAGTGAAATAACCGGAAATGATGAAATCCCTTTTTAAGCCTAAGTATTTCAGCGGAATTACTTCATTCTGACCCTTTAATTCAATGTCACCAGAATCCTTTAGACTCATAAATTTTTGCAGCATATCATTATATCCGGTAAAAATAGTTTCTCCTTCGGCTACTTCGATAGTGGGAACATCTTTATTGCTAATAACCGGAATCGTCATAGCCTTTGGATCGAACATTATTTCTTCCAGATTTATATCCATTATCTTTTTAAGATTCGCATCCGCCTGGATGACATCAATCTTCTTTTCACTAAATGGAATATTCTCAGCAGTTAAAGCCTTACTGAATTTCGCCGCATCTTCCGTTGTTACGAACGAAAAATCCCCGGCGACTTGATTTTCAGCCATTTTTTCCGCCGAATAATAAGAGATATAACTTAATGACAATAACCCAATCGCAAGTGCAGAAACCGTCGTAATAATCGTTAACAATAAGGCATTCGATTTCATCCGAAACATAATCGAGGACAGCGATAATACTTGATTAATATTTAAATAACCATTCTTCTTTTTTCGAATGACGTTAAAGATAAAGCTGACAGATCCTTTGTAAAAAAGATAGGTTCCGATAATAACAGAGCCGAGAATATAAATCATCGCCCCAAAAAGTTCAGTCATTGTCGTAAAATCGCCGCTAAATAATTTCGAGGAAATATAGTAGCCTGAGATAATCAAAATCATGCCGACAATCCCAATAATGATTTCCGCCCAAGACATCTTTTTCACTTTACCTTCTGTCGATGAAACCACTCTGAATAAGGATAAGATGCTTTGTCTTTTAATGAACACATAGTTCATTAGCATGATTAACAGGTAGATAACACAAAACACTACAACGGTTTGAATCAGTGCTTTCGTTGAAAAATGAAGGGCGGCGATCGCATCGATACCCGTAATTTTAAATAGTATCATCAGAATTAACCGTGAAACGGAAAAGCCAATAAAAGTTCCGATGACAAGTGAACCAAAATAAAGGATAAAATTCTCTGCCGTCAGAATGTTGAAAATTCTGCTTTTGGTCATCCCAATTAATTGAAATAAGCCGATTTCCCTGCTGCGCCGTTTAATAAAGATATTATTGGCGTATAGCAAAAAGACGGAAACAATTGCAACAAGTAAAACAGAAGCTGCCTTAATCGCAGCGGCACCCTTCATGGAGTCCTTTGTTTCATTCATCGCCGGATCATATTGCAGGGTGACAAAGGCGAAATAAAGGGCGACACTAAAGATAAGTGCAAACACATAAAGATAATAGTTTTTCAAATTCCTTTTCAAATTGCGAAAAATGAGTTGCTTAACGCTCATTTGGCACACCACCTAATACTCCCTGCGTTTTCATGATGTCTTTAAAAAACGTCTGTCTTGATTGTTCACCTTTATTTAATTGTGTGTAAATCTGGCCGTCCTTGATAAAAACAACCCTGCTGCTAAAGCTTGCCGCCACCGGGTCATGGGTTACCATGATAATCGTTGCCTTGCGGTTCCGATTCATTTCGCTTAATTTGTTTAGTAAATCGGAAGCGGATTTTGAATCAAGGGCACCCGTTGGCTCATCCGCAAAAATAATACTCGGTTCATGAATAAACGCCCTTGCCGCAGAAGTACGCTGTTTTTGACCCCCGGAAATTTCATTCGGATACTTATCCTTAATGTCAGAAATCCCAAGTTCCATTGCCACTGCAAGAAACATTTCATCCGCGGCCCTTTTTGACACCTTCGAAATCGATAACGGCAAAAGGATATTTTCTTTGACGGTCAATGTATCAAGTAAGTTATAATCTTGAAAAATAAACCCCAAATGGTGCTTGCGGAATTCAGCCAGTTGACGCTCTTTCATCGCAGTCATCTCTTTTCCTTCGATCGTAATTGTGCCGCCGCTAACCCTATCAATGGAAGATAGTACATTGAGCAAGGTGGTCTTTCCGGAACCTGAGGCTCCCATGATACTGACGAATTCTCCTTTTTCAACATTAATATCAAGCCCTTTTAATACCTCTTGCTTATTTAATTTATTTCCATAGCTTTTATGAATTTTAGTGGCTTCTAAAATATTCATACCAACACGCTCCCTTTAATCGATACCTTTAGTATAAATACCTCGACGATTCCAATCCTTCGATTGAGCGAACAATTAAGAAAAGCATGTGACATTGTTGTCACATGCCTGCGATATGGACAAATTCATTCTTTTTTGGAAAAATTAACGTGAAGGTAGTACCACGGCCAAGTCCTGAATTGACATCAATATCGATTAATAATGGCTTAGCAATTCGTTTTGTTAAATATAAACCCATACCTGTTGCGGCATTGTCGTGGTGAGATGTTGTCGAGGTAAAGCCCTTGTCAAAGATGCGTGAGATGTCTTTTGGGTCGATGCCGCGTCCGAAATCCGTTACCTCAAGAACAGTCTTTCCATCTTTTTGAAAGCTTTTTATCATGATATCGGATGATTCGCTGTATTTTACCGCGTTTGTCAACAACTGTCTGATGATAAAGGTGAGCCACTTAGCATCCGTTAAGACTGTTGCAACCTCCAAATCAACATCAAAGCCAATTCCTTTTTGTATGCACCACGACTGTAACGTCTTAATCTCGTGAAAAAGTAAGTCCTTTAAATCAGTTTCTTCTATATATAAGTCATTTTCCATAAAAGGGATGCGTCTTTGGTGAAGCTGTTGGTCTAAGAGCAGGTGGATTCGCAGCCATTCGTGTGTTAATTGGGCGCGCATCCGTTCATTGTCTAGGCGGTCAATCATTAAATGCATCGCAGTTAACGGTGTCTTGACTTCATGAATCCAAGCTAACAGCTCATCCTTCTCCTGTTCTAACATCAACAGATTTTCCGAAGCCTCTTTTTTTAGCAGTTCAGTTTGGTTCGTGATGCTGTGCTCAATCATTTTTTCAAACGGACTCTCAGGCTCTGCTATATTAGTTAAATCCAGATTGTTTTCCCATTCCGCTAAACTTTTATAAAATTTTGTTTCCTTATGATAGCGAAAAATCAAAAAGACAGTAAAAACAAGTGTTGATAAGAAAATAATATAGAAGAGCGGCATCAAAGGAATCGCCGAATCAAGGAAAGAGACAAATAGAATAAGTGCTTGAATGACGAAAAAGAGAAGGATCCAGCTGCGCCTTTCAATTAAATAGTCCTTAATCATACCCATTTGCCTCTTCAATCGCGATGTAGCCTTGCCCAATCTTTGTTTCAATAAAACGGCCTAAACCAAGCTCTTCCAGCCTTTTTCGCAGCCGATTGACATTGACCGTTAAGGTATTATCGCTAACAAAGCGTTCATCCTCCCAAAGGCTTTTAATTAAGTCCTCACGGCTGACAATCTTATTTTTTTGCTCAATCAGCTTTTTTAAGATAAAGGTTTCATTTTTTGTCAGTTCAACGGTTCCAGCGTTATTGCTGACCGTGTTTTTTTCATAATCTACTGTTGCACCGCACCATGTTTTTAGGGTGACCTGCTCGGTATTGTAATTATAAACACGCCTTAGTGTGGCCTGAATTTTCGCAATCAGGACATCAAAATGAAATGGCTTTTGTATAAAGTCATCGGCACCGAGCTGCATTGACATCACCATATCAGATGGATGGTCTCGTGAGGATAAAAACAGTATTGGAACATTTGAATGGGAGCGGATCATCCGGCACCAATGAAAGCCATCAAATTTCGGCAATTGGATATCAATCAAGACTAAATCAGGCTTTACCACCGAAAATTCCTTCATGACTGAGTTATAATCAGTAATCCCGTACACATCATAAGACCAACCAGTCAGGCGTTCTTTTATTTCATTAAATAATGTTGCATCATCTTCAATTAACAATAGTTTAAACAATGAATTCACCGCACTTTTATCATATATCATCTAATAATTGTATAATATATCCTTTTCGAGTGCTATAGGGTGAACCTCTCTATTAATTAATGATTCCGGTATTAATTAGTTCAAATTGCAGGTCTACCTTAATCGGTATCTCTTTAAGGGGTGCATTTTTGTATTTTTTCTCCCACAGTTGATGATGATTGGCCTTGATTTTCTCTTCAATTCCAAATCCATCACAATTCGCTTCCTGTAATTTTGCTATCGTTTTTTCGGCTGTTTTCGTTAAACTATTCTTTATTTCTTTATTTATCTGATTTAATTGCAGTGGATTCGTTAAATGATTTTTCGGATACTCTGTAATCCGAAATTGAAGCTTTACTGATAAATTCACTGAAGCAGCGTCATTTTTCACGGCTAATTTTGTTTTTTTGCGGGTAGTGATCACTTCGATGACGACAAAATCCTTTTGAGTTTCTTTTCCTTGTTGATTTGTTTTTACTAAAAATGAAACTTTCTGTTTTTTGGTTCCATTAAGGAGTAAAAACATTTTTGATTCCGGAATATTAAGTTTCCCTGTCATTTTTTCATTATCAAATAGTGCCATACCTACCGATCGTGCCCGATGTTTCTCATAATGAACGTTAAGAAGCGGCAGCAATGGATCCTTTGTATGCTTAAGCAATAAAGGACAGACTGATTGAACATTATAGTCTGTAAAAAAACCGGTTGCTTCACCGCTTTTTAAGAATTCAGCATAATATTGTCCGTTTATATCTGCTTCTTCCTGTTTTAAGCGAATGGCGTCCGCTGCTTCTCCTTCAATAATCACCACTTTTGCGCTAAGAGCGCCTTTTGGGTTCCGATAAATGTTATCGAGCTCCTGATAGAGTCCTTTTTTTGCCATCTTTTCACCAAAAAGGATCGCTTGAACTTTTGAGGTATCGATTCTTTCTGAAATATTTAGGTCGGCATGCAGGAGGGTGTCTAAAGCTGTTCTGCCTGATGAAGTAAGAATGGTGCTCCTTGAAGATGATGCTGAAGAATTATTATTCTCTAGCGCTCCCTTGCCAATAGGGTAAGATGTATTTGCGATTATATCGCCATTAGGATTGATATCATACCCAATAAGCATGATTAATTTTTGCTCTTTTAATAGCCTTTGATCCCAACAACCTGTTAATAAAAGGGGGATAAAAATGAAAACAATCAACCGCTTACTAGTTCTTCGCATTGAATTCACCCTTCTGCCGTTTTTTAAATAGCAGGGAAAATAGTAAAAGAAAGACAGGTATGGCCATCAAGAAAATGAAACCAGTGTAGGTAGTGTATTTCGTTATTTGCTTTATTTCATTTTCACCATTAAAAAATAGGGCTAAGATAAAGCAAATAAGGGCTGATAAATAAACGAAAGACTTTCTTGTCCATCTTTTAATTAGAAAAGTGCCTGCTAGGGATGCACCGTAAAGATAGCTAATAAATGATGTCCCGACTAAAATAATCCAGAATGAAATGATAACTAAATCTGGCCGTTCAATGATTTTAAAAGAAAAGGATTTTAATAAATAAAGAACAGGCTGAGGAAATAACCCCATTTGGTCATCACTGAAGTAAATTAAACAGACAAAGGTTAGGAATGTGTAAAAAAGGGTAATAAATAAGTTTACCAAGCTAAAAGCTTTAACCTTTTCCTTTCCTGTTGCTAAAACAAACGGAGATAGTATAAGGAACATTTCCATGCCTTGCCAAGCTAACGTAGCATGCCCGGCCCCCTTTAGCATGTTCATCATACCTGAATGACCAATAGGCATAATGTAATTGATATTGCCATCTTTGAAAGCAATTGGAGTGATGATGATAAACACAATCAACACAAAAGAGGCGATAAAGTAAAACCTTGCAATGACCTTCAAGTTTTCGACAGCAATATAGATCCCGATGGATACTATCAACAAAAGGATGACCCAATAGGGAGTGTACGGCAGCATCCATTTTTTTAAAATAAAGACAAATAAAACGAGAATGGTTGAACCGGTTAATAAGAAATAACCAGTATAAAAAAGGGTAAAGCACTTTCCAACCACCTTTCCGAAAATCGATTCAAGGAGTTGAAACAAATGCTGATTAGGGAAGCGGTTACATAAAATGAGATAGAGGATAACAAGAATTTCCATAAACACACCTGTCAACAGGAGAGAAATCCAACTATCCCCTTTTGCGAATTTGTGAATGTCGTAAGGAAGAGAAAGAAAGGCCACTCCAATTTGCGTCTGGATTAAAAAGGTGATCATCTGAAGCTTGGTGATTTGATTTTCATTTTTCATTTTTTTCCCATCTTCTTGGTCGATTTAGTCGATTTTTATTTTTAACACGTAACTCTCGCGGTCTTTGCTTTAACATCCATATTGGAAATCGGATGATTGCGTCCTTCATCCCTTGTAAATTAAAGGGGGCAATCGGGGTGAAATAAGGCGTCCCCAAAGACTCCAGTTTGCAGAGATGGCCAATGATAAACATTAACGCGAATATGATTCCGACAAACCCAAAGCTAGCAGCAAGAACCATAATTGGAAAGGTTAAGAGCCTAACCGTATTACTCATTTCATAGGATGCGATTGTAAACGAAGAAATAGCCGTAAGTGCTATCACGATTACCATCACATTCGATACTAATCCTGCAGAAACAATCGCATCCCCGATAATTAAACCGCCGACAATACCGATTGTTTGTCCAATTGGGGTAGGAAGACGAATTCCTGCTTCACGAATTAATTCAATCGTAAATGACATAATCACCGCTTCAATTAACGGTGGAAACGGAATGTTCTCTACAGAGTTTTTAACCAGAACTAAAATTTCATTCGGGATAATCTCAAAATGGAATCCGATAATCGCAATATATAAAGCAGGTAATAGAAGCGAGAAGAAAAAGCTTGTTACTCTCAAAAGTCGAAAAACAGAGCCCGTAATGATGCGGCTGTTGTAATCATCCGTCGTTTGAAAGAAGGAAAAAAATGATACAGGAAGAACAAGCACATCTGAACTTCCTTCAGACAAAATGACGATTCTCCCTTCTACTAATTGGGCAATTGTTCGATCAAGCCTTTCCGTGTAAAGTATATGTGGAAATGGAGATAAAGGCATATCTTCAACTAACTCTTCTAAGTACCCAGGGCTAAAAGTCATATCTGTGGAAAGGGTTTGAAGTCTTTCTTCTAGTCTCATTACTAGATTTGGATTGGTAATCCCTTCTATATACACAACGGCAATTTTAGTATTTGTGTATTGGCCGCTCCGATGGTAAGTAATTCTAAGATTATGGTTCTCAATCCCTTGTCTGATAAACCCTATATTTGTCGAAAGGTTTTCAATAAAACCTATATGTGATCCACGTACAGTTTTTTCACTATCAGGTTCTTTGGGGCTGCGAGAAAAATCTTTTTTCGTATAAAAAGAAAAAATTTCATGGCTTCCTTCGATAATGACGACTGAATTTCCTTGTAACAGAGCATTTATAGTATCGTTAAGGTTTATTTTACTCTGTGTCTCTGTCGAAAATGGGATGTCATCTAAGTCTATTTCAGGATATTTAATGAACGGGAATAAGATACTTTCTTGGATTTTTTCTGAGTCAGCAATGGTGGCTAAATAAACGATGACCCCTTTCTCTTCTTTATATAAAATGGGGATCATCAGTAAGTCTTCAGAATTGCCGAAAGAATTCTTAATGAACCCTACGCGGGTATCCAGGGTAGAATCATCATTTGCTGAAGGCCGTTCGTTTTTCTTATTTTCAAATGAAGGCTGCTTCATAACCGAACTCCTCAAGGTAAAATGTACATTTTATCTTTTACCGAAATTTCTCTTATTATTCTTAAAGTAAAAATAGTAGTTGACTTGGGTGGGGGATAATAGTAATATAGTAATCCTGATGAGGGGAATAAACGAAAGTAATTATTCCAAAATAAATTATTTTTTCATCAGTTGACAGAAATAGCTGTCTATGATAATATTTATTCTTGTCACCTCGCAAAAGAATATTATTTCAAAATAGTATTTGACAATACGATTACGAGATGATATAGTAATAAAGTTGCTTCTGAACGAAGTAACAAATTGTTCTTTGAAAACTAAACAAACAAAAACGTCAACAAACAATATTTTT